>CAYOHP010000271.1:0-2540 GCA_964403795.1 uncultured bacterium | reverse complement strand
GACCCCAGCCTGGTCCGCCCTGGGAGGTGCTGGTCAGGAGCCGCCCGGGTTCTTGGGTCGTCGCCCCCGGACAGGCGCTGGGCGAGCGCCTCGCATGGACGATGCAGGGGTCCCATCCCCTGGTGATGACCCGGGACGACGGACGGGGCCGGGTGGCCTTGCTCGGCGACAGCGACCTGGCGAGCGACGCGGTCCTGGACGCCCATCCCTGGAACGCCGCCTTCATGGCGAGCCTCTTCGCCTGGCTCGCCCGCCTGCCGCCTCCGGCGAGCGTGGCCCGGAGCGGGTTCCGGGTTCGCAGGGTGGTGCAGGAGGGAGATCTGGAAGGCACCGTACTCGCGATCGGGGCGGGTCCGGCTCTGGCGGTCCTCGGCCTCGGGCTGGTGGCCTGGCTCGACTGGCGCCGCCGGGTGGCCCGCCGCTGAGAGCATCCTGGTTGGCGACCCGAGGACCCGCGTGGTACGCGTCCACCTGGGAGACGTTAGCTCAGTTGGTAGAGCAGCGGACTTTTAATCCGCTGGTCCCGGGTTCGAGCCCCGGACGTCTCATCCCCTTCCCCTCTCCACCGGGAGCGGGGCTATACTCGGGTCGGTCCCCGGGAGGACCCGGCTCTCGAGCCGGATCCCACCGGATCCCGCCGAGGTAGCGCAACGGTAGCGCAGCGCTTTCGTAAAGCGTTGGTTGGGAGTTCGAATCTCCTCCTCGGCTTCCTCGCATCTCCGGGGCCCGGGACCGGCGCAAACCGAGCTGCCGACGACCACGGGCGAAGCCGGAGCGCCCCGGGCTCCGCCCGGGGAAGCAGCGAAGCGGAGCCCGTCCGCGAGCGAGCCTCTTGGGGCGAGCTGCAGACGAAACTAGATCCGGCGCTTGTCGCGGCCGGCACGGACCTGGTTGCGCCCGTTCTCCTTGGCGGCGTAGAGCGCCGCGTCGGCCACCTCGAAGAGGTCGGTCTGGTCCTCGGCGTCCCGGGGCCAGGTGGAGATCCCCACCGAGATGGTGACCTTGGGGATCCCGGCCGCGGCGTCGGCGATCTCGGCTTCCACCTTCTGCCGCAGGCGTTCGGCCACATGGGCCGCGCCCGGGCTGTCGGTCTTGGGGAGCAGCAGAGCGAACTCCTCCCCACCGAACCGGCTGGCCACGTCGAGGTCCTCGCGCAGCATCCCGATCACGAAGCGGGCGAGCTTCACCAGCACCTCGTCCCCCATCAGGTGCCCATAGGTGTCGTTGATCTTCTTGAAGTGGTCGATGTCGAGGACCACCAGGCTGAAGAACTGGCCGTAGCGGCGGCTGGCCACGATCTCCTCCCGCACCCGGGCCTCGAAGTAGCGGGGCACGAACAGGCCGGTCTTCGATTCCCGGATCGCCTGATCGTAGAGCTTGGCGTTCTCCAGGCTGCGGGCGGCCTGGCTGGCGAGGGCGGTCAGCAGGGTGAGGTCGTTCTGGTCGAACCCGGTCTCGGCCCGGCTGTTCACCAGGTTGAAGACCCCGATGGGCTGGTTCTCGATCATGAGCGGCACGCAGATCAGGGATCGGATCTGCTTCTCGAACTCGTCCTGTCCGGTCTTGTGGATGAAGAGCGGATCCTTGCTCCCCTGGTTGGCGATCCGTGCTACCCCGGTCTCGAAGACCTGGCCGGCGATCCCCTCGCCCTTGCGGATCCTGGCCGCGGTGTCCCGATCGAACCCCGCCCCTCGCACCACCCGCAGGGTGAGCTCCTCCGGGTCGCTGCGCTCGTCGACCATCATGAGCGAGCCCCATTCGGCATCCAACGCCTCGATGGCGGTGTCGAGCAGGTAGGCGAGCAGCTCGGGCGAGTAGCTCTTGAAGTTCATCCGCTTGGCGGCCTCGACCAGCACCTCGAGCTCGTAGACCTTCCGGTCGAGGCGATGGTAGGCACCTTCCAGCTCCCGGATCTGGTCCTTGATCCGGACCCGCATGTGGTCGAAGCTGGCCGCCAGCACCGCCATCTCCCGAGGGCTCTCGACCACCACCCCCCGTTCGAAATTGCCTGCCGCCATGGCCTCCGCCCCCTCGACCAGGGTCCGCATCGGGCGGGCGATCCAGTAGGCGAGCAGCACCGAGAGCCCGACCCCGAGCGGGATGGCCGCCAGGAAGACCAGCATCAGCTGCTGGATGCCCTGCTCCACCACCCGGTCGATCCGGCGCTCGGTGTCGAAACCCACCCGGATCACCCCCTGGGCCTTCATCCCGGGGGCCGCCAGCCGCGTCGAGTACTCGAGGAAGCGCCGTCCCCCGAGGTAGGTGGCCTGGTCGAAGATCGGTTCGTAGCCGGTCCGCCGGAGAGCGATCCGCCCGTAGGTCTCGGCCTCCTGGGTCTGCATCGAGACCACCCCGGCCTCGGCCAGGTTGGTCCCGTCCATGTCCTGGAGGCACGCGTAGTCGACCAGGTCGGCGTCGGCCTGCTCGGAGACGAAGATCCTCATCTGCGAGTAGTTGCCCTCGAGCAGGGGGTTCACCAGCATCCGGGCCAGCGACCGGACCACGAAGCGGCCCTTCTCCTTGAGCTGCTCCTCCAGGAA
>CAYOHP010000270.1:0-2547 GCA_964403795.1 uncultured bacterium | reverse complement strand
CAGGGCCACCAGTCCCGAGAGCAGGATGGAGGTCGCCATGGTGATCCCGAACTGGCGGTAGAACGTTCCGACCGGTCCGCTGATGAAGGTCACGGGCACGAACACCGCGCACATCACCAGGGTGATGGCGACGATGGCGCCGCTGATCTCATGCAGGACCACCTTGCTCGCCTGGTACGGGGAGAGGTGGGTCTCCGCCATCTTGGCGTGCACGGCCTCGACCACCACGATGGCGTCGTCCACCACCACGCCGATCGCCAGCACCATGGCGAAGAGGGTGATCAGGTTGATCGAGAGGCCGAGCATGTGGAGGAAGAAGAAGGTCCCGACCAGCGAGACCGGGACCGCCAGCGTGGGGATCAGGGTCGACCTGAGGTCGCCCAGGAACAGGTAGACCACGAGCGCCACCAGGAGGAATGCCTCCAGCAGGGTGTGGAGGACCTTCTCGATGGAGGCGTCGAGGAACCGGGAGACGTCGTAGGCGAAGGCATAGTCCACGCCGGGCGGGAACGACTCCTTCTTGATCTCCTCCAGCTGCTTCTTGACCTCGTCGATGACCACGGCGGCGTTGGAGCCGGGGCTCTGCTTGAGCACGATGGAGGCGGCGGGGTGGCCGTCGATGTCGGTGTAGATGTCGAAGAACTCGGAGCCGAGCTCCACCTCGGCGACGTCCCGCAGCCGCAGGATCTCGCCCTCGGGACTCGCCCTGAGGATGATGTCCCGGTACTGCTCCGGCTTGTTGTACCTGCCGACGTAGGTGAGCACGTACTCGAGCGACTGGGAGGTCTTTCCGGTGGCCTGCCCGAGACGACCGGGAGAACCGATCACGCTCTGTTCGGCCAGGGCCTCCATGACCTCCTCGGAGGACACCTTGTAGGCCCGCATCCGGTCCGGGTTCAGCCAGACCCGGATGGCGAAGGCGCGGTTGCCGAGATTGGTGGGGCGACCCATCCCCTGGATCCGCTTCAGTACCGGCATCACGTAGACGTTGGCGAAGTTGAAGAGGAAGTTCTGGTCGAGCTTCGGATCGGTGCTGAAGATGTTGATCGTGAGCAGCACGCTGGGCACGACCTGGCTGACGAGGATGCCCTCCCTCTGCACCAGGAGGGGGAGCCGGTTCATCACGATGTTGACCCGGTTCTGGACGTTCACGACCGCCAGATCCGGGTCGGTGCCCGGCTCGAAGTAGATCCGGATCGTCGCCTCGCCGGCACTGGTGGCGTCGGAGGCGATGTAGCGCATGTCCTGGACGCCGTTGATCGACTGCTCGAGGGGGATGAGGACCGTGTCGACCAGCACGTCGGCGCTGGCCCCCGGATAGGCGATCGCGACCTCGACGGTGGGCGGGGTGATCGAGGGGAACTGGGCGATCGGGAGCGACCGGATCCCCAGGATCCCGAGGAACACGGTGAGGATCGAGATGACGATCGCCATCGCGGGGCGATGGAGGATCTTCGTGAAGAGATTCATGGAGGGGACTCCCTGGGATGGGGGGTTCTAGGAGACGCTAGGTCTGCGATTTCGAGGCCCGGGCTCAGATCGCGGGGTGCTTCATGTGGGCCATGGCCTGCTCGGCCGCCAGGAACTCGACGCCCTTCAGGTGCTCGCCGTCGCGGACCTGGCGGACCCCCTCGAGCACGATCGTGTCGCCCGCCGTCAGCCCGCTCGAGACCACGAAGATGTCGTCCAGCTCGTTCCCGATGGTGATCGCCCGCTGGTGCACCACCCCGGCCTCATCGAGGACGAAGACGTAGCGTCGATCCAGGATCTCGAAGGTCGCCCGCTGCGGGATGACCAGGGCGCCTTGCCGGGTGTGGTGGATCAGCACATTGCCCGTCTGCCCGTGGCGCAGCAGGCGTTCCGGGTTCGGGAAGTCGGCCCGGAAGGGGATGTTCCCGGTCTCGCTGTCGAACTGGGCCTCGATGGCTCCGATCTGGCCCGTGTGTGCGAAGCGCTGACCGTTGGCCAGCACCAGTTCGATCGACTGGCTCCCATCGGCCGGCCTGGGGTTGGCCACGTAGTCCAGGTACCGGGCCTCCGGGACGTTGAAATAGACCCAGAGCACGCTGTTGTCGGAGAGCGTGGTCAGGTGCTCGCGCTCCTCGATCAGGCTCCCCAGCTGCATCTCCAGGCGGTCCACGATGCCGTCGAAGGGCGCCTTGACGACGGTGAACTGGAGCTCGGCCTCCGCCTCCTTGGCATGCGCCCGGGCCTTGGCGAGCTTGGCCTGGAACAGCGCCACCTCGTTCTCGGAGACGATCTCCTGCTTCGACAGGCGCTCGGCGTTGGCGAGTTCGAGCTCGGCGAGCCGGACCTCGGCCAGTTCGGCGTCGTACTTCGTCTGGTAGACGATGGGGCGGATCTTGAACATCGGATCGCCCTCCTTGACCTCCTGGCCCTCCCGGACATGGATCTCGTCCAGGAAGCCGTGGCTCAAGGCGCAGACCTTGATGTGGCGACGGGCACGGATCTGGCAGACGTAGCGCTCGGTCACCACCACGTCCTTGACCAGGGGGTGGGTCGAGACGATCCGGTGGCGTTCGTGGT
>CAYOHP010000269.1:0-2793 GCA_964403795.1 uncultured bacterium | reverse complement strand
AGCGGGCCAGGTCGAGGGCCTCCAGGGTGGCGGCCATCCCGACCAGCCCGGAGGCGTCGGCCTCGTGGGGGAATTGCCGGGCCGCTTCGTAGCGGGGCCGGTAGGCCTCCTCCAGGGCGGTCGCCTCCTCGGGGGTGAGCGGAGCCGGAACCTCGGGGCGCTTGCCGGCGTACTCGGCGACCCGGCGCTCGAGGCCGCCCCGGATCGGGGCATTGTTCGCCTGGGGCCAGCGGGTCTCGTGGCTGGCCAGGTGCTCCCGCAGGGTCTTCAGGTGGCGATCCAGGTCGGAGAGCCAATGGGAGTCGGTCCACTGGCCCTTGGCGGCGTGGGCGTCGAGTTCGGCGAACTCGCGCCGGAATTGGAGCTCGCTCATCAGGTGGGCAGGGTCCACCACGTCGCCGCCTCCCGGCGGCCGCAGCTTGTCGGCGGTCAGCCAGGCGTCGGCGCCGGTGGGCAGGCCGTCGAAGCGGATCATGTAGGTGCCGGCCGACTTGTCCACCTTGTAGACCCGGCCGGCGTACCAGCGACCGTCCGCCTGCTGGGCTTCCACGGCGGCACCGTTGCCGTACCCGGCAGGTGCCGCGGACGCGGCCGCAGGGGCGGGCCCCGGCCTGGTCGCGGCCGAAGGCTGGGGGGCGGCCGCCAGGCCAGGGAAGCTCGCGGGATCGGCGACCGGACCGCTCCCGGCCTTCCTCAGCTTCGCTTCGTCGAGCCAGGAGTCGGCGCTGGTGGGAACGCCCTTCCAGCGGATCTGGTAGAGGGCCTTGGCCTTGTCGAACTTCCAGATCGAGCCGGCGTACCAGTTGCCGTCCGTCTGCTGGCCCTCCACCGGTTCCCCGTTGCGGTACAGGGGCTTGGCGGGATTGGCTTCGAGACCCGGGGCGAGGGCGGCGAAGGCGATGGCGAAGGCGGCGAAGCGAGGAAGGCGGAACGGACCGGGCAACAAGTCCTCCTGGATCCCCCCGCGATCCCCGAGCGTATCGCGGGCCACGGAGTGGGGTCGAGCCCAGGCGGAGCGTTGCCTCGTGCCCTCAGGAAGAAGGCGGGTCCGGAGCGAGCGCCAGGTCCTCCACCGTCACCGAGGAGAGTTCGAGGTCGAGCTCCCGGAACCCGAACCGGGCGGAGCCGGTCAGCTGCTGGAGGGTGTGCCAGAGGCCGACCTCCAGCCGTTCCCGCTCCAGCTCGCCGAGCTCGACGCCCCGCACCGCCAGCTGCACCGAGACCCGCCCGAGCTCCAGGCTCTCGATGGCGAGCGAGCGCACCACCAGACCGTTGGCGGTCACGATCCGGGCCAGCTCGCGGGAGAGTTCGTGGAGCACCCTGCGGGTGGTCTCGGCTCGCTCCTTGCCGGAGGAGACCACGCCCCCGAGCAGGACGACCTGGGTCCCGTCGGCGAAGTCGAGGTCGCGGGACCTCGGCTCGAGGACCTCTTTGCGGAGGTCGTCGAGGATGCGGAGGGCGTCGGCGTCCCTGGAGGTCTCGGCGCGTCCCGGGTGGATCAGGTTGATGGCCGCGAACACCCGGCCGCTCCGGGTGGTCCGGGCCCAGACCCAGGCGTCCCGGTAGTACTGGCGCAGCCAGCTCTCGAGTTCGAGTTCGATCTCGGGGCGCTCGGCCAGGCACGGGGGGGCCGACCAGAACGGGAGGGCCGAGAGGATCGCCAGCGGGATCGCCTTCTGGGTCCGGTGCGGGATCGCCATGGTCGAGGAACCTCCTCCGGTTCCAGGAAGGTAGCCCATGCGGCCTGCGGCGAGAACCGGTGGCAGCGGGTGGAACCCCTCCCGGTGGTCCCGGGGCGCCCTGCCTCGGCCTACTCGTAGACCAGCAGCTCCCGGACCGCCTGGGCGTCGGCCTCGATCTGGTCCGGGTCCTCGTGGAGCAGGTAGACCTCGTAGGAGCGGGTGTAGAGGTCGGTGGTGACCGGCAGGTAGGCACCGACCGGGAACACGTTGCCGAACATCATGAACGACGGCAGGGCGGAGACCTCATCCAGGCCATGGACGGCGGTGATCGAGGGGATCTCCTGGGCCTGGACCCCGCTGACGATCCGGGCCTGGCGGGCGTCGTAGCGGTCGTAGCGCACGTCGTCGACGTGCAGCGGGAGCTCGGCCATGTAGTGGCAGGCCGCCAGCTCGAACAGGCTGCGCTCGTGGAGGCGGGAGGCGAGCAGCGGCTGGTTGCCTCCTGCGAACCGGGCCCCGACCTCGATCAGGCAGGGGCCGCGCTCGTCGAGCTTCAGCTCCATGTGGATGGGGCAGCGCTTCAGGCCCAGGCACTCCACGACCTCGGCGGCGTAGTGGGCGAGCGGCCAGAACACCGGGTCATGGGTGTCGACCTTCAAGGTCTGGAAGTAGAGGTTGGGGATCCCGTGGCTCTCGCGCTTGTCGTAGCACCAGACGTCGGTGACCAGCATCTTGTGGTCGGCGTCGACGATGCCGTTGACCACGAACTCGGTGCCCCCGATGAACTCCTCGAGGAGCACGCTGCCGGAGCCGTGGTGGAAGACCTCGACGGCCCGCTCCAGGAGCTCGTCCTCGCTGTGGACGAAGAAGACGCCCCGGCTCCCGGCGCCCTCGGTGGGCTTGACCACGATCGGCCAGTAGCCGACCTCGTCGGCGAAGTCGACGGCCTCCTCCTCGGTCTCCACCATGCGCGAGGCGTTGATGCGCATCGAGCCGTGGTCCCGCAGGTATTGCTTCATCGAGAACTTGTTGCGGAAGCGGTGGATCACTTCCCGGGGATTCCAGTCGATCCCCAGAAGCTCGCCGAGGTGGGCGCCGAGCTCGGTGGTGA
>CAYOHP010000268.1:0-2802 GCA_964403795.1 uncultured bacterium | reverse complement strand
GGGGGGGGGGGGGGGTGGGGGGGGGCCCCCCCCCCCCCCCGCCGAACTCACGGGCGCAGCGGGAGCGCCCCGGGCTCCGCCCGGGGAAGCAGCGCAGGCGGAGCCCGTCCGCGAGCGAGGCGCACGGGACGCCCGGGCCGTGGCTCCGCCACGACCCCGACGTCCCGTTGCAACCCTCCGGGTTGCCGCAGATTGCCTTGGGGGGACGACCCCCCAACCCCCCTGGCTCGCTCCGCTCGGGGCGAGCTGCAGACGAGCGGGCGAGCTGCAGACGAACTAGAGCGGAATGTTCCCGTGCTTCTTCTGGGGCATGCTCTCGCGCTTGGTGCGGGTCATGCGGAGCGCGGCCGCCACCCTGGGACGGGTGTCGGCGGGGTCGATGACCTCGTCGACGTAGCCCCGCTCGGCGGCCACGTAGGGATTGGCGAAGCGTTCCCGGAACTCGGCGACCTTCTCCTTGCGCAGCGCCTCGGGATCGGCGGCGGCAGCCAGCTCCCGCTTGTAGAGGATGTTGACCGCACCTTCCGGACCCATGACCGCGATCTCGGCGGTGGGGAAGGCCAGGTTCACGTCGGCCCGGATGTGCTTGGAGGCCATGACGTCGTAGGCGCCGCCGTAGGCCTTCCGGAGGATCACGGTGATCTTGGGGACGGTGGCCTCGCAGTAGGCGTAGAGGAGCTTGGCGCCGTGTTTGATGATCCCGCCCCATTCCTGGGCGGTCCCGGGGAGGAACCCGGGCACGTCCTCGAAGGTGACCAGCGGGATGTTGAAGGCGTCGCAGAAACGGACGAACCGGGCCCCCTTGGTGCTGGCCCCGATGTCGAGGCAGCCCGCCAGCACCGCCGGCTGGTTGGCCACGATCCCCACGCTCGCTCCCTCGAAGCGTCCGAAGCCGACCACCAGGTTCGGCGCGAAGTGCTCCGCCACCTCCAGGAAGTCGCCGTCGTCGACCACCCTCCGGATCACCTCGCGCACGTCGTAGGGCTTGTTGGGGTTCTCGGGGATCAGGTCCCGGAGCCCCGGGTCGCGCCGGTCGGCGGGGTCCTGGGTGGGTACCGCAGGCACGGGATCGAGGTTGTTCTGCGGCATGAACGAGAGCAGGCGGCGCAGGGTGAGCAGGCACTCCCGCTCGCTCCGGCAGGTGAAGTGCGAGACCCCGCTCTTCTGCTCGTGGGTCGCCGCCCCGCCGAGGTCCTCCATCGAGACCTCTTCATGGGTCACGGTCTTGATGACCTCGGGCCCGGTCACGAACATGTGCGAGGTGCCCTCGACCATGAGGATGAAGTCGGTGATGGCGGGCGAGTAGACGGCGCCCCCGGCGCAGGGGCCCATGATGGCCGAGAGCTGGGGCACCACACCGCTCGCCAGGGTGTTCCGGAGGAAGATGTCGGCGTAGCCGCCGAGCGAGACCACGCCCTCCTGGATGCGGGCGCCGCCCGAATCGTTCAGGCCGATCACCGGGCACCCGGTCTTCACCGCCAGGTCCATGACCTTGCAGATCTTGGCGGCGTGCGCCTCGGAGAGGCTGCCCCCGAAGACGGTGAAGTCCTGGCTGAACACGAAGACCTGGCGGCCGTCGATCCGTCCCCAGCCGGTGACCACGCCGTCGCCCAGGAACCGGGTCTCCTCCATCTCGAAATCGCGGCAGCGATGGACCACGTAGCGGTCGATCTCCTGGAAGCTGCCCTCGTCGAGGAGGAAGGCCAGGCGCTCCCGGGCGGTCATCTTGCCCTTCTGGTGCTGGGCCTGGATGCGCTTCTCGCCGCCTCCGAGCTGCGCCTGGTGGTCCAGGGCCTGGAGTCGCTCCAGCTTCTGCGCCATCGACATGGGGACTGCCTCCTCGGGAGTCGCAGATACTAGTCCGCCCCGCGGCCCCCGGGGGAGGTCCCGATGGACGTGCCTGCGTGCTAGTCTCCCCCTCCCCATGGCAGCGCGTCCGATCCACAAGGTGCTGATCGCCAACCGCGGCGAGATCGCCAGCCGAATCCTCCGCAGCTGCCAGGCCCTCGGTCTCGGCACCGTGGCGGTCTACTCCGAGCCCGACCGGCTCGGCCTCCATGTACTGCTGGCCGACGAAGCCGTCGCCATCGGACCAGGTCCGGCTTCCGAGTCCTACCTGGTCGGCGACCGGCTGATCGCGGCCGCCCGGGCCACCGGGGCCGATGCCATCCACCCCGGCTACGGCTTCCTGTCGGAGAACGCCGGCTTCGCCCGCAAGGTGATCGAGTCCGGGCTCACCTGGATCGGCCCCCCGCCCGACGCCATCTTCGCCATGGGCCTGAAGACCGAGGCCCGCAAGCGCATGCTCGCGGCCGGGGTCCCGGTGGTGCCCGGGACCGAAGGGTCCCTCACCGACCTCGCCGAGGCCCGCCGGGAAGCCGCCCGTATCGGCTATCCCCTCCTCATCAAGGCCCGGGCCGGTGGCGGCGGCAAAGGCATGCGGGTGGTGGAGAAGGAATCCGAGCTGGCCTCGGCCTTCGAACGGGCCGCCGGGGAGGCGCTGGCCGCCTTCGGCGATGCCGGCTGCTACCTCGAGCGCTACTTCCCCGAGGCCCACCACATAGAGATCCAGATCCTCTCGGGCCCGGACGGGACCGCCCACTCGATCGGCGAGCGCGAGTGCTCGGTGCAGCGGCGCCACCAGAAGGTGGTCGAGGAGTGCCCCTCCCCGTTCCTGACCCCGGAGATCCGGGAACGCATGGCCGCCGCCGCCCGCCAGGCCGCCGCCGCCTGCGGCTACGTGGGGGCAGGCACCATCGAGTTCCTGGTGGCCCCGGACCGGTCCTTCTACTTCCTGGAGAT
>CAYOHP010000267.1:0-2807 GCA_964403795.1 uncultured bacterium | reverse complement strand
ACCGCCCATTGCAGCCCGGCCCCGAGCAGGACCGCCAAGGCCAGGACCGCCAGGGTGGCGAGCCCGACCTCGGTGGCCAGCGGGACCAGTCCGGCCGGATCGAACCCCATCGGGTCGGAAAAGACCCGTCGGGCCAGCTCGCCGACCCTCCGGCCTGCGAACGGCATCCAGAGCCCGACCGAGGCGACCAGGAGGAGGCCCCGGGAGAGATGCCCGAGTTCCCCCGGGCTGGGGAGATCGCCCTGGTCGCGAAGGACCTTGCGCTTGCGGTCGCTGGCCGGGAGGCGTCCGTCTTCCATGGGCTACCTGACGCCCGTCGCCCGCGCCAGGCCCAGCGACTGGGCCGCGCTGGCGCTGCCTCCCAGCGCCGGGATCCTGAGCGAGTGGAAGACCAGCCGGAGGCCGCCGCGGACGGCCCGGGCCAGCGGCGAGGCCCCGGCCCCCGGCCAGCCCGGGGCCAGGGTCAGGGCCAGGAAGCCCTCGCTCGCTACCCGGAAGGCCAGGGCCGGGGCGAGCCCCATCCAGAGTCCGAGCACCGCGGCCCTCCCGGAAGCCGTCAGCCAGGCGGCCAACCCTCCCTCTCCGAGCGGCCGGGAGCCGAACGGGTCGCCCAGACCCGCCACCGCGACGACCAGATGCTCGAAGCCCCCGGCGGCGGCCCAGCCGGCCGCCCCTGCCAAGAGCGCCGCCTTGCACAGGTCCTCGGGTACTCCCAGGGTCCTGGCACCCTCGACCGCTCCCGCGCCCAGGCCCCGAAACGGCGCCGCCAGCGCCGCTCCCAGGACCAGACCCAGCAGCAGTTCCCCGCCGGCCTCGACCAGGGAGGGGACCGGTCCCCCACTCCCGGAGTAGCCCGCCACCCCGGTCGCCACCACCGCCGCCAGCAGGGCTGTGCCCACGCCCGGCAGATCGAGACCTGCGAAGGCGCCGACCATGGCCCCCGCGACCCTAAGCCCCAGGGCTGCTTCGGCGATCACCGGGCCAGCCTCCCGAGATCGGCCCAGAGACCCTGGGTGAAGGCCGTGAGGACCCGGAGCGCCCAGGGACCCGCCAGCACCACCAGGAGCGCCGCGCCGCCCAGGCGCACCGCCTGCCCGGCACCCGGGTCCTGGACCCCGGTGCCCGCCTGGACCACGCCCAGGACCACCCCGACGACCAGGGCGCCCACCACGAACGGGAGGACCACCAGCAGCGCCACCTGGAGGCCGGTCGCCAGCATCGGGTTCACGGGGACATCCCGACCGACCGCACCATGCCCGCCACCAGCAGCGCCCAACCGTCCACGGCCAGGAACAGGAGGAGCTTCAGGGGGAGCGCCAGCAGCCGGGCCTCCAGCGCCAGGCCGGAGAGCGAGACGAGGACCGCCGCCAGCAGATCGACCACCAGGAAGGGCAGCCAGATCGCCAGTCCCATCCGGAAGGATGCCCGGAGTTCGCTCACCACGAAGGCCGGCACCAGGACCCTCGGGCTCCCGGCCTCCAGGCGCAGGCCCCGCTCGGCGTGCAAGCGTCGCATCAGGTCGAGGTCCTGGCGCCGCGTCTCCGCCTGCATGAATCCCGCCACCCGGGACCAGCCCCGGTCCCGGGCGACCTCGGCGGCCAGCTCGCCCCGGAGCCATGGCTCCACCGCCTCGCGCTGGACCTGATCGAGGACCGGCGCCATGGCGATGACGGTGAGCAGGGCCGCCAGGGCGGTCAGCACGGTGGGAGAAGGTGTGTCCCCGAGTCCGATCCCCTGGCGCAGGAAGGCCAGCAGGATCGAGATCCGGGTGAAGCTCGTGAGCACCACCACCGCGAAGGGCAGCAAGCTGGCCGCCACCACCCAGCCGGGCGTCCCCTCGGGCAGCATCCGGGCCGCGGCTTCGAGCCCGCCCGTCCCGGTCGCGAGCGAAGTCGCGGCAGCCCCTTCGAATCCGTTCACGGTCCGGCCCCCCGGGACCCCGCCGCCGGTTCCAGGCGCTCGACCCGCACCGCGTAGTGGTCGTCGTCCACCACGACCTGGCCCTCGCCCACCTTGCGCCCCTCGATCCGGAGTTCCACCAACGCCCCGGCCAGGGCATCCAGGCGCACCACCACGCCCACGGCCAGGCCGGCAGGCGGCAAGCGATCGGTGCCTCCGAGCACGGCCTCGACCCGGGGCCCATCCGGAGCGGCCGGCGACTCCACCGCATCCGTCGCCTTCGCCCCCGGGACCGGCAGCCTGCCCACCGGAGCCTGGGAGCCGCCCGCTTGCCGGTCGCTCAGGTCCTCGCTGCGGCCCGCCTCCTCCCGGCCGCCCCGCCGCTCCCGTTCGACCTTGGCCAGGCCCAGCGCCAGGGCCTCCTCCAGGTAGAACCGCACCCGGGCCGCCTCCCCGCCCAGTTCGAAGGCGGCTTCCAGGCAGATCAGGCGCTCCTCCGCCCCCACCTCGGGCGGCTCGGTGCGGGGCGGGCCGGGCTCCACCTCGAGCGGGAGTCCGTCGCCCTCGAGATGGCGGACCAGGTTGTCCTTGAACTCGTCCACCGGGGCTTCCAGAGCGGTGCGATGGAGGGCCCCGAGCTCGCCGGTCAGGCTCGACTCGGATGCGCCCAGGACCCGGGCGAGCACCGCCCGCACCGCGGCGGAGGACAGGGCCAGCCAGAACCCGCCCTGGAGTTCACCGCGCAGCCGGACCCGGACCGAAACGCCACCCTCGACGAAGCCGGCGAGGTCGACCCCCCGGGTCGCCGCCACTTCCACGGGCCCGAGCGACAGGGCCGCCTCCAGGAAGTCGTCGAGGTCCTCGAAGGCAGCCAGCAGGGTCCGGCCGCCGACCGCCTCCAGGCGACC
>CAYOHP010000266.1:0-2999 GCA_964403795.1 uncultured bacterium | reverse complement strand
GATCTCGACCAGGAAGCCCATCTCCACTGCGGCCCGATGGCCGAGCCGCTTGATATCCTTCTGGCTGGAGATGCGATCGACCTCGGCGATGATCCCCTTGTCATGGGGAGGGACCACCTGGCCGCCGTCGCTCCAGTAGGCCTTGTACCCGTTGTACTGCTTGGGATTGTGGCTGGCGGTCACGTTGATCCCGGCCGTGGCCCTGAGATGCCGGACCGCGAACGAGACCTGGGGGGTGGGCCGGTGCCCGTCGAAGACGTAGGCGCGGATCGAGTTCCCGGCCATCACCCGGGCGACCTCCAGGGCGAATTCCCGGCTGCGGTGGCGACAGTCGTGGCCGACCACCACCGAGAGGATCCCCTTGCCGTACTTCTTGATGTAGTTGGCGAACCCCTGGGTGGCTCGTCGCACCGTGTAGACGTTCATCCGGTTGGTACCGGCGCCCATGACGCCGCGCAGGCCACCGGTCCCGAACTCGAGGTCCCGGTAGAACCGGTCCACGAGCTCCGGGTGGTCCCGGCGATCGAGCAACTGCTGGATCTCGAGGCGGGTGTCCTCGTCGTAGTCGGAACCGGTCCACGACTTGGCCCTGGCGAGGATAGCGGGGTCGAGCTCGGACAAGGGGACGACTCCTCCCGGACGGGTGCTGGGACGGCCCCACCGTAGCGAAATCCGACCGGACCTTCAACGCCCCGGGGGAGGTGCCAGCACGTGCCAGCCGGAGAGGCTTGGCCTCCGGCCGGGTCGGGACGAGCATGGCGCCATGCAGTGTTCCGCTCGGATCGGACGGACCCGGGAGCCGCGTCGGGGCGAGGCCCTCCTCGACGTGGGGCTCGCCTTCGCCCTGCTCCTGGTCCTGCTGATGGGGAGGGTCGCCGGGCGGGTGGCCGCCGCGGCCGAACGTCACCGCCTGCGGACCCGGGCCGTCGCCTGGTTCCTGGGACGAGGCATGGCCGCCGAGCTCGGGGCCCGGACGCGACTGCCCGACCGGCTCCCGGAGCGGGCGGCGGAACTGGACGGGATCCTCCGGGACCTCGCCCGCTTCCGCCCGGACGGATCCTGCCGAGCCCCGCTCGAGCGACTGGGACTGCGGATGGTCCGGGTCGGCCGAGGTCCGGGCGCCCGGAGGACGCTGATCGTATCGGGCCCAGGGGCGCGGTTCGCCTTCGAGTTGGCAGCCGAGGTCGAGGGTCCGGGTGCGGTCCGCGGTGATGACGGGAGCGGACCTTGAGGCGCCGGCCGGGACACCTGCTGGTCTCGCTGTCGGCGGGCCTGCTGATCGCAGCGATCGCCACCGGGTCGCTCGCGGTGCTGGGGCCGGCACCGGGCGGGGACGACGCCGAGCCCCTGCTCGACCTCGCCCGGATGGTCCGGGCGGCCTCGCGGGCGACCCGGGTCGTTCGGCCGCGCCCCTCGGGCGCTCTGGCCATCAGCGCCTGGAGCGAGACCCTGGGGCTGGAGCTACGGGGGCAGACGCTCGAGTTCGGGATCGAGGAGGGTCGCCTGGTCCCCCGGCCGGGACGGCGCGGCCTGGCACGCACCCCAGGGCCCCCGGAGGCCCGGGTCCTGTTCCAGGTCCGGAGGGTGGGTGCGGGCCGGGAAGTGGTCCGGGTCCGGCTGTACTCCCCCCCTTGGTTCCTGGCGACGGCGGCGACCCTGGGGAGCGAGCCTTCCCCATGAGGACGGAGGACGGACCTTGCCCGAGCCGACCGAGGGCCTCCCCCGGTCGCCGAGGCGTCGCCAGCCTCCTCCTGCTGGGACTGATCCTGGCCGCCGCACCCCGACCGGAGCCCCCGAGCCAGGTCGCCGCCATCCTGCGCCTGGTGACCAGGGAGGTCGTCCTGCCGAGGCCCCGGGGGAGCGCCTCGGCGGTCGCGGTCCCGGGGCCGATACATGGAGGGGATGAGACTCGGCCGCTTCCGGATCCTGGCACCCCTCGGAGAGGGCGGGATGGCCGACGTCCACCGGGCCCTCGACGAGGCCTCCGGCAAGGAGGTCGCCCTCAAGGTCCTCAAGGAGGACCTGGCCCGGCGGCCGGAGGTCCTGCGTCGCTTCGTCCGGGAAGCGGAGATCCTCCAGGAGCTGGACCACCCCCGGATCGTCCGGGTACTGGCGGTCGGCCCCCCGGAGCCCCCGGCCTGGTTCGCCATGGAACTCCTGTCCGGAGGCGGACTGGCCCGTCTGCTCGAACAGGAGGAGCCCCTTGACGACGCCCGTACCGTGGTAGTGGTCCGGGATGTCCTGTCGGCCCTCGAACATGCCCATGCGAAGGGGATCGTCCATCGGGACCTGAAGCCCGAGAACGTCCTGCTGGACGCCGACGGACGGGCGCGCCTGACCGACTTCGGAGTGGCCAAGGTCCTCGAGGGGACCCAGCTCACCCACACCGGAACCCAGCTCGGCACCCCGCAGTACATGGCTCCCGAGCAGGTGCGGGGACGCCGCAGCATGGGTCCGGGGGTCGACGTCTACGCCGCCGGGATCCTCCTCTACGAGCTGCTGACCGGGAAGCCGCCGTTTCGCGGCCAGGACCCGGTAGCGGTGGGCTATGCCCACAACTTCGAACCCGTGCCGCCGTTGCGCCGCCGGGGACGGGCGGTCCCCGAAGAGCTGGTGCAGGTCTGCCTGAAGGCCCTGGAGAAGAAGCCCCAGGGCCGGTGGCGATCCGCCCGGAGCATGCGGGAAGCCCTGGAGAAGGTCGCCCGCAAGCTGGAGATCCCCTTGCCGGAGCTGCCTCGGCCGGAACGCGCCAGCACCCGTCAGAGGGTCCGGACCGCCACGCCGTCCCGGCCCGGTGGGCCGGTGGGCCCCGGATCCCGCCACCCCGGGCCGACCGAACGCCTCCAGCGAGGACTGATCCGCCTCATGGTCGGCCTCCTGCTCGTGGGAACGATCCCGATCATGGCCCCGACCACCCGTCCGGGACGGACCGCGGCCAGCCCGGAGGCCCGGACCAGGGCCCGGGCCCGATTCCTGGAGGCCGTGGAGGCCCTGCCCCA
>CAYOHP010000265.1:0-3095 GCA_964403795.1 uncultured bacterium | reverse complement strand
CCGGTCTCGGCCGCGGTGATGGCGGTGGAGATGGTCTCCGGGTCGCGCATCTCGCCGATCAGCACCACGTCGGGATCCTGGCGCAGCACGTACTTGAGCGCGTGGGCGAAGCTCGGCACGTCGTGGCCGACCGAGCGCTGCGAGATCACCGACCGCTGGTCCCGGTGGAAGAACTCGACCGGGTCCTCGATGGTGACCACGTGGCAGTCCTGGTGGCGGTTGATGTGGTCGATCATGGCCGCCAGGGTGGTCGACTTGCCGCTGCCGGTGGTGCCGGTGACCAGCACCAGGCCCCGGGGCAGGTCGGCGAGCTGCTTCAGGACCGGGGGCAGGCCCATGCCGTCGAGGCTGGGGATCTCGTTGGGGATGGTGCGGATCGCCATCGAGACCGAGCCCTGCTGGCGGAACAGGTTGCAGCGGAAGCGGGCCACCCCCGGCACCACGTAGAGCACGTCGACGTCGCAGTGTTCGACCAGCTCGCGGCGCTTGCGCTCGTCGAGCACCTTGGCGACGATCTTCATCGCCCCGGGTCCGTCCAACGGCCGGTCGCCCAGCGGCACCATCGCCCCATGGACCCGGATGCGGGGGACTCCGCCGGTCTTCAGGTGGAGGTCCGAGCCCCCCCGGCGGACCAGCTCGGTGAGCAGCGCGTCGATCTCCATGGAGCGATGCTACCGCGCGCGGCCTGCGGGAAAACCGCACCGGCTCTCCTGTATGCTGGCGCCATGGCGAGCGTCGTCGAGCGGCTCAAGCGGACCGTGCTCTTCAAGGGCATCGACGAGCCCTCCCTCGAGGTCTTCGAGGCGAGCCTCGAGGAGCAGCGGTTCGCCGACGGCGACCCGATCTTCCGGGAAGGCGAGCCGGGCGACTCCCTCTACGTGCTCGACGAGGGCTCGGTGGTGGTCTCGAAGATCATCGACTGGGACGACATGCGGGAGAAGACCCTGGCCATCCTGCCGGCCGGCGCCTTCTTCGGCGAGGGCGCCCTCATGGAGGACCTCCCCCGCAGCGCCACGGTCCGGGCCCGCGGCAAGGCGGTGGTCTTCCGGCTCACCCGCAACATGGTGATGCGGCTGGTGAAGACCTCGCCGCTGGCCGTGGCCAAACTGCTCTTCGCCATGATCAAGGTGGTCAACGCCCGCCTCCGCCAGACCAGCCACGAGCTCGTCACCCTCTACGACACCGGGCGGATCGCAGGCTCGAGCCTCTCCTTCGACCTGCTTCTCGACCGGATCGCGGAGCGGGCCAGCGAATCGCTCCAGGCGGCCTCCTGCCTGATCTTCCTCCAGAACCCCTACACCCGGACCCTGGACCTGGGGATCGCCCGGGGCGCGCCGGCGCCGGTGCCCCCCTTCGACCCGAGCCAGGGCATCTTCGCCGAGGTCATGGGCCGGGGCCGCCCGGTGATGACCGCGTCCTTCTCCGGGACCGGGCTCGAGCGGCTCGGCTTCGAGCCCGAGAGCCTTCTTGCGGTGCCCCTCACCCTGGAGGAGCAGTCCACCGGGATGATCCTGGTGGGGGACCGGGAAGGCGGCCAGCCGTTCCACGGCAGCCACCTGCACCTCCTGCAGGGGATCGCCTCCCAGGTGGCGACCGCCATCGACGCCGGCTACCGGCGCGCCGAGGAACAGGCCGCGGCGGCCCACCAGCAGCACTGGGTCAGGTTCTGACCGCCTCCTAGACGCTGCGGGGGACGAAGAAGGCCGTCAGGTAGGTGGCGAGCCGGACCACCACGAAGGCCCAGGCCGCCCGCCGGTGCCAGAGGCGGCTGCCGCCCCCGTTCAGGATCCTGTACCCGCTCGGGACCAGCACCAGGTAGAGGACCAGGGTGGCCACCGCCACCGTCACGTGGAAGTTCAGGATGTTCGAGCTGAACTTCACCGCGGTCGCCACCGCGCCCCGGGTCAGCTCCAGGTAGAGGACCAGGCCCAGGTCGGCAACGAAGCACCCGCCCATGATCCAGGGGTGCACGCTCCGCCGGTGGCGGAGCGCCAGACCGACGGCCAGCGCGAACAGGATCACCGTCGCGATCAGGTCGGTAGGAGCGAACGGACGGGGCATGGCGACCGGACCTCAGAGCCTCAGCGCCGGCGGCGCAGGAAGCTCGGGATGTCGTACTCGTCGGTCCCGAGGGCCGAGACCCCGGGGGCCTCGCCGGAGCCGACCGGACCCCTGGAAGCCGGGGCGGGAGCAGGAGCCGGGGCGCCGCCCACGACCTTCATCCCCGAGGCCGAGACCTGGGTGGCCTCCACCGGGGCCCGGACCCCCGACATCGGGCGGCGGGCCTGGTTGCGGGTGGGGGCCGCCGGGGCCGCGCCCGAGACCTGGGCCTGCTTGTCGAACCCGGTGGCGATGACGGTGATCTTGATCTCGTCCTGCATCTCGGGATTGATGGCGGTCCCGAAGATGACCTCGGCGCTGTCGTCGGCCGCGTCGTGGATGATCTCGAGGGCCTGGTTGATCTCCAGGATCCCCATGTTCGGTCCGCCGGTGACGTTGACGAGCACGCCGGTCGCACCCGAGATGGTGGCTTCGAGCAGCGGGTTGGCGATCGCCTCCTGGGCGGCCTTGACGGCCCGGCCCTCGCCGGTGCCGTGACCGATGCCCATCAGGGCGAACCGGAGCTGGCCATGACGGTCTTCACGTCGGCGAAGTCGAGGTTGATCAGGCCGGGGACGGTGATCAGGTCGGTGATGCCCTGCACGCCGTGGCGGAGCACGTCGTCGGCGAGCCGGAAGGCGTCGAGCATGGTGGTCGAGGCATCGGCGACCTGCAGGAGCCGGTCGTTGGGGATCACGATCAGGGCGTCGACCACCTCGCGGAGGTTGGCGAGCCCGGCTTCGGCGCTGCGGGCCCGGACCTTGCCCTCGAAGGTGAAGGGCCGGGTGACCACGGCCACGGTCAGGGCCCCGAGGTCCCGGGCCACCTGGGCGACCACCGGGGCCGCACCGGTGCCGGTGCCGCCGCCCATGCCGGCGGTGATGAAGGCCATGTGCGCGCCTTGCAGGACCTCGGCGATGCGCTCGCGCTCCACGTCGGCGAGGGCGCGCGCCTTCTCCGGCTTGCCGCCGGCGCCCAGGCCCGGGCCGAACTGC
>CAYOHP010000264.1:0-3125 GCA_964403795.1 uncultured bacterium | reverse complement strand
CCGGCTTCCTCGGGAGGTCGCTGGTCCAGCGCCTCTTCCGGGACGGACACCGCATCACCGCCTGGGTACGGGATCCCGAGGCGGCCCGATCCCGCCTGGGGCCCGACGCGGCCCTGGTCACGCGGGACGATGGACCGGACGCGCTCTCCCGCGCCCTGGCCGAATGCGACGCCATCGTGAACCTGGCGGGAGACCCCCTCTTCGGAGGCCGCTGGACGGCAGCCAAGAAGCAGGCCATGGTCACCAGCCGGGTCGACCTCACCCGCTCCCTGGTGGCGGCTCTCCGCCCCCTGCCGCGACGCCCGCGGGCGCTGGTTTCGGCGAGCGCCATCGGCTTCTACGGGGACCGGGGGGACGAAGTCCTCGACGAGCGCGCCGGGCCGGCTCCCGGCTACCTCGCCGATCTCTGCCGCGACTGGGAGGACGCTGCCCTGGAGGCGGAGGACCTGGGGATCCGGGTGGCCTGTTTCCGCGTCGGCATCGTCCTGGGGACGGAGGGCGGTGCCCTGGCTGCCATGTTGCCTGCCTTCCGGCTGGGTCTGGGAGGCCCGCTCGGAGGCGGGAAGCAGTGGATGTCCTGGATCCACCTGGACGACATGGTCGAGCTGCTCATGGGTGCGCTCGGAGACCCGTCCTACCGCGGCATCCTCAACGCCACCGCCCCGCACCCGGTGCGCCAGCGCGACTTCGCTCGGGCCCTCGGCTCCGCCCTGGGACGGCCCGCCTTCCTCCCGGCTCCGGGCCCCGCGGTTCGACTCCTCCTCGGCGAGGCCGCGGGTGTGCTCCTGGGGAGTCAGCGGGTACTGCCGATGCGGGCCCAGGAGTCGGGATTCCGCTTCCGCTTCCCGAGTCTCGAGGCTGCCCTCGAGGACATCCTCGGTCGCCAGCGGGAGGTGGAGATCGTACCGGCCGAAAACCCTCCCGCCGGCGCCTACCTCCAAGCCCGCCCGGCCACCCATCGCCTCCGGTGCGAGGTCCTGGTGGAGCGTCCCGGACCCGAGGTCTTCCGCTTCTTCTCGGAGCCGAGGAACCTCGGCCTGCTCACCCCCGGCTTCCTACGCTGGAGGATCCTCCGCCTGCCTCCGGGAGACCTGCAACCGGGATCCGAGATCGAATACCGGATCTGGCTGGGGCCCATCCCGTTGACCTGGACCACCCGGATCGAGGCATGGGAACCGGATCGTCTCTTCGTCGACTCGCAGCAGCGCGGTCCCTATCGGGCCTGGTGGCACTCCCACCGGTTCGAGCCCATGGGAGACCGGACCAGGGTCGTGGACGAGGTCCACTACTCGGTACCGTTCGGTCCCCTCGGACGCCTCGTGCACTGGCTCTTCGTCGCTCCCAGCCTGCGCCGAATCTTCGGCTACCGGTCCGAGGCCCTGGCCCGCCTGCTGCCGACCGTCGCGGAGGCCGGTGCCGGGCCTCACCCTGCCCCGGTCGACCTCCCGGGCCAGGGGACCAGCACCGGGGTCCTGGCGACATAGGCCTGGTAGGCGGGGTCCGAGCCCCAGCGGCGATCGGCATCGGCCTCCAGGATCGGGATCCCGGAGCCCCTCGTCAGGAGCAGCGCCACGAGGGCGGGAGAGAGGATCCCGGCCCAGGCCGGGCCCGAGAAGCCCGGGGAAGCGAGCACGGTCATGCCGAGCCAGAGCACGATCTCCCCCAGATAGTTCGGGTGGCGCGACCAGGCCCAGACCCCGGTCTCGATCCACCTCTCCCGGTTCGCCGGGACCCGACGGAAGGCTCCCTTCTGGGCATCCGCCACCACCTCCAGGGCGAACCCGAGGCTCCAGAGGGAGAGTCCGAGGAAGTCGGTCGCCAACAGCCTGTCCGGGGTCGGACGACAGATCGCGATCCAGGCCGGCAGCGAGGTCCAGCACACCCAGAGTCCCTGGAGGCTCCATGCGACCAGGAATCGCGGTCCGCTCCGCCGGATCTCCCCGAAGCGACGGTCGTGCCCCGCCCGGAGGACCCGGGCGAAGAGGAAGAGCCCCAGACGCAGCGCCCAGATCATCACCAGGCCGGCGGCCAGCGCCCCCCGGAACCGGAGTCCCTGCGTCCCGGCCGCTCCCCAGGCGGCGACCGCCACGGCTCCCACGAAGGTCGCGCTCCCGACCAGGTCGTAGGTCCTCTCGGAGGCGGTCCACCAGGCGGGCACGAAGGCCAGCCATTGCACGGCCACGCAGCCGAGGGCTACCCAGGCCATCCCCGGCAGGCCTCCCCAGCTCGGACCGCCGGCGGCAAGGCCGGCCGCCAGTGCTCCTGCCAGGCTGGCGATCGCCACCGCGACCGCACCGCACCGACCCGGACCCGCATCCTCCAACGCTCGGCCTCCGGCGCCAGGATACCCGCGTCCCGAGGGGGACCAGGGCGGGGAGGCGCTAGACTCATGGAAATGCCGCGCCGTAGATCCGCCGGTTTCTCGCTGATCGAACTCCTCATCGTGGTCGCCATCATCGCGGCCCTGGTCGGGGTGGCGGTCCCGTTCTTCCAGAACAACATCGACGAGGCCAACCGGGCCAAGGCTGCCCAGGACCTCGACCTGATCGCCGGCGCCCTGTCCCGCTTCCAGACCGACCAGGGCAAGCCGCTGCTGGGCACCAGCCTGAAGCCCCTGCTGGGACGTTACCTGCAGAGCATCCCGGTCGACCCATGGGGCAACGAGTATCTCTACGACGGAGCCGCGGCGGTCCTCCTCAGCTACGGTGCCGACACCCTGCCCCTGGGGACCGGAGGCGACCATGATCTGGTCCGGCGTCTCGCCTCCGGGGTGCGGGTGGAGCGGGTGCAGTACCAGGGATCCTGGGGACGGCCCCGGCCGGAGATCCAGAACGGCACCGGCGCCGTCGTCTACGGCGAGCCCCTGAAGGGAAACGCCTTCGTCATCAGCACCAGCCGTCCGGTGTCGGAGCTCAACTTCGACATGACCTCCGCCTTCTTCGTGCTCCTCCGCAACGTCGATGCCGTGGACGGGGCGCCCACTCCCCTCTACGACCCGGCTCCTCCCGGGCCTCCCCCGGCCGCCCCTTGGGAGGCCGATCTCTGGCGATCGGTGGCCAAGGGACCTCCCCTGACCAAGCCCGACACCCGCCACCGCCCGGACCAGGGCACCCTGGTGATCCGGG
>CAYOHP010000263.1:0-3145 GCA_964403795.1 uncultured bacterium | reverse complement strand
GCGGGAGACCAGCGACCGGATCACCCCGGCATCGCTGTTTCCCTCGCCCTCGGGCGGCCCGGGACCCGGCCCGCTCGCAGCCGGCGGGGGCCCGACCCCGACCGGACCGGCCCGGGCCGGCGAGGACTATTCGGGGACCCTGGAGGAAGCGCGCCGGGCCTTCGAGCGACGCTTCCTGGAAGCCCGCCTGGCCGAAGGGCAGGGCAACATGCGAGCCACCGCCCAGGCGATCGGCCTGTCCCGGACCAGTCTGTACGCCAAGTGCCAGGAGTTGGGGATCGATGTCTCCCGGTTCCGGTGACGACCTCGGCCCGGATCCGACCTGTGACGGCTTCCCGCCTGCCCTGGAAGGCCCCGGACTGGCAGAGCTCCGCGCCCGGTTCGCGCTCGGCGAGCCCATGGCCAAGGGCGGCATGGGGATCGTGTTCCGGGGGACGATCCCCTCGACCGGTCGGGCCTGTGCCGTCAAGGTGCTCTCGGGCCAGCTCGCCCCCGAGCTCTTGCGGCGGTTCCAGCGGGAAGCCTCGGTCCTGGCCCAGGTGCGCCACCCCAACCTGGTGGGAGTGCTCGACTACGGCGAGTGCCAGGGCATCCCTTGGCTGGCCCTGGAACTGGTCGAAGGCACCACCCTCCGCTCGCTCCTCCAGGGAGGCCGGCGCCTGCCCGCCGACCGCATCCGGGACCTCGCCGCCGACGTCGGCGGCGCCCTGGAGGCGCTCCACAAGGCCGGGATCGTCCACCGCGACCTGAAGCCCGGGAACCTCTGCATCGACCACCAGGACCGGACCGTGGTGATCGACCTCGGGGTGGCCGTCGATCTGGGACGCACCCGGGACACCGCGGTCGGGATGCTGCTCGGCACCGTCGCCTACATGGCACCCGAGGTCCTCCGGGGCGGGGCGGTCACCCCGGAGACCGACTGGTACGCGCTGGGCGTGACCCTGCACCAGTGCCTGACGGGCCGACTCCCCTGGACCGCCGAGATGGTCGTCGAAATGGCCGCCCGCAACCGCTGGTCGGGGATACCCGCACTCGGCCTGCCGGAGACGGAGCGGGACCTCGAGGAGTTCACCCTGGCCCTGCTCGACCCGGATCCCGACCGGCGCCGGAACCGGAGGCAGAAGACCCTCCCGGGCGCCGAGCCCCCGGGCCCCACTCCCTGGTCCAAGATCGCCCCGCCGGTGCGTGCTCCGCCTCCCCAGGATCGGGCCACCTGGATCGGCCGGCGCCTGATGGCGCTTAGCATCCTGGGCCTGCTCCTGGTGGCGGGACTGGCGGGCCGGGCCGCGCTGCGCGCGGTCCCGGATCCTGGCGTCCTGCCGGCGGACCCGGTGGAGACCGCCCCCTCGGGCGGGGCCGCAGGTCGCGGCACGCAGGCCCGCGACCCGAGCACCCGGATCCTGACGGCGGCCCTCGCCGAGGTCGGAGCCAACCCCGACCTCGACCCCAGGCTCGAACTCGAACGGATCCTCGACGATCCCACCCGGCTCCCTCTGCTCGCTTCCCGCCTGCGGGCGGCGGGGGCCGAGGCCGCCTCGGTGGCGGGCTACCTCGATCTCGACTCCTCCCTCACCGCGGGTCGCCTCGAGGACGCGGTCGGCCTGACCCGGGTCCTGGACTTCGGAGCGCCGATTGGCGACTGGTGGGAGGCGTCCCGGAGGATCCTGGCGATGGAAGCCCGGCTCCGCTGGGAGGCGTTGCATCCCGGGCGCGAGGGCTCCGCGGCTCCGGAGCCGCTCGACCAGGACCCGTCCCGCATCCCGGGACCCGAGGTCAGCGCCGTCTGGAGCGGGATGGGCCAGGCACCGACCCCGGTTCCCGCCCCCCTGGTCCGCGACCTCCGGAGGACCCTCGAGGAGCTGGCCAAGGTCGACGCCCCCTGGGGGGAGATCGCCCGGTTCCACTTCTGGAGCTCCCTCGCGGAGTGGCTCCACGGCCAGGTCGCGGCTTCGGCCCCGGCCCTCGAATACCTGCTCTCGCAGTTGCGCCGGAGGCTCGCGACCGGCGAACCCGGATCGGCCTTCGAGGCGATCTGGCTGGCGGAGTTCACCCTCATCGTCTTCTCCCTCACTGCCGACAAGGCCTGCCTGGATGCGGTCTGGAGTCGCGTGGTGGAGCCCGCGCTCGACCGGGTGGCGATCGATCCGGCCAGCGAGACCTACTGGCGGGAACGCCTCACCACCATCCGGTACACCTCGGGGGAGACCGAGGGCGTACGCCTGATCGCCGACATCCGGTTCGGCTTGAAGCCGGTGAGCTGGGAGACCCGGGCCCTCCCGCTGCCCGCCGACTGGCCGGGGTCGGCCGGCACCGACCCGACCCCGCGGATCGTCCCCGATCCTCCCGAAGGTCCGATCGTGGCCCTCCCGGACTCGGCCGGGACCGCCGGAGGTCTGGTGCGCGCCGCCGGGCTGCTCCGCTTCCTGGGCGGATCCCCGGAGACCGGCGACCGCCTGCTGGACCTCGTGGAATCCGCCCGCCGGGAGGACCCCGATCCGGTCGACGACCGGATCAAGGCCTGGCCCGAAGCGGTGGTGGCCCGGGCCGCCCGCCTGACCGCCACCGGGGACCGCCAGGCCGCCCTGGCCCTGCTGCGGGCCGCCGACGCGGTGCTCGACCACGAGCCGCCCCGGCCCGACCTGGATCGGCAGGCCCTCCGGGGAGCCTGGGTGCGGGTCCGGGAATGGGCCATGCGCGCCGAGCTGGAGGCAGGGAAGCCGGAGCGGGCGCTGCGGATCCTGGACCGCCACCTTCGCACCCTGGCGGCCCGCAGCGGTCCCTTCACCCGCGGCGAGGTCGAGGGCGCCGCGCTACTGCTGGGCCTGGCCGCCGACGAGATCCCCGCGGCCCGCCCCTGCCGACCGATCCAGGAAGCCGCCCGCCGGGCCCGCCTCGCATGGCTCGAGGCCTCCCCGGGCTCGCTCCCCTCGGCTCCCGCCGACCGGGCCCGTCTCTGGCTCTGGTTCACCTCGGTCCCTGGCTCCCCTGAGGGCGAGTGCCCACCCGAGGTCCGGATCACCCGCCACCTCGGGATCCCCGAAGCCTGGATCCCGGGCTCGTCCCGGCCGCTGGCCGAGCGCCTGGCCGCGGTGGGGCTGGGAAGTTAGTCAAGGGGACACGGGCGCAGCCGGAGCGCCCCTGGCTC
>CAYOHP010000262.1:0-3233 GCA_964403795.1 uncultured bacterium | reverse complement strand
TCGACGTCCTCCTCGGCCGGCGCCGTCCAT
Organism: uncultured bacterium; assembly: GCA_964403795.1. GTDB lineage: Bacteria > Muiribacteriota > UBA6191 > CAZXTJ01 > CAYOHP01 > CAYOHP01. The sequence goes on along the minus strand of CAYOHP010000262.1, from coordinate 3,203 downwards.
GGCAGTAGCAGCCAGGGCGAGGCGTCGGGCGGAGCCGGGAGCGCCCCTGGCTCCGCCAGGGGAAGCAGCGGAGGCGTAGCCCGCCGCGAGCGAGCCCCCTGCGGGCGAGCTGCCGGAGAACCGGCGGAAATGGAAAACCCCCTCCCGGCTAGGACGGGAGGGGGTTTTCGGTGCCGCTGGGGAGCGGCTCTGGGTCAGACCCGGAGGTCTAGCTCAGAACCACACCTTGTAGCGGAACTGGACGAGGTCGTCGTCGGTGTCGCCCGTGGCACCGGCAGCGGTGCTCGAAGCGTCGACGGACAGCCACTCGAACTGGAACATCGAGGTATCGGAGATCCTCCGGTTCCAGGCGAAGGTGAAGCTGTCACCCTCGGTCCCCGCGACGACCGCAGCGGCCGCCTGGGTCTCGTTCTCCCAGTCGTCGTACCGGAGGCTGAGCGAGGTCTTGTCGTTCATCTTCCAGTTGACCAGGATGTACCAGGCGTCGACTTCGGCGTTGGGGGTGAACCCGGCCGCAGTGGCGCCGTCGATGTCGGCATCGATGTACTCGAGGACGACCTTGAAGTCGTCGTTCTTCCACCAGAAGCCGATCTGCCAGAAGTCCGCCTCGTTGGTGGCAGGAACGGCCGGAGGACCGACCGAGCCCGCCGAGTCGCCGCCGAGCGAAGCGAAACCGAGGCGCCAGCCCCAGTTCCGGTCCGGATCGTTCCCCGACTCGATGTCGAGGTAGAACCCGAACTCGTCGTCGAGCGAGGCGGTGCCGCTCAAGGCACCCTGGCCAGCGGCATCGCTGTAGGCGCCGGCGATGCCCGCGAGGGCCGCACCGGCGAGAGCAGCGGTGTCGTTGTGGCTGGCGATGCCGAAGCGCCACTGGATGTCGGCAGGGTCGACGTCCGCGGTCTTCGAGAACTCCATGCCCACGGCGCGGATGGCCTCGAGGAGGTTGCCCTTGGCCGACGGGCTGATGGTGTCGTTCAGGGTCCGGAAGGCCCCGTTGTACTCCCAGCTCTGGAAGGGCAGGGCGAAACCGCCGAGCTTGCCGCCGATGTTGCCGAAGAGCTCGTCGACGAACAGGTACGCCTCATTCAGGCCGACGTTGGCGGCACCGTTGACGGCGCTGGGCCCATCGGTGTCGTAGTCGTACTGGATGTGCAGACCGATGCCATCGCCCACCTCGGTGTCGAGCGCGATGCTCGCCTGGGGGAGGGTGAAGAACAGCCGGTCGGGGTTGGCGGCGGTGTACCGGGTGGTGGCGCCGGGGGTGCCGGCGGTACAACCGGTGCAGGTTCCGTCGTCGGTCGAGATCAGGCCGAACGAGAGGAAGCCGGTGAAGGCGTTGGCGAGGCCGGTCGAAGCCGCCTTGCTGGCGCCGCCGCCGCGCTTGAGCTGGTCGACCTCATTGCGGAGGGCGACGAAGCTGTCCTCGAGGGTGCTGACCTTGACGTTCAGGAGGGCGAGCTCATCGGCGAACTCGATGGTCAGAGCCTCGAGATTCTTGATGTCCTCGGCCTTCATGCCGCTCCCCGACTTGCCGCCCGAGCCGGCCTTGTCGAGGATCTTCTTGATGATCACGGCCATCTGGTACCGGTTGACCAGCTTCTCGCCGTGGAACTTGCCGTCGAAGCCCTGGAGGATGCCGGCATCGACAGCCTTCTGGATGGCCTCGTAGGCCCAGTGCGTGCGGGGCACGTCACTGAAAGGATTGGTGGCTGCGGTGGCCGCCCCGGCGAGGCCGAGGGCGAGGCACGCAGCGAGTGCATTCCGCATCATGTGGAATGGTCTCCCTTGTCACTGTGACTACAACCGTCGCAGTCGGTGGGGGTCGCATCGGGAGATCACGGCAGGTCCTGGAGGGCGACACGTCGCGAGTGTCGATCTTTCCTCTGACCCATCGACGACCGGGATTCTTCCGGATCGCCGTCCGCTTCCGACCACTTCCTGCGTCGGGCTGGTTCCGCCTAGCACGGGATCGTTGTCGGCCGACTCGTTTCCCACCACCTGGTGGGACGTCGCCGGCAGTTTCCGCCAGCCCTGTTATGAAACTCTGTTCTAGCACCGGCTTCTCGAACGCGTCAACGAAGAGTTTTCGGAGTCCGTCGAGAATCCCCATCGGCGCAACCGGACAGGATCGCCACCCAGGATCCGCCGAGACCCACGGAGATCGGCTCGGGAAGCCGCTCTCCGCAGGCATCGAAGGGGAGCGTCCGGGCTCCATGACCGAGTCGGTCATGGATCTGCCGCGATGCGCCATGGGTGCGGATCCCCGCCCTCCCCCCGACGTTCGGGCCCGAAAACGCGGGTACCTTGGCCTGCCGACCGCGAGGATGTAGGATCGCGGACCGAGGAGCCCCGATGTTCGGTCTTGGCCTTCCCGAGTTGATCGTCATCCTGATCTTCGCCCTCATCTTCTTCGGACCCGGCAAGCTGCCCCAGGTCGGCAAGGCCCTCGGATCCTCGATCCGCGAGTTCAAGAAGGCCACCCAGGGCATCACCGAGGACGACGAGGACGAGGCCCCCCGCCGCAAGAAGCTGCCGCCGGCCGAGGACGAGTAGGTCTGGCGGAGGCGGCTGGTCCTCCGGCCCGTCACGCCGGCGTCGACGAGGGATCTATCCCCGCTCGACGCCCCCGGCGGGGAAGTACTCGTCCCAGCGCGACCGGACCCGCTCCTCGGTGGCCGGGTCGCACTCGACCTCGGCGGGGTACCAGGGCTTCTTCCGGGCGTCGAGCACCACCGGCGGCTCCACCCCGACGTGGAAGCCGGCCGGCAGGAAGCGCCGGGGATGCAGGTCGGTCTCCGGGGCGAAGCGGGTGAAGGCCACCCACAGGAAGCGCTCGACCGAGGCCGCCGCGCCGACTCCATGGTCGACCAGCACCAGGAGCGGCCACTCCGAGAGCGCCCCGGCGCTCGCCAAGGTCGCCGGGAAACCGCGGTCCTCCTCGAAGCCGGGCCCCTCGACCACCAGGCACCCGGGGACCAGGACCTCGGCCCGGGTGACGCCCCGGGGCAGGCCGGCCGGAACCGCCTCCGGGAGCTGCCGCACCGGATCGCCCAGGCCCATCCACACGCCCTTGGAGCCCTTGTTCACGGTCGGGCCGGCGTAGTCGAGGGAGTCCATCGAGGTGCGACCGAAGATCCTGAGGTCGGTCTCGAAGCGGGTGCGCTCGAGCACGGTGACGAGCAGCGACCGGAAATCGCGGAGCA
>CAYOHP010000261.1:0-3336 GCA_964403795.1 uncultured bacterium | reverse complement strand
CATGGACAAGGTCAAGACCAAGGAGCTGCTCCGCTTCCACGGGATCCCCACCGCCGACTGGCGGGTGGTCCGGGAGCGCGAGCTGGCGGCCGGTTGCGAGGCCGTGGTGGCCCGGCTGCGTCGGGAACTCGGGGACCGCCTGGTGGTGAAGAGCCCGCTCCTGGGGTCCTCCTTCGGGATCGCCATGGCCGACACCCCGGGCGAGCTCGCCGAGGGCCTGGCGATGGCGGTGCGGAGCGACGGTCGGGCCCTGGTCGAACCCCGCATGCAGGGCGTCGAGGTGACCTGTGCGGTGCTGGCCGGGAAGCCGGGGGAACCGCCCCGGGCCCTCCCGCCCACCGAGATCATCCCCCCCGAGGGCCGCTTCTTCGACCACGAGGCCAAGTACACCCCGGGGATGACCCGGGAGGTCACCCCGCCCCGTCTGGCCGCCGAGGTCGTTGCCCGCATCCAGGCCATCGCGCTCTCGGTGCATGACGCGGTGGGACTGGCCGGGCTCTCCCGCACCGACATGTTCGTGCTGGCCTCCGGGGACCCGGTGGTCCTCGAGGTGAACACCATCCCCGGGATGACCCGGACCTCGCTCTACCCGCAGGCCGCGGCCGCGGTCGGGATCGCCTTTCCCGACCTGCTGGCCCACCTGGTCGAGGTGGCGGTGGCCGAGTTCCACGACCGCAGACGACGCATGGAGGAGTGCGGGGCGCCCCTGGCGCACCGTTCCTGATCGGAGAGGAAGCGACGATGAGACCGCCGAAGGTCGAGACCGTGATGGCCGAGCTCGCTCGGATGCCCGCGATCACCGCCGATCCCCGCTTCGAGGCCTTCGCCCGGAGCTACCTCCGCCACGCCGCGGGAGCCCTCGCCGCGGCCAGTCCCCGCGAAGTCACCCACTTCCTGCGGCAGCGCTTCGAGTTCCTGGAAGGCGGCCAGCCCGACCGGATCACGGTCACGGTCGAGAACCCCCAGGAAACCGGGACCTCGCTCGGGGACGAGGACGGGCTCTCGGCCGCGGGACCGTTCGTGACCCGGATCGAGGCCCACGGCCGGGACCGTCCCTTCATCATGAGCACGCTCCAGGACTACTTCATGCGCCGGGGCGTCAAGGTGCTGCGCTGCTACCACCCGGTCCTGGCGGTGACCCGCACCAGCGACGGCCGGATCGAATCGGTCGGCCAGGCCGAGGACCAGACCCAAAACGAGAGCCTGGTGTTCCTGGAGGTGGAACGGGTCGGAGATGCCGACGACTGCCTCCGGGTCAGGAACGACCTCCAGGAGAGCCTCCAGGGCGTCCGCAAGATCACCGAGGACTTCGCCAACCTCAAGGCCGAGCTGGCCAACGCCGTCCAGGACACCTTCTCCAAGGGCTATCCCACGGATCCTTACGCGCCCGAGGAGATCCGCGCCTTCCTCGAGTGGCTCGGGAACGAGAATTTCGTGATCCAGGGCTACCGGTACTACGCCTTCACCGACGGACCCGAGGCGGCCCCGATCGCCAAGCCGGAGACCACCCTGGGGGTGCTGCGCCTCGAGGGGGGTCTCGCCGAGTTCCGGACCGCCCTGGAGAAGGAGATCGAGGTCCACCTGGTCTCCCGGGCGGCGGCCAGGTCGCCCCTGGCGGTGCTGCGCACCGACGTCTACAGCCGGGTCCACCGGGCCCACCCGGTCGACTACGTGGGCGTGAAGCAGTTCTCCCCGGAGGGCAGGCTGGTCGGGGAGCGGGTCTTCGTCGGCAACTTCTCGAACCGGACCGTGACCGAGAAGGTGGCGAACATCCCGGTACTGCGCCGGAAGACCGAGAGGGCCATCGAGAAGCTCGGCCTGGTCAAGGGCACCCACAACTACCGGCGCAGCCTCTACGCCCTGAACAACTTCCCCAAGGAGGACCTCTTCTACTCGACCCTCGAGGAGCTGACCTCGGCCCTCGAGGCGGTCCTCGCCGCCGAGGAAGTGAGCGAGTGCTCGGTGCTGGTGACCCGCTCCAGCATCGGGGCCCGGATCTCGCTCGTGATCGTGCTCCCCAAGTTCGCCTACGACTCGGACGTGAAGGCCTCGGTCTACCGCCACCTGTGCGGATTCTTCGGGGTCGACACCCTGCGCGAGTACCTGTGCTGGAGCGAGGAGCAGATGGTCCGGCTCCACTACTACGTGTCCCGGCCGATCAAGGACCCCGGGGACGCCGAGCTCGAGGCGCTGCGCGAGGAGCTCGTCGCCATGGTCCGTCCCTGGCGGGACAAGCTGGCGGAGCTGCTCCACCAGACCTTCCCCGGGGCCGAGGGCGAACGCCTCGCCAAGAAGTACCGCTCGATCTTCCGGGAGGAGTACCAGTCGGTCTACCCGCCCGAGACCGCGGTCATCGACGCCTTCCAGATCGAGACCATGCTGGCCACCAAGCAGCCCCAGTGCGTGCTCCACGAGAGCCGGCAAGGCGGATCCCGGAGTTCCGGCACCGCGCTGAAGGTCTATACCGAGCGCCCGGTGGCCCTGAACCGGATCGTCCCCATCCTCGCCAACTTCGGCCTCCAGGTCCTCGATGAGGACTACGCGGTGGTCGAGAGCCGGGGCGAGGGTCCGGCCTGGATCTACAGCTTCCACGTGACCGGGGCCGACGGCGGCGACATCGTCGACTCGGCCGACCAGATCCGGGTGGCCGAGGCGGTCTCGGCCATCCTGAGGGGCGACTACAGCGACCAGGCGGTGAACTCGCTGATCCTGGATGCCGACCTCGAGTGGTCCGAAGTGGACATCCTGGTCGCCTACCGGAACTACTACCTGCAGCTGAACAAGGACTACACCCCCGAGACCGTCGACGGCAGCCTGACCCAGTACCCGAGCCTGGCCCGGCTCTTCCTCAAGTACTTCCGCCACCGCTTCCACCCCGACGAGCGCCTCTACGGCGATCGCAAGCACCGCGAGGAGACCACCCTCCCGGCGATCGCCGCCGAGGTCAAGGGCGAGCTGGCCCATGTCTCGGGGATCGCCGAGGACAAGATCCTCCGGAACTTCTTCAACATCCTCGGTTCGACCCTGCGCACCAGCTTCTTCAAGCCCATGAGCCGGCCGGTCCTGTCGCTCAAGATCCGCTCCGGGGACGTCTGGGAGATGCCCGAGCCCCGGCCCTGGATCGAGACCTACGTGCATGCCCAGAAGCTCGAGGCCATCCACCTCCGGGGCGGGCCGGTGGCGCGGGGCGGCCTCCGGTGGACCGACCGCAAGGACGACTTCCGCACCGAGGTCCTGGAACTCATGAAGACCCAGATGACCAAGAACGCGGTGATCGTGCCGGTCGGCGCCAAGGGCGGGTTCTACCCCAAGCTCGGCAACCTCCAGGGCAAGGAC
>CAYOHP010000260.1:206-3387 GCA_964403795.1 uncultured bacterium | reverse complement strand
GCTTCACCCAGATCCATCCGACCCGCATCCCGCTCTCGGGCGACCACCAGTCGAAGCTCACCCTGATGTCGGAGTCGCTCCGCAACGACGGGCGGGTCTGGGTCCCCAAGCAGCAGGGCGACAAGCGGGCTCCGGACAAGATCCCCGACGAGGAGCGCGACTACTACCTGGAGCGGGTCTATCCCAGCTTCGGGAACCTGGCGCCCCGGGACGTCTCCAGCAGGCAGGCCAAGTTCCGCTGCGACGAGGGCAAGGGCGTGGGCGAGACCGGCCTGGCCGTGTACCTGGACTTCCGGGACGCCATCAAGCGCCTGGGCGAGGACGGGGTACGGGACAAGTACGGCAACCTCTTCCACATGTACGAGAAGATCACCGGCGAGAACCCCTACAAGGTGCCGATGCGGATCTACCCGGCCGTCCACTACACGATGGGCGGCTTGTGGGTGGACTACAACCTGATGAGCACGGTGCCGGGGCTGTTCGTGCTGGGCGAGGCGAACTTCTCGGACCACGGGGCCAATCGCCTGGGCGCCTCGGCCCTGATGCAGGGTCTGGCCGACGGGTACTTCGTGGTGCCCACCTCGATCGGCCACTACCTGGGGAGCGAGAAGCTCGCCCCCGTGAAGACCGACCGGGAGGAGTTCAAGGCCTCGGTCGAGGAAGTGCGGGAGCGGAACAAGAAGTTCCTCTCGATCGGCGGCAAGCGGACCCCGGACGAGTTCCACATGGCCCTCGGGAAGATCATGTGGGACAAGTGCGGGATGAGCCGTAACGACGCCGGGCTGAAGGCGGCGCTGGCCGAGATCCCCAAGTTGAGGGCCGAGTTCTGGGAGGACCTCCGGGTGCTCGGCGGCAACGAGCGGGTCAACCAGGAGCTCGAGAAGGCCGGGCGGGTGGCCGACTTCCTGGAACTGGCCGAGCTGATGTGCCTCGACGCCCTGGAGCGCCGGGAATCCTGCGGCGGACACTTCCGGGAGGAGTTCCAGACGCCCGACAACGAGGCGCTCCGGGACGACCAGAACTTCCAGCACGTGGCGGTCTGGGAGCACATGGCCGGCGGCGGTCCCAAGCGCCACGTCGAGCCCCTGGCCTTCGAATACGTGAAGCCCAGCGTCCGCAGCTACAAGTGAATCGGGAGGAGGATCGATCCCCATGGGTCACGGCAAAGGCATGAAGCTCAAGCTGACGATCTGGCGGCAGTCCGGTCCGGACGCTCCCGGTCGCTTCCACGACTACGAGCTCCCCGACGTGTCGCCCGACATGTCGTTCCTGGAGATGCTCGACAAGCTGAACCAGGACCTGGTCCACAAGGGCGAGGACCCGGTGGAGTTCGACTCCGACTGCCGGGAGGGGATCTGCGGGTCCTGCGGCGTGGTGATCGACGGCAATCCCCACGGGCCGGATCCCGGGACCACCGTCTGCCAGCTCCACATGCGGCACTTCTCGAACGGGGACCACCTCACCATCGAGCCGTTTCGGGCCGCGGCCTTCCCGGTGCTCAAGGACCTGGTGGTCGACCGCTCGGCCTTCGACCGGATCATGGCCAAGGGCGGCTACGTCTCGATGAACTGCGGGAACGCCCCCGACGGCAACGCCATCCCGATCGGCAAGGACGTGGCCGACGAGGCCATGGACGCGGCCGCCTGCATCGGGTGCGGGGCCTGCGTGGCGGCCTGCAAGAACGCCTCGGCCATGCTCTTCGTCTCGGCCAAGGTCTCCCAGCTGGCGCTCCTGCCCCAGGGGCATCCGGAGCGGGGCCGGCGGGTGGTGCGCATGGTCGAGCAGATGGACGACGAGGGCTTCGGGAACTGCACCAACACCGGAGCCTGCTCGGCCACCTGCCCCAAGGAGATCTCCATGGACCACATGGCGCGGATGAACCGCGAGTTCCTGTGGGCCTCCCTGACCGGCGCCGGGCGTTCCTCGGGCGGGGGCGGCGGAGGCGGGTAGGGCGACGTCCCTCCGGATCCGGTCCTTGACACGGCGCACCGACTTCTTGATACTTAGGTAGATGCCTAAGCAAGAGGCCGGGCTCGACGGAGTCTTCCACGCCCTCGCCGATCCCACCCGTCGGGCCGTGGTGGTCCGCCTCGGCGTCGGTGCCTGCTCCACCACCGAGCTGGCGGAGCCCTTCGAGATGGCCCTCCCGTCCTTCCTCCAGCACCTGGGTGTGCTGGAGCGCTCCGGCCTGGTCCGCTCCCGGAAGCAGGGACGGGTCCGCACCTGGGAGCTCGAGCCCAGGGGGATGGAAGTCGCCGAGGGCTGGCTCTCGGCGCGCCGCCGGGAGTGGGAAGACCGCCTCGACCGCCTCGACGACTACCTGCGACGACTCGCCGACGGGTCCGGAACACCCGCGGCTCGCGGAAAGGGAAGGCCCTCGTGACCAAGAAGAAGGACGTGTTCCGTTTCGACCCCAAGCTCGATCTCGTGCTGGAGAGGGAGATCGAGGTGCCGCCGGAGCTCGTCTGGAAGGCATGGACCGAGCCGGAGCACCTGATGAAATGGTTCTGCCCTCGCCCCTGGAAGACCGTGGAGTGCGAGATCGACCTGAGGCCCGGGGGAGCGTTCCGGTCGGTGATGCAGAGCCCCGAGGGCGAGAACATGCCCCACGGCGAGAGCTGCTACCTGGAGGTCGTGGAGAACCGGCGACTGGTCTGGACCACCGGCCTCCTGCCCGGGTACCGGCCGATCCCTCCCCAGGCTCCCGATGTGGCCGGATGCGCCAACATCGTGTTCACGGCCGCCATCCTGATGGAGCCTTCGAAGAAGGGGACCAAGTACCGGGCCGTCGCCATCCATCGCAGCCCCGAGGAGACCGAGGCCCACCTGAAGATGGGCTTCCACGAAGGATGGGGAGCAGCCCTGGACCAGCTCGTCGAGCTCTGTCAGGAGCTGGGGAATTCGAAGGGCAAGGCTGCCAGGAAGAAATAGGCTGGCAGGCCTCCCCCCAAACCCCCCGCTCGCTGCGCTCGGTCAAGGGTATCCACGATCTCGGGGGACGGGACCCGCCACGGGCGCAGCCGGAGCGCCCCCGGCTCCGCCGGGGGAATCCACTCTGGCCGAGGCCCGATGGGCCCCGTCCAGAGCGGCAGCCCTACGGGCTGCTGGGATTGATTTGGGGGGGCCCCCCCCAAACCCCCCGCTCGCTGCGCTCGGTCAAGGGTATCCACGATCTCGGGGG
>CAYOHP010000260.1:0-106 GCA_964403795.1 uncultured bacterium | reverse complement strand
ACGGGACCCGCCACGGGCGCAGCCGGAGCGCCCCCGGCTCCGCCGGGGGATGCAGCGGTGTGTCTGGCATGTCCGAGAGCCCGGAGGTGAGCGCCATGTAGCGCAA
>CAYOHP010000259.1:0-3614 GCA_964403795.1 uncultured bacterium | reverse complement strand
AGGCCCAGGCGGGCCGCCACCTCCTGGTTGGAAGGATCCCGGCCGAGTTCCTCGGCCATCTGGCGCGACTCGCGGTGGACCCGGGCGATCCCGTCATGGACGTACTCCGGGAGCCGGATCAAACGGGTCGGGCCCTTCACGAAGCGGGACAGGGCCTGGCGGATCCACCAGTAGGCGAAGGTGCTGAACCGGTAGCCGAGCTTGGGGTCGAACTTGCGGACCGCCCGGAGCAGGCCGATGCTGCCCTCCTGGACCAGGTCCTCCCAGCTGGCGCCGGGGGCCCGGTAGCGGCCGGCGATGTCGGCAACCAGGCGCAGGTTGCGGGCCACCAGCATCTGCTCGGCGGTGGTGTCGCCCGACATCTTGCGCTGCATCAGGTCGGCCTCCTCCTCCCGACTGAGGAGGGGATGATCCGAGATCCCGAGCTTCGAACCGGATGGGGTCTGGGCCGCCACGATCGCACGGTCCTCTCGGTTACCAGCCGGTCCGCCCGGAGGCGGGCCGGCCTTGGGGAGCCCCCGGGATCAATATAGCACCAAAATAGTTCGGTTGCTACATGGGAAACCTCGCTGGCCCCCCTTGCCAGGTGTCGCGGCTCATCTATATTGGCGCCCCCGTCGAGTTGGATGAGGGTGAACGGGCACCCGAAGGTCGTATCGCACAAGGGGTTCCAGGTGGGCAGTTTCGTGGTGGGCCGTGCGCTCCTCGAGGCGCGGGAACGCTTCTGGGGCGGCTATCGCCCCGTCTTCCTGGTCGGGTTCGTCGCCTGGTCGACGGCTCTGGCCCTCGCCTTCCTGCAGGGGCGACTTGTGGATCCCGCAGGTCAGCTCGCGGCCGGCGCGTCGGCGGTGGCGTTGGCGGTCGCGGCCGTGCTGGCTCTGCCCCGTCGCCGCCTGGTGGTCATGCCGCATTCGGTCGAGGTGACCGGAGCCATGCGGCCCTGCCTGCTGACCACCCAGGGGATCCGCGGGCTCTCGTGGTCCCGGTTCCTGCCGGCTTCGGCAGGATTCGCCCGGGCGGCCAGCCTGGTGGCCGAGACCGGGAGCCTGCGCTTCGCCGACTTCGAGGACGCGGACCGGGTCTGGACCGTGGTCCGCGAACGCCTGTTGCCCCAGGTGGCGGAGCGCCTGGCCGCAGCGGTGGCGCGGGGCGAGGCGATCACGGTCGGGGTCTCGAAGTTCGACTGGAACCGGGTCGAGATCCTGGGTCACCGGGTGGGCTGGCCCGAGGTCGACGAGCTGGTGGAGCTCGGCGGTGGCCGCTGGATGCTCGGGTTCACGGGTCGTCCGGCCGATGCCGTGGTCGTCGATGCCCGGGAGTGCCCGGACGCTCCGCTCCTGGCGTCGCTCCTGGCCCGCAGCCCGGGAAATCGGGAGCCGGCCCGTCCCGGCGAGAGCCGTTGGCCGGTCGCCCTGGCCAAGCGCTTCCGCCCTGTCGCACCGCTCCCCGGATTGCCGGCGACCCACCCGGAACTGGGGCGCCTGCTCTACACCTTCGACCCGTCGGCCGGGATCGGCGCCTCGCCCCGGATGCTGGGAGCCGCGATCCTGCTGCTGGGGCTCGCTGTCGGTCTCGGTGGGCTCGGGCTCGGGACCCGGGTGGCCCTGGCCTCGCTGGGCCTGGGGATGGCGGGCGTGGCCCTCCTGGGTGGTCGGACCGCGACGAGGTCGAGGGGCGACGCGTTCTGCCTCTATGAGAAGGGGATCGCCAACCAGGCCGGCGGCTTCCGCTGGCTCGAAGTGGTGTCGGTGGCTGCCGGGAGCCTGGGTCGCTACCGGGTCTCGCTGCGCTCGGCCCTGGTGGGGCGGGCCACCGGCACCGCACCGTCGCTGGCGGTGGGAAGGGTGGCGTCGCTGGCCATCGCATGCCCCGACCGGACGCTGGAAGCCGCCTCGGCCGAGCCGGGCTTCGAGGCCGCCTGCCGCCTGGTGGAGCGGGCGGTGGCGCCGATCCTGGCGGGTCGGGCCCTGGAGCGGATCCAGATGGGACTCTCGGTGGAACTCGGCGGCGCCTCGGTGTCGCTGGCCGGGATCGTCGCCCCCGACGGGACCCGACTTCCCTGGGATCGCTATGCCGGCCACCGGTCGGTCAGCAGCCAGGTCGTGGTGACGCCCGGGAAGGGCGGGCTCGACCTCGGGATGGAGTATGCCGAGGTCCCGGCGCTCGAGGTGCTGGTCCGGGATCGCAGCCGACCGGCCTTCACCCTGGGGTTCGACCAGCCGGATGCCCCGGTACTGCGGAGCCTGCTCGCCGGACTGGAGCGGGCCGGGATCACCCGGCATCGGCCTTCCCAGCCTCCGGTGGTCTCGGCGCAGCCTCCCGTTCCCGCCAAGGAGCGGCCGGTCTCGGCCCAGGCGCCGACCGTCGCCTCGGCACCGGGGTACGGGGCGGGGGCTTCGCCCAGCACCCCGGGGAGCGGGATCCGGCCTTCCCGGAACACCGCACCGGGACTCCGGGCAGTGGGCCCGACGGCGGGTTCCGCCGGCAGCGTCCCGAGGACCCTCTCGGGAGGCCCGACCCGGGCCACCGGCCCGCTCCCCCAGGTGGCCTACTCGGATCCGGGGTCGGGAGCCCAGGGGCGGCCGGGGTCCGGGGCGCGCCCCGCGACCGGGAGCCAGCCGAGGGCGGCACGAGCGCCGTCCGGTGCGGCACCCGCCGACAACTCGACCCGTATCGCTTCCCGCAACCGGTTGCGCTAGCATCCCGGTCCGACCGTGGACCGACGCTACTCCCTCGCCCTCCATGCCGGAGCCGGTGTGATCGCGGCCGCCCTGGCCGAGGATCGCGACTGCCCGCAACGGGCCTCGTTGGCGGCCTATCTCCGGGAGGGGCTCGACCAGCTCGCCTCGGGCGCCCGGGCCCTCGACGTGGTCGAGAGCGTGGTCTGTCTGCTCGAGGACGATCCCCTGTTCAACGCGGGGCGGGGCGCGGTGCTGAACGCGGCCGGCGAGCATGAGCTCGAGGCCTCGATCATGGACGGGGCGACGCTCGGGGCCGGGGCGGTGATCGGGCTGCGTACCGTGCGCCACCCGATCCGGCTGGCCCGCCTCGTGATGGAGCGCACCGAACACGTCGCCCTCCACGGCGCGGGGGCCGAGGCCTTCGCCGATTCCATGGGAGTGGAGCGGGTGGCTCCCGACTGGTTCACCACCCCCGAGCGGGTCGAGCAGTGGAAGAAGGCCCGGGCCATGGGCGCCGGGACCATCCACGAGATGCACGACGCGGTCGAGCTCCGGAGCGGGACCGTGGGCTGCGTGGCGCTGGACTCGAAGGGCGACCTGGCGGCGGCCACCTCGACCGGGGGACGCACCAATAAGATGCCCGGGCGCATGGGCGACAGCCCGGTGATCGGGGCCGGGACCTACGCCTCCAACCGGAGCTGCGCGGTCTCCGGGACCGGGTGGGGCGAGCAGTTCCTGCGCCACCTGGTGGCCCGCGAGGTGGCGGCCCTGATCGAGTACCGGGGCTTGTCGCTGGCGGAGGCCACCGACGAGCTGGTGCGGCGCCGGCTGCGGCCGGGGGACGGCGGGGTGATCGCGGTCTCGGCCCGGGGCGAGATCGCCATGCCCTTCAACACCCCGGGGATGTTCCGGGCCGCCGGCAACCACGAGGGC
>CAYOHP010000258.1:0-3627 GCA_964403795.1 uncultured bacterium | reverse complement strand
TGGACGAACTCGGTCGCCAGGCGGTGAAGGTCCTCGGTGCCGATGCCCTGGCCGACTACCTGTCCTCCTTCGTCCACTGGACCCACAAGAAGCCGGGCGACCGGGACTCCCGCCTCTACCTGGAGCTGGGGCGGGCAGCGCTCGCCCGCTTCCCGCACGAGATCCGGTTCGCGGACCGGCTCATCTCCTACCATCGCCACTTCGGCGAGGAAGAGGCGGCCTCCGCCCTCGAGTGGCGCTTCGGTTGGCGGGAACCGCGGCTCTTCGAGGGGATCATGCGCACTGCCATGCGGACCCGGAGCGGGGCCGCGCTGGAGTCCCTCCTGAAGGCCGCTTCCTCGGGAGGGACGGATTCCGAGGGTGTGGCCTCGGTCCTGCTGGCCCGCTGGTACGAGTGGCTCTCGCGGTTCGAGGAAGCCTTCGAGCTGCGCACCGCGGCCGTCGCCAAGGTCCCGGGCGACGAGGGCAACCTCGAATCGGCAGCTCGGCTGGCCCGGTCCCTGGACCGCACCGAGGCGGCCGCCCGGCATCTCGGTGAGCTCGGGCGGCGCCACCCCCGGGAGGCCCGGTTCCCGGAGACCCTCGGGGAGGTGCTCCTGGAGGGGGACGATCCGTTCGGCGCCCGCGACACCTGGAAGCGGATCGCCACCTCGGTCCCGGGCAACGAGGAGCGGTCCCGTCGCGCTGCCACCGTGCTCTGGGACTACTACTTCCACGACGAGGCGATCGAGGTCCTGACGGGCTTCCGCAGCGCCACCGGGAGGTCCGAGGCCTTCGCCAAGGAACTCGCCTATCTCCACGAGAGTCGGGGCGATGCCAGGGGTGCGGCCCGGGAGTACCTCCGCTGGATCGCCGAGGTCGACGAGTGGGCGGGACCGCCCCGGGAGCGATTGGCACACCTGGTCTCGCGCGGCAAGCTCGCCGAGGTCGACGGGGAGTTCGAGGTCGCCATGGCCGCCCGGCCCGACCACCTGCGCCTGCTCGAGATCCGCCTGGACATGGCGCGCCGCAGCGGTGGGGGCGAGTCCCGGACCGAGGAGGTCCAGCTGCTCGAGGCGGCGGTAGTGCGGGCCAAGCGGCCCGGGACCCTGCGATGGATCCTCGCCCAGGCCAAACGCCGGGAGGCCCGGAGCCTGGAGGGAACCGCCATGACCCGATTGGTGGACGTCTCGGGTCGCTCCACCGGCTCCCTGCTGGAGGCCTTGGCGTGGAGCGAGACCGCGGGCGAGGCGCGCAGCCGGGACGCGCTCGAGGCCGAACTCGCCGCCCGGGCCGAGGCGTTGCCCGTCAAGAAGGCGGGAGAGGCGCGCCGGATCCAGAAGGCGCTGGCCGACCTTCGCTTCCGGGCCAAGCGGATCGACGAGGCCCTGGCCGCCCTCGCCAGGTTCCGGGCGCTGGGCCGACCCGAAGAGGCGCGGGAGGATGCCCGGGTGCTGCTGGCGCGCCTGGCCGAGGCGGGGAGGGACGATGCCCGCAAACTGCTGCTCCAGGAGCTCGCCGTCAAGGAGCCCGGGGATCCGGAATGGGTCCGGGAGCTGGCCGCGATCAGGGTCCGGGATCGCGACGTGGAGGCCATCAAGACGCTGTTCGCCGAGGCCCGGGAGCGGGTGACGGCCCGGTCCGACCTGGGGAGCGGGGAGAAGACCTCGCTGCTCGAGAGGTTGCGACTGGAAGCGGTGCGCGCTCTGGATGCCTGCGGCGCCTACCGCGAAGCCACCTGGGAATTGGTCGAGTGGATCCAGGACCGCCTCACGGACCTCGATCGGGCGCGACGATCGGCCGGGTACGCCCGGCGGAGGGGCACCCGCGAGATCCTCCTCGGACACTTCTCGCGGCAGGCCGAGCGAGCCTCCAAGGACGCCCGGTTCGCCATGATCCTGGCCGAGTTCGCGGCTGCCGAAGGGGACGACCCCACCGTCTCGGCCCGCCTGGCCGAGGCGCTGGTCCAGGAACCCCAGCGGACCGACTGGCGGGCCCGGAGGGTCGACCTCCTGCTGCGCGCCGGGGACCTGGCGGCCGCCGGCGCGGAACTCGCGATCCTGATCCGGTCCACCTCCGAGGGACCTTCCCCCTACCTCCGTGATCTCGCCGAGGTCCGGCGCCTGGAAGGGGATCTGCCGGGTGCCAGGGAAGCGCTCGCCCGCCTGGGCGAGACCGAGCCCGGCTCCGAAGCCCAGGCGCTCGCCCGCCTCGGCCTCCACCGGGAGGCCGCGGACCGTCTGGAGGCGGCCTTGGATGCGGTCGCCGAGGGCAAGCTGCCGGCCGGCCGGCTGGCCCACCACGACGTCTCCGTGCTGGTCGATTCGAGCCTGATCGCGCGGGGAGCGGGTGAGACCTGGAGCCGCCTGCGGAGGCTCTCGGAACGCCTGGCGACGGCCGCCCGTACCCGGGCGACCCGGGAGGGCGAGCACCTGGCCGAGCGGCTGGCCCAGGCCGCGACCAACCTGCTGCCGGCCAGGGTGCGGGCCCTCGGGACCGCGGCCGACCAGCGGGAGATGCGCCAGGCCTTGGGGACCGCCCCTGCGTTGGCGGCGGTGGAGAACTCCTGGGAGATGGAGAACCTGTTGCGGACGGCCGGCTACGAGGAGCTCACCCGGAGCTACCTCCAGGGAGAGCGTCCCGGAGGCGGCCCGGTGCCCCCCGATTGGGGGAGGGAGCGCGGCCTGGCCGCCCATCTCGAATCCGCCGGCCTCGACGAGGCGCTCGGGAGCGAACTCGAGCGGAGGATGCGAGGGGCCTCCCCGTCGGAGCGCCAGGACCTCTCCCGTCAGCGGGCGAAGCTGGCGCGCCGGCGAGGCGACCGGGCCGAGGAGCTCCGCGCCTACTCCCCGGCCCGGGGAGCGTTCCTCGGACACCCCGACCAGATCCGGTTCGTCGATCTGCTCCTGGAGCTCGAGGGAAAGACGTCGGCCGTCGCCGAGCTCGCCTCCGAGAACCTCTGGGGAGTCAACGAGGCCCTGCGTCGGGGCTGGGCCGAGGAGGCGGTGCAGCTCCTGGACGGGCGGCGGATCGAGGCCAGCCCGCGCTGGTACCGGGACGCGGTCAGTCGGATCGGGACCCGCTTCCGGATCCTCCCCGAACGGACCGGACAGGAGTACGCGGCCCTCCTCGATCTGAGGGACCTGCATGCCATGGTCTCGGCTCCCACCGACGGGGACGAAGCGGAGCGATCGCCGGGATTCTGGGCTGCCGCCGACCGCTACGCGGGATACCTGCTCGGCCTGGGCCGGACCGAAGCCGCTCGCCGCTTCGCCGCGGCATGGGTCGAGGGACGGCCCCGCGATCCGACCGCCCGGCTCTCCTCCGCCCGGACCCTTGCCAACGTCGGGGATGTGCCGGCCGCGCTGCGGCTGATCGACGGGGCCGGGGAGCTGCGCCCCGGGGATGCGGCGATCGCCGCCGACCAGATCCGCACCCTCCATGGGATCGGGAGACCGGAGGAGGCCCGCTCCCGCCTGGAAGCACTGGTCAAGCCGGGTGGTCGCCGGGTCGACGGACGCGACCTCCGGTGGGATCTCTTCGCCAGGGTCGGCCGGGAGCTGGGGGAGCACGCCCTGGTTTCCGGCGAACTCCTCGAGGTCCTGGCGGAGTCGGGCACCGGGCTCGCCTTCGAGCGCACCCGGGAGC
>CAYOHP010000257.1:0-3781 GCA_964403795.1 uncultured bacterium | reverse complement strand
TTCCATCGAGGTCCCGGGGGCCACGCCGAAGAAGCCGGCCTCGGGATTGATGGCGTAGAAGCGCCCGTTCTTGGGCTTGATCCAGGCGATGTCGTCGCCGATGGTGGTGACCTTCCAACCCTCGAAGCTCTTCGGGGGGATGAGCATGGCGAAGTTGGTCTTGCCGCAGGCCGAAGGGAACGCTGCCCCCACGTAGGTCTTCTCACCGGTCGGGGATTCGACGCCCAGGATCAGCATGTGCTCGGCGAGCCAGCCCTGGTCGCGGGCCATGACCGAGGCGATCCGGAGGGCGAAGCACTTCTTGCCGAGCAGGGCGTTGCCGCCATACCCGGAGCCGAACGACCAGATCTCGCGGGTGTCGGGGAAGTGGGTGATGTACTTGGTGGCGTTGCAGGGCCAGGCGACGTCCTTCTCGCCCTTGGCGAGCGGCTTCCCGACCGAGTGGACGCAAGGGACGAAGGTCCCCTCCGCGCCCAGCACGTCGAGGACCTTCCGGCCCATCCGGGTCATGATCCGCATGTTGGCGACCGCATAGGGCGAGTCGGTGAGCTGCACGCCGATGTGGGCGATGTCGGAGCCCAGCGGTCCCATGCTGAAGGGGACCACGTACATGGTCCGGCCCTTCATGCAGCCCCGGAACAGGGGCTCCAGGGTGGAGCGCATCTCGGCCGGGTCCATCCAGTTGTTGGTGGGTCCGGCTTCCTCGCGGGTCTTCGAGCAGATGAAGGTGCGGTCCTCGACCCGGGCCACGTCGGAGGCGTCGGAGCGGGCCAGGAAGCTGTTGGGCCGCTTCTCGGGGTTCAGCCGGATCAGGGTCCCGGCCTCCACCATGTCGTTGGTGAGGCGATCGTTCTCCTGGTCGGACCCGTCGCACCAATGGATCCTGTCGGGGGTGACCAGGGCTGCGATCTCGTCCACCCAGGCGAGCAGCTTGGCGTTGCGGGTATGGTTCTTGCCGTCATGGGACTTCGACATGGGCAACTCCTCCAGGGTCGGGCCGGACGTCCCCCACTGTATCGCGGCCTTCCTTCATGCTACCGGGAGGAGCCGTCCCGCGGGGACCCTGCCCGCTCCCGGTAGCCTGTCATGAGGCTCCGGAAGCGCTCGATCAGGGCGTTCCCCCCTTGGTCCGGAAGACGTCCGAGGCGGGCCTCGGCGATCGCCAGGATCTCCCGGGCCGGTCCGGACGGCAGGGTGGCCGGGCCGGATTCCGGGTAGGCCGCTCCCAGCAGGCTGGTGAAGGTCTCGAGGGGGAAGTCGTCGGCGGACTCCCGCAGGAGCGGGAGGTGGGTACCGGCCGTCCGATTCAACCCGTCCTGGTCGGCGATCCGGGAGTAGGTCTCCACCAGGTCGGCCACCGCCTTCACCCGGCAGAGCCGCCCCCAGCGCGTGCCTGTGTCGATGGTGGCCGCTTCCTTCAGGCTCTGCTCCAGGGCCTCGAGACGCGGCTCGAGGGCTTGCCCCATGGACTCGACCCGCCAGGTGGACTTGCGGAGGAACTCCCCCTTCAGGAAGGCGCCGGTGGCTCCCGGTCCAGGACCTCCGAACAGGGTGTCGGGGTCCAGGGTGGCGAACCCGGCATAGAGGCCGTAGTCGACGAGCGAGACCAGCCGACCCGCCCACCAGGCGAGGCGCGCAGCCTCCCCGGGATCCGGCTGGAGCACCAGGGCCCGGCGGACCTGGACCATGGACCGATGGATCAGGAATGGTACGTCGGCCAGCCAGCGGCGCACCTCGAGGCGCGAGGACCGGATGGGGACCAGCCCGCCCATGAACCGGTCGAGGTTGCTGACGCCGGCGGTCCGTACCAGGGAGATGAGGCCGGCCTCGCTCTTCAGGGCCCCGGCATTCCGGTCGGCGGCGGCCTGGACCTCGACCCGGGCCGCGATCGCCCGGAGCAGGACCCGGAAGGCGTCGGCTGCCGGACCGGTGAAGTCGCCTTCGCCCTGGGGTACCGGGACGGTCGGCACCCGACCGGTGAGCGACACCGGGGGTCCGCCTTCGGGCAGCGAGAGGTACGGTTCGAAGATCCGTTCGCCCAACCAGGCTTCGAGTTCCGGATCCAGGCCCACCAGCGCCTCTCGGGTCGCGGGAGCGAGCTGGTCCGGGGTCCCGCCCGCCCGAGCCCAGGCGAGGAAACGCGAGATCGATGACAGGTGTCCGACGGACTCCGCGAAGAGGGCGGGATCCCGGGTGAGGAGCGGCCGGTCGACGTCGCTGCGGTTGCGGGCCTGGATCAGCCGGCCTTCGGGGCCCACCCAGAGGTCGCGGGCTCGCGCCAGGTCGTCGCGGACGGCCTGGGGGAGGTCGGGAGGAAGGAGTGCCGGGACCGCCGCCTGTCCGGGTCCATCCTCGACCTGCGGCTCGCCAGGCGTCGCTTCGACCGTTCCCGGGGGAGCCGTGGTCCCGGAACCCGGTCGGAGGAAGACGCCGGCGAGGATGCCCGCGGCGCCGAGCAGCCAGGGAAGGACCCACCCGGTACCGCGACCGGGGGCAGGAACGGGACCGGAGGAGCGGGAAGACACCAGCGGGTCGTGGGACCCGGAGCGGTCCACCGACGATGGGGACACAGCGGGGGAAGGCTGCCTCGGCGCGTCCCGTCCCGATGGGGTGCGCTCCGGGCTGCGACCCCTCCCCGGAGGGGGGGCCAGGAGAGCTCGCACGGCGGCGAGCGAGTCCGGTCGGTCCTCGGGTCGCGGGGCCATGCAGGCGCGGGCGACCCGGGCTGCATCCGAGTCAGGGGGCACCCGCGAGAAGACCGGCTCGGGCCAGGGGGTCGACCGCTTCGGCCCCAGCCGTGCCACCAGGTCGCCCACCTCGATCGGAGGGCGGCCTTCGAGCAGCCAGTACAGCGTCGCTCCCCATCCGTACCAGTCGAAGGTGGGCGCCTGGCCGGGATCGCCGCCCACCACCTCGGGGGGCATGTAGAGCGGAGTGCCCACCGCCCCGCTGTGGGTGAGGCGGGTACGTTCCGGGTCCAGCGCCAGCCCCAGGTCCATGAGGACGGCCCGGCCGCCTTCCTCCAGCATCACGTTGGCGGGCTTCACGTCGCGGTGCAGCAGGCCGGCGTCATGGATGGCCTGGAGCCCGGCACCGACTTCCAGCATCACCGGCAGGGCCCGATCCGGAGGCGGGGGGCGGTCCTGGAGCGAGGCCCCCGCGATCCACTCCATCACCAGCCAGGGCCCGGTCTCCGACCTCCCGGCCTCGTGGAAGCGGGGCAGGTTGGGGTGCGAGAGGCGGAGCATGGCGGCGGCCTCCCGTTCCATCCGGGCCACCATCACGGGCTGCCCCTCGCGGATCAGGAGCTTGATCGCCACCGGGTCCCCGGTGGCGCGCTCGCGGGCCTTGAACACCGCTCCCATGGCACCCGAGCCGAGCAGGCCCTCGACCGTGAAGCGCGCCGCCAGCTCTGCCGGGAGCGCCCTGTCCTTCACTCTCCGGGATCCTTGCGACCCGCTCCCACCAGGCCATGGGCCCAGAGGCGCCGGTAGAGCGTGGTGCGACCGATCCCCAGCGCCTCGGCGGTGGCCTGGACGTTGCCCTGGGCCGCCGCCAGTGCCCGGCGCAGGAACTCCCGTTCCCACTCGGTGCGGGCTTCCTCGTAGGGACGGAGGTCGGTCGGATCCCCTTCCGTCGGAGTCGCTCCGCGGCTCGCTGGGGACCGGGCCACGGTTGCGGCCAGGCTCGAGAGCACGAAGTCCCGGGCCCGGATCCGGTCGCCCTCGGCGCGGACCACCGCCTGCTCCACCACGTTGCGCAGCTCGCGCACGTTCCCCGG
>CAYOHP010000256.1:0-3962 GCA_964403795.1 uncultured bacterium | reverse complement strand
CTCGGCGCTCACCCGCCCCGACCCGAGCGAGCCCTGGCCCCGGGTGCTCTCGGCCGGTCGGCCGCTCGAGGGTCCGACCCCGCTCTGGGACCCGATCGGCCAGCCCACTCAGGGTCCCGAGGCTCTCGCTGCCCATCTCGAGCGCCTCCTCGCCGGCCCCCGCCCGCTCCCTGTGCTGAAGGGCTACGGCAGCTTTCCCCCCGCTCTCCTCCCCCACCTGGAACGGGCCGCGGCCGACGCCCGGATCCCGCTCTTCCTGGACCTGTCGCTCCCGGTCGCCGAGGTGCTCTCCCGGACCCGTACCGCCGGCTTGGCCCATACCCCCGATCCCCAGGGAGGCATCCCGGCGATGGTCGACGAGCTGGTGGCCTCGCCCCGCTGGATCATCTCGACCCTCTCCGCCTTCCTCCCTCCTCCCCTCGAGGGCTCCGCTCCTTCGGTGCTCGAAGGCTGGTGGCAGGGCGGCGGGATCGGCGCCTTCGGAACCTCCGACCGCGAGGCCCTGGTCCGGCGTGGTCGTCGCATGGAGCGTTTCCTGCGCGCCTGGCTTCCCCGCGACCCGGGTCACCTCCTGATCGGGACCGACTGCGGCCCTTCGGTCCCGGGTCTTCCGCCCCGCCAGGCCATGGCCCGCGAGATCGCCTTGCTGGCGCACCTGGGCGCACCCCTGTCCCGCCTGCTGGAGGCCGCCACCGTGGAGCCGGCCCGGGCCTTCGGCGACCGCCAACGAGGTCTCGTGGGGGAAGGCCGGATCGCCGACCTCGTCCTCCTCGAGGGGGACCCGCTCCAGGATCCCTCGGCCTACCAACGGGTACGCCTTGTGATCCTCGGAGGCCGGGTCGTGGCCGGCGATCAGTCCTCGCTCGGCTCCGCGTCCGGGAAGTCGGGTCGATCCACCCGCCGGTAGGTGCACAGGAAGTGGATCGGGCTGTACTCGTAGGCCCGGATCAGCCGGTATTTCTCGTCGAAGACGGGCTCTCCCGGCCAGCGGTAGAAGAACGTGTTGTCGACCAGGAAGCGCCGGAAGAATCGCCCGTTCCGGGCTTCCGCGGCGCGCCGGGCCTCCTCGGTGTCCCGGGCCTCGAGGTGGGCGTTGATCACCACGTAGTCGGGCGAGATCCGGGTGATGTGCTCCCGGAGCTCCTTCTCCATGGCCTCGATCTTCTTCCGCTCCACCTCCGACTCCCAGACCAGGTAGCGGAAGTAGGGGCTGTAGAGGTACTTCCGGAGGATGGTGGCGATCGGCCGGTCGGTGAGCCCGATGGAGTCCACGAAGTCGCAGCCGGGGGCGTTCCAGGGCAGGGCGCCCATGTCCTGGGCCAGCACCACGGGTCTCCGCTCGAAGCTCCTGGCGAGCTGCTCCAGGTCGCGCCCGGCCTGCCCGTGGCAGCCGTCCAGGGCGTCCTGCACCGTCCGGTAGTGTCCCTGGCTGCCGGTGTAGGCCAGACCCATCCAGGCGTAGCCGGCGAAGGCGAGGGTGGCGAGGCCGGCGGCCGCACCTCGGGCCTCCGCCCTCCGCTCCCTGGGGTCGCCGGGGAGGAGGCTCCCCAGTTCCCCGAGCCAGGCCGCCAGCCTGGCCGCGCCCAGAGCCGCCAGCACCGCCTGCCAGGGCACGGCCGGGAGGAAGAGCCGGTGCATCGGCAGGAGGTCCCCGCCGACCCGCACGAAGTAGTAGACCCAGCCCAGCCAGATCAGGGCGAGCAGCAGGTGACCCCGGCGCTCCCGCAACCAGGGCGGCAAGGTCAAGGTGTGGGCCGCGGCCCCGCCCAGCAGGGCCGAGAGCAGAGTCCACCCGAGCGGGATCCGACCGGACTCGAGGGCGGCACCCAAGGACCATCCGGTCGCCGCCGCCGACTTCCAGAAACCGCCGTCCGAGAGCCACAGGTGGCACCCGGCCGCCAGGACCGCGCCGGTGGCCCAGGCCCCGGCCCGGACCCAGGGGACCCGCTCGCCGCCCGGGCTGGCCCCGCCCGGGAGCAGGGCCACCAGCGCCAGGATCCAGAGCGCGCCGGTGCCCTGGAACTCGACCAGCTCCGCCATCTCCTTGAGTCCCAGCAGGTGACTGGCCGGATTCCCGCCGCCTTTCACCAGGTAGGTATTGGGCACCAGGGATCCGTAGTACAGCCAGCGGAAGGCCAGCAAGGCCAGCATCGGTCCAGCGAAGGCGGAGGCCTGGCGGGCGATCTCCCGGAGCGCGGACCTCGGATCACGGGCCGGGGCCCCGCTCCCTCGCGGATCCCCGGCGCTCCCCCCGCTCCCCAGGAAGACCTCGGCGAGCCGGACCAGGACCAGGGCGGCCGCCGGCAACAGGGCCTCGGGCCGGATCCACTGCGCCAGTCCCAGGAGGCCGAAGGCGAGGCTGTCGCGCCTTCGCAGGTGGGCCAGGATCGCCAGGTTCAGGACCAGGGCGAAGGCCCCGGCCTCCAGGCCCGACCCGGACCAGGCGTGCAGGGTCGAGGACCCGGATACGGCCAGCGCCGCGGCCACCCCGACCAGGGGGCCGCCGACCTCCCACCCGATCAGCAGGGTGGTGGGGACCAGGCAGAATCCGGCCAGGATCCCGAGCGCCTGCCACACGGTGATGGCGGGAAGGCCGACCGCCAGCGCCAGGCTGCCGAGCAGGGTCCAGGCCGGGTTGCTGAACCCCTCGGTGTACTCGCCGGGATTGAAGACCAGCCCGTGCCCGGCCACCAGGTTCCCCGAGTACCGGAGCGAGATGTAGGCGTCGTCCTGGACGAAGCCCCGGAAATCCCAGATCCCGGCGAGGGCCAAGAGCCCGGGACCGAGCGCCAGCAGGGCGACCAGTTTCGGGGTCGGCCTCCGGGTCGCCGCGTCCGGGACCGCGGCGGGCGGCGAATCCTCGACCGACTCCGCGTCCTGGTCGCGTCGCTGGCCCCGGAGTTTCTTCGCCACGTCCGCCTTCGGCCGCACCTCCGTCGACACGGGAGGGGAGCCCACGAGGACGGAGGGTAGCAGAGTCTGCTACCCTCGGACGATGGCGCTCCTGGAGGTGTCATGCGACGCGGCGGTGCGGTGGTGGCCTCGTTCCTCGGCACGGTCCTGGCGACGGGCTGCGGCGCCCCGGGTGGGCCGATGATGACCAAGGAAGAGCGGGCCGCGCTCGGGACCGCCGAGGAGCGGGCCAAGGGTTACGGCCAGGGCCGCAACAAGCGGGACTGGGTCCCGGCCTGCGAGGCCGCCTGGAACAAGGCATTGAAGGGCGACCTGGGCCCGGACCACATCTTCGCCATCGAGTACCAGGCCTTCGGTCCCCAGCTCTACGACGCCTACGGCCTCTACTGGGGCGGCTCGGGTCCCTTCCGGACGCTCAGGGCCCACTTGCCCTACGGGCACCTCGGCGATGCCCGGTGGATCCCCGGCGAACTCCCCAGGTCCGACGGCGAGTCGCTGCTGCAGCGGATCTCCGAGCTCGCCCCCCTCGAGATGAAGGGCGACCGCAGCAAGACCGAGCGGGTGCATGGCGCCGGGTGGGTCCGCTTCCACGTGAAGATCGGGTCCCGCCAGAACGAGTTCCTGGTCTACGCCCCGTACTTCCTGGCCTCGGTGGGCGGCGACACCAAGCCGCGGGACCTGCTGCTCATGCTCCTCGAGGTAGCCCCCGAGCAGGTCCAGGGGAGCTGAGCCCGATCGCGAGCGAGCCCGAGGGCGCTCCCTGGTCCGCCCGGTGAGCCCGCGTCAGGCTCCTACGGCAGTCCGCCCTGCTCGGCGACGAGCTGGTCGATGATCTGCGCCAGGGCGGGCGGGATCCGCTCCTTGTAGGGAACCTGGGGCGTCCCGAAGGTCGTCACCTTGTTCTGCAGGTAGAACGAGATCGACTCGGCCGCCAGCTCATGGCCACCGGTGGTGTCCTGGGCCGCGTACTGGGAGGGGGCCACCTTCTGCTTGTCGGCCTCCGGCAGGGCGTCGAAGGCCTGCTTGAACCGCGTGAAGGCGGTCGGGTC
>CAYOHP010000255.1:0-3980 GCA_964403795.1 uncultured bacterium | reverse complement strand
GAGTCCGGACAGCCCCTTGGACTCCTCCCGGCTGGCGACCGCGTAGGTGGCCAGGAAGCGGATGGTGTCGGCCGCCACGGGCTTCTGGCTGCCCCGCAGGTTGTCGGTCCGCTTCAGGTAGGCCTCGTAGATCCGGGCCTCGTTCTCCACCACCAGGTTGTAGGGGAACTCGATCTTGAAGATCCGCCCCCGGAGCGGCTCCATGATGTCCTCGTTGACGAAGACGTTGTACTCGGGGAAGTTGGTGTGCCCGATCACGATCTCGTCGACATGCACCGTGGGGAAGTTCGCCATGTCGATCCGCTTGGACTGGATCAACTCCAGCAGCAGGCCCAGGAGCTGGCGGCGGCTCTTGAAGATCTCGGTCCAGTCCAGGATCCCCCGGTTGGCCCAGATGATCTTGCCCTCGAAGTCGAAGGAGTCGGGGTCGTAGGTGCTCCCCACCTTGGTGAGCTTCGAGAAATTGATGTTGCCGATGAAATTGGTGACGTCCTCCCGGCGGAGGTCGGTGGGGGTGTGCTTGGCGAGCCCGGTCTTGTTGGCCGTCGAGATGTAGATGCGCTCGATGGGGATCGAGCGCCAGTCCCCCCCGGAGTCCCGGATCATGCGCTCGGCCACCGGGGAGGGGATCGCCTCGGGGAACCAGCGGAAGCCCCATGCCTCCTTGAGGGCCGGCCGCTCGGCGTGGGGCACCAGATCGAAGGGGTGGGCGTGGAAGGGGTCCTTGGCGACCCCGTAGAGGGCGCCTTCGTCGCTCCTGCTGTAGAGGTCCAGGAACTTCTTGATCTTGTCGACCAGCGTCGACTTGCCGGCTCCCTGGGGACCCACGAACAGGAGGAGGCGCCGCTCCAGCGAGGTGTTGTGGGCATGGAAGAACATCACGATGTTCTCGATCTGGTTCTCCATGCCGTAGAGGCCCTCGAACACCTGCTCGGGCCCGAAGCGGTCGATCATGTCCGAGATGTAGTGGTGGGTGTTGCGGCGCAGCAGGGGGTCGGTCCGCGCCGCCTCCAGGTACTCGCCGACCGTGGTCGGAGCCTTGGTGGAAGGTCTGCTCGCCGGTCGCTTGCCCTCGGTCACGCGGGCTCCCCGTCCGGTTCCGGACGCCCGCGCCCGCGAGTCGCCCCAGGATCGCATCGGCCGTCGTTGCGTCCCTCCGAAGGGTAGGTGCCCGCACCGGGAGAGTCAAACGGAGCCGGGTTCCCCGACCGGCCTCGAAGCTTGCACCCCGGGGCCTGGCGTGGTACGCCGTGACTCCGTGGAAGACATCCGCACGTACCTCGACGGCACCGGCGGCAAGTATCACAAGGGGGAGACCCACCCCTTCGCGGCCTTCACGGGCCTGAGCCTGATCCTGCTGGGGGTCTTCTGGGTCGTGACCGGCGGCTGGTTCCTGCTCAAGTACGGCGTCGCCTTCGTGGACGTCTCGGGGGCCCTCAAGATCGACGCGCCCTCGAGCGGCACTTGCTGGGTCCTGGCGAGTTACCGGTTGCTCCAGGGTGCCGTCCTGATCGGGCTCGGCCTGGTGGCCTGGGACCAGCGCCAGGTCTTCGTGTGGGCCGCCTGGGTCCTGCTTCCCCTCTACCTGTGGCTCTGGAGCGCTCCGTTCCTGGCCATGGATCCCCAGTTCCGGGCCCAGGAGTTCGGCCTGGAGAACATGACCAGCCACCCGATCGGGTTCCTGGTGGTCGCCAGCCTCCTCCTGCCGCCCATCCTGCTGCTCGGGTCCCTCGGGATGGGGTACCTGTTCCGGCCCTCGGACCGGGATCCTTCGGCCCCGATCCTGTTCCTCGGGATCGGTCTGGTCGTGGGCGGAGCCTGGATGTTCCAGTCCGAGGTGCCGCGTCCGGTGGTGGCGACCGCGGCCTATTTCGGGATCTCGCCGTTGGATGATCCGGGGTCCGGGCTGGGGGTCGCCAAGCTGGTCGCCTTCACCCGCGAGGAACTCATGTGCCATGAGAACATGGACGGGTTGAAGACCGGCCTGGCCCAGCTCGAGGAGACGGGACAGAAGGTCCTCTACTCCGCCTACGACGATCGTCCCGGCGGGGAGCGGCTGGTGCGCAGGATCCAGCAGCTCGGGGCGGTGCCCGAGAACATGGCCTGTCCGAGCGGGGGCTACTACCGGGTCCTCCGGGAGGTAGGGACCTGGAGGTGCAGCGTCCACGGGGATCGCATTCCTCCCGAGGATCGCCAGGTGGCCGGTCTCGACAACTCCGATCCGGTGCCCGTCAGCGACTTCCGTCCGCCCCCGACGCCCTCCCCGACCTACGAGAGCGACTTCCGCTGACCCCGGGAGACCGCGAGGAGGTTCCATGAAGATCTTCGGCAAGGACCGCGAGGTCAACGCCTTCGAGGTCCCCTCCGACGACCCGGCCTTCCTCCGTTCCGAGGAGAACACCTACCTCTTCTTCGGGGCCAATCTGCTGGTGGTCCGGATGCTCTCCGGGAAGAAGGAGAACTACACCGCCGGGACCATCCAATTCCGGGAGCTCGGCCTGAAGCCGGCGGACCTGATGGGGCAGAAGTGTTCCCACTGCAAGCGGGCGGTCGAGGAGGTCCATACCGCCTGTGTGGGTCTCCACCAGAACCACGTGAAGACCCTCTTCCACGAGTCGTGCTTCGCCCGTTGGTTCTCGGCCCAGGACAAGACCAAGCTGCAGCCGTACCGCTTCGTCCGGCCCCGCAAGCGGACCCTCATCGTGGAAGGCTCCAGCTTCCAGATCCAGATCAACCAGAGCGACAAGGTCCCCGAGTACACCTTCGAGGCGCTCCATGAGGTCCCCTACTCGTCGCTCGGCGAGCTGGCCGAGGGGCAGACCCCACCCCAGGCCGGCTCGGCCGCGGCCTCGATGTTCCAGGCCGGGTCGATGATGGGAGACCCCGGAGCCTCCCGGGCCGGCAGCGGCGTGGATCCCGGAGGCCAGGGGATGAGCCTGGTCGGTGGCGGGGCCAGCCTGGCCGGCCTGGTGGCTCCCTCTCCGGGTGCAGGGGGCGGTTCGCAGACCCAGACCATGATCCTCTGCCCCCACTGCTCCCAACCGGTGATGCTGAGCTTCGAGGCCCGCAAGCTCGGAGGCTGACCCCTACCCCCCAGGACAAATCGTCTTGCGGTGGCTCGGCAGTCCGACACAATGTCCCGGGGCGGACCGAGGTTGGCCGTGCCCGGCCCGCATCGGCAGGCACTTGGGTCGGTGAAGGGTCGGATCCCCGGATGGCACCACCTTTGCTTGCTACCCCCGCGTGCGCCGCTCACCGGTCCCGTTCCTGCTCCTGCTCCTGGTCGCGTCCACGACGCCGGTGGTGGCGCTCGAGGACGGGCCCGGACAGGACCTCTCGCCGCGCCGGCTCCGGGTGGGGGAGGTGGCGCACCTCCGGGTGACCACCTCGGGCTTCGCCTCGGTAGACGCCCTGGCCGCCACCACCGTGCATGCGCCGACCGGCGAGGGCGTACGGGTGGTCTCCCGACGGCTCTCCCTGTCCTTCGGGGATGCCGGCGCGTGGCGTCGGACCGATGAGTTCGAACTCGTGCCCGAGCGCCCGGGCGAGATCCCCCTGCGGGGCGCGGTGGTCGAGCATCCGGGGCGCGGTCCCTACGTCCTCCCGCCGCTCGGGTTGACGGTGGAGGCGGCCTCCGGGAGGCCCTCGCCGGTCGGGCTGGCGGCGGCGGGCCTGGCGAGCCTGCTCTTCGGGATCGGGCTCTGGGAGCAGAAGGTCCGCCGATCCCGCGATCAGGCCAGAGGGAGCGCTCTTTGCGAGGGGCCGGAACTCGAGGTCCGGCTGCCCGAGGCGATCCGGGAGGCCAGGATCCGGGGCGATGTCCGGGGCTTCCACGCCGCCCTCCACTCGGCCCTCCGGCGCATCCTCCGCACCGTCTCGGGCGTCCCGGTCCGCGATCCGCGCAGTCTCGAATCGGCCGCCCGGGTCGCGGGTATCCCGGGCGAGGCGGCGATCCGCCTGCGGCAGGTCATGGAGAGGTC
>CAYOHP010000254.1:0-4103 GCA_964403795.1 uncultured bacterium | reverse complement strand
CCTGGCGGCCACCGCCGGACGGGTGCTCCACCGCTACGGCCGGGAGCTCGAGTACCCGGCCGTGGAGTCCCCGGCGGACCTGCGCCCCGAGGATGCCCCATGGATCCTCCGCACCCTGGCCGCGGGCGTGATGGCACCGCGCGGCAAGCCAGGGGATCCCGGGCTCTTCCAGCCGGACCTCCCGGTCTCGCGGCTCGAAGCCGCGCTCACCCTCGACCGGCTCTCCCGCGTCCTGCGCGGCTACCCGGTACGGATCCAGGAGCGTCGCTTCCCCTGGCCCCGCGACCTGCCGCTGTCCGGGGAGGACCGGGAGGCGGTGGACCGGGTGCTCCGGCTCCGGCTGCTGCGGGCCGACGACGGACGTTTCCGCCCGGAGAAGAGCGCCACCCGCTACGAGCTCGCGGAAGCTCTCGATCGGCTGCTGAAGCTGATGGAGACCCGCCCCGAGCGGGCGTCCCGCGACTTCCCGGACGTGGCCCCGAGCCATCATGCCCGACGGGCCGTGCGCAACCTCTACACCCGCGGCATCTTCGGTCCACCGATCGGGGAGCCCGGCACCACCCGGGACGACCCGCCTCCCCACCGCCTGTTCGGGACCGGGGAGAACCGCGTGCTCCCTCTCTCCGAGCGTCCCTTCCAGCGTCGAGCGCCCGAGATCGAGGTTGCCGCCGAGGCGGCACCCGCGGTCTCGACCCTGCGCGACCTGCAACGGAGCCTCCAGACCGAAAGCCTCGCCCTGGTCGGCCTGCTCGAGCGCTGGGACGGACTACGGGTCCGGGGCCAGGCTGCCGGCAAGCCGCTGGCGGAGCTCCAGACCCAGGTCACCCAGGCCCGGCGTCGGGTCGGCCGGATCCATCTGGCCCTGGTCCGTCTGGGCGAGGAGCTGGTGCCCTATCCGATCGACCGGACCACCCCGTTCCTGAAGCAGTCGCCGGCGCCCGAGGTGAAGAGCCACCTGGCCCCCGACGTGGCCTCCGCCCGGGCCGAAGCCAAGCGTCTCTACCAGCGCTTCTCGCTCCTCCACGACGAATCCAAGGGGCTCCTCCCCGAGACGCCTCCGACCCTGCTGCCCCGGACCCTTCCCCTGGCGGCCCGGGCCACCTCGGTCGCGGGGCTCGCCGCAGGGGGCGAGATCGAGAACCTCACCCCCAGAGTCTCCGACGCCCTGCTGCTGGTCCCGCCGAGCGGCGACCCGGTCCGGGGTCCCGGGCCGGGGACCGATCCGCTGGCTGCTCCTCGGATCGCCTCGGGCCCCGACCCGGCCGCCGGCAGCATGGGAAGCGACGACCTGGACCTCGGTGACGAACTGGGGGAGGACTTCGAGGCCCCCGCCGGTCCAGGCTCCGGAGGGGGCTCGTCTCCCGCCGGCTCGGGAGGCGACGACGGTCTCGGTGACCTCGGCGACGACCTGGACCTCGACCTCTGACGCTCCGATCGAGGGCGTCACCGGCCGCCGGGGGACCACACACGGCCCCTCCTCCGGCTCGAGTCCCTACTTCGACGTCATCTCGGTGACGCCGTCCCAGTCCGCCGGCGGCGGCTCGGCGACCAGCTTCCTGCAGCGATCGACGTACAGGCGACTGACCTTGTCGTGGGCGTACTCCATGGCGAGGGTCTCGAAGGCCTCCAGGGCCGCGGGGAAGCTCCTGGCCTTGTAGCGTTCCATGGCCACCTGGAACCGATGCACCCAGGTGACCTGGTCCGGGGGCAGGCGGTCCTTGAAGCCGGCGACCGAATAGATCCGGGTCGGCACCGTCTTCCCGACCACCCGGATCAGGTCGATCTCCCGGCAGAGCACCTCGTCCTTGACCTCGGCGTAGGTCGACTCGCTGATGCAGAGGTCGATCCCGTAGTTCTTGCAGACGCCCTCGAGGCGGCTGGCGAGGTTCACGGTATCGCCCATCATGGTGTAGTTGCCGCGTTCGGCGGTACCCAGGTGGCCGGTGGCGCAGGGACCGGTGTTCAAGCCGATCCGGAACCGGATCGGGACCCAGCCCTCGGACCTGCGGGCCAGCTCGAGGAGCTCCTCGTAGGTGCCCTCGTTGCGCCACTTCTCGTTCAGTTCCCGCAGCCGCTGGCGCATGTCGATGGCCGCCTGGCAGGCGCGGACCGCGTGGTCCGGCCGGTGGATGGGGGCCCCGAAGAACGCCACCACCGCATCGCCCTGGTACTTGTCCAGGGTCCCTCCGTGGCGGTCCAGGATGTCGGTCATCTCGCCCAGGTACTCGCCCAGGAAGCGGAACAGGCGCTCGGCCCGGAACGACTCGGAGATGGTCGAGAACTTCTCGAGGTCCGAGAAGAAGGGCGTGATGTGGACTTCCTTGCCGCCGAGCACCAGCTCGCCCTTGTTGGCCTTCAGCTCCTCGACGTAGGCCGGGGAGACGTAGCGCTTGAACATGTCCTCGATCCAGCGCTTGTCCCGGTTCTCGAAGCGGTTCAGGTAGATGATGCCGACCGTGAACAAGAGCAGGATCTGGGAGGTCGGCCCCCAGGGGTTCATCACCATCCCCCGGGTCACCCCGTACAGGCAGGCACCCCAGATCCCGACCACCAGGGTGGTGGCCGCCGCACCGCCCCGGATGGGATTCACCCTCGGCATCACCAGGGCGAGCACCAGCAGCACGACCGTGCGCAGCGCCGTCGCCCACAGGATGGCGGCGTCGCTCTCGACCAGGTAGTCCCCGTTCAACAGGTTCGAGAACACGGTGGCATGCATCTCGACCCCGGGACGGGCCTCGGCGAGCGGCGTGGAGCGCACATCGGTGAGCCCCAGGGCCGTAACCCCAACGAAAGCCGCCCTGCCCTTCACCAGGCCCTCGAGCAGGCCCTTGCGCACCTCGCCCAGCTCGCCTCGACGGGCCTTGAGGACGTCGCCGGCGGACACCGAGATCAGGTGCTTGCCCATGGGATCCTGGTCGGACAGGGGATCCCGGGCCGCCTCTTCCTCCCCTTCCCGGGGGGCGAAGACGGCCGTCGGGTAGTAGTGGACCCAGATCCGGGTGTTCCGGTCGGCGTCGAAGACCGCCAACGTCCTGCCCTTGGGGCCGGCTTGGTCCACCAGCCGGACCTCTTCCGGGCGCTGGTCCTCGGCGGCCAGCCAGACCTCGCTCTCTCCCTCCAGGAACAGTTCGAGGGTGGCCAGCGAGAGGGACGGGACGAGGATCCGGTCGTGGGTCGCCACCAGGGTCATGGTGCGGACCACGGTGTCCACCAGGGTCTCGTCGTTCATGTACCCGAGACCCTTGCCTGCCGCCATGAGGATTCCCCGGGAGAAGCCGAGCCCCCGCACCGATCCGCGGTAGAGCGGCAGCTCCAGGTGTTTCAGACGCTCGATCTGCAAGGGACCCATCTTGCCGACCAGCTCGTCCATCCGGTAGCCGCCGTAGCCCCCCACCCGGGAGACCCGCAGCCCGGCCTGGTCGACCAGCAGCCGCAGCAGTTTCCCGCTCCTCCACACGTCCTCGAGCTCGGCCGCCTCCATCTCGACGCCGCGGGCCGACAGCAGCTCCTTCGCCATTCGCGGAGGCGGCAGCCCCACGGCAGGCGCCAGCCAGTCCACCTCGACCTCGCCCTCGAGCCCCTTGGAGAGGGCGACCCCCATCACGACCCGCCCGGAGCGGCGGATGGCGTCGGCCAGCAGCAGGTCGGGGCCATCGGGTCGGAGCAGCCAGCGCCGCCGGATCTCCGGCTCCTCCAGGGGATCCCCGGCGGGCATCGGGAGGGACGCGACCCGGGCCAGGGCGTTCTTCAGTTCGACCATGGCCGTCTCGCTCCGGGCCAGCTGCGACAGGGCCGCCTCGGTGGCCTGCACGGGTCCCACCTCGGGCTCCGAGAAGAGCACGTCCAGGGCGATCGCCCGGGCTCCCAGGCGGTGCAGGCCCAACACCAGGTCGGCCTGCAGATCCCGGGGCCAGGGCCAGCGCCCGAACTGGTCGAGGGAGGCGTCGTCGATCCCCACCACCACTGCATCCTTGGGGGGAGTCCGCAGGATCCATCCGGCCATGGCCATGGCTTCGTGGATGCGGAGCAGCATGTCCCAGCTCCCCGCCTCGAGCCGGGAGTCTGCCAGGTTGAAGTTCCGGTGGATCTGGGGAAGGCTGCGC
>CAYOHP010000253.1:0-4186 GCA_964403795.1 uncultured bacterium | reverse complement strand
GGGACTCCTCTTCCCCGAATCCTCGATCCGGCGGAGCCCTCTGCTCGGCGCCCTCTCCGAGGACCTGCACCGGACCCTCGGGAGGCTCGGCTGGTTCGAGGTGCTCGAGGACGCCCGGGTCCGTGCCGAGATCGACTCCCTCGACCAGGGCCGCAGGAGCCGCGGCTTCCTGCGTCGGGTCCGCCGCAAGTGGAAGGAACTCCTCGGCCGGGAGGGCTGAAGCCGGCTCTACTCGATCCCGATCCCGAGCTCCCGGACCCGCCCCTCGCGGTCCCGCCAGCCTTCCGCCACCTTCACGAAGAGCTCGAGCTCCAGCCGGGCGAACCCGGTGTAGGCGAGGATCCGCGAGGTCGCCAGCCGGCGCACCTCGGAGAGGCGGGCGCCCTTCTTCCCGAGCACGATCCCCTTCTGGCTGTCGCGTTCGACCAGGATCACGGCCGAGACCTCCAGGGTGTCGTCCGCCTCCTCGAGGCGCTCGATCTCCACGGCCGTGGCGAAGGGGACCTCCTGCTCGAGGGTCTTGAACAGCTGCTCCCGGAGGAACTCCGCGACCAGGAAGCCGATCGGACGGTCGACGGTCATCTCGGGGGGATAGAGGACCGGTCCCTCGGGCAGCCTGGCGGTCAGGATCCGGTCGAGTTCCGCCAGGTTCTCCCGGGTGGTGCCGGAGACCGGGACGACTTCGGCCGGGGCCAGCTCCCGGACCACCCGGTCGAGGATCGGGATCACCTGGTGCTTGCCCGCCAGGTCGAGCTTGGACACTACCACCACCAGCGGCGGCCCCTTGCGGCTGCCGTCGTCGCCGGTGCCGGTGAGCGCCCGGGCCCGGTCGAAGCCGGGTCGGGTGGCGTCCATGACCAGCACCACCAGATCCACCCCCTCGAGCCCCATGCGGATCTCCCGGCGCATGGCCCGGTCCAGCGCCCGCTTCTCCTCGAGCCAGCCGGGGGTGTCGACGAACACGATCTGGCGCTCCAGGGTCGTCGAGATGCACCGGATCCTGTGCCGGGTGGTCTGGGGCTTGTCGGAGACGA
The DNA here is from genome assembly GCA_964403795.1 of uncultured bacterium. GTDB lineage: Bacteria > Muiribacteriota > UBA6191 > CAZXTJ01 > CAYOHP01 > CAYOHP01. Next base: position 3,152 of record CAYOHP010000253.1, on the reverse strand, counting down.
TGCTGGCGTCCCGGCCCACCAGGGCGTTGACCAGGGTCGACTTGCCCACGTTGGGGCTCCCGGTCACGGCCACGAAGCCCGACCGGTACCCGGGCCGGGCCTCGCCCAGACGGGGCAGTTCCTGCACCGGTTCGCTCACACCGCCACCTTCCGGTCCTCGTCGGCCCCGGTCGCGGCCGCGACCGGGGCGCCCTCGAGCAAGTCCATCACCTCTGCGAGGACCGCCTCCACGCCGATCGCCGCCAGGCAGCGCTGGGGGACGCAGGCCGCCGCGAACGCACACTCGCAGGGATGCGCCACCCTGCGGTGCACCGCCTGGTCGGGAGGTCCCCAGACCTCGGGATCGGTGGGACCGTAGACCGTCACGGTCGGTGTCCCGAGGGCCGCGGCCAGGTGGAGGTTCCCCCCGTCGTTGCCCATGAGGACCCGGACCCGGGCGAGCAGCCCGGCGTGCATGGCGAAGCCGTCGGAGCGCTCCCTCACCGCCACGACCGATCCGGTGGGACCTGCCCCCGGAGGGCTGCCGCCCGTCCCTGGACCGACCTCGCCTCCCCCGCCGAGGTCCTCGACCAGCCGGTCGGCTACCGCTTCCTCCCCGGGGCCGCACAGGACCAGCACCTGGTAGCCGCGCTCGCAAAGGGCCCTACCCAGGGCCAGGTAATGGAGGTAGGGCCAGGACTTCCAGGTCACCCGCCCCCCCGGGCCCAGGGCCACGGTCCGCCCCGGATCGAGCCCGTGGTCGGAGAGGAAGCGCTCTGCCCGGGCCCGGGCCGCCTCCGGGACCTGGAACTCCAGGCGGTCGCCCTGGCTCGGGATCGAGAGCGCCCGGAGCAGGTCCATGCGATACCGGGCCGAGTACTTGGGGACGTAGTCGCGGGCCATCGACTCCGTGTAGAACCAGCGGAAGTACAGCTTGTACCAGGGGTGTTCGAAGCCGACCCGCCGCCGGGCCCCCGAGAGCAGGGACAGGAACCCGGTCTTCTGGTTGGACTGGGAATCGAGACAGAGGTCGTAGCCCCGGGCGGCCAGGCGGCGCCGCACCTCGAGGAGCTGCCCGAAGCCGAGCGCCCGGGGTACCACCACCACCTCCGAGAGGTTCGGGATCCCCCGGGCAGCCTCCGCCGAATACTCTTCGACCAGGAAGTCGATCTCCGCCTCCGGCCACGCCGTGTGCAGGGACCGCACCAGGGGCGAGGTGAGCAGCACGTCCCCGACCTGGCGGAGCTGGACGATCAGGATTCGGCGGGGGGCGTTGCCGGGCACGGCCCGGGATTATAGAGGTCCACGATCCGGGCGTGCTGCCGTCCGGCATCGAGCTCGCTCGCCACCCACGAGGCGGCCGCCCGACCTCTCGCCTCCCGGCCCGTGCCGTCGGCGAGGATCCGGGCCAACGCCTCGGCCCAGGCCTCGGGCTCGGTGCCGGGCACGACCCATCCGGTCTCTCCGTCCCGGACCAGCCGCGGCAGGGCACCCCGGTCCGAGACCGCCACCGGCACCCCGCAGGCCATGGCCTCGGCCACGGCCAGCCCGAAGGTCTCGAAGCGGCTCGGCATGACCACCAGGTCGGCAGCCGCGTAGGCATCGGCGACCTCCTCCAGGAAGCCGAGGAAGCGGACCCGTCGACCCAGGCCGAGCCGGTCGATGGTGGCGAGCAGCTCCCGGTGGTAGCCCACCGACCCGGCGATCAGCTCCTTGTCCTCGCCGGCCAGGAGCAGCACCGGACCGGCACCTGACGGGCCCCCGCAGAGGTCCCCGCCCGCGGCCTTGCCCCCGAGGCGGGCCAGGGCCTCGACCGCCACGATCTGGTTCTTGGTCTCCGAGATCCGCCCGGGGAGCAGGATCGCCACCTCGCCGGTGCCGAGCCCGAAGCGGGCCCGGGCGGCCGCCCTGCGGTCGCGGCGCAGCTGCGGCGAGAATCGCCCGAGGTCGATCCCCAGCGGGACCAGCCGGAAGGTCGCGGGCCCCACCCCGAGCGCCCGGGAACTCGCCTCGATCACCACCGGGCTGGCGGCGTGGATCACCGCCACCCGGCCGAGGATCCACCGCTCCAGGGGATTGCGGGGAGCCCGTTCCCGGGGCGCGTGCTCGGTCAGCACCACCCTCGGGTGGCCCTCCGGCAGCAGGAGTCCGGCCCGCACCAGCCCCCGCAGGTGGTGGGCGTGGAGCACCTTGATCCCCTGCTCCCGCACGAAGGTCCGGGCCCGGAACGGGAACAGCACCCGATCGATGCCGGCCCGGTACCCGAGGACAGGGAGCTCCGCCTCCCGGGCCCGGATGGCCAGTTGGCGTCCTTCCCGGGCGGCCACCGCCACAGAGAGCCCCAGTTCCCGCTGGGCCAGGGCCATGGCGAGCACCGTCATCTCCTCGCCGCCCCAGGAGTGCGAGAGGCAGACGTGGAGCACCGGTCCGGGCAGGGACTTGCCGACCAAAGCGGCGTCGGGCGGCGTCGCCAAGACGCCTAGCCGGCCGAGACGGCTTGGCGGGAGGCCTCGTCCCGGGCGACCAGTTCGAGCGCCGGAGGCGGCACCGGCTGGTTCGGGGCCGGGGCCTCGGGAGCGGTCGGGTAGACCGCGACCCGCGACAGGCGGCTGAAGATCCGGAGCGCGACGGCCAGGGTGGCGAGCGCCAGACCCATGCGCGGCAGGTCGGCTCCCGAGGGCAGGCGGCTGGCGAGCAGGCCGAGCAACCCGAAGACCACCGCGATCGCGTAGTGGGCGAGCACCGCCCGCCGGGGCGAGAACCCCATGGCCACGAGCCGGTGGGAGCAGTGGTCCTTGCCGCCCAGGTACACCGGGCGCCCGGCCCGGATCCGGAGCAGGGTCACGGTGGTAGTGTCGAGGAGCGGCAGCCCGACCACCATGGCCGCCACCAGGAACTGGGCCAGCCCGTCCACCGGGAGCCTCAGGCGCAGGCAGGCCACCGCCAGGGTGAACCCGAGGAAGAGGCTGCCGGTATCCCCCATGAAGATCGAGGCCGCCGGGGCCGCGAAGTTGTAGCGCAGGAACCCGAGGCAGGCTCCCGAGACGCCCAAGGCCATGCCGCCCACCAGGTACTGCCCGTTGCCGGCCGCGATCAGGAACAGGAAGAAGCAGGCGAGCGGCAGCGACTGGACGCCGATCTTCATCATTTGCTCGACGACCAGGCCGCCCCAA
>CAYOHP010000252.1:0-4190 GCA_964403795.1 uncultured bacterium | reverse complement strand
GGACGTCCACCACGGCAACGGCACCCAGGAGATCTTCTGGGAACGGGGCGAGGTGCTGTTCGCCAGCTGGCACCAGTACCCGTTCTACCCGGGCACCGGAGGCGAGGACGAGGTGGGCGAGGGGGCGGGACGGGGGACCACCGTCAACGTCCCGCTGGCGGCGGGCTCCGGGGACCGGGAACTCTGGCGGGGCTGGGAAACCCGGGTCCGACCGGCGCTCGAGGGCTTCGAGCCGGACCTGGTCCTGGTCTCGGCGGGCTTCGACGGGGACGGACGGGATCCCCTGGGAGGTCTCCGGTACACGGCCGCCGGCTACGCACGGCTCTCGCAGGCGGTGGTGGACTTCTCCGAGCAGTACTGCCAGGGGCGGCTGGTCTCGATGCTCGAGGGAGGCTACGACCTCAGGGCCCTGGGCGAGGACACCGCTCTCCACCTGGGCACGATGCTCTGATCACTTGCAGGGGTCTCCCGGGACCGCCAGCCGGAACTCGAGGGTGGCATCCTTCACGACCTCGGGAGGAAGCTTCGGCCCGGACCCGCCGGTGATCGGGGTCCCGAGGCACTCCAAGCCGCCTTCCGGGGGAGCCTTGACGGTGTCGCCCACCACCCGGGGCGTCGAGAGGGTGGAGTCCCCGGTCGACCGGGACGAGACCAGGCTGCCTCGGGAGGCGGTCGGGGAGCGCAGGGTGGAACCGCTGCCGCGGGTGGCGGCCGAAGCGGCTCCCGGGGTCATCGCACCCATCACCGGGCCCAGGGCTCCCATGAGCTGGGGCAGCATCGTCAGGGCCTGGCAACCGACGTCCATGAAGCTCAGGGACAGGAGGAGCACCGAGAGGAGCCGCCGCACTCCGAGTCCGTATCGCCGGTTCCGCTGCATCTTCGTTCCTTCGTCTCCGAGGTCCCCGCCAGGACCTACGAGGAGCCAAGTAGCAGGCTCCGTGCCATCCCGGAGATCACGATGGAGAGCGAGTGCCGACCAACGCGCCGAGCCTCCCATGTCGCATGCGACACGGCCTCCCGGGGCACCCGAGACACGCGAGACACATCCGCCTCCCTGCCTGGAAGAGGGCTTCTCTCCCTCGCTCCGGACCAGAGGCCCCGGGGACGGCCCGCCACGGCCGACCCGGGACCTGGATCCGAGGGAGGCGCACGCAGCTCCCGTGCCAGTCGCCGGGAGAGCACCCGGCCCGGTTCCCTTGCCCGGGCCCGGGCACGGCTACTTCTCGATGTCCTCCTCGAGGATCCGCCGGCCTCCGGAACGGCTCCACAGCGACCACTGGCTCTTCGGCCACGCGGCCTCGCCCTGGCGGGAATCGCGATCCGGGAGCCGACTCCGGAGAGGTACCTTGGAGAGCGCACCCGGCACGCGGACCGCGCGCACGAGGCGACCCGAGGCGGGATCGCGAGGCAGGACGGGAAGGGAGCGGCAACCGGACCATGGCGACCCCGGCAGAGCCCCTGCTCCCCGCCTTCCCTCCGAGCCTGAAGGAGAGATATCGACCCAAGGGCAGCCTGGGCCGCGGCGGCATGGGCGAGGTCTTCGAGGCCGTCGACACCCGACTCGACCGAGCGGTGGCGGTCAAGGTGCTCCACGCCGGGATCGCCGAGGATTCGACGCTGGAACGCTTCCGGCGGGAGGCGAGCGCCTTGGCCCGGATCCGGCATCCCCAGGTGGTGGAGGTCTACGACCACGGGACCGTCGAGGGCGCCGCCTACCTGGTGATGGAGCTGGTCCAGGGGACCCGTATCGATCGGGTGGGGAAGGCCGGGGATGCGCTCCCGGCGATGCTGCGGGTGGCCGACGGGCTGGAGGCCGTCCACGCCGCGGGCCTGATCCATCGGGACGTGAAGCCGGCCAACATCATGGTTACCCGGGACGGTCGCCCGGTGCTCCTCGATTTCGGACTGGTCTTCGACCCCGACCGGACCCGCCTGACCGCCGAAGTCGGGATCGTCGGCACCCTGGCGTTCCTGGCTCCCGAGGCCCTCGCCCACGGACACCCCCTGGCAGCCAGCGACTGGTATGCCTGGGGTACGAGTCTCTACCTCCTCCGGGAGGGCGTCCTCCCGTTCACCCTCCCCGAACTCCTGGAGGGCGTGAAGACCGGGCGGCTGCCCGAGCCGAAGTTCACGGTGATCGAGGCGGGCAGCGGCGAGGCCCGCATGCTCGAGGCCTGCCTCCGGGCCCGACCCGAGGAGCGGCCCGGCTCTCTGGGGGAGCTCCGACTGCTCCTCGAAGCCGGTGCGGGCTCGGGAGCGAGCCTGGGCTTGCCGTTCGGGTTCTCCTCGATCGGGACCGGCGACCTCTCGCAGGCCCATGCCAAGGCGTCCTCGACCCGGGTGGCGATCGTCCCTCCTGCTCGACCGCTGGCGGCGGGCCTCGGTCTGGCGGGGCTCGTCCTGTTGCTGGGGATGAGGCAGACCCGGGGTCCCGGGGCCCGGTCGACGTCTCCGGCACCTCCCGGGGTGGAAGCCGGGGACCCGGGGGTCCGGATCCGGGACGATCTCGAGTGGGCGGGAGCGCGGGCGATGGACCGGCGCGGGACGGTGATCCGGGACGGCTCGCTGGCCGCCGACGAGGACCGGGTCCGTCCCCTCCTCGAGCCGGATCCCGAGCGTTGGGGAAAGGTCGTGACCGCCCTCCCCTCGGTGCGGGACTTCCTCTCCTGGGTAGCCGAAGGTGGGCGACCGGAGGCGATCGATCCGGGAATGCGCCGCGCGCTCCGGGAGGCCGATGGCGAGTTCGCCCGGCGGGGGCTACCCGAGCCGTTCTGGCCCTACGCCTATCTGGAGCCCGAGGGCGAGGATCTCCCGGTTCCGGGCCTCCTGGGGCATCCCGCCTATCGACATCTGCCCGTGCCTGCCACCTCCCGGGGCTGGCTGGCCACCGGCCTGGGATTCCTCGACCGGGCCGCCCGCCGGCAGCGGGAACTCGACTCGAGCCTGGAGGAGCACCGGGGGCGTCCGATTCCGCCTCCCGGGTTCCCTCCCGGAGTCTGGGAACGACTCGTCCCGGTCCCGGGTCCCGGGATCTGGGAACTGGCCCGCTCCCTGTCCGGATCGCCGGACCTGCGGGTCGCGCTCCAGCCCTACCTGGCAGAAGGCGGGAGACTGCTCCATGCCGGCCTCTACGCCTTGGGACGCAGCCTGCGCGACCAGCCGGAGCACGCCGAGCTGGCGGCCTGCCTGCTGGCGGCTCCGGTCGATGCCTACGCCGCCTGGTACTACGAGGCCCGCATGTCGCTCGCCCCCGGGCAGCTGCTGGCCGGACCCGCTTCGTCGGGGGCCGCGGCCCTGGCCCATGCCTCGCTCCTGCGGATCCAGATCCTTCGGTCGCGTCGGATGGGGAACGAGGACTCGCCCGAGGCCCGGACCTCGGTGCTGGCGCTCCTCGAAGCCGCGGCCGCGCCGGCTCCCCCGGGGAGCGATCCGGGGGCCGGGGTCCGGGCCGAGCAGGGCTTCCGGCACTGGCTCTCGGCGCGCTCCGAGCGGGCCATCGAGGATCCCCTGGCCTTTCTCGCCCTCCATGGAGAGCGGATCGGGCGTCTTCCCGAGCGGATGCATCCCCATCTGTGGCTGGAACTGGCGCGCGCCATGGCCCGGCGCGGCCCCGGGGCCCAGCCGGACCTGCCCGAGGTGGTGCGGTGCCGGCTCGCCTCGCTGGCCGGTCGGCTGTCCGCCGCGGAGGCCGACGAGGCGAAGCGGCTGGCCGGCGACTGCCGTCCCGGGACTGGGGACCAGGGAAGTCCCTAGCCGATCGGGTTCTCGGGAGGGGTGTCGGCGACCACCATTCCCTCGGGGCGGGACTCGGCCGGGAAGTCGCCGATCGACTCCTTGGGCGCGTCCTTCTTGGTCCCGGTGGGACCAGGGTCCGTGGCGACGTCCCGGGAACCCTCCTCGAGGTCCTCGTCCTGGGAGGAAGCCTTGGGAGGGGCGGACTTCTTCGGGGCGCGGCCGCGGGCCGAGCTCGAGCTCGAGTTCGAGGAGCCGCCGCTCAGACTGGCGGAGGAGACCACCGGGGGGCGGGTCGGCGTCGAGACCGAGCTGAAGACGTCGAGCAGGATCGCTCCCAGGAGCGCGATCCGGTTCCCGGCCCCATCGGGCTTGGACCCGTGGTCGCTGTTCCCGGTCTCGCCGGCGGCCTCCGCGATCTTGGGAGCCGGGCAGCCGGCGAGCACCGTGGTCGCCAT
>CAYOHP010000251.1:0-4222 GCA_964403795.1 uncultured bacterium | reverse complement strand
CTTGCGCTACATGGCGCTCACCTCCGGGCTCTCGGACATGCCAGACACACCGCCTCGCTGCTCCCCCTGGCGGAGCCAGGGGCGCTCCGGCTACACCCGGGTGCCTCCCCGGTAGACGGTGCAGCGCGGGTTCCAGCGGCGGATCTCGGCCGCCGAGCGGGCGTCGAAGCTCTCGTCGAGCCAGAGTTCGCGCAGGGTCTCGATGCGGGCCAGGGTCCGCCAGTCCCTGTCGGTGATCCCGGTGCAGCCGCGGAGGTCGAGGGTGCGGAGGTTGGGCATCGCCTCGAGTTCGCCGATCCCGCGTTCCGAGACCGCGGTGCCCGAGAGGTCCAGCGAGCGGACCCCCTTGGCGCCGGAGAGCGCCCACAGGGCCGAGTCGTCGATCGGCGTACCGGAGAGATCCACCCGGCGCAAATTGGGTTGGTCACCCAACCAACGAAGGCCGGGGCCGGAGACCCGGGTGCCGGAGAGGTCGAGCTCCCGGAGGCCGCGGGCCCCGGCCACGTAACCGAGCGCCCCGTCGCCGATCGGGCAGCCCCTGAGCGAGAGCCGGGCCAGCCGGGGATGCCCCTGGAAGGCCCGGAGGCCCCGATCGGTGATGGCCCGGCTGCCGTCGAGCCTCACGGTCCGGAGCCGGCGCATGGTGCCGATCCGTCCCAGGGTCTCGTCCCCGATGCCGGTGTTCACCAGCGAGAGATCCTGGAGATCGCCCAGGTGGTGCACCGCCCGCAGTCCGGAGTCGTCGATCGGACTCTCGCCACCGACCCCGCCCAGCGACAGCGAGCGGAGCTTCCCCAACCAGGTCAGGGCATGGGCGCCTTCGTTCCCCACACCATTGGCCCCCGCCAGATCGAGGTGGCGGAGCTTCCACAACCAGCCCAGGGCCTTGGCACCGGCGTTGCCGAGCTTGTCCCCTCCCCGCATCGAGACGCTCCGCAGGTCGTAGCGGTAGGAGAGGTCGCGGGCGCTGGCATCGGTCGCCAGATGGGCAGGGACCGCTACCGCCGTCTGCACCGGCTCTCCCAGCGAACGCATGCGGGCATAGGGCCGGGGCTCCCGGGAGTACCCCGTGTCGGGTCCGATCCAGGGGCGGGAGTCGGGAGCCGGCGCCTTCGCGGGGACGACCCGGCAACGGCGGGCCGGGGGCACCGGGAGATCGGGCAGCGGAGGAAGGAGATCGGGCTCCGGCTCGGGACCCGCCTCCCCAGGCGAGGTCCCCCAGGCCGGACCAGTTTCGTCCGGGGACTCCGCGTCCTCCTCCCCGGAGGGCGCCCCCTCGACCTCGATCGCCAGGGTCCCGTCGGGCAAGGTCTCGATGCGCAGCGCCAGGAAGCCCATCGGACCCTCGGACGCCTCGCCCCCCGGCGCGGGGACCGGCGGGGCCTGCCGCCAGGTCGCGGCGTCCGCCGACGGTTCCCCGGAAGCGGGACCACCTTCTTCTCCGGGGAAGGGCGCCGGCGAGGAGGCCTCCCCGGCCACGTCCAACGCCGGTGCAGGAGCCGGATCGCTGCGTGCGGTCAGCAGGCCCAGCCCTCTGCCCAGCTCCCGACCGAAGGCCGCGGCCAGGAACCTTCCGGGATCGGCCCAGGAGACCGCTCCTGCCGTCTCGGCCCCCACGACCCCGATCGCCACGCCACAGACCGCCAGGACCACCGTCGCCGCACCCAGGAAGAGAAGCCGGAGCATTCCGCCGCCTTCGTCGCTGGTACGACCCTTCGGCATCGCCCGGAGTTCCGGACCCGCTGACGGGACGCCACCCTCCGGCCCGGAGGAGGCTCGTCGTCGAGACCGTCCCACCCACCGACGACGCGCTCCTGGCGGCCGCCGCGGCAGGGGACCCCTCGGCTTTCGGCGGGCTCGTGCGCCGGCACCACTGGCCGAGACCGGCACACCGAGGCCGAGCGGCGGTCCTGCCGGGACCTCCTGGTCGGCCGCCGCATCGAGCTCGGGTCTCCCGGATGAGCCGCCCCTCCCTCGCAGCGGCGCAGCACTGAGACCCGCGAGACCAGCGACCCCAGGGGCCATCCCCGGAGAGCCCGGGAAAGACCCGCTCCAGGAGCGGGATCCAGGTCACGCCGTGGCGAGTGGAACGGGTCGTGCTTGGCAGCCTTCCCAAGGACGCGGGAACGGGCCCTCTCCATGGACTGCGGGCTCGGGAAGGAACGATCGAGATGAAGCGCATCGCCATGCTTGCCCTGGGACTCTGCCTGGGGAGCGGATCCCCGGGGTTCGCCCAGGAGACCCCGGGCCTCTTCGGGCAGGGAGGGGGCGCAGGAACGGGCTCCCTCGGGAACGGTGGCCACCTTGGCACCGGGGCGGCCCGGTTCGCCGCCGAGTTCGCCGAGCTCCGACGCCAGAAGGACATCCTCTCCCGGGAGCTCCGCGGCTCGTCCTTCGAGGCGGCCCTGCGGGCGGTGATGGCGGCCCATCCCGATCGTTTCCCGCTCCCGGTCGACCGGGTCGGGACCATCCAACTCTCGGGGATCGACTACCAGGACCTCCCGATCGGTCCCTACTCGGCGGCCTTGGATGCCCGCTTCTCGTACTCGGTGCGCTACCTCGACGAGAGCCTGGCCACCGGTCGCCTGCGGGTCCATTACCGCGACTCCTGGACGCCCAGCGGCAGCCGGATCGAACTCGAGTCGGTCGACTTCCGGTAGCCGTGGCAGGAAGGCCGGAAGCCGCGCCCCGGGGCACCTTCCCCCAGGGCCCGGAGCGAGGTCGACCTCCTCAGCGGAAGGGTTTCGCCCTCGCCACGGCCGGCCGGGAGCAGTGGGTCTCCATGTAGGCGAGCAGCCTCTCCCGCCCGCCGAGTACGCCGCCCGCCTCGGCGTACTTCAGGCAGCAGACGAGCTGGAGATCGACGACGGTGAAGCCGACCGCGAGCACCGTGTCGCGCCCGACGAGCACCCGCTCCAGGGCATCGAGGTAGCGGACCACGTCCTTCCTCGATTGCTCGATGCGCGCCGGCATCGCCTCCTTGGGAAGGTCGGGCCGCACGAACTCGAAGCAGACCGGGTCGAAGCTCGCCGAAGCGAGCGAGAGCCAGCTCAGGAAGGCGGCCCGCTCGGGATGACCGGGGGGTACGCAGAGCTTCCCGTGGACCTCGGCGAGGTGCTGGAGGATCGCCGGCGTCTCGAAGAGCACCGACTCCCCTTCGACCAGGGCCGGGACCTTGCCGACCGGGGAGATCGCCAGGTACTCGGGGGTCCTGGTGTCGCCCTTCCGGAAGTCGAGCTCCTTCACCTGGTAGGCGAGCCCCAGCTCCTCGAGCATCCAGGCCACCCGCCCGGAACGGTCGAAGGGCACGAAGCGGTAGAGGGTGCGGGTCGGAGCAGTCACGGGCGATCCTTCCGTCGAGATGGGAAGGGTACCTCCCGGGGGGCGACCAGCAGCCTCGGGTCCCTGAGCAGCCGGCCCGACGGGACTCGCCGCCGGGCCGACCCGGGTCACTTCTTCTCGGCGAGCCAGCTGGCGGGCTTGTCCTTGTCGGTGCTCTCGTGCTCGAGCACCTGCCCGTAGGAAGGGTCGACCTTGAGCCAGAAATGGCGGGTCTCGTAGAGGTGGCTGCCTCCCCGGGGGCACTGCTCGTAGAAGTCGAGCGAGATCTGGACCGACCAGGTGGGCACCGAGCCGTCGTCGGACGCCTGCGGCGGGAGGACTTTCAAGACCTTGGCCTGGCCGTTCGGACGGGCCCAGCACAGTTCCTCGTAGCTGGTCGGGGTGTTGTAGCTGAGGTCGGCGCGCTGCTGCCAGGAGGAGATCGTCGACCTCATCTGTTCCGGCGAGGGCGGCTTGGGCGCCGGGCCCGCGCCCCCCCCTGCTCCACCGCCGTTGCCGCCGAGGGCGAGCCGGGCGGCTTCCAGGACATCGGGGAGGAAGCCGGCCTGCTCCAGGGCGAGGAGGGCCCTGGGGACCTCGGGGCTGCCGTTGGCGAGCGCCTTGGCGGCGACGACCCTCCGGAACTCGACGAGCTGGGTGGGGTCGGGCGCGGCCGGAGCCTCTGCGAAGCAGGCAAGGGAGGAGAGTCCGAACACGAGCAGCCGGGCAGCAAGACGAGACACGACGTCCACCTCTGGGGATCCGCCCGGCTCCCTACCGGGTCGGTCCCGCCCGAACCTGCCGAGGAGTCTAGGGAGCGGGTGCCGGGCGTCAATCCATGGTGAGGGCCCAGAATCCGCCGCCTCGGTCTGCCCTACGGGGTTCAAGCCGTTCCAGGAAG
>CAYOHP010000250.1:0-4257 GCA_964403795.1 uncultured bacterium | reverse complement strand
CTCCACCAGCTTCTCGTGGTCGAGCCGTTCCTTGTAGATGCGTCCCAGGTGCTGGACCACCTCGACCCGCTGGGGTTCGAGCGAGAGCGCCTTCTCGAAGTGCTCCGACGCCCCCCGGAGCTCGCCCTCGGCCTCGAGCGAGCGCCCGAGCAGGAAGTGGACCTCGGCATCGTCCGGCTCGCGCGCCAGCGCCGCCTCCAGGCTGACCCGGGCCCGAGCGGTGTCCCCCTGGGCCAGGTAGAGCTCCCCCAGGCTGCGGTGAGGTGCGACGCTGTCGGGCTCCCGCAGGAGGGCGGTCTCGAAGGCCCGGATGGCCTCGTCGCCGCGACCGAGGCGGTGGTAGAGGAGACCCAGGTCGTAGTGGGCGGAAGCGTCGTCGGGATCCAGGTCGACCGCCATGCGGAGTTCCCGGACCGCGGTCTCGAAGTCCTGGATCTCGGCCGCCAGCCGGCCGAGCATGGCCCGGACCGGGGCATGCGACGGGTCCGCCTGCGCCACCTTCTGGAGCTCGGCGACGGCCCGGTCGCGATCGCCCAGTTCCGAGAGGACCCGGCCGAACTCGAAACGGGCCTCGGTGGCCGAGGGGTCGATCTCCACCACCCGCCGAAACTCGCGGGCCGCCTTCTCCAGCTGGCCCTGGCTGCGGAACGCCTTGCCGAGCTCGTAGCGCAGCTCGGGGGCGTCGGGCTTCCGCTCGCAGGCCTCCTCGAAGGCCTCGGCGGCCTCCGGGAGCATTCCCTTGTTGACGTAGGTGCGACCCAGTTCGGCCCAGGCGGCCACCTGGGAGGGATCGAGCTCGGTGGCCCGACGCAGGGCCCGGACCGCGCCCTCGAGCGATCCCGAGCGCTTGAGGACCCGTCCCAGGGCCAGGTGGAGGGTGGGGTCGTCGGGCGCCATCTGGAGGGCCTTGCGGTACTCGCTCTCGGCGTCGGTGAGGCGCTCCAGCTCGACGAAGCAGGCGCCGAGGCGCTCGTGCATGTCGCGGTCGGCTCCCCGGCTGCGACCGGCGGACCGGAAGGCGTCGGCGGCGCCGTCGAAGTCCTGGGTCTCCATGCGGCAGGTGCCGAGGTTCATCCAGGTCTGGGCATCGCCCGGGTCGAGCTCCACGGCCCGGTCGTAGGCCTCCACGGCCTGCCCGTAGAGTTCGAGCCGCATCCTCACGTCGCCGAGCTGGCGGTGGATACCGGCATCGTCGGGGAGGGCCCGTCCCGCCCGGTAGAGGAAGACCGAGGCCTGCTTGGGATCGTCCGAGGCCAGGGCGAGGCGACCGAGGGCATGGAGGGCCTCGCCGTGCTCGACCGCGACCCTGAGCACGCGCTCGTAGGCGGCCCGGGCCTGGTCGAGCTTCCCGAGCTGCTCGTGGAGCCGGGCAGCGGCGAGCGCCGCCTCCGGCTCGGCAGGGGCGAGTTCCTCGGCCGCGGCGTAGGCGGCGAGGGCCTCCGGGAAGGCGTTGCGGGCCTCGTAGGCGGCGCCGAGCCGGAGCCGGATCCGGGCATCGCGGGGGCGCTGCTCGGCGGCCCGCTCGAGCTCGGAGGAAGCCCTGGCCCACTGGCCGGCCCGGGCGAGCATCTCCGCCAGGCCCAATCGGGCGTCCAGGTCGCCCTGGTCCTGGTCCAGCGCCCGGTCGTAGAGGTCCTCGGCCTCCGAATCCAGGTTCCGGCTCTCCAGCACCCGGGCCAGGGTCCGCATGATCTCGCGATCCTTGGGGGCGAGGTGGTGGGCGGTGCGCAGCGCCTGCTCGGCGGCTTCCATGTCCCCGGCTTCCAGGTGCAGGTGCCCGAGGAAGTGGTGGGCCTCGGCGCACTGGGGCTCGAGGGCGAGAACCCGCTTCAAGGCACCCCTGGCGTCCTCGGACCGACCCTGCAGGGCCCAGGCCCGGGCCTCGGCCAGTCGGGCACCGACATGGTCGGGATGCTTCTCGAGCACCCGGTGGGCCAGGGCCTCGGCCTCCTCGGGACGGCCGGACTCGTTGAGCAGCCGGGCCACCTCGGCGGCGGCCCGCTCGTGGTCGGGCTCCAGGTCGAGCACCTTGCGGAGCTGGAGGAGGGCCTTCTCCGGATAGCCGCGCCCTTCGTGGACCGCGGCCAGCAGCAGGTAGGGCTCGACCAGGCGAGGGTTCGAGTGGATGGCGGTCTGCAGGTGGTCGGCAGCCCGGTCGAGATCGCCCCGCAGGCGGTAGATGCGACCGAGTTCCAGGTCGGCCCAGCTCTCGCTCGGGCGCAGCCGCTTGACCTCGAGACAGACCTTCACGGCCTCGTCGTAGTCGCCGGCCGCAGCGTGGAGGCGGGCCAGCCGCCCGTAGGCTTCGAGATGGCCCGAATCGAGCCCGACCGCCTGGCGGAAGGCGTCGACAGCGGCGGTGCGGTCGCCCTGGGCCTCGGCGACCAGGCCCAGGTAGTAGTGGGCGTCGGGACGGTCGCGCCCGGTGGCGGCTTCCAGGGCACGATGGGCGAGTTCCTCGGCCTTCCGGAGGCGGACCTCCCGGTCCTCCCGCTCGTCGGCCAGGTAGAGGTCGATCAGGGCCCAGGTGGCGGCCAGCAGGCCGGCGTCCAGGGCCACGGCCCGCTTCAGCTCGCCTTCGGCCCCCACCAGGAGCTCCCGGGAGGCGCGCGGGTCGAGCCGGGCCCGACGCAGGTCGACGTACCCGAGCAGGAAGTGGCTGGCCCCCTGGTTGGGGTCGGAGAGGATGGCCTCCCGGTAGACGGCTCCCAGCGACTCCAGGGCGGCCAGCGCCTCCTCGGCCGGGGCGTCGGCCTCGAGGTCGATCAGGCGCCGGCCGGCTTCGACCATCCCGGGCCGCTCGGCGAGGATCGAGGAGAAGAGGCTCCTCGCTTCCTCCTTCAGGCCCAGGCGCCGCTTGACGTTGGCCAGCTCGGAGACCACGTCCAGTTCGTGCTCGCGGGCGAGCTCGACCCGGTCGACCAGGGTGGGGGGCGGGTAGTGGGGGTGCTGGCGGACGAAGTCGAGGTAGGCCTCGTAGCTCCGGGCCGCCTCCTGGAGGCGCCCCTCCTCGCGACGCACCCGGGCGAGCACCAGCCGGGCCCTGGTATCCAGGGGATCGTGGCGCAGGGCGGACTCGAGATGCTCGGCCGCCGCCGGGTACTCGTAGCGGACGGCTTCCAGGGAACCGAGCCGGGCGTTGGACCGCGAGTGGGTGGGGTCGGATTCGAGCGCCGAGGCGTACTCCCGGCGGGCCCGCTCCTGGGTTTCCGGGGCGATCTCGGGGAAGTAGAGGGCGGTGAGCTCGAAGGCCTCGCCGAGTTCGAAGTGGGCGTCGGCCACGGTGCGCGGATCCCCGCCCGCCACGGCCGCGTCGAGGGCCTTGCGGCAGGCCTCGACGGAACGCTGGGCGGCGGTGTTGGTGACCCGGCCCGAGTAGTAGAGGGCGGAGTACTTCTCGCCCCAGAGCGGCCAGGGATTGGCGGGATCCGCTCGACGGGCGGCCGCGAACTCCTCCTGGGCGCGGGCGGCGCGGGCCTCGAGCTGGGCCCCGATCGGGAGGATCAGGTGGGCCATGCCCAGGGCGAAGCGTTCCATGGAGCCGCCCTGGTCCGCCTGGCGCTTCAAGCGCTCGAGCTTGCGCCGGAACTGCTCCTCCCGACGGACGCTGTCGCGATGGACGAGCTGGGTCTGCTGGAGCATGCGGATCCAGATCCGGCCCAGGCCCGGATCCCGCTTCAGCGCCGCTTCGTACTCCAGGATGGCGGCGCCGAGTTCCCCGAGGAGGGCATAGAGGTCCCCGCTGCGGACGTGGGCCTCCACGTTCCCGGGTTCGGCGACCTGGGCCTTGAGCAGCTCTCCGAGAGCACCCAGGTACTCGCCCTCCCCGAACAGGCGTTCCGCCTTCGAGAAGTACAGATCGGCGCGTTCCTGCCGCTCGAGCTCGTCGAGCTTGTCCATCGAGGCCCGGAGGCCCTCGAAGTCCTCGAGGAAGGGGATCTTCACGTCGGCTTCTCCCGCGAGGGCGCGATGCAGATGGCGCGCCTCGACTTCGTATCGGCAATCTCGGGTCGAAACCTGACGGAATTGTCAGAGCCTGAGGGGTTTTCCCGGGCGTCGGCCCGAGAGCGACACGCCGGTCCGAGGGGCGCAGCCCCGAAGGAAGGCGGTGCCCCGACTGCAAGGCGATCGACGAAGCGGGCAGCGGATCCTGCCTGCGAGGAGAGCGCTGCCGCAGGCGGGGATGACGGGGCGCCCGCATTCCGTCGAGGCTCCACCGGAGCCTCTCGGACCTGCGAAGCCAGCCGGGGAAATCCC
>CAYOHP010000249.1:0-4277 GCA_964403795.1 uncultured bacterium | reverse complement strand
CCCCGGAGGCCGGGGCGGTCACGGTGGTCACCGCCAGGTCGATGCCGGGACTGGCCGACCCGAGGATGGTGGCGGTGTCGGCGGAGCGGGCGTTGTCGGTCTCGTCACCCTCGATCACCGCCTCGAGGTCGTCGGCGAGAGCACCCAGGAACACCGAGGCGGCGATCTCCCCGCAGGTCCCCGCGAACACGCAGTCGAAGGCGGTGGGATCCTCGTCGAAGGTGAAGGTCAGACCGTTCACCCCCGCCGGCTCGCCGGTCTCGGAGGTGGCCTGCAGGAGCCCGATCACGAAGTCCCGGAAGCTCGCCGAGGGGACCTGGGCCGGAAGCGTGACCGGGACGTCGACGCTGAAGCTCGCTCCCGCGGTCAGACCCGGGACGTTGAAGGTCGCCAGGGTGGAGTCGCCCGAGGTGATGGTGCGGTTGGTCGAGAGCACCACCCGCACCCTGAAGGCTCCCGCCACCGCCGACCCGGTGTTCCGGACCGTGACCCGCACCGTGGCAGGCCCGCCCGCCACGCCGGCCGCGGGCGCCTCCACCGAGACGATCTCGAGATCCGGGAAGCCGGGCGGGTTGCCGCGGAGGTCGAGGCCCCAGCGGACCAGCGTGCCGGTGTCGCCCCCGGCCGCGTCCTGGACCCGGAGCGTCCAGGTCCCGGCCGAGGAGCGCCCGTTCAGGACCGACAGGGACTGGAAGGGCGCCAGCTCGAAGGCCTGGTACCAGTCGAACATCCCGGGATCCCCGGGGCGTACCGGCATGGAGGCGGGAGCCGCGTCCCGCTGGTAGAGCCGCACCTGATCGCCGGCCGGGGAGACGAGCGTGATCACCAGGTCGGAGACCGAGGTGTGGTCGAGGTCCACGAACACGTTGGCGGTGTCGATCGTGAAGTTCTGGGCCACCACCAGGTTGTCGTTCACGGTGGCGAGGTCGAGGAGCGCCAGGCCCGGGGACCGCAGGAACAGGTGGTCGCGGTCGAAGTCGGTGCTCCGGGCCGAGAGCAGGAGTTCGAGCTCGGCGAGTTCGCCTTCCGGCCCGAACTCGCTGCGCCAGCCGTTGCGGAACCCCTCCAGGGTGGTGTCGACCCCGGTCCCGAACCGGTCGGCCAGCACCTTCCAGATCCGGTCGCCCCCGTCCCCGATCCGCATGGGGTCGTCGTCGACCCCGGGCGTGGCATCGGGCGTATCGGTCCGGTCCAGCACGTCCCACAGCACGCTGCCGACGGTGTTCTCGCTGTCCCCTCCGGTGGCAGAGCTCGGGTTGCTCGGTCCCTCGAGATCGAAGCGGGCCACCCCCGCGGTGCTGAAGTCGCGGTAGATCGGATCGGTCCGCACCTCCGACGAGAAGAAGTTGGCGAAGCCCTCGCTCCAGGCCAGGCGCAGGTCCTGGTGGGTCTCCAGGGTCGAGTGCGAGCCCCCGGGCGAGTCGTCCCGGGAGGTGGTCGACATGGCGAAGTGCCCGATCTCGTGCAGGATCACGTCGTCGTCGAACTCGTCGGGGTCGTTGGAGGCGCCCAGCAGGTGGACCGAGTCGTCGACGCTGGTGAAGTAGGTCCCGTCCGTCGAGCCCGGGCGCCAGAAGATCGTGAGCTTCGAGGGCGAGGTCCGGGTCCGGGCCCGGATCTCGTCGAGCGCCTTGACCGACTGGTCGAAGATGTTGAAGACGCCGGCCGCCGGCGAGGCGGTGGTGGCCCGGAGGTTCCGGGTGACGGGGACCGCGGTGTCATGGACCCCGGTCACCACCACCGAGTACATCGCCGAGGCGGTGGCGTCGTCCTTGACCTGGACCTTGTACTCGTCGCTCGACTGCTTGGCGTAGACCCGGAGCCCGAGGGTCTCGGTGCCCGCCGAGGGGATCGGGACCGAGAAGAAACCGGTCGAGCTGGTGGCACCCCGGGCCAGCACCGCCCCGGTCCCGACCCGGAACACCTCGAGGTCGGCGAAGCGGATGGGCCGGTCGACCGCCGTCCCCAGCCCGTTGTCGGTCACAGGGACGTCCTGGTACGTGGCGGTGCCCGAGAAGGGGACGGTGGTGCCGACCACCGGATCGGCCAGCTTCAGCTTCCAGCGGACCAGGGTCCCGGTGTCGAGCGACAGGAGATCCTTGACCCGGAGCGTCCAGGTGCCCTGACCCTGCAGGCCCCGGAACCGGTCGAAGGTGCCCTCCGGGATCTCGGTGGTCGGGTAGGTCGCCTTCAAGTTGTCGCCGTCGCCGCCCTTCTGGGCGTGGAGCACCACGGTGGTCCCGGAAGGCGCCGCCAGTTCGACCGAGAGGTCGCCCCGGGCCGGATGGGTGATCTCGAGTTCGAGCTCCAGGTCGCCGACCACGATCGCCGAGGTCACCGCCAGGGTCCGGGCGATCCCCACCGGATCGGCGTCCGGGATGGCGAGGTTGGGGGCCTCACCGACCTCCAGGGCGCGCCCCGTCGGCACCAGGAACAGCAGCAGGAAGGCCGTGAAGAGCCGCCTCAAGGGCTCTCCCCACGGAGTTCGACCCGGGAACCGCCCCCGGGCAGCGCCACGACCGGGAGGCCGGGATCCGGTTTGCCGGGGACCGCGGGCAGGTCCAGCTCGACCCCCCGGAACCAGACCTGGCCCCCGGGGCCTTCCATGCGGGCCGCCCCCAGGATCCGGTAACGGCCCTCGGCAGGCAGCCGGACCTCGGCCTCGAGGATCCGCTCGTCCCCGGGACCGGCGACCGTGGTGGCCCGGGAGGAGGCCCCCGAGACCAGTTCGATCCCCGGCGGCAGGCGCAGGTCGAGATCGAGCCGGGCCCTCACGTTCCAGGGTCGGGCCGAGAGCCGGATCCGGGCCCGGCCTCCGGGTTCGCCGCCCTCCAGGAGCACGAGATCGAGCCGGACCGGGGCCGTGGGCTTGGCCACCAGTCCGCCGGCCAGCGCGAGGAAGCCGAGGAAGGCCGATACGACCTTCCCCGACCCTGTCCGGAAGCCCGATCTTCCGGGGCTCCGTCTCAAGTCCTCACCCGTTCCCGGTTACTTCCCGCGCCCCTTCGGGGGCTGTCCCCCCGGGCCTACGCCCGAGACGCTCCCGCCGCGGCAGGAGCGGATCCGAAACCCGTCCTGCCCGGCTCCGTGCCTTGACTTCATGGTTCCCGGGACCTACCGTCGGTCTCGATGGGACATCTGATCGCGGTCGCCGGTCCCAAGGGCGGGAGCGGCTCCACCACCTTCTCGCTCGTGCTGGCCGCGGCGCTCCGCAAGCTCCACGGCGGCAAGGTGGCCCTGGTCGAGGGGGACCTGCTCTGGGGCGACCTGGCGACCGTGGCGGGCCTCAAGCCGTACCGATCCCTTCTCGACATCCTGGACAAGCCCAGGCCCTGGACGCCGAACCTGGTGGCGCCCGCCATCGACCGACATCCTCTCTTGGATTTCGACATGGTTTTGGCTCCTGCTGAGAGCCATCTGGCCGAGAAGATCCAGACCAAGGACTACTGCGAGTTCCTGGACGTCCTGATCCAGAGCCACGACTTCGTGGTGGTGGACCTCCCGCCCAGCCTCGGGGACCCCACCCTCGAGACCCTGGAACGGGCCGCAGGCATCTACCTCATGGTGCCACCCTCGCCAGCCGGGGTGGCAGTGACCCGCAAGATGGTCCGGGTCTGCTCCCTGCTGCGGCGGCCCATGCGCAAGCTGGGCGTGATCCTGAACGACGCCCCGCTGACCTCCTCGACGACCTTGACCCGCCAGCAGGTCGAGGACGGTCTCGGGGTGCCCGTCATCCTCCAGGTGCCGAGGGCCACCGCCGGGGAACTCGAACTCCACGCCCTGAAGGCGATCGACCCCATCTCGCCCCGGGGCGAGGCCTTGAAGGCGATCATCGGCTTCGCCAAGACCCTCCGGGCAGACCTCACCTCGGGGCGGAAGGCTACCGGGACCAGCCAGGGCCTCGAGGCCCGGACCCCGTCCTTCGACCCTGCCGTGGCGGTGGCCGGCGAGGACATCTCCAAGCCCCCGACCCCCAGGCCCGGTCCCGCACCCCAGGCCGCCCCCGCTCCTCCGGGGGCCACGGCCGGCACCCCCGGTTCCGGCTCCCAGGACCTCCCTGTCGAGCCGTCGTCGGCTACCGCAGGCGGCCGCGACCCCCGCCGGACCACCCTCAACATGTCGCTCCGGGAGCGCCTGGCCAAGGCCCGGGCGCTGGGACTCGAGGACCCGGCCAGGTGGGGCCCGCCGGGCTCCCCGGAGCCGGCGCCCCGGGCCGCCCCGCGCCCCCCCCCCCCCCCCCCCCCCCCCCCCCCCCCCGGGCCCCCCCCCCCCCCCCC
>CAYOHP010000248.1:0-4367 GCA_964403795.1 uncultured bacterium | reverse complement strand
GTCTCCTGCAGGCCGAGGGTGCGAACCATCTCCTCGGCGACTTCGAGACGGCTCGAGAGCCCTCCGCAGACCATGTTGTAGAGACCCCAGAACTCGCTCTTGAGGAGCACCTTCACGTTGGCGGCGAAGTCCATCGTGTAGGTGGGGGTCCCGTTCTTGTCGTCGACGACGTAGAGGTCCCGGGCGCCGGCCCGCAACTGCTTCATGATCTTCTGGACGAACTTCTTGTCCTTCTTGGGTCCCCCGCCCATCATCCAGCCGGCCCTGCACACGAGGTGCCGCCGCGCCCTTTCCACCACGTAGCGCTCGCCGGCGTACTTCGAGCGGGCATAGTGCGAGATCGGGTTGGGGGCGTCCCAATCGTCGTAGCAGTCCTTGGCCCCGTCGAAGATGCCCGCGGTACTGATGTACAGGAGCGGGATGTCGAGTTCGTTGGCGATGTGGACCGCGTTCTCGACCGCCATCGTGTTGGTCCGGTAGGCGTCCTCCGGCTCCCGCTCGCAGTACTCGAGGTCGGTATGGGCACCCAGGTGGAAGAGGTAGTCCGGCCGGAAGTCGAGGACCTGCGCCCGATAGGCCTGAAAGTCCCGGAAGTCGAGGAAGGAGAGCCACTCCTCATTGACGTCGATGTCGGTGCAGAGGAGTTCGTGTCCCTCCTGGAACACCCTCCAGAAGGCGCTTCCGAGCATCCCGCCCGCGCCGGCGATGTAGATCCTGCCGCTACCTGGCATCGTCCGATGGTCCCCTCGTCCTGGGTGACTCCTCCGCTCGGGAACCGAGCCGGAAGGCCCGCGGTTCGCCGGTCCCGGAGTCGGGGCCGGCCGCGGCGAGGGGGGATCCTACCATGCCCCGGGAGACCATCCCGCCGATCGCCGGGCCCGGCTCACGACGGCGAATCGGGCGGACCGGGAAGCCAGGGTGCCGAACGGATGCGGAGTTCGACCGCCACCGAACGGGCATTCTGCAGGTTCTGTGCGACCACCCCGAACATGGCGCCCGCCGCGACTCCCGCGGGGCCCAGGAACGGTGCGAGAGCGAGCTGGACAGCGAACGATCCGAGGGACGACCGCAGGAACGTGTCCCGCACCGTCGCCTCCCGCCCGGACATGATCAGGAGGTTGGCGCAAGGACCGGTCAGGACGCTCACGATCTGGCCGGCGATCAGGATCCGGAGCGGCATCCCGCCCCCTGGATAAGCCGGTCCGAACAGACCCAGGACGACCTCGGCCCCGAGCAACAGCATGCCCGCGGCCGGAAGCGCGGTGGCGGCAGCCGGGCGGGCCACCGCCCAGGCAGCCTGCTCCAGGGCCGCGGAATCCCCGGACGCATGGGCCGCGGCGAAGCCGGGGCCCGAGACTGCGTTCATCGACACGAGCAGCATCCCGACCAGCAATGCGATCTGGGAGGCCACCGTGTAGACCGCGACCTGATCCGGGGGCGCGAAGGCGGCCAGCACGATGGTTCCTCCCCAGCGGAGGCCCACCGTCGCCAGGTTGACGACAAGGAGGGGAAGACAGCTCGCCAGGAGGGCTTCCCGCGAGGGCACCGGGCCCCGGAGCCCCCTCGCGGGAGTGGAGGCACCCCTCCACCACAGCCACCCGATCGCGGCGGCCAGGGAGCTGGCGAGGACCCAGGCGTGGACCGCGGCCCGTGCCCCCTCGCTCCCGCCGGATCCGAAGAGCAGGAGCGAGGCCGCCAGCGGCGCCAGGATGTTCTCGACCAGCTGTCCGGCCTCGAACCGGCCCAGGGCCCGGAGACCGTCGGCTACCAGCCCGGAATAGACCATGCCGGGAAGCGCCAGGAGCATCCATCGCAGCTCGTCGGAGACCGCTGCCTCCTGGAAGAGCCTCGGGCAGACGACCGGCGCCGCCGCCCAGGCGACGACCCCCGTCGAGAGGGCGACCGTGGACACGATCCCGCCTACCCTGCCGACGATACCCGAGACCTGGTCCCACTTCCCGGAAGCCACGGCCGGGGAGAGGAAGCGGATGAGGGTCTGGTTCATGCCGGCCCGTCCCAGGGTGGCCAGCACGTTCACGATGCCGAAGGCCAGGAAGTAGAGACCCGCGGCCCGGGAATCGAGGGACCGGGTCACGAGGATCGAGAACCCGAGGTGGAGGCCGCTCCCGGCGAGCTTCAAGGCGAAGGAGAGGAACCCCGCGGCCACCGGGGGGCCGGAGGGACCTGGCCTGGCGATCGTGGGCCTTGCCTCGTCGACGGGCTTCCGTCCGTCCTCGGGACCGCCGGTCACTGCACCGACGCTCCCGTGCGGAACGACGGCCACCAGCGCGCCAGGTCCCGTCCCAGCAGTCGCGAGAGTTCCTCCACCTCGCCGCGCAGGGGATCCGCGATCGTCCTGCGGGTGTCCGGATCGAGAGGGAGGTATCCGGTGGGAGCGACATTCCAGTCCCGGAATGCAAATCGAGCCCGATAGATCCCCATCCTGAGGGCGACCGGAAGCCGTCGTGCCCAGGCACGTAGCCACTCCGGAGGTCGCATCACCAGGCGGTGCAGGAGCGGGAAACGCGGATTCCCGCCCACGTTGGTGCGCGCCAGGGACAGGCCCTCCACGGGCTCGACGCCCAGGAATTCCAGCACCGAGTGCAAGCACCCGGTCGGATCGGCGGTCATCTCTTCCTGTAGCAGGACCAGCACGCGATCCTGCCCGAACGCGGATACGTAACTGCGGATTCCCTCCAGGTAGCGAGCCCTGGTCGTGTAGGCCTGCAAGGGGTGCGACCCGGGCTCACCGAGTCGTCGTCTCTCGGCCTCCAGGGCTTCGGGCAGCGGAAGATTCTCGGCACCTACCCTCACGGCATGCTGGTAGGCGGAGTAGATCGCATCGACGGGATCCCTCAGCGAGGCCAGGACCCGGATGGGGCCCAATTCCGCGAGGATCCGCCGCGGTGCCTCGGCGCAGGCCAGGTATCCCACCGAGGCCTCACCGACCAGGGGACGGTCTCCGGCCTCGTCGAACAGTGCCAGGTATCGGGCCCGACGCTCCGGTGTCGGATCCTCCAGGAAGTAGTTGGGCTCCTTGCTCGCGGGCAGGAAGATCCGGGGATGGAGCCGAAGCGTGTCGAACAGCGCGGTGGTGCCGCACTTCGGGGCCCCTACGATGAGGAAGTTTGGCTTTCGCTCAGCCATCGAACCGGCTCCCTCGTTGGATGGCGCCTACCGAGGAGAAGCCCCTGGCAGCGGAACGCGAGGACCCCGGCCTGCCCTCTTGAAGAGGGCCAGCCGGGGCCACAGGTCGGACGATCGGACGAGATCAGAACTGCCGGAAGTACCTTCCCATGAAGGAGTAGTCCCGGGAGTCGCCGGTCATCCCGACGTCGGTCGTCAGCGACCAGCCGGCACCATTGTCGCGGTTCCGGGTGTAGCCGACCCGAGTGAACATTTCGTTCCGGCTCGAGTTGGCTACGGCAGCGTTGTTCAGGGTCGCGCCCATGGTGTTCAGACCGACCAGACCGAAGGTCCAGAAGCTGTGGACGTTGATCTTCTTCTCGACGTAGGCGTTCCAGAAGATCCGGTCGCCGAGTTCGAGGTTCTGGGTCGGGTTGATGGCGATGCCGGGCTGCAGGGAGTCCTGGGCGTCCCGCATCTGGTAGGTGAAGCCGTAGCGACCGGTGATCCGATCCGAGTGCTTCAGCGAGAGGTTGGCCCGGATCAGGTAGTTCGGATCGGAGTCGGTCTCGGTGAGGGTACCGTTCGCCACGATCTCGGTGTCGCTGAAGATGATGGCGTCGAGGCCGATGTCCCAGGTCCGCCGGCCCTTGGTGCTCTGCCGCGACACGCCGAACAGGTAGGTGTCGATGCCGTCGGTACTGGTCTGGTTCCCCGCGAACCGGGCGACCTGGTAGCCGCCGGCCTGGTTGGTTCCCAGGTAGTACTCGGTCTGGGTGGTGCCACGCTGGTGGGTCCAGAAGTGCTTGACGCCGAGTTCGAAGCCACGGCCGAACTGAGGGTTGAGGAAGCCGTCCGCAGCGCCGGCCAGGGCGGTCACCGCAGCGGTCTCGGAAGCGTTGAGGCCGTCGATGCCGGTCGGGATGTTGGCGGCGACCTGCCAGCGACCCTTGACGCCGGACCGGGAGAGATCCCGGACTGCGAAGTCATAGGTCATCGTCATGTCCTTGAACCCGGTGGCGCTGTTCTCGGCGGCACCGGTCGTGGCATTGATCCGCTGCCAGGGGAGGACGATCTTGAGTTCTCCGCGTCGACCGAGCTCCCAGAGGTAGGTCCCGGTGACCTGGAGCCGGTCCACGTCCGTCGTGCCCTGGTTCTTGCCTTCGAGGAGCACGTCGAAGGACTTGTAGACGCCGCGTGCCGCAGTGTCGATGTTGTCCGCCCACACCCCCCCCGCCAAG
>CAYOHP010000247.1:0-4678 GCA_964403795.1 uncultured bacterium | reverse complement strand
CTGAAGAAGCGGGCCGGGGACCTGAGCGGTGCCCTGGAAGCCTACTTGAAAGCCTTGGCTGTCGACCCCGGGGACAAGGAGGCGCTCTACCTCGCAGGCTACGTCTACTACCGCACGGGGCAGTACCGGCTGGGGATCGAGACTCTCGAGAAGGTGCATGCCAAGGAAGCCGGCTACGGCGAGACCGACTTCTACCTGGGCGTCTGTTACCAAGGGGTCGGCGAGGCGGGGAGGTCCCGGGAGGCGTTGGCGCGGGTCCTCTCGACCAGTCCGAACTACGGGAAGGCGCGCCAGATCCTGGAGGAGATGGAGGCCGGGGCCAGCGAGCCTCCCACCTCCCGTCCGGTGGCCGACCCGGGACGGACCGGAACCCCCGCGGCCACTGCATCCCCGGTCGGGTCGGCGCCCCCGCCGGCCTCGCCCGGGGCCGAGGAGTTCCCGGCGCCCCGCCCTCCGCCGCCGAGCGAGGTCTCGGTGGAACGCTATGCGGACCGGCTGCGGGACGCCGAGATCGCCTTCCGGGACCGGGACTTCGGCGAGGCGCTCCGGCTCTACGACGCGGTCCTCCAGGTCAAACCCGACCACTTCCGGTCCCATCTCCAGAAGGGGCTGGCGCTGCTCGAGCTGGGGAGGCGGGAGGAAGCGCTCGATGCGCTCCAGTTGGCCCGGGCCGTCGAGCCCGGCGATCTCCGCACCCTCACCGAGATCGGGC
Source organism: uncultured bacterium (assembly GCA_964403795.1). Lineage (GTDB taxonomy): Bacteria > Muiribacteriota > UBA6191 > CAZXTJ01 > CAYOHP01 > CAYOHP01. The sequence continues at coordinate 3,966 of CAYOHP010000247.1, read as the reverse complement.
AACTCCTGGTCGAACTGGAGCGGGAGCGGCCGGCGATCGCGATCCTGGAGGAGGCGCTCCGCCTCGACCCCAAGAACCTGGCGGTGCGCTACAAGCTCGGCGTGCTCTACGAGCGCCAGGAGGGCTTCGCCAAGGCCGAGGAGCAGTACCAGGCGATCCTCTGGTACCACCCGGAGTACGTGCGGGCCCAGGAGTACCTGGGCAACGTCCAGTTCAAGCAGCGGCGCTACGACCGCGCTTCGGTGGCCTTCCGGGCACTGCTGGCACGCTTCCCCGAGGACCACACCGTCCGCTTCAAGCTGGCGTTGACGCTGCTCCAGCTGGACGACACCGCCGGCGCCAAGGCCGAACTCGACAAGCTCGCCGAGAGCCTGCCCGCCGACCACGCGCTCCGGGCCCAGGTGGAGCACTACCGCGGCGGCCTCGGCCGGGACCGCTGAGGAGGACGACGGATCCATGGCCAAGCCGCGGATCGAATTCGGCGGGACCGGCCTCTCGGCCGTCAAGCTGGTGCTCGCCGACGGCCGGGACCTGGCCCTCGAGGACGTGCTCGCCAACGATGCGATCGTGAACCACACCCAGTTCACCGTCGAGCTGCACCCGGCCGAGGAGGCGAGCCGATCCGGGGCCGAAGAGGTCGAGACGGGCGAGGAGTCCGCCGACGAGTCCGCTAGGGACGGGGGGAAGGCGGCCAAGGGCGCCCCTCTGACCCAACTGTGGAACGGACGGGTCCTGCCCAAGGGTGCGGTGAGGGCGCTCAAGGGGGCCAAGGGAGCGAGGGTCCGGAAGTTCGGCGTCCAGCTGTTTAGAGGGCGCAACGACTTCGAGGTCCGGATGCCGGGAGCCGCCGACGAGTTCCGGTTCGCGCTGTTCTACAAGTCGACCCTGGTGGAGTGGCTGGAGAGCCTGGTCAAGGCCCTGATCCTGGTGGTGGTGGTCAAGACCTTCGTGGTCCAGGCCTTCTTCATCCCCACCGGCTCCATGGAGGAGACGCTCTTCCCCTCCGACTACATCCTGGTCGAGAAGGTGACCGGGCTGTTCGGGAAGCCCAAACGGGGAGACATCATCGTCTTCCAGTACCCGGAGGACCCGACCAAGGACTTCATCAAGCGTATGGTGGCGGACGCCGGGGAGACCCTGGAGATCCGCCGCAAGCGCTTCCTCCTGGACGGCCAGTGCCTGGACGAGCCCTACGTCGTCCACCAGCGCCCCGAGACCTTCCCGCCCGGGTTCGGCCCGCTGGGGCTGCGGGACAACCTGGGTCCCTTCAAGGTCCCGGAGGCCCACAGCTTCGCCATGGGCGACAACCGCGACAACAGCAAGGACAGCCGCTTCTGGGGACCGCTCCCCGACTACCGGCTGAAGGGACGGGCGCTGGCCATCTACTGGCCGCCCCGGAGGATCGGACTGGTCCGCCCGGCCCGCGGCACGCCTTCCCCCGACTGCGCCCCGGTCCGACGTCCGGGGTGAGACCGGGGGGCGGGGCTGCTCGCCTTGCCCCGCCCTGGCCTGCGTGCTAGGCTCGCCCGGCCGCTCGCAGCCTGGCTCCGCGACCGACGGAGTGGACGACCGAGGACTCGGATCCCCATGAGCACCATCGCCATCGCTTCCGACCACGCCGGCTTCGAGCTGAAGCAGGAACTCGCCCGGTGCCTTCGGGGCTGGGGCGAGGACGTGCTCGACCTCGGGGCCGAGACGGCCGAGGCCAGCGACTACCCCCGCTATGCCCAGGAACTCGCCCGGTCGCTGAAGTCCGCCCGGGCCGACCGCGGAGTGCTGGTCTGCGGGAGCGGCATCGGGATGGACATGGCCGCCAACCGGTTCCCCGGGGTGAGGGCCGCCCTGGTCGAGGACGAGGAGCGGGCCCGCCTGTGCCGGGCACACAACGACGCCAACGTGCTGGTGCTCCCCAGCCGGTTCGTGGCGGCCGCCAAGGCCCAGGCGCTGCTCCGGATCTTCCTCGATACGCCCTTCGAGGGAGGGCGCCACGAGCGCCGGGTGGCCCAGATCGACGGCCAGGCCCAGCCGGGCGTGACCGTCTTCGACCACCCGTTGATCCGCCACAAGCTCACCCTGCTCCGGGACGAGGCCACCGAGCCGAAGGTCTTCCGGGAGACCGTCGACGAGATCGCCTCGCTGATGGCCTTCGAACTCACCAGGGACATCGAGTTCCAGGCCAAGCGGGTGCGCACGCCGCTGGGCGTCGAGGCCGACGGGGTCTGGGTCAACCGGGATTCCCTCGGGGTGGTGCCGATCCTCCGGGCCGGTCTGGGTCTGGTCAACGGCATCCTCCGGGTGATCCCGATGGCGGCGGTCGGACACATCGGGCTCTACCGGGATCCCAAGACCCTGGATCCGGTCGACTACTACTGCAAGCTGCCGCTGGGGTGCGAGAACCGCACCCTGATCCTGGTCGACCCCATGCTGGCGACCGGAGGCTCGGCGGTCGCGGCCGTCTCCTACCTGAAGCAACGGGGCGGGCGGCGCATCAAGTTCATGTGCATCCTGGCGGCCCCCGAGGGCATCCAGAAGCTCCGCGAGAAGCATCCCGACGTCGGTATCTACGCCGCAGGGGTCGACGAGAAGCTGAACGACCACGGGTACATCGTCCCGGGGCTCGGCGACGCCGGCGACCGACTCTTCGGTACCAAGTGACCCGACCCTGACCCAAGAGGTGGATCGATGAGCAAGGGCAACTATCTCTTCACGTCCGAGTCCGTGACCGAAGGGCACCCGGACAAGCTGGCGGACCAGATCTCGGACGCCGTCCTCGACGCCATCGTCAAGGCCGATCCCGCGGCCCGGGTGGCCTGCGAGACCTCGGTCACCACCGGCATGGTCCTCTTGATGGGCGAGATCACCACCTCGACCTACGTCGACGTTCCCAAGCTGGTGCGGGCGACCATCCGGGAGATCGGTTACAACAGCTCGGAGATGGGATTCGACGGCGACACCTGCTCGGTGCTGGTCTGTTTCGACGAGCAGTCCAGCGACATCGCCCAGGGCGTGAACAAGGCGCTCGAGACCCGGGAAGGCAAGGAGGTCTCCGACGAGCTCGACGAGACCGGGGCCGGCGACCAGGGCATGGTCTTCGGGTTCGCCTGCGACGAGACCGAGACCTACATGCCGGCACCGATCTACTACGCCCACAAGCTCACCCGCCGGCTCGCCCAGATGCGAAAGCGCGGCAGCCTCCGCTACCTCCGCCCCGACGGCAAGAGCCAGGTCACCGTCGAGTACAAGGACGGCAAGGTCGCCCGGGTCCACACCGTGCTGGTCTCCACCCAGCACGACCCGGACATCGATGCCGACGTGCTGCGCGAGGACGTGATCCGGGACGTGATCAAGCCCGTCATCCCGGCCGAGCTGATCGACGAGGGTACCCGGTTCCTGGTGAACCCCACCGGACGTTTCGTCATCGGCGGGCCCCACGGGGACTCGGGCCTGACCGGCCGCAAGATCATCGTCGACACCTACGGCGGCATGGGTCGCCACGGCGGCGGCGCCTTCTCGGGCAAGGACTGCACCAAGGTCGACCGCTCGGGCGCCTACGCCGCCCGGCGGGCCGCCAAGAACGTGGTGGCGGCAGGCCTCGCCGGCCGCTGCGAGATCCAGATCGCCTATGCCATCGGGGTCTCCCGCCCGGTCTCGATCCACGTCGAGACCTTCGGGACCAACAAGGTCCCCGACGAGACCATCGAGAAGGCCATCGCCAAGGTCTTCGACTTCCGGCCCCTGGCCATCATCCGTGACCTCGATCTGCGGCGACCGATCTACCGGCAGACCGCCGCCTACGGCCACTTCGGACGGGACGACGTCGATCTCCCTTGGGAGCGGCTCGACAAGGTCGAGGCCCTGAAGAAGTTCGTGGCCGAGGCGGGTGTTCCGCTCGGGGCCTCACCCGAGGGCAAGAAGACCGCGGGCGACCGGGCCCGGGCCTGAGTCGGGTTGGGGAGCGATCCCCGT
>CAYOHP010000246.1:0-4695 GCA_964403795.1 uncultured bacterium | reverse complement strand
TGGGCGCGGGTGGTCGAGCCGGGGGACCTGGATGCCCTGCGGGCCGCGGTGCGCGCCCTCGCCGAGGACGGTCCGGAGCGGGAGGCCGCCCGGCAGGCACTGTTCGCGGCCCGCGGTTCGCGGGTCTGGTGGCGGACCGTTCGGCCTCTGGTGGAGCGGCTCCGGCAGCCTGCCGCGGCGCGCCGGGGTCCATCGTGGCCGCTCTCGGCGCTGCTCCACCAGCTCCGGCGCCTGGGGGGATGACGGCACCCGCCGGCCGCGGTCACCCGACTCCCGGTCGGAGCGCCTTCTCGGCCAGCGGCACCAGACCTCTCAGGATGGAGGCTCCCCCCGGATCCTCGATCATCCCCACCAGGATGTACCGCCGCCAGACCGGACCCCAGACCAGGACCGAGTCCGAGAACCAGATGCTCCAGCTCCCCGACTTGCGGAACACCTTGGCACGGGGCGCCCGGCGATCCAGCACCCCGACGAAGCCGTGGTGCAGCCCGGGGGTCCCCAGATGGGCGAGCATCTCGGCGCTCCGCTTGGCCCCCAGCATCCGACCGGTCGCCAGCATGTAGTAGAAGCGGCAGACCTGGGTGGCGGTGGCGGCGTGCGAGAGGCCGGCCACCGGATCGGGGAACCTCCGCCCGCTCTTGGCGTAGCGCTTCCCGACCCAGAGCCCTCCCCCGTGGTGGGCGTCGTAGAGGGAGAACCGGGGATCGGTCATCACCGCCGCGATCTTCTCGTAGGAGAGCCGGTCGATCATCCGGGTCGCCGCGGCATTGCTCGAGACCCGGATCATGTCGCCGAGGTCCTGCTGCACCGCGGGGCTGTCCTTCAGGGTCCCGTCCTCGATCGCCACATAGGCGGCGAGCAGGATGGCGATCTTGGGAAGGCTGGCGGCGTACATCATCTGGTCGCCGTTCACCCGGGCGAACCGCGGCGAGGCAGGGTCGGTGAGGTCGACCAGACCGATCGCCAACTTGGCCCGGCCGGCGAGGCCCGTGAGGACCGGGTCGGCCCTCACCCCCTCGTCGAGGCGGGCCTGCAGGGTCGGGTCAGGGACCGAAGGCAGGGGTTTCCAGAGTCCGTCCGGGACCTTCACCGGCAACGGAGGCGCCAGGCCCTGGGCCCGGACTCCGCCGACCGTCGACCCGACGGAGAGAGCGAGCGCACAGGCCGCTCCCGCGGCCGCGTCGCGGATCCGCGTTCCTGCGCGACTTCCGGCCGATCGCCGCATCCATGCCATGGAGGCTGGTTTCACGGCTTGGTACTCTACTCCACACCCATGAACGCGTCACCCACCGGGGGGATCGACCGTCACCGCCGGCAGGAGATCGCGGTCCTCCTCGCCCTCGTCCTCGTCCTCGTCCCGGTGCTCGCCACCGCCACGCCCGTGTCCGCCGCCGACCGCTCCCCGCTCACCCCTCCCGCCTCGGTCGTGCTCACCGAGGCCCGCACCCTGGTCCAGGCCATGAAGCAGAACCTCCGCGGTCCCTACCTGCGGATCCGCTGGTTCTGCAACGACGGGACCGTGCTCCCTCCCGTGTCCTACGCCTGCCGGCCGCATGGCGGGGGCATCCAACACGCCGAGTACAGCCCCGCCCGGCACCGTCTCGCCGAGCTCGGTTGGTCGGTGGGGACGATCTTCGCCTCGCTGGGGTGGGACGAGTTCCTGGATGCCGACCGCCGCAACCAGCGGATGCGGGAGCTGGTCCTGGAGCGGTACCTGGTCGACACCGACGACGGCTGGGTGCTCCGCAAGGCGCGCACCTACCGGGGTCGGGTCCAGGTGGAGGACGAGGAGGAAGCGGGTCGCAAGCTCCTCACCAGGCTCCTCGCGGATCCCGTCTGGGTCGACCGCGAGTTCCTGCTGGCCCGGGAACTGGTCCGCACCCTCCCGCACCATGGAGGCGGCGACCCCACCCGCGAGGTGCGTCGGCTGGCCCTCGAGATCGCCGAAGCGGCCCCCAGCTTCGAACCGATCCGGATCCTCATCCACACCACGCCGAGCGCCGGGGACCTGGCCCGGACCCGTACCTGGCTGGGGCAGCAGACGAACACCGGCCTGGCTCCCGAGGTCCTGGCCAAGGCCCGCAGCCTGGTCACCGAGCTCGACCGCCTCTACGGTCCGGAGCGCGACTGGCTGGGCCAGGGGATCCGCCGCCTCCGAGGCGCCCCCGAGCACCGCGCCTGGGCCGAGGCCCTGCGTCCGCTGGCGAGGACGCGGGGAATGGAACGGGTGGCCCTGCTCGCCGGTTCGCTCTCGGCCGCCCGCGACCTGGTCGCCTCCAACTCCGACGGGGACGCCAATCTGGCCGTGATGGACCTGGGCCTGGAGGTCGAGCGCGAACTCCTGCTCGCCGCCCGGAGCGAGCTCGGCGACCCGCAACGGAGCTGGCGCCGGATGTTGGAGCTGGCCCGCCACCTGGTCTCGGCAGGTCGGGCCACCGGCTTCTACTCGGCCCGCGAGACCGCGGCCCTGGTCGAACCGGTGGTCCGCCTGCTCCGCCCGGGCGAGCGGCCCGCCGCCGAGGTGGCGGCCACCGTGGGCGCCCTGGCGCGGGCCTCGGCCTGGGGACTGGGCACCGTCCGCCACACCTTCGCCGAACCCCTGGTTCGCTACCAAGCGCTCGAGCCTTCGAGTGGCCGGTTCGTCGACGACGTGCTGCGCGGCTCGCCCCTGCTGCCGCTTTCCGACGCGGTGGCGACCCTGACCCTGGCCCTGGACCGGCGCTCCGGCCGGGTCCACCGGATCATGGGTCGGGACGTCCATGGAGTGGTGGTGCTCAACCCCGGGGTAGGGACCGGGACCCTGCGCTGGGCCGACCTCGACGCCTCCGACGCTCCCCTGCACTTGAACCGGGACGACATCGCGGTCCTGCCCCGCACGGTCTCGGACCTCAGGCCCGTGGCAGGGATCCTCAGCCTGGCGGAGGGCAACCTCCTCTCCCACGTGCAGCTGCTCGCCCGCAATCTCGGGATCCCCAACGCCTTCGTGACCCCCGAGGTGGCGACCCTGCTGAAGACCCACGAGGGTTCACGGGTCCGCATGGCGGTGAGCCGATCCGGGAGCCTGCTGGTCGACGCCGCGCCGGTCCGTGAGAGCGCCCCGAGCGCTTCCCCGACGACCACTTCCCAGGCCGGCGAGGTCCTCTCGGCTCCCGAGCCCGACCTCTCGGCCATCGCCCCCATCCCGCTCTCCGACCTGCACGCCGGACTCGCCGGGAAGGTCGTGGGACCCAAGGCCGCCAACCTCGGCGAGCTGGCGCGGCTCTTCCCCGGCCGGGTCGCCCCGGCCCTGGCGCTCCCCTTCGGCTTCTTCCACAAGGCGACCACCCAGGGGCCGAACTCCCCGAGGGCCAGGATCGACGCCGCCTACCAGTCGGTCCGGGAAGGGCGCATGGTCCCCGAGGCGCTGGCTCCCGAGCTCGAGTCGATCCGCACCGACCTGGCCGGGCTTGTCCTCCCCGCCGCGATCCGGACGCGGCTCGCCGAGCTGATGCACGAACACTTCGGGCCCCCGGGCTCCTGGGGCGTCTTCGTCCGCTCCGACACCAACGTCGAGGACCTCCCCGGCTTCACCGGCGCGGGCTTGAACGAGACCCTCCCCAACCTGCCCTCGGCCGAGGCCGCGATCGCGGTGGTCCCCCGGGTCTGGTCCTCGGTGCTCTCGCCCCGCTCGCTCGCCTGGCGGGCCTCGATCCTGGACCGGCCGGAGCGGATCTTCTCGTCGATCCTGTTGATGAAGAGCGTCCCCTCCGACCGCTCGGGCGTGATGGTGACCCGAGACCTGGTCGGCTCCGGGCCCGGGCTCACGGTCTCGGCCGCCTTCGGGGTGGGCGGCGCGGTCGACGGCGAGGCCGCCGAGACCGTGGTCCTCCGTCCCGACGGCTCGGTGCTCCTGGCCGCCGAGGCCAAGTCGGCCTGGCAGCGCAAGCTGGCGGCCTCGGGGGGCGTGGAGTGGAAGCCGGCGCCGGCCGGGCGGGTGCTCTCCGACGACGACCACCGGAAACTGCGGGAGCTGGCCGCCGAGGTCGAGGCCCGGATGCGTCCGACCCTCGACGCCGCGGGAATGCCCCTCCCGTGGGACATCGAGTTCGGCTTCGTGGGCGAGGACCTGGTCCTGTTCCAGATCCGTCCCCTGGTCGAACGCGGCCAGGGCGCCGCCGATCGCCTGGTGGCCGAGGCCCTCGGCCCGGGCACCACCGGCGAGGCCCTGCTCCGGCTCGACGATCCCCTCCTCCCGGCCTCCAAGGAGCCCAACCGATGAACCGCCCGCTCCCGACCCCCGGCTCCGCCCCGGGTCTCGTCCTCGCGACGGCCCTGCTGGCGACCGCCGGCATGGCACCTCGCCTCGGTGCCTACCCGCTCGACGCCGCCGACACCCTCGGGATCCGTCGCCTCACAGGCTACGCGACCTCCCAAGCCGCCAAGACCGGTTCCAAGCTGCCTCCCGGGGCCCTGCTGGGGCGCGCCGACATCATGCTCTCGCTCCAGTCGGCGCCGGGACTGGACCTGACGACCCTCGCCAAGGACCCGGTCCTCCAGAAGGCGCTCGAGGAGACCCTGGCCAAGCGCGACCCGTCCTACGCCATCGCCCTGGTCGACATCACCGATCCCCAGCGGATCGCCTGGGCCGGGCTCCGCGAGGATCGATCCCAGCTCCCCGGCAGCGTCGGCAAGGTCGGGTGCATGATCGCCCTCTTC
>CAYOHP010000245.1:0-4728 GCA_964403795.1 uncultured bacterium | reverse complement strand
CGGCACTGGCCGCACAGGACCGCACGATGACGTCACGTTCGCGCCCGCGCCGCGGGGTTCGACTCGCCTTCGCCCTGGCGGCGCCGCTCGCCCTCGCCGGGTGCAGCGCCCGGGACGACTCCCTCCTGCACCGCACCTCCCAGAGGCCCCGGGAACTCGACCAGATCTCGGATCTGGCCTCGGCCCCCGCCCCGGGTCAGCCGCCGGTGCGGGCTCGGACGGCCTCGGAGACGGGTCCCTCCCGGGCCGCCGAGCTGCCGACCCAGCGCGCCGACGCCGGGAGGGTTGCGGGTTACCGCCTTCCCGTCGCCCCGCCCGCTCCCTCGGCGGGGAGGAGCGCCCCGGTCGTCCGTCGCGAGCCACCCAAGGAAGCCAAGTTCCTCCATGACCTGGGCTGGATCACCGGCCAGAACGGAAAGCTGGAGGACGCCGTCAAGTACTACCGGGAGGCTCTCCGGATCTTCCCCGAGTACGCCGATGCCTGGAACGGCATGGCCCTGGCCACCGCCCGCACCGGAGCGGTCGAGGCCGCCATCCCGATGTTCCAGAAGGCGCTGGCGCTGCGCCCCGACCTGGCGGACGCGACCTTCAACCTGGGCGTCGCCTACCACCGTTTGGGCCATCGCGAGCTGGCGATCGACAAGCTCACCGCCACCCTCAAGGAGGACGCGGCCCACCCCGGAGCCCATCTGGCGATGGGCCAGATCCGGGAACTCGAGACCGACTACCAGTCGGCGATCGCCCACTACATCTCGGCCATCCGCGGCGACGAGAAATCCTCGGCAGCCAGGGTCCGGCTCGCCAACCTGTACTACCAGCAGGGCTTGACGCTCAGCGCCAAGCCCGAGTACGAAGAAGTCCTGCGCCTCGAGCCCTCCAACGAAGAGGCCCTCTACAAGCTGGCCACCATCGTCCAGAACCAGGGGGCGGCCTCGGAGGCCGAGGCGCTGTACCGACGGATCCTCAAGGTGAACCCTCGACATCCCCAGGCACTGTCCAACCTGGGTACGTTGATGCTCGCACAGGGTAACCGTCGCGAGTCCCTCTCCTTCTTCGAGCGGGCCTTCGCCCTCGACCAGACCAACACGTACCTGCGCGAGCAGATCTTCCGGTTGAACTCGCAGCTCGCCCAGGTACCCGAATCGACCTCCGACCATCCGCGCGGAGGCGAGTAGGGAGCCCGGCGCTCCCGCCCGTGGTCGGGTCTCCCCGAACACGAGGAGGATCCGTGATGCTGAACTCCCTGATCGGCCTCTTCTCCCGGGACATCGGGATCGACCTGGGTACCGCCAACACCCTGATCTACGTGCGCGGTCGGGGAATCGTCCTCCGTGAACCCTCCGTGGTCGCCATCGACACCACCGACAACACGGTGCTGGCGGTGGGCGACGATGCCAAGCGCATGATCGGCCGGACCCCGGGCAACATCCGGGCCATCCGTCCCATCAAGGACGGCGTCATCTCCGACTTCGACGTCACCGAGGCGATGCTGCGGGCCTTCATCTCCAAGGTCCACAACCGCAACAGCTTCTTCCGCCCCAGGGTCGTGATCTGCACCCCCTCGGGAGTGACCAGCGTCGAGAAGAAGGCGGTCAAGGACGCCACCATCCGGGCCGGTGCCCGGGATGCCCACCTGATCGAGGAGCCCATGGCGGCTGCCATCGGCGCCGGACTCCACGTCCACGAGCCTACCGGGAACATGGTCGTCGACATCGGCGGCGGCACCACCGAGGTCGGGGTGATCTCGCTGGGCGGGATCGTCTACGGCAAGTCGCTGCGCTGCGCCGGCGACGAGATGGACAACGCGGTCGTGCAGTTCGTGAAGAAGAAGTACAACCTCCTGATCGGCGAACGCACCGCCGAGGAGATCAAGATCCAGCTCGGCTCGGCCCGGGTGGAGGGCAAGTTCAAGGACGATCCGCACGTCCAACTCCCCAGGGAGCAGAAGGTCCGTCGCCGCAAGGCGCCCGCGGGCCTCGAAGCCCAGAAGGGCAAGAGCCCCGAGGCTGCCCGCCAGCCGGTGCCCGAAGCCACCCCGTCCCCCGACTCCGAACACCCCCTGGATCGCAAGATGGAGGTGCGCGGCCGGGACCTGATCACGGGCCTCCCCAAGACCGTGCTGATCAGCGGCGGCGACGCCCAGGAAGCCCTCGTCGAGCCCACCCGCTCCATCGTCGCGGCGGTCAAGACGGCCCTGGAACTCACGCCCCCCGAGCTCGCCAGCGACATCATCGAGAACGGCCTCACCCTCACCGGGGGAGGAGCCCTGCTCCGGGACCTGGATCGCCTGGTCACCGCCGAGACCGGGGTCAAGTGCTTCTTCGCCGAAGACCCGTTGACCTGCGTGGTGCGAGGCACCGGGATCGTCCTCGAGGAGCTCGACACGGTCCGTCGCTCCCGCTCCATCCTCAAGTAGCCGGGAGGCGAGCCGACCGGCCGCCGGTGCGATCCCGTCCCGGAGGGACTAGGATCCGGCCGTGAACGTCCGTGACCTCGACGAGACGCGGGGTACCCCCCGGCTCCCGATCCTGGCCTGCCTGCTCGGCCTGGTCTACCTCCAGGGGGCGACCGGCTTCCAGGCCGAGCTGATCCGACGCGGCTTCCGCTGGCTCTCGACGCCGATCCGGCTGCCGCTGCTGGTCGCTCGCGAGGCGACGCAGGAAGCGTCGTCCCGTCTGGCCGCCAACCGGGATCTGGTGGCGCGCCTTAGGGACCTCGAACAGCAGGCCCACCTGGCGCGCCTCGAACAACGCCTGGTCGAAGAGCGCTGCCAGCAGGCCCTGCGGGTCGAGAACCTCCTCGAGAACTACCGGACCGCCACCACCGGCGTGGGCGAGGCACCGATCCTGGCCAGGGTGGCCGGCTGGAGTTCCCAGCCGCACGAGTGGCGGATCCAGCTGGACCGGGGCGCCCGGGACGGCATCCGGCTCGACGGACCCGTGGTCCACGGGGAGAACCTGCTCGGGCGGGTGATCGAGGTCGGGCCCCGGGAGAGCCGGGTGCTCCTGGTCCAGGACCCCGCCAGCGCCCTCGGCATCCTGCTCCAGGAGGATCGCAGCCCGGGAGTGGCGGCAGGAACCGGCGAACCCCGACTCCGCCTCCAGAACCTCCCGCCGGGCAGCCGCCCGCGCCACGGGGAGAGGGTGGTGACGGGGTCGCTCTCGGCCTACTTCCCCAAGGGTCTGGTGGTCGGGACCGTGGCGCTCGACGAGGCCGGATCGGTGGCGGTCCTCCCGGCCGTCGACCCGCTGCGCATCGAGGAGGTCCTGGTCCTCCCCCCCGCCGGCCGCCGGGAGGGCCGCGCAACCCCGACGCCGCCGGATCCGTAGAAGAGGGTGGCGAAACGCGCCCCCCGGGAGCCCGGAGGACGAGAACAGAGGGAGTGGGCACCATGGCCAAGACGATCCTGCGAACGGGCCTGGTGCTCGCCTTGCTGCTCGTGACCTCGGGCGCCGGACGGGCCGACGAGGCTCCCCAGGCGCGTCTCTGGGCCCCCTGGGAGGCCGAGTTCCAGAAGGCCCGCCGGCTGATGGCCGACGAGGACCATGAGGAAGCCCGCGAGGTCTTCCGGGGGATCCTCGAGCAGTACCCCGACCTGGAGATCCAGGATCGAGCCATCTCCGGGATGGCCTCGAGCTACCTGGCCGAGCGGCGCTATGCCCGGGCCATCCGTTACCTGGAAGGAGCCATCGAGGAGCACGCATCCCTGCTCCGGTCCCGCACCCTCTACTCGGCCGTCGAGGAGCGGGTGGGAAGGGCTCTGGCCCGTGCCCGGGTCCGCGAGCGCCAGGCTCGCGAGGAGTACGAGGACCTCTCCTGGTGGAACATCTTTCGGATCTTCGACAAGCTCGGGAGGCGCCGCGACCTCAAGGACGCCGAACGGGACGTCGAGGAACTGCAGGAGCTGAGGAACCTCTTCCGGCCGGAACTCCTGCTCCCTCTCCCCCTCCGGCGTCCTGCCGATCCTCCCCTCCGGATCATGGATACGGCGTCCTCCGCTTCGAGCGCGGCCACCACCGGTTCCGCCACGGCCGCCAGCACTTCCGGGGCCTCGACGGTCCTGGCCAAGGCCTCGGAGCTGGCCTCCTCCGCTCCCGGATCCGATGCCGTCTCGGGCCCGGCCGAGGCCGTGACCGAGGCCGCCACCGAGGGCGCCGCTCCGGCCTCCCCCGCGAGCACCGGATCGGCGACCGCCACCGAGGAGGCCTCCGTGGCCTCGACCTCGGGGACCGAGGACGGCAAGGCCGAGGCGTTCCGGGTCCTGGCCGACGAGATCGATGCGCTACTGGTGCTGATCCCGGCCGACAGGATCGCGGCCGCGGAGCTGATCCTCCAGGGCCGGGTAGCGAGCGCTTCCCTCTCGACCCTCTCGACCCCGATGGCGTCGACCGAGGCGGCGACCGCCACCGAGGCCACGACTTCTTCCCCTCCGGAGGTCCTACCGGAGCCCGGGAGCCAGCCGGTCTCGGAGTCGACCTCGGCCCCGGCCCCGACCGAGGATCCCGACGCCGCGGTGGTCGAGACGGTGGCACCGGCCGCCCCTTCGGACCCGAGCACCGCTCCTGCCGAGGCTACCGTCACCACCACCGCTCCCGTGGAGCCGCCCGCCCCGGTGACCTCCGGGAGCCTGCGGGAGGCCTACTTCGCCGCCTATCGGGATCTGCAAGCGGCCCTCCAGACCAGCGACTCCGCCGCCATCCAGCAGGCCCGCGAAGCCTACATGGCGGC
>CAYOHP010000244.1:0-4962 GCA_964403795.1 uncultured bacterium | reverse complement strand
CCGCGGCCACCCGGCGCCGAAGCCGGCTTCTGGACCGGGGTGGACTCGGGGAGAGGGGTGGCGTCGCGGCGGGGAGCGGGCGCATCCGGGGGTGCCGAGCCGACCGCCGGCGCCGGCTGGGTGGCGGGGGCCGGGGGCGGCGCCGAGGCGGGGGCCGCGGCCGGCTGGGGGGCGGGACGGGGAGCCGGGGCTGGCTGGGGCGTCGGGGTCGGGCGTGGCGCGGCCTGGGGTGCCGGGGCGGGCGCGGGCGCTGGAGCGGGAGCGGGCCGGGGAGCCGGGGCGGGGGCGGCCGGGGGGCCCAGCTCGTCGAGGGGCGGCGGACCGATCCCCGCTGGTCGGGCGGCCCCCAGCGGATCGTCGTCGAAGCTGAGGTCCGGTTCGGCGAAGCCCGGCTCGAGTTCGTCGAGCACCGAGGACGCCTCCGGGTCGCCATGGGGGACGCCGGCTCCAGGGGGCTGGGCCGGTTCTTCCAGCAGGAGATCGTCCTCCGGGTCGAGCGCCAGGGGCCGGGCCGCCGGGGGGCTCACCACCTTTGCCTGGGCCGCGCTCTTGGCCTTGGCCTCGGCCCGATATCCGCCGGCCGTGGCCACCACCTCGGGCTCCGGACCGGGGGCACCGAAGGCCGGCGAGGGGGCCGAGAGGTTGGGGGCCGGCGATGGCGCTCCGGCCGGCATGTCGGAATTCGGGTCGAAGTCCGGGACGTCGCCGAAGGGGTTGGCGGCGGGCGGGGGGGCCGGGGCGGCGGCCGGGCGGAGCGGCTGCGAGGGCAGCGGGGCCGAGGCGGCCGGGGCCGGGGGCGGAGCGGACGCAGCCGGACGGGCGCTCCGGGGCGGGGGAGCCGTCCGGGCCTCCTCCTCGGCCGGTCGGGTCTTCTGGGGCGGGGCGCCCAGGACCGTCGAGAGGTCCAGGGGATGCCTCCGGCCCGCCTTCTGGGCGTTGGCCAGGTGGTCGATCACGGCCCGCTTGGCGGCGGCGATCTGGCTGCGGGTCGAGGACACGAACCGGATCTCCACCCGGAACACCGAGAAGAGCTTGCCGAAGAGTTCCTCGGGGATGTCGTCCTCGCTGGCGATGGTGAGGCGCTTGGCCTCGAGCTTCACCGGGACGAAGTTGTAGTCCTCGAGCAGCCGGGTGGGCGTCTTGTCGAGGAGGTCCGGGCTCAGGCTGACGGTGCGGAGGTCGAGGAAGTCGGTGTTGTACTGGGCCGCCACCGCCTCGGCCAGGTCGTCCTCGGTCACCAGGCGCTTCTTCAGGAGCAGGTCGCCGAGCCGGATCTGGTAGCCCTTCTCGGCCTTGGTCCGCTGCTGCTCCTCGAGGATCGAGTGGATCGCCATTTCGGACACGCGTCCCATGGCGATCAGGATCTCCCCGATCTTCTTGCGACCCTTGAACTGCACCAAGGCTGGCTACTCCTCCAGGCAGCGGACCCTGAGCCGGCGCCCTCCCGAGGGGTCGGGCCGGATCTCCACCCGCCACGAGCGCCCCGGGTAGGCGCCGAGCGTCGCTGCCGGCCACTCGACCAGCACGACGTGTCGCCCTTCCAGGAGCTCGTCGGACAGGCCGAGAGCCTCGAGGTCCGCGTCCGGTCCCAGTCGGTACAGGTCTGCATGGACCACCGGGATCCGGCCGGGGTAAGTGTGCACCAGGGTGTAGGTGGGGCTGGTAACCTCCCGGGCCTCGATCCCCAGGGCGACACAAGCCCCGCGAGCCAGGAGCGTTTTGCCTGCGCCGAGCGGCCCGTCGAGCAGGACCAGGTCCCCGGGCCTAAGCTCGCGGCCGAGCGCCTCGCCCGCGGCCAGGGTGGCCTCCTCGTCCCTGAGCCTGCGCCAACGGCCGGTGGCTACGGTGGCGCGGTCTTGTCGGGTTCCGCGGCCCTTGCGGGCGGGACGGGCCCGATCGAGGCTCACTTGAGTTCCGCCCAGGTGCGGCCCCGGGACACGTTCACCTCGATCGGGACCTCCAGCGCCAGGGCTCCCGCCATGACGCGCCGCATGGTGGCTTCGACCCTGTCGGCTTCGTCCTCGGGGGTCTCGACCACCAGTTCGTCGTGGATCTGGAGCACCATCCGGGCCCGGTCCCCGGCCGCCATGAGTTCGGCCTCGACGCCCCGCATGGCGACCTTGATCAGGTCCGCGGCCGAGCCCTGGATCGGGGTGTTCACCGCGATCCGCTCCGCGAAGGCTCGGGTCCCCGGGTCCCGGCTGGCGATCTCCGGCACGCTCCGTCGCCGTCCCAGCAGGGTCGAGACGAAGCCTCGCTCGCGGGCCTCCTCCTTGCACTTCTCCAGGAAGGCGCTGACCTCGGGGAGCCGTTCGAAGTAGCGCTTGATGAACTCCCCGGCTTCGGTCCGGGTAATGCCGAGGTCGGCAGCCAGGCCGTGGGCGCTCTGCCCGTAGATCAGGCCGAAGTTGATCGACTTGGCCCGCGACCTCTGTTCCGGGGTGACCTCGGCTTCGGGGATCCCGAAGACCTCGCCCGCGGTCCGCCGGTGGACGTCGGCTCCGGCCGCGAAGGCCTCCCGCAGGAGCTTCGAGCCGCACATGTGGGCCAGGATCCGGAGCTCGATCTGGCTGTAGTCGGCAGAGACGAAGACATGACCGGGAGCGGCCACGAAGGCCTCGCGGATGCGTCGGCCCTCGGGGGTCCGGATCGGGATGTTCTGGAGATTGGGGTCCGAGGAGGAGATCCGCCCGGTAGCCGCGATCGTCTGGTGGAAGCCGGCGTGGACCCGACCGGTCTCCGGGTGGATCATCCCCGGCAGAGTGTCGACGTAGGTTCCCTTCAACTTGGCGAGGTGGCGGTGGCGATTGACCAGCCGCGCCACCTCCGAGCCCCGGGCCTCGAGGATGCGGAGCACGTCGGCGTCGGTGGAGAAGCCGGTCTTGGTCTTCTTGACGGGCT
Organism: uncultured bacterium; assembly: GCA_964403795.1. Lineage (GTDB taxonomy): Bacteria > Muiribacteriota > UBA6191 > CAZXTJ01 > CAYOHP01 > CAYOHP01. The sequence continues at coordinate 2,061 of CAYOHP010000244.1, read as the reverse complement.
CGTAGCCCTGCTTCTCGAAGAGGATCCGGGCGAGCTGCGCGGGGCTGCCCAGGTTGAAGCTCTCGCCGGCCGCGGCTTCGGCCTTGGCCTGGAGCTCGGCGAGCTCGGTTTCGAGGTCGCGTCCGAGGGTCGCGAGCACCGCCGGGTCGACCCGGATACCATGCTCCTGCATGCGGGCGAGCAGGGTCACGAGCGGGAGCTCGACATCCCGGTAGAGGCCGTCCAGGGCCTCGGCGGCGAGCGCCGGGCGGAAACGGGCGGTCAGCCGGAAGGCCGCATCGGCATCGGCCGCCGCGTAGCCCAGGGCGGAATCGAGCGGGACCTCGTCGAACCCCTTGTCCTTGCCCGCCACCTCCTCGAAGCTCCGCATCACCATGCCGAGCTCCTCGAGGGCCAGGGTCTTCAGGTCGTAGCGGCGGCGGGTCGGGTTCAGCACGTAGGCGGCCACCATGGTGTCGAAGCCCAGGTTTGCCAGGGTGAGGCCGTGGCGCTTCAGGACCAGCCAGTCGTATTGGAGGTTCTGGCCCAGCGCCGGCTTCGCCCCCGCGGCGCCGAGGACGGGCTCGAGGGCCGCCATCACGGTCGCCACCGGGAGCTGGTCGGGCACGTCGCGATGGCCGACCGGCACGTACCAGGCTGCGCTCTGAGCCACCGAGAGGCTCACCCCGACGAGCCTGGCCTGCATCGGGGAGAGGCTGGTCGTCTCGGTGTCGATCGCCACCTCGTCGGCCGCGGCCAGGGCCGCGACCACCTCCGCGAGTGCGGCCTCGCTCTGCACCAGCCGGTAGTCCACCGGGGCGGCGGCGGCCGGTCCGTCGACCGACTCGGGCTCGATCATGCGGGCGATCCGGCCGAGTTCCAGGTCCCGGGTGAGTTCCAGGAGCTTCTCCCGGTCGTAGCCACGCCGCTCGCACTCGGCCAGGGTGGTGGCGATCGGCACATCGGTCACGATGGTCCCGAGGGTGCGGGACATGAAGGCGTCCTCCCGGTGGGTCGAGAGGTTCTCCTTCAGCTTGGAAGCCTTCATCCCCGGGAGCGCGGCGTAGACCCCGTCCAAGGTGTCGTGCTCGGTGAGCAGCTTGACCGCGGTCTTCGGCCCCACGCCCTTGACCCCGGGAATGTTGTCGGAGGTGTCGCCCTGGAGGCCCTTCAGGTCGGGCACCTTGGCGGGAGGGACGCCGAGCTCCCGCTCGACGTCGGCCGGGGTCGCGAAGAGTTCGTCGCCGCGCGGGGCACCGCGGTTCAGGAGCACCCGGATCCGGCCGTCGACCAGCTGCAGGGCATCCCGGTCCCCGGTGACGATGGTGACGGACCCGGCATCGGCAGCGAAGCGGCGGGCCAGGGTGCCGAGCACGTCGTCGGCCTCGAAGCCCGGATGGACCACCACCGGGAGGTTCATGGCCGAGACCAGCTTCCGGGCATCCTCGGTGGCGGCGATGATCTCGGGTGGACACTCCGGGCGATTGGCCTTGTAGAGGGGATAGAGGTCGTTGCGGAAGGTGTGGTCCGAGAGGTCGAAGGCCACTGCCGCGTAGCGGGGCGCCTCCTTCTCGAGCAGGGGCAGGACCATGTTCATGAAGCCGAAGACCGCCGAGGTGTTCTTGCCGCGCGAGTTGATGAGGGGATTGCGGAAGAAGGCGAAGTGGGCGCGAAAGAGCAGGCTGTGGCCGTCGAACAGGTAGAGACCGTCGGTCGTCACGGGGTCCTCCGGGTCATGCGGGGGCGGCCCGAGAGCTCGGCGGCGAACTCCCCGGCGACCCGACGGCGGGTGGTCCTGGTGTCGGCTCCGTCCAGGACCTGGAGCAGGGCGCTGCCGACGACCGCGGCATCGGCGATGCGCCAGGCCTCGCGGACCTGGGCCCGGGTCCCGATCCCGAAGCCGAGCGCCACCGGCAATCCGGTCGCGGCCCGCGCCGCCTCGACCCGGGGGGCGAGCCCGGGAGGGAGCCTTCCCCTTCTGGCTCCCGTGGTCCCGGTACGGGTGATCTGGTAGAGGAACCCCCCGGCGCCCTGCCCCAGGAGCGGGTAGCGCTCGATCGGAGTGTTGGGGGCGGCCAGCGG
>CAYOHP010000243.1:0-4962 GCA_964403795.1 uncultured bacterium | reverse complement strand
GATCGCCTGCGGTGGGGCCTGGTGCCCTCCTGGTCCAAGGACGCCTCGGGCGCGGCCAGGATGATCAACGCCCGGGGCGAGACCGTCGCCGAGAAGCCTGCCTTTCGCAGCGCCTTCCGGCGGAGGCGATGCCTGGTCCCGGCCGACGGGTTCTACGAATGGAAGAAGGTCGGCTCCGCCAAGCAGCCGGTCCTGATCCGGGCACGCAGCGGCGGTCCTCTGGTCCTGGCGGGTCTGTGGGAGTCCTGGGCCCCGGCGACAGGCGAGCCCTGGGAGACCTTCACGATCGTGACCACCGAGGCCAACCGGGTCCTCCGGGAGGTTCACGACCGGATGCCCGTTGTCCTCGCTCCCGAGGACTTCTCCCTGTGGCTCGACCCCGAGGTCCGGGAGCCCGAGGCCCTCGTACCCCTGCTGGTCCCGGCGCCGTCGGAACGGTTCGAGTGGGTCCCGGTGAGCCGGCGCGTCAACAACGTGAGGAACGACGATCCGGGCTGCGCCGAGCCGGAACCCGTGAACCAGGGGGAGCCCGAGGCGGAACCGTGAGCGGGGACCGGGGCGAGGACCTGGCGCGGAACCTGAGGCGGCTGCGGGAGCTCCGATCGCTGAGCCAGGAAGCCATGGCCCGGCTCGCCGGGATCCCCAGGGCTACCTGGACCCACCTCGAGAGCGGGGCCGCCAATCCCACGCTCTCGGTCCTGACGCGGGTCGCAGCCGCGCTGCGGGTGTCGCTCGAGGAGCTGGTGGCGCCTCCCCTGGCCGAGTGCCGGATGTTCCGGTCCGCGGACCTGAAGGAGCGGACCCGGGGCGATGCCCGGATCCGGCAGATGATCCCGGACCCGACGCCGGGCCTGGAACTGGAACGCCTGGAGCTGCCGGCCAGAGGCACCCTGGTCGGGAGCCCGCACACCCCGGGGACCCGCGAGTACCTGACCTGCGAGTCGGGAAGCCTGGAGCTGGCGGTGGCGGGCGGGACCTGGACCTTGGCCCCGGGAGACCTGGTGGTGTTCCGCGGCGACCAGCGCCACTCCTATCGGAACCCCGGCCGAGGGCGTGCCATCGGCTACTCGGTGGTCCTGCTGGCTCCCGGATCGGGGACGGAATCCTGGTCGAGCTGAGCATCGTGATCCCCGTCCTCGACGAGGAGGAACGGCTCGGAGCGTGTCTCGACTCCCTGGGGCCCCCGGAACCCGGGACCGAGATCCTGGTGGTCGACGGCGGCAGCCGGGACCGGACCCTCGAGCTGGCGGCATCTCGTCCAGGAGTGCAGGTCCTCGAGTCCGCGTCGGGACGCGCCCGGCAGATGAACCTGGGGGCCGACCGCTCGCAGGGCAGGTGCCTCTGGTTCCTGCACGCCGATGCCCGGCCCCCGGCCTCGGCGAGAGAGGTGATCTCCTCCACCCTCTCCCAACCCGGAGTGGTGGCGGGGGCGTTCCGGTTCTCGGTCGAATCGCCGAGGCCTGCCTTCCGCCTGATCGAACTCGGCGTCCGCTTCCGCTCCGAGGTCCTGGGGATCCCCTACGGGGACCAGGGACTCTTCCTGTCGCGGGCGAACTTCGAGGCCGTGGGGGGCTTCCCGGAACTCGGTGCCCTGGAAGACCTCTACCTGGTGCGCCGCCTCCGGGAGAAGGGACGGATCAGGGTCCTGCCGATCCCGCTCCCGACCTCGGCTCGCAGCTGGGAACGGCGAGGCCTGGTCGGCAACACGCTGCGCAACTGGGGCCTGGTCCTCAGGGACTGGGCGAAGCCTCGCCGGAATCCGGGTCGGTGAAACCCCGCTCGGGATCCCAGTCCGGTGCCGTCTCGCCCGAGGGCCAGGAGATCCGGACCTCGCGCAGGCTCGAGGCCTCCGATTGGGCCGCGCTCAGGGGCTCCAGGACGACGACCATCGGCGTGCCGCCCGGGGGAGCCAAGTCGGCCGGAAGACTCGTGAAGTAGACCTGGGGATCGCGGAGGCGGGTCGTCCAGGAGGAGAGCGAGCTCACGGTATCGAGACTCGGTTCCGCCAGCACGAACCCGGCGGAGTTCTCGGAAGGGTCCTCGGGACGGAATACGTACTGGAACCAGGCCAGGCCCCGGCACATGGCGCTGACGAAGACCGGGCGGCCGTCCCGGGGGATGCCCTCGGGCCAGCGGAACCGGACCCGGGGTACCGGATCCGGGGTGCGTCGGTCGTGGATCTGCTGGTACTCGAAGGCCAAGGCCAGGCGCTCGGGGGTGGAAGACTGCGATGGAGCCGGGGCCGAGAGGAGGACGATGTCCCCGCTCGCGGGGCCACTGGCGAGGCCGTCCGGGACCAGCTCCGGAACCGCGTCGGCGATCGGACCGTGGGCCGCGAGCGCCCTGGCGAGCCGCTCCTCGTGTTGCTGGGGGAAGTAGGCGGCCATCATCGAGGAGCCGATCCGGATCAGCTGGCTGTCGGCCCAGAGAAGGGTGGACCAGGTCCGCCAGCGTCGCCACAGGGCGAGTCGCGCCTCGCGGGGAGCCCGTGAGGACAGCACCGCGGCGATCCTCCGCTCGAGCGGGCTCCACATGGTGCGGAGCAGGTCGAGCTTCTCGTCGGTTTCCGGGTGGCCTCCGGTGAGGATCCCCTGCCAGCGCGCCGGACTCAACCGGTTCAGGATCTCCCGCTCTCCTCCCATCGAGTCGAGATCGCGCTCGAGGGTCCGGATCGAGGTCACGATCAGGTCCTCCGGGCTCACCGGATGGATCGAGCGGATCCCGTCTTCCTCCCACTGGATCGCGATCCCGCCCAGGGGGTCGCGCCCCACGGGGAGTTCCACGCGCCCCGGGCCTCCTTCGCGGACGTCGTCGACCCGGTCCTCGGTCCAGACCCGGATCCGCCGTCGGAGTCCGATCCGGATCCGATGCCCGGAACCGAGCTCGACCGATTCGATGCCGGGAAGACCGGCTTCCACCGTGCCCGCGAGGATGGCGCTCCCCTCCAAGGACAGATGGATCGGACTCGGGATCCCGGAGGGAAGGCCGCCGAGGACCAGCTCGGCGGGCTGGTCGGCAGACACAGTCCTCTCGATGCCGCGATCCCCGGAGAAGAGCCGGACGGTGCCGGATCGGCGGGCCCGGAACCGTACCCGCACCGCGTCCCCGACCGAGTCGAGCTCCAGCCCCGAGAACGGCGAGCCCCACCATGTCCGGATCCCCAGGAGGGCGGTTGCCAGCACCAGACCGAGGCCGAGGAGCGCCCCGAACACTCCGGGCCGGGTCCTCGAGCCGGTGCCCGGCCGGACTCCCGGGGGGGGAGCGCCCGCCCGGGATCGGGTCATGGCCATCCGGGCCTGGGACAGCGAGGTCACCGAACCGACCTCGACCGGGGAGGATGCCACCCGCCCGGAGAGGGCGCGGGTGCGACTCCCTCCGACCACTCCGTCCGCAGGGAAGTTCGGTCGCGCCGTCTCCAGCGCAGGTAGCCACTTGCTCGCAGGGGGCGGGCGGTCCTCGGGTCGCGGAGCCAGCAGGCTCGCCAGGATCGCCACGCACTCCGCCGGGAGGATCCCGGGAGCCGCCTCCAGGGGAAGGGTGAGGCCGCGGGCGATCCGGACCATGAGATCGCCGGGCGAGAGCCCCGGCGGATAGGGCAGGCGGCCTTCGACCACCTGGAAGAACATCACGCCCAGGCTGTAGAGGTCGCTGGCCGGGGTCAGCTTCTCGCCGCGGGCCTGCTCCGGCGAGAGGTACTCCAGGGTCCCGAGCACGATGCCCTGCTGGGTGAGGGTCCGGTGGTCGGTCCCCCGGACCAGGCCGAAGTCGGCGACCCTGGCCTTCCCCCCGACCAGCAGGATGTTCTGCGGCTTGAGGTCCCGGTGGACCAGGCCCGAAGCCTCCAGGGCCAGGACCCCCGAGGCGGCTCCGAGCAGGGCCTCCCAGGCGAGGCGCCGCCGCTCCGGGTCGAGCGGGGGCGCCAGCAGCCGGTCGAGGCTCGATTCGGCGAGCTCCGAGACCAGCCAGGCCACCGGTCCCTCGACCCCTCCGTCGAAACTGCGGAGGAGGTGCTCGTGGCGGACCGAGAGTGCGGTCTCGATCTCCCGGCGGGCCCGCCGGTCGTCCCCTCCGGTCTCCAGCAGCTTGAGCGCCCTCACCTGGCCGTCGCGGCGATCGCGGACCCGGAGGACCAGCCCGAAACTGCCGCGCCCGAGTTCGGAGAGGTGTTCGAACCGGGACGAGAGGCCGGCGGGGAGGCTCACGGGAAGAGTGTAACCGGGGCTCTCCGATCCGTTCGGATGCCGGACCCATCGGGTTACTCTGGCGCCACGATGCTCCCTCCCGAATGCATGGTCGAACTCGAGGAACTGCTGGCGGAACTCTATCCCCGGGACCGCAAGGCGACCGCCGAGCTGGCGGCACGCTTCACGACGCGCCTGGCGGCGATCCGGGACGGACGGTCCGCGGAGCTCAGGGCCTGGGACCGGTCGCGCCCTGCCGACTGGCACACGGGACCCTCCCATGTCGCCTACGTGGCCTATGCCGATCTCTTCACCCAGGAGATGGAAGGCGGGCCCGGATTGGTCCGGGCCGTCGAGCGCCTCGACTACCTGGCGGACCTGGGCGTGACCAATCTCCACCTGCTGCCGATCTTCGCCACCAGCGGCGACGGGGGCTTCGCCATCGACGACTACCGGAAGGTCCGCGCCGACCTCGGTACCATGGACGATCTCGAGGAGCTGGCCCGCCAGGCGCACCGGCGGGGCCTGGCGCTCACCGTCGACTTCGTCCTGAACCACACCTCCGACCGGCACCCCTGGGCCCTGGCAGCCAAGGCCGGGGATCCCGCCAAGCTCGCCTACTTCGTGCCCGACGAGACCGGCACGGGGCGCCACTGGCCGGGGGTCCCCGACGTCTTCCCGGACTTCGCGCCCGGACACTGGGACTGGGTGCCCGAGCTCGGCAAGTACCTGTGGTCGACCTTCTACGCCCGCCAGCCCGACAAGGACGTCGGCGAGTTCG
>CAYOHP010000242.1:0-5050 GCA_964403795.1 uncultured bacterium | reverse complement strand
GTCCGGGTGCGCCTTCTCGATCTCGTCGAAGAGGATCACCGAGTACGGCTTGCGCCGCACCGCCTCGGAGAGCTGGCCCCCCTCCTCATAGCCGACGTACCCGGGAGGTGCCCCGATCAGCCGGCTGACCGCGTGCTTCTCCATGTACTCGCTCATGTCGATCCGGACGATGTTCTCCTCCGAGTCGAAGAGCGACTCCGCCAGGGCCTTGGCGAGTTCGGTCTTGCCCACCCCGGTCGGCCCCAGGAACAGGAAGGAGCCGATCGGGCGCCGGGGATCCTTGATCCCCGAGCGGGCCCGGATCACCGCGTCGGCCACCAGCTGCACCGCCTCGTCCTGTCCGATCACCCGCTCGTGGAGGATCTCGTCGAGCCGGAGCAGCTTCTCCTTCTCGCCTTCCACCAGTCGCTTCACCGGGATCCCGGTCCAGCGCGACACGATGTCGGCGATCTCCTCCTCGGTGACCTCCTCCCGGAGGAGGCGGCCGGTGCCGTGGGTCTCGGAGAGCCGCCGCTCCTCGTCCTGGAGCTGCTTCTCGAGGCCCGGGAGCCGGCCGTGCTTCAGCTCGGCGGCCTTGTTCAGGTCGTAGGCCCGCTCCGCCCGCTCGATCTCGCGCCCGACCTGCTCGATCTGTTCCCGGAGGGCCACCACCTTGGTGATCGCCGCCTTCTCGGTCTCCCACTGGGCCCGCAGCGCCCCGGCCTGGGCCTTCTGCTCGGCCAGCTCCTTCTTCAGCCCCTCGAGGCGGTCGCGGCTGGCCTTGTCCTTCTCCTTCTCGAGCGCCGCCTGTTCGATCTCGAGCTGCATGACCCGGCGGGTCACCTGGTCGAGCTCGCTGGGCATGGAGTCGATCTCGGTGCGGATCATGGCGCACGCCTCGTCGACCAGGTCGATGGCCTTGTCGGGGAGGAACCGGTCGGCCACGTAGCGGTTCGAGAGCACCGCCGAGGCGACCAGGGCGTTGTCCTGGATCCGGACGCCGTGGTGGACCTCGAAGCGCTCCTTGAGGCCGCGCAGGATCGAGACCGTGTCCTCGACGCCGGGGGCGTCGACCATCACCGGCTGGAAGCGGCGCTCCAGGGCGGCGTCCTTCTCGATGTGCTTGCGGTGCTCGTCCAGGGTGGTCGCCCCGATGCAGTGGAGCTCTCCCCGGGCCAGCATGGGCTTCAGCATGTTCCCGGCATCCATCGAGCCCTCGGCCTTGCCGGCCCCGACGATGGTGTGGAGCTCGTCGATGAAGAGGAGGACCTTGCCCTCGCTCTGCTTGACCTCCTGGAGCACCGCCTTCAACCGCTCCTCGAACTCGCCGCGGAACTTGGCGCCGGCCACCAGGGCCCCCATGTCGAGGGAGCAGATGGTCTTGTCCCTCAGGCTCTCGGGCACGTCGCCGCGCACGATCCGGTGGGCCAGTCCTTCGACGATGGCGGTCTTCCCCACCCCGGGCTCCCCGATCAGCACCGGGTTGTTCTTGGTCTTGCGGGAGAGGATCCGGATCACCCGGCGGATCTCGGTGTCCCTCCCGATCACCGGGTCCAGCTTGCCGTTGCGGGCATCCTTCACCAGGTCGCGGCCGTAGCGCTCCAGGGCCTCGTAGGTGGACTCCGGATTGGCGCTGCTGACCCGCTGGTGGCCGCGTACGCCCTGGAGGGACTCGAGGAAGCGGGCCTTGTCGATCCGGAACCTGGCGAGCAGCTTGCCCGCCGGCGATCCGGGCCCTTCGTCCAGGATCGCCAGCACCAGGTGCTCGACCGAGACGTAGTCGTCCTTGAGCCGCTTGGCCTCCTCCTCGGCCTGGGCCAGGAGCTTGGCCAGACGCTGGGTCAGGAACACCCGGCCCGGCTCGGCGCCCGGTCCGGTGACCTTGGGCCGCCGATCCAGTTCCCTCTCGAGCTCGGAGACGAAGCCGTCGAGGAACACCTCCATCTTCTGGAAGAGGCGCGGCACCAGTCCGCCCTCCTGCTTGAGGAGGGACATGAGGAGGTGCTCGACGTCCACTTCGACGTGCCCGTAGCGGGTCGCCGTGACCTGTGCACCCTGCAGCGCCTCCTGGCACTTCTGCGTGAGTCGATTGGGATCGAGCATGACCTAGACCTCCCGGGCCTCCTCCAGCTGCGGCTGGAACATCGGACTCGAATTCGAATTCCTCCCGACGGACGGGAGGTGGGGACCACCTGAGCGGATGTCCCCGGCCGGCTTCGGGTGCGGCATCACCCTCGCTCCTTCCGGGGATCGAATCCCGACCGGGCCGCCAGCTCCTCGAGCAGGCGCCGCTCCTCGGGATCCAGGGTCCGGGGGACCACGATCCTGACCTCGGCGAGCAGGTCCCCGGGTTCTCCCCCCGCTCGGGGGATCCCCTTGCCCTTCAAGCGGAGCTTGGCGCCGCTCTGGGTCCCGGCAGGGACCGCCAGGCGTACCTCCCCCTCCAGGGTCTCGACCGGGACCTTGGCGCCCAGCGCCGCCTCCCAGGGAGACACCTTGAGCACGGTGTGGAGGTTGTGGCCGTGGGCGGTGAACCGAGGGTCCTTCTGGAAGCGGAGCTTCAGGAACAGGTCGCCGCTCGGCCCACCGTTGCGTCCAGCGCCCCCTTGTCCCTGCAGGCGGATCTTCTGCCCCTCCGTGACGCCCGCCGGGATCCGCACGTTCAGGGTCTTCTTGGAGCGCTGGGGCACCCCGTCGGCCCCCGGTTCGGTCACGTCGAAGGTGAAGCTCCGCTGGGAACCCTTGACCGCCTCCAGGATCGGGATCTCGACCTCGACCTCGTGGGAGGACCCGGGCCTCGGTATCTTGATCCCGCGCCGCCGCCCGCCTCCACCCAGGCCGCCCAGGGGCCCCATGTCGTCCCCGCCCCCCCCGAAGAGGCTGGAGAAGAAGTCCGAGAAGGGCTCGTCGCCCCCCATCCCCGCCCCCCGGAAGCCCCCCGGACCACCCCGGAACTCAAAGTGGACGTTCTCGAAGCCCGGAGGAGGCCGGAAGTCCTGCCCGGCCTGCCAGTTCGAGCCGAGCTGGTCGTACTTGCGCCGCTTCTCGGGATCGCCCAGGACCTCGTAGGCCTCGCCCAGCTCCTTGAACTTCTCCTCGGCGTTCTTCTCCTTGCTGACGTCCGGGTGGAACTTGCGAGCCAGCTTCCGGTAGGCGCGCTGGATCTCGTCCTGGGTGGCGGTGCGCGCCACCCCGAGGGTCTGGTAGTAGTCCTGGTACGTGACGGCCACTTCGGTTCCGATCCCATCCTGACGGTGGCACCTGCCGGCGCCCGCCCCACCCATCCTACCGTTCGGGTCCCGGCCTCCCTCAGCCTGGAAACCCGCCCGCATCGCACGCCTCCTGCCTCTCGGCGGGTGTTTACCCGCATGCGCCGGGGGACTCCAAGGGTGGATGTAAAAAAGTACCTCTTCGGCCGCGCCAAGGCCTCCCGATAGACCTTCCCCGGGCACTGAATAGCGCAAATCTTGCGCTATCCCGGAGGTCACTCCAAGGCCGAAGCGACCTCCAGGAGCAACCAGGGACCGGACGGATCCCCCGCCGCATGGAAGCGGGCCTCGAAGCCGACCACCCCGGCGATCCCTTGCCGGTCCTCGACCACCAGGGTCCGGGCGCGGGCCCGGCGATCCCGTCCCCGATCCCTCAGGTAGCGGGCCAGACGCTTCGACCCCCCTCGCAGGGAGGCGGGCTGGAACCGGTCCCCATCCCTGGGAGGTCGCACCACCACCGGGTCGACGAGCTCGGCGAGCGGGATCCAGAGGCGCTCCCGGTTGCCCTCGGACGAGCCGGGGCTCGCGCCGCTCCCCACCATCAGGCGGAACTCCAGGGAGCGCCCCAGGACCCGTCCCTGGTGCGCCGGACCTCCGGGCTGGAGCTCTCCCAACGGGATGCGGAACCCTTGCGTCCCAACTTCCCCCGGGGCGGGATCCCGCCCGATCCGCAGCCAGAGCCCCCCTTCGACCCGGATCCCCCGGGGAAGCTCGAGCCGGGCGCCGGGGCGCGGCCGCCTGGCAAGGTTGCCGATCCGGGCCACGGTCCGCGAGTCCCCCCGCCAGCCGCTGACCTCCTCGAGCGCCTTGCGAACCACCCGGGAGCCGATCGCGTCGGCCAAGCCCGCCAGGTCCCCGGCCGGCAGCTCGAGATCCCCCTGGGGCGAAACCCGCGACCTGGCCTCGAGCCAGTCCCGGGCCAGATCGTCCAAGGCCTCCCCATCGGCACCCAGGAGACCCGCGACCCGGGCGAGGACGCCGACCGCTCCCGGTCGGATCGACTCCAGCAGCGGGAGGACCTCCTGGCGGACCCGGACCCGATCGAACCTGGCGGAGTGGTTCGACGGATCCTCGTGGAAGCGAGCCCCCCGGCCCCCCAGGAACTCCCTCAGGGCCTCCCGGGAGATGCCCAGGAGCGGCCGCCAGGCCCGGCCCGGCCCTTCGGTCCGCATGCCGGCCAAGGCCCCGCTCCCTCCCCCCCGGAGCAGGGCCAGGACCAGGGTCTCGGCGAGGTCGTCCCGGGTGTGGCCGAAGGCGATCCTGGTCGCTCGCGCCTCCTCCGCCCAGGCCTCGAGCTGGTTCCTGCGGACATCCCGGGCGCCAGCCTGTAGACCCCGCGGGTCGCTCCGGATCACCTCGATCTCCGGTCCCTGGAGGCGCCGGGTACGGAGTTCGAGCCCCTGTTCGGCCGCCAGTTCCCCGACCAGGTCCGCGTCGGACCCGGAACCGGCCCTCAACCCATGGTCGAGATGGGCGACCACCAGGAGGGAAGCGGGATCTTGTCCCCCCTGACGAAGGGCCTCGACGAGCAGGAGGAGCAGAGCGACCGAATCGCCGCCGCCCGAGACCGCCACCAGGCAGCGCGGTCCCCCGAGACGGCTCCAGGCCTCACGCAGGGCGGGGATCAGGGCATCGTCCTACCCCAGCTGGCCGGGATCCGACCGATCCGGGAGAGTAGCGAGTCGGAGGCTCGAACTCCGGACCTTGCGATTATGAGTCGCACGCTCTAGCCAGCTGAGCTAACTCGCCACGCTGGATCGGCCCCGAGAACACGAGCGGACGAGTTTCCTCGTCCGCTCCTC
>CAYOHP010000241.1:0-5199 GCA_964403795.1 uncultured bacterium | reverse complement strand
CCGGCTTGCGCCGGCCGGGCCCTTCGAGCCTGGCGCGGTCGCCAGGCTCCGGGGTACGCCGACCTCTGGCCGCGCGTCCCCTGGCTCCTCGATCTCTCCCGAACCGGCCTCGACGGGTGTCCGTGGATGCTCCGGACCGGGTCCCTCTCTGGTCGCCGCCACCCTAGTGACGGGGCCAGGGGTGTCAAGCCGGGGTCGACGCGATCATCGCAACACGTCGGCGCCCCCGGGGAGGCGCAGCGGGACCAGGGGCACGTCGGCGAACCGGGACAGGAGCGCCGGGTCCCGGATGCCCTTCATCTCCGCCTGCTGGCGCACCGTGGTCTCGGCCGAGGCCGCCTCGGGCGGCTCCGGGAAGCCGTGATGGGTGCAGGCGATGCCGTCGCCGGGGAGCAGCAGGTAATGCCGCCACGAACCCGGACCGTAGCCGGGGTCCTCGGGCTCGCTCGGGAGGTACTTGCCCTTCTGGAGCTCGGCGACCAGCCGGGCATCGAGGGCCGTCACCGAGACGTTCTTGTCGAGGTTGTACATCTCGACCGCGCCCGCCAGGATCTGGAGGTTCAAGCGGCAGTTGGCCGCCCGCGACTGGTGCATGGTCGCCACCGCGTCGAGGCTGGTCTCGAGGTGCAGGGCGTTGCGCTGGGCCATGGCCTTCAGGCGCTCGGCTCCCGCATGCGCCTCGAGCCAGGGACCCCGGGCCTTCTCCCGGGCCGCATCGAGCTTCTTCTTCTCGGCCTCGGGCAAGGCCGCGAGCTTCTTCCAGGCGGCCGCCACCCGGGGATCCCGGTGGACCTTCTCGAGCCGCAGCAGGTCCAGGAGCTTGCGGGCGCTCCGGCTCCGGGCGTCCTGGCCCCCCGCGACCGGGGCAGCCCGGGCGCCGCTCCCGGCGGCCGGGGCAGGATCGCCGAGAGCCCAGGTCACCAGCGTATGGTTGAGTCCGAGGAGCACCGTGGGTGCGAGCAGGGCGAGCAGCCGGATGGCATCCCGGACCTCCCGGTCGCCTTGGCTGCGTGCGAACTCGAGCACCGGCTCCAGGGGATCGGGATCGGCGCCATGGCAGGGCCGGCTCGAGGCCAGCAACGCGGTTCCCAGGGTGACCGCCACCACCCTGTGGGCCCAGCCCCGCCCGGCCCTACTTCGAGAACAGGCCGCTGGCACGGACCTTCGCCTCCAGAGCGGTCCTGGCCTTGGCGTCCACCTTGGTGAGACGCCCCAGGGTCCGTCGCACCCCGTCGCGATCCGACGAGGCCAGCTGGTTCATCCCCAGGCGGTACAGGATCTTGGGCGCCTCGGGACTCAGGCGAGCCGCCTCGCCCAGCGCCGAGAGCGCTCCGGAGCGATCCTTCAGCCGCTCCCGTGCCACCCCCAGCATGTACCACCCCATCGCCTCCTGGGGAGCGAGCAGGGTGCTCGCCTCCAGAGCCCGGGCCGCGGCCTCGAACTCCTTGGCCTCCATGCGGCAGCGTCCCAGGAGCCGCCAGTCCGCCTCCTTGGCGGGATCGAAGCGTACCGCCTTCTCCAGGGCCAGAGCCGCCCCCGACCAGTCCTTCCGTTCCGCCTTCGCCCGTCCGATCCGACTCCAGAGATGGACCTCGGTGGCGAGTCCCTCGGCGGCCCGGGTCCAGGCGGCCAGCGCCTTCTCCTTCTCGCCCAGCTTGGCGTGCGCATCTCCCAGGTAACTCTGGGCATAGAGGTCCCAAGGCGGCGCCTTGGCCGCGGCCTGGAGCTGGCGGAGGGCGTCCTCGGTCGCTCCCTTGCGGAGCAGCACGATGCCGCGCTCGATGGCCAGGTTGGGATTGCCCGGGGCGTACTTCTCGGCCTGGTCCATGGCCGCCAGGGCCTCGTCCAGCTTCCCGGCCAGGCTGAGGGCCCGGGCCGAGTTCAGATAGGGGGCCGGGAGGTTCGGGAAGATCTTCGCCACCTCCTGCTGCTCGGCCACCGCAGCGTCGAAGCGCCCGAGCCGGAGCTCGGCGAGCGCGATCCGTTCGTGGGCGTAGGCGATCAGCTGCTTCTGGACCGCGTTCGGATCCGGGAACCGGGAACGGAGCCGGCGCACGAACTCGCGGTAGTGGGGGATCGCCGCCTGATAGCGGTGGAGCGCCATGGCCACGTCGCCGAGACCCTTGTGGGCGGCATCCGCGAAGGCCCGGTAGCTGGGGGTGGTATCGGCGGCCGCATCCCGGTAGTAGGTCTCGGTCTCGTCCGACCTCCCCTGGAGCAAGAGGGCGTCGCCCTTCATGGCCAGGGCGTACCCGTTCCTGGGCGCCTTGGCGAGCCAGGCATCCGCCGCCACCAGCATCTCGTCGGGGCGGTTCCGGCGCTGGGCATCCCCGATCCGGAGGAAGAACTCGCCCTCCTCCTCGCCCTGGACCAGGGTGCGCTTGGGGAGCTCCTCGATCCAGTCCGCCGGGACCGCGAAGTTCAGGTTCTGGCCCGTCTCCACCGTGAGGGTGGTGATCCCGACCAGCCTTCCCTCGCCGTCGAAGAGTCCCCCACCGCTCGACCCCTTGGAGATGGCCGCCGAGGTCTGGATCAGGACGTGTTCGCCCTCCTTGCGGATCCCCGAGACCAGGCCCTGCGAGAGGGTCAGGCCCAGCCCCTGGGGAGCCCCGATGGCGAACACCTCCTGGCCGATCTTCAGGTCGTCGAGCTTGCCCTGGGCGACGGCCGGTGCGTCCATCCCGGGGACCATGAGCTCGCACAGGTCCCGCTCGAGGTCGAGATAGCGGACCTTGGCATCCCAGCTCCTGCCGTCCCGGTGGACCGTGATCCGGGGCGCGTGGTTCACCACATGGGCATTGGTGATGACCCGCTCCTTGGCGAAGACCACCCCGCTGCCCTGGGAGCCGGTCTGGATGTCGTCCCCGCTGCCCACCGCCCGGGACCGCACCACCACCACCGAAGGACTCGCCTTCTCGAACACCCGGGAAGCCTCGCCGGCGGCCTGGAGTCCGGCGACCCAGGCGGCGAAGAGGCATACGGCGACGAACGGGGCGGGGCGCAGCATCGGTGGGAGGGGGCTCCTCCGAGTGTAGCCGCGGCCGGCGGCTACGCCACGATCGCCCGGTAGTGGTCCCGGAACAGGTCGATGGGGATCAGGTTGTTGACCCCGCTGGCGGCCAGCCGCTCGAGCTCCTTGTGGATCGTCTGGACCCGATCCTTGCGGTCCGAGTAGAACCGGGAGAGCAGCTCCCCGATCGGCTCGGCCTCCTTGCGGGCGCCGATCGCCGCCTTGGAGATCTCGCCCTGCAGGAAGTAGAGCTCCGAGGAGAGCCGGTTCAGGAACTGGAGCTCCCACTGGTTCGCCCGGGTCACCTGGACGGCCCGCTCCTGGAGCCAGTCGAAGCGGAGGTCGGAGCCCACCCGGAAGAAGACCTCGGCCATGTCCAGGAGCTCGAGGCCGCCCTCCTCGGCCACCCGGACCAGCCCCAGGAGGTGCCGGACCGCCGGCAGGAAGGCGATCCGCCGGGCCAGCTCCGCCGGCATTCCCTCGTCGGCGAGGCTCTTGGCCTGGGCCTCCATGGCCTGGCGCATGGTCTCGGGCAGGCGTTCGGAGAGCCGCTCGAGGACCTGGGTGAGGACGAGCTTGCGGTCTTCCAGGTTGTCCCAGCGGAGCGGGGAGAAGGCACCCCATGAGAGCAGGTACCGGGCGATGCCCCCGATGGCGGACTCCAACCCCAGGAGGCAGCGGTAGGTGCTGGCGGCCGGGACCCGGTTGTCGAGGGCGAAGACGGCGCTGCGCAGGCCGACCCCGTCGAGATAGGCCTCGGCCAGCAGGTAGCTGGCCACGACCTCGGGTACGGGTTTCCCGGTGGCCTGGGATTCGTGGAAGAGGTAGGTCATCCCGGCCTGGTCGATGACCCGGTTCGAGAGCACCGTCCCGATGATCTCCCGGCGCAGCCGGTGCTCGAAGATGGTGGTCCCGAACCGGGCATGCACCGGCTTCGGGAAGTACTCGGCCAGGCAGCGCTGGACCTCGGGACGGTCGGGCAGGTCGCTCGCCAGGATCGCCCCGAAGGCTTCCCGCTTCGAGTAGGCGAGCAGGATCGCCAGCGTGGGCCTGGGGATCCCGTGGCCTCCCACCGGGACGTTCAGCAGGCTCGAGTCGTCCCCGATCGACTCCACCCGGCGGTTCAGGCCGACCTCCTTCTCGAGGTGTGCCACCAGCGCCACGAAGGGCAGGGGATCGCCCTGGCTGCGGAGCTGGTCCAGCGAGAGGGCCAGGCTCTGGCGGTAGTTGTGCCGAAGCACCAGCTGGATGACCTCCTCGGTGAGTTCCCGGAGCAGCTGGTTCCGGGCGGTTCCGTCCGCCACCTTCCCCCTGGACTGGAGCAGGTCCATCAGGATCTTCAGGTTCACCTCGTGGTCGGAGAGGTCGACCCCGCCCGAGTTGTCGATGGCGTCGGTGTTGAGCCGCCCGCCGAGGGAGGCGAACTCGAGCCGGGCCTTCTGGGTCAGCCCCAGGTTCCCCCCCTCGCCGATCACCTTGCAGCGCAGCTCCCGGGCGTCGACCCGGACCCGGTCGTTGGTCTTGTCGCGGACCTCGTGGTGGTTCTCGTAGGAAGCCTTGATGTAGGTGCCGATGCCGCCGTTCCAGAGGAGTTCCGCGGGGGCCCGGAGGATGATGGTGATCAGCTCCTCGCCGTTGACCGTGTCCCGGTCGGTGCCGAGCGCCGCCCTGACCTCCGGGGACAGGGCGATCACCTTGGCGGAGCGGCTGAAGACCCCGCCGCCCTGCGAGATCTTCGCCGGGTCGTAGTCGGACCACTGGAGCTTGGGATTGTCGAAGAGCCGCTGGCGCTCCTGGAAGGAGGCTTCCGGATCGGGATTCGGGTCCAGGAAGATGTTCTTGTGGTTGAAGGCCGCCAGCAACTTGGTGTGCCGGGACAGGATCATCCCGTTGCCGAACACGTCCCCGGCCATGTCGCCGATCCCCACGCAGGTGAAGTCCTGGGTCTGGATGTCCTTGCCCATCTCCCGGAAGTGGCGCTTGACGCACTCCCAGCCGCCCCGGGCGGTGATCCCGAGGTCCTTGTGGCTGTACCCGCAGGAGCCTCCGGAGGCGAAGGCGTCGCCGAGCCAGAACCGGTACTCGTTCGAGAGTTCGTTGGCGAAGTCGGAGAAGGTGGCGGTGCCCTTGTCGGCGGCCACCACCAGGTAGGGGTCGAAGTCGTCCCAGCAGTACACCTGCGAAGGCCG
>CAYOHP010000240.1:3090-5316 GCA_964403795.1 uncultured bacterium | reverse complement strand
GCCAAGGTGCTCCGGGTGCTCCAGGAACGCGAGATCGAGCGGCTCGGCGACAACCGGGTGCGGCCGGTCGACGTCCGGGTGGTGGCCGCCACCCACCAGGACCTCGAGGAGAAGGTGGCGGAGGGGACCTTCCGGGAGGACCTGCTCTACCGGTTGAACGTGGTGACGCTGCGGATCCCGCCGCTCAGGGAGCGCCGGGAGGATATCCCTGTGCTGGTCGGGTTCTTCCTCGAGCAGTACCGCGAGAAGTTCGGGGTCCCTCCCATGGACCTCTCCGACGAGGTGCTGGAGCGGCTCATGGCCTATGACTGGCCGGGAAACGTCCGGGAACTGGAGAACACCCTGGCGCGGGCCCTGCTGCTCCGGGACGTCTCGGCCCTGCCCGGGGAGGTGGGTGCCGGCGGTGCGCCTCGTCCGGCGCGGGCCCGGCCTGCCGACGCGGCTGTGGCCCCCGAGGCCGGCTCGGGTCCCGACGCCGAACGGTCGGCGGCCCAAGCGGCGGGAACCGGGGTGGGCAACCTGGTCGATCTCGACCTCCCCTACCGGGAGGCCAAGCGCGAGCTCCTCGACCGCTTCGAGGACCGCTACCTCTCCCGCCTGCTGGAACGCACCGGGGGCAACGTCTCGCGGGCTGCCCGCATGGCCGGCATGCACCGGAAGAATTTCTACGAGAAGCTCCAGCGCCTCGGGCTCGCCGACGGCGGACCCGGCAGCGAGGACGGAGGATGAGGCCGGCGGAGCTGGTGCTGGTGGCGGTCTCGGGCTACGCCACCTGGACCGATCTCCGGACCCGCCGGATCCCCAACGCCCTCACCTTCCCTGCGATGGTCGTCGGGGTGGCCCTGGCCGCCTACGAGGCCGGCGTCCCCGGGGCCAGCGAGTCGCTCCTCGGGCTGGCGGCCGGCTTCGGGGCGTTGTTCCCGTTCTGGGCCACCGGCGGCACCGGGGCCGGGGACGTGAAGCTGGTGATGGCCACCGGGGCCCTGGTGGGCTGGAAGGTCCTGGTCCCTTCCTTCCTGCTGGGCGGGGCCCTGATCGGGCTCTACTCGCTGGCGGCCGTGTTCCGGCACGGGGCTGCCGTGGGGGGGGTCCTGCCCTTCCTGCTCCTGATGCGCTCTGAGCTGGCGGCCGGAACTCCCATGGACAAGCGGGTCACCGGGATCTGGCTGCCTTGGGGACCTTGCCTGGCGCTGGGGGCTCTCCTGGCCGTGGCCGGCAGGTGGCGTCCGCTGGGCTGATCCGGAAGATCCGGGCGCCGGGCATCGAGGGCAGCCGGGCCCTTCGCAGGTTCCTCGGGGAACTCGGGGGCGCGGCTCCCGGCCTTCCCCCGATCCTCGCTCTCGGATCAGGACCCGGTGGGCAGGACGCCGTTGCCGGCGAGCTGGGCCGGTCCCACGTAGGCGGCGGTCGGGACCACCGTGGCGGTGGGTGCGCTGGTGTAGGTCGGCAGGGCCGGCTGGCCCGCGACCGGGGCGGCCGCAGTGCCGGTCGGGTTGGCGCTGGTCACGACCTTCAGGGTCTTGGCGGTGGTGTCGAAGACCAGCATCGAGTTGGGGGCCAGATCGACCTGCGTCGAGACGGTGGCGCCGCCGCCGGTCAGCTGCACCCGCTGGTTGGCGGTCCCCGAGTTGGTGAAGACCGCAGTGGTTCCGGTGGGAGCCACCAGGGGGGTGGTCTGGGGATTGGTCACCGTGGCGGCCGCCGCCGGGGTGGTCGGGGTCGCCGGAGTGGTCGGCGTGGCGGGCTTGTTCAGCAGCGAGGTGAGCAGGGGAGTGAGCGCCTGGAGCAGGGGGGCGAGCATCGCCGGATTGCAGCCGGTCGAGACCGGCATCGAGACCACCATCAGCGCCAGGAGCAGGCCCTTGGTCTGGAGCTTGGGCCGGTTGGAGGTGGTCATCGGGTTCCTTCCGCTGGTCGGGACGGTTCCTCCTCAGCAGCTCGCGTGCCAAGGGATGCATGCAGGTGGGATGCGGGTTTCCGACCTACGAGGACGCTCCGGGCTCGCAGTCTCAAGACTCCTGAGAGCGATGAGACTCTGGATACGACACGTGAGACGGGATGCATGGACTCCCGCGTCGACCCCCTGCTAGCGTGGAGGCGGGGGGCCGCGGCGCCCCACCCACGTCTCCAGTACAAACCCCACCGCAAGATCCGCCACAACATCGTGATCGCCCACCTCGATCACGGCAACTCGCTCAAGACGTGCCAGCAGGCAATCGAACTCGG
>CAYOHP010000240.1:0-3080 GCA_964403795.1 uncultured bacterium | reverse complement strand
GCCGCGGCTCCCCACCTTCGTCTCATGAACAAACCCATCGGCAAGATCCGCAACTTCTGCGTGATCGCCCACATCGATCACGGCAAGTCCACCCTCTCCGACCGCTTCCTGGAGCTGACCGGGGCTGTCGACCTCCGCCACAAGGTCGACCAGCGCCTCGACACCCTCGACATCGAGCGGGAGCGGGGCATCACCATCAAGACCCAGGCGGTGCGCCTCCAGTACAAGGCCCGGGACGGCCAGGTCTACGAGTTCAACCTCATGGACACCCCGGGCCACGTGGACTTCACCTACGAGGTGAGCCGGGCCATGAACGCCTGCGAGGGCGCCATCCTGGTGGTGGACGCCACCCAGGGAGTGGAGGCCCAGACCCTGGCCAACGTCTACCTGGCGCTGGAGGCCGGCCTCGAGATCCTCCCGGTGGTGAACAAGATCGACCTG
Organism: uncultured bacterium; assembly: GCA_964403795.1. GTDB lineage: Bacteria > Muiribacteriota > UBA6191 > CAZXTJ01 > CAYOHP01 > CAYOHP01. Next base: position 2,639 of record CAYOHP010000240.1, on the reverse strand, counting down.
CCCGGGGCCCAGCCCCAGGACGTCAAGCAGCAGATCCAGGACATCATCGGACTCCCCATCCACGAGTGCCTGGAGGTCTCGGCCAAGAGCGGCATCGGGGTTCCCGACCTGCTCGAGGCGGTGGTGGCCCGGTTCCCGGGGGCCGTCGAGAAGCCCGATGACCCGCTCCGGGCGCTGATCCTCGACAGCCACTACGATCCCTACCTCGGGGTCATCTGCTACGTGCGGGTCCGGGAGGGGAGGATCCGCAAGGGCACCGCCATCCAGTCGATGTCGACCGGCCGGCGGTTCGAGGTCGAGCGGGTCGGCTACTTCCGCCCCGAGATGACCGAGTGCGAGGAGCTGCGGAGCGGCCAGGTCGGGTTCCTGACCGCCTCCATCAAGGACATCCGGGAGGTCCGGGTGGGCGACACCATCACCTCCGCCACCCGCCCCGCCACCTCGCCGCTGCCCGGGTACAAGGAGGTGAAGCCGGTGGTGTTCTGCGGCCTCTACGCCGCCGACAACGCCGACTACGAGAACCTGCGGGACGCGCTCGGCAAGCTCCAGTTGAACGATGCCGCCCTGTCCTACGAGCCCGACGTCTCCGAGGCCCTGGGTTTCGGCTTCCGCTGCGGGTTCCTCGGCCTCCTCCACATGGCGATCGTGCAGGAGCGCCTGGAGCGGGATTACGACCTCGACCTGGTGGCCACCTCCCCGAGCGTGGTGTTCCGGGTCACCACCGTCGACGGCGACGTCCGGGAGTACGACAACCCCTCGAAGCTCCCCGAGAACTCCCTGATCGAAACCATCGAAGAGCCTTGGATCGAGGCCAAGATCTACATGCCCGAGCGCGGCATCGGACCGATCGCCGAGCTGGTGGAGGAGAAGCGGGGCGAGTTCGTAACCCTCGACTACATCAGCCCCGGCCGCGTGTGCGGGACCTACCGTCTGCCCTTCGCCGAGATCGTGGTCGACTTCTACGACAAGATGAAGAGCCGCACCCAGGGCTACGCCAGCCTGGAGTACGAGTTCACCGGCTACCGGCCCGGCGACCTCGTGCGCATGGACATCCACATCAACAAGGAGCCGGTCGACGCCCTGGCTTTCATCGTCCCCCGGACCCATGCCTTCCAACGCGGCAACGCCCTGGTGTCGCGCCTCAAGGACCTGATCCCGAGGCAGATGTTCGAGGTGCCGATCCAGGCCGTGCTCGGGAGCAAGGCCATCGCCCGGGCCAACATCAAGGCGCTCCGCAAGAACGTGCTCGCCAAGTGCTACGGTGGAGACATCACCCGCAAGAAGAAGCTGCTCGAGAAGCAGAAGCGCGGGAAGAAGCGGATGAAGATGGTGGGCAACGTAGAGATCCCTCAGTCCGCGTTCCTGGCGATCCTCTCCACGGACGTGCCGACCTCGAAGAAGTAGCCGGATGGCGCTCGACCTCCTGGTCGGACGCACCCTCGGTCGGTATCGCCTGGAGGCCGAGCTGGGGCGGGGTGCCATGGCGACGGTGTACCTGGCCCGCGACCTCGACCTGGACCGGGACGTGGCCGTCAAGGTGCTGCACGCCTTCTATGCCGAGGACGAGGAGTTCCTGGGCCGCTTCGACCGGGAAGCCAAGCTGGCGGCTCGCCTCGACCATCCCAACGTGGTCCATGTCTACGCCGTCGGGGTGGAAGAGCGCCTCCCCTGGTTCGCCATGTCGCGGATCGCCGGGAAGCCGCTCGACGAGATCCTGTCGGCCCGGGGGCGACTCCCCTGGGGCGAGGCGGTGCCGCTCCTCGGAGGGATCCTCGAAGGCGTCGGGTACGCCCACAAGCATGGCATCGTCCACCGGGACCTGAAGCCCGCCAACGTGATGGTCACCGACGAGGGCAAGCCGGTGCTCACCGACTTCGGGATCGCCAAGCCGGTGGGCACAAGCCGGCTGACCAGGACCGGGGCCTCGCTGGGGACGGTCCTCTACATGGCCCCCGAACAGTTCCGGGGCCCGGCCGCCGACGTCGGGCCGGGGGCCGACCTCTATGCCTGCGGGGTGATCCTCTACCAGCTGCTCGCCGGCTCTCCCCCCTTCCTGGGCGAGGACCCCATGGGGATCGCCTATTCCCACGCCCACGACCGACCGCCTCCCCTGGGCCTCCAGGTCCCCGATCTCCCGGAAGGCCTGGAGACGGTCGTCCTGAAGTCGCTGGAGAAGAAGGCCCGGGACCGGTGGGAATCGGCGACCGCCTTCCAGGACGCGCTGGCGGCGGTGCTGCGGGGCGAGCCCGGGAAGGTCACGCTCTCGGACTTCATGGCGGGGCGCAGCGAGTACCTGGCTCCCCCCACCGATCCCGGGATCCCGATCGTGGTGCCGCCGGGAGGGAGGGCTCGTCAGCCCTCCCCGACCTGGCTGGCGGCCGCCGCCGCCATGGGTGCCGGGCTCCTCCTCCTGGCCCAGGCCCGATTCGGTACCGATCCCCCTCCGCCGGGCGGGAACGGACCGGCCACGCTCCCCCCGGCCGCGACCCCGGGAGCCACCCCGGATGCGACCCCGGCGTCGACACCGGTTCCGACCGCCTTGCCGTCGCCCCCGGGGGACCCGGGTCCGCCTGCCGCGACCCCCACCGATCCGGCCGCGACCCGGCCTCCCGCCTCCCCGGGCCCCGCGGCCCCGGGCC
>CAYOHP010000239.1:0-5426 GCA_964403795.1 uncultured bacterium | reverse complement strand
GTCGCCGGCGGCCACCGCCTTCTTCCCGGCCGTCAGGAACTCGGCGAGGTTGTCCTCGTAGCGCCAGGTGGGCGCGGCCAACACGCCGGCAGCCAGCAGCCCGACCCCGAGCACTCCGATCGTGGCACGCATTCCTCGGGGAGTGTAGCCGCGAACCCGGTCGCCGACCTTCAGGGAGCGCTCGCCAGGGTGGTGGTCGGCGAGGGTGCGGTGCCCTTCAGGTGGACCAGGGTCCGCAGGGATTCGAGGGCCTCGGCGGCCTGCTGGCGGTTGCCCCGCACCAGCTGGTCGACCAGGACCAGGTAGGTGTCACCGGCCGCCCCCAGGTAGCCGCCCCCGGAAGGCAGGGGGTTCACGAGTCCGCCGGAGGAGCCGCCTCCGCCGGTCCCGGAGGTATAGGTCGCCAGGCTCCCGGGCCGATCCGGCCGGGCCGCCACGTGGACCCCGGGGTGGAGCCGGTCGGCACTCTCGGAGGCCGCCTCGGACCCGTCCCGGATCCGCTTCACCAGATGGCCTGCCAGGGTGGCGCCCTCCATGGTGAGGAGCAGCATGGGGATCCCGCCCGGGGAGAGGCCGGCGGCCAGGAGGGCGATCCTGAGCCCCGAGGCGACCCCGATCTCGGTGCCCACCACCAGCCAGTCGGTATTCTTCAGGTTGCCGCTGCCGAGCTCCCAACCGAGGAAGCCGCCGGCGATGGTAACGGTCTCCCGGAAGGCCGGGGCTATCGGCAGGAGCGGCACCAGCTGACCCAGGATGGCGATGGCCGCCAGGTTGCCGCCGAGGCCGCCCAGGAGCTCCCGGTCGGCGAGGTCCTGGAGCTGGATCCCCTCCTCGCCCCCGTGCTTCTGGAGGAGCTTCTGGCTGTAGCGGAGGAAGGCCGCGTAGGAGAGGCCCTTGCCGTCCCCGAAGAGGTAGCCGACCCCGGTGCCGGCCCGGGTGGCCACGTTCTGGGCGACCCGCATGGCGGCCACCCCGGCGCCGGGATCGGCCCGGCCGGGGCTACCCCCGACGAGCGCGACCAGGAGGCCGAGCGCTGCGATCCGGAACCAGGAACCGACCCGGGACACCCGATACCTCCAGGACGCCCTCGAGTCTAGGGATCCGGAGCCGATCGGGAAGCCCCCCGCATGCAGCCGAATCGACGATCTGGAGCCGGGATTCGTCCATCCGGGTCATCCCGACCCAGATGGACATGGGGATCGCCGCCCGGCCGCTCGGCGCCCTTGCCCGGGGGCGCGGCTGGCTGCCTTCCCCGGGTCGACTACAGCTGGACCTGGACCGCGGTCAGGACCCGGTACTTGTAGCCCTCGACCAGGTTGTTGTCGAGCTCGAGCGGGATCCCGAAGTCGAAGCTCCACTTCTCGGTCATGCGGTACTTGAGGCCGATGGCGGCCTCCACGTTGGTCCCCACGAACCGCCAGTCCCGGTAGTTGAGCTCTGCCGAGAACGAGAGCCGGTCCGAGGGCGAGAAGTCGATCCCGAGGTCGAGCTCGCCGATCTCGGGGACGCCCGAGTTGGTGCGGCTCTCGCCGTTGGGGAAGGTGAAGCCGCCCCGGCCGTGGACCCCGAAGTTGTGGATCCGCTTGGTGGCCGCCAGGAAGAACTGGTAGTCGACGGCGTTGGAGCCGAGCCGGGTGGGGAGCCGCTCCACGCCGATCTTCATGCCGAAGCCGAAGGCCGCCTGGACGCCCGTCTTCGGGTTGTCGAGGAAGCGGTACTTGGCGTTGAGGCCGACCTCCCGGACCCCGCCCACGTCGTAGTCGGGGATCAGGGGGAAGTTGCGGGCCTCCTCGTTCACTCCCATCACCTGCAGCGAGAGTTCGAGGTGCTTCCAGGGGATGCTCTGGTAGGTGATCGGGGCGGTGAACTGCTCGATGGCCTGGCCGTTGTCCAGGGCGGTCCCCGAGAACCGGTCGAAGTAGGTGTACCCGAAGCCGACCCGGGCGAAGGTGGCGCCCGGACGGGGGATCTCGGCGGTGGCCATGTTCACCAGGCCGGTGTAGCCGGTCTCGTTCATCGAGTGGATCTTCCGGTACATCTGGGTGGGGCGGAGGAAGAAGTCCTCGACCTCCTTGAAGGTGCCCTCCTCCCGCCGGGCGTGCTCTTCCCCGGGGAAGACCGCCACGGGTCCCTCGACCCCCGGAGTGGGCGCGTCCTGGCGCTGCTGGATGACCCGGGTCACGTACTCGGGGGCGCCGGGGATCTGGCGGGGGTCGAGCAGGTCGCCGGGGACCACGGCGGTGGGCACCGCCGGCTCGGGGATCGAGGCGGGTGCCGGGAGGTCGAAGCGGCGGCTCTGGGTGACCTTGCCGGCGAAACCGCCCGAGAAGCCGTAGCGGGCCAGGTCGGTCTCGTCCACGGCCGGGAGTCTCCCCGGCAGGGCGAGAGCCAGCACCATGGCCGCCAGCTGCCGACCGCGGACCGCGGCCAGGGGCCGGATCCGGTCTCGATCTCCCCGGGAAGTGTGCTTCATGGTCGACGCCGCGACGAGGCTCCTCGTCCTGGCTATCGACAGGATCCGATCGGGGCCCGGAGGACGGTCCCGGGTGGCGGAGGCGGCTTCTTGGCCGATCGGCGGAGCTGCGGTCTGGCACGGGCGCAGCCGGAGCGCCCCTGGCTCCGCCAGGGGGAGAAGCGAAGGCGTGGCCCGTCGCTAGCGAGGCCCTTGCGGCCGAGCTGCAGGCGCCACGGGCGCAGCCGGAGCGCCCCTGGCTCCGCCAGGGGGAGAAGCGAAGGCGTAGCCCGTCGCTAGCGAGGCCCTTGCGGCCGAGCTGCAGGCGCCACGGGCGCAGCCGGAGCGCCCCTGGCTCCGCCAGGGGGAGAAGCGAAGGCGTAGCCCGTCGCTAGCGAGGCCCTTGCGGCCGAGCTGCAGGCTAACTAGCGGATCTTCTTGCGGGAGAGGCCGACCTCGAACCCGAGCTGCCGGCTGATGGCGGTGAGCACGTCGCGCTGCGAGCAGAACCCCAGCTGGACCAGGACCGCTCCCAGCTTCACGCCCGGGACCTTGGCCTGCTCGTCGAGCGCCCGGATGAGCTGGTCCCGGGTGATGACCCCCTGCTGCACCAGCAGGTCTCCGATCCTGACATTGTCGTCCATGGCTGGCTACTCCGAGAGCCCGATCTGCTGCTGGAGCTCCTCGAACCGAGCGAAGGCGTCCCGGTAGTCGACGTCCGCCCGGCATACCCGCCGGAGCAGGTCCGATGCCGCCCGGTAGTCGCCCCTGGTCTCCAGCGCAACCGCCATATCGTAGCAGAGGCCGACCATGAACTCGTCGGCCGGGACCTCCTCGACCCCGAGGTCCTGGAAGGCCCGGTGGGCCTTCTCCACCTCGCCGAGCGCCAGGTGGCTCTTCACCACCAGGGCCCCGGCGTGTTTGCGGTAGCTCTCGCCCGCGGCCGCGCTCCGGAGCAGGGGCACCGCCTCGGCGAAGCGCCCCTCGGAGAAGAGCCGGACACCGCGATCATAGGTCCCGCCCAGCTCCTTCTCCTCGGCCCGCTCGGAGAGGACCTTGGTCTCGGCCTCCCGGGCGAGCCGCTCCAGTTCCTCCTTGGCGTCGGCGAAGGCCGCCGGGTCGCCGGTGCGCTCGGCCAGCCGGTCGAGTTCCCGCATCCCCTCCTGGAAGAGGCCCAGGTTCTTGAACGCATGGACCAGGACATCCCGGCTCTCGCGGTCCGAGGGCGCCTGGGCCAAGGCCTCCTTGGCCGCTCCCAGGGCATCGAGATGGGCCCCCTTCTGGCTGAAGTGCACGGCCCGCCCCCGGAGCGCCACCAGAGCCTTCGGATCCTGGGTGAGGGTCCGCTGGAAATGGACCAGGGCGGCGTCCGAGAAGTCGCGTCGGGCTTCCAGGAACTCGCACTCGCGGACCAGCAGGGCCGGGTCGTCGGGGACCAGGTCGAGGAGGCGGCGCAGCACCTCCCGGGCGTCGTCGCCCAGGTCGCCATGCTCCGAGTACCACCCATGGAGCAGGTCGAGGAGGCCGCGATGGCCAGGCTCGGCGGCCAGCAGCTCGCGCAGGTAGGGGAGACGCTCGGCGTCCACTCTTCCCTCGGCCAGAGCCACCCTACCGGTGAGCACCTTCCAGGCAGGGTCCCTGGGGAACTCCCGCTTGAACCGTTCCAGCGCCTCGGAGGCGTCCCCCGTCTTCCCCAGGGCCGCCAGGGCCTGGATCCGGGCCGCCGCGGCCCGTCCCCGCTGCTCCTGGTCCCTGGCGACCTTCTCGAGGCCGGCGGCCGCCTCGAGGATCCGCTCCGGGTTCCCGGCCCGGAGCGCCGCCAACAGCTCGTCCTGGTAGCTGGTGGTGGCATCCGCCAGGGTCCGACGGCGGTGGAAGAAAGCCAGGTAGCCGACCACCAGGAAGATCCACAGGCCGGCCAGGAGCGCCACCCAGACGAAGTGTCGCCGCAGCAGCAGCTCCATCCGGATCCTGCCGAAGCCGGGCTGGGCCGCGGCATGTCCGGGTGCCACCGCTTCGAGGAGGGACAAGGCCTCGAGGGCCTCGTCGGCCTTCTTCTGGTGGGCCAGCGCCATCACCAGGCGGTAGCGCCGTTCCCGATCCTTGGGCAGCCGGGGGATCGCCTTCAGGTACCCGCTCTCGGCCCGGCTCCACTCGCCAGCAAGGTAGGCGGCGTCCGCCTGGAGGGCCTCGAGGTCGAGGTCCGGCCTGGCCTTCTGGACCAGGGTCCGGTCCAGGGAGGAGAGGATCCCGCCCGCCGCCCGCCCGTCCCCGGCATCGAGCAGCAAGAGCGCCTGGGCCAGCCGGTCCATCTGCTGGGCGCCGCGCTCGGCCTTCTCCAGGAGGGCCTCGGCATCCTTGTAGCCCTTGCGGACCGAGACCACCAGGGCAAGGGCCTTCTCGGCTGCCTCGAACCGGTGGGCCTCGAGGTGGGCCCTGCCGGCCTCGTAGGAGTCCTGCAGCTTCTTCAGCACCTCGAGGGGCGTCGGCACCAGCTGGGCGGACGGATCCTCGATCCGGGGCCGCGCCTCGGGGGTGGCGACACCGGTGGAGACGGGCGCTGCGGTCTGGCTCCGGGTATCGGTTTCGATCCGCCGGAGCAGGCTGGCGACCAGGGTGTCGTCGTCGAGGTCCAGGGTCCCGAAGGCGAGGTCCGGCCCGGTCCGGATCGGGCCGGGACCCCCGGTGGTCGCGGCTGGCGCGGAGACGTGCCCCGGGGCCGCCGGCGCCCCGACCGGGAGCAGGCCGTAGAAGTCGTCCTGGGTACCCGGCTCCTGCCGCCAGGTCCGCACCACCGAGAGGAAGCGGCGCACCAAGGGCGAGGCGGGATCCGACTGGAACGCCTTGGAGACGGCTTCCGAGGCGGCTTCCAGGTCGCCGTCGAGAGCCCGGATCCAAGCCAGGTCCGTCCACGCCTGGGGATAGGAGGGAGCCGCCGCGGCCAGCCGCTCCAGTTCGCTGCGTCCCTTCTCCC
>CAYOHP010000238.1:0-5439 GCA_964403795.1 uncultured bacterium | reverse complement strand
CGTCGCTGGCGAGGCCCTTGCGGCCGGGCCGCAGGCTCACACGGCGGAAGCCGGAGCGCCCCTGGCTCCGCCAGGGGGATCCACTCTGGAGGTGGCCCGATGGGCCTCCTCCAGAGCGGCAGCCCTACGGGCTGCTGGGCTTGGTTTGGGGGTCGAACCCCCAAACCCCCGGGCGTGCTCGCTCCTCTCGGAGCGACAGGCGTAGCCCGTCGCTGGCGAGGCCTTGCGGGCGGGCCGCAGGCTTACACAGGGTCCGGCAACCGCCCCCCTGGCCCTTTCGGGCGCCTACCGTGTACTCTGGGTCGCCTCGTCCGCTCCGTGAGGAATCCCACCTTCGGGGGATCGGACGAGGATCCAGGATCCGCGCCCGGAGGCGTCCGTGGCGGCGCCGGGATCGCATCGTGAGGAGGTCCTCGTGGGCTCGCCCATCGCCCTGATGAACATGCCCTTCGGAACCCTGCTTCAACCCTCGTTGGCGCTCGGCCAGATCCAGGCGCAGCTGCGCCAGGCGGGCCTCGATTCCAGGATCCACAACCTGATGTTCCACCTGGCCGAGGCGATCGGGATCGGAAGCTACGAGATCGTGGCCCGCCTGCGGGGCGCCGACGTCGAGCTCGGCGAGTGGCTGTTCGCCCCCTACGTCTGGGGCGAGGGCTTCGGGCCCACCCTCGAGGAGTTCCTGGCCCGCTCCGGCAAGGAGGTCGAGAGCCTCGAGGTGCTGGTCGATCCGATTCCCTGGCTCACCAAGGTCCGCAACGAGATCCTGCCGGATTTCCTGGACCGCTCCTGCGACCTGCTGCTGGCCGATGGCGACCTGAAGGTCGCCGGCTTCAGCTGCCTCTCCTTCCAGACCATGGCCTCGCTGGCGCTGGCCAAACGCCTCAAGGAGCGGGCGCCGCACGTGAAGATGGTCTTCGGGGGCGCCTCGTTCCACCGGGGGATGGGCGAGGAGTTCATCGCCAAGGTTCCCTGGATCGACGCGGTAGCCACCGGAGAGGCCGACTCGGAAGTGGTGCCGCTCTTCCAGGCCCTGGTGGCCGGGGAGCCGCCGCCCGACCTGCCCGGGATCCACGTCCGCCTCGACGACGGGATGATCGTGCGCGGACCGTGCAACCAGATGGCGAGCTCCGAGACCCTCGAGAAGCTCCCCTCCCCGGACTTCGACGACTACTTCCAGGAGATCCGACGGCTCGGGCTGGACCGGGACCACGCCTTCATGGACCGGATCTTCATCCCCTACGAGGCCTCCCGGGGCTGCTGGTGGGGCCAGATCAAGCACTGCACCTACTGCGGCCTGAACGCCGAGGGCATGGACTACCGGTTCAAGTCCTCGGAGCGCTCGATCGAGATCCTGAAGGACCTCGCCGGCCGCTATCCCACCCGGCGCTACATCGCCACCGACAACATCCTGCCCAACGAGTACTACGAGACCTTCCTCCCCGACTGGGCCAAGGAACGTCCCAAGGACCTGACGATCTTCTACGAGATCCGCCCCACCATCAACGAGAAGCAGATGAAGCTCCTCACCGATGCCGGGGTGATCTACTCGGTGCCCGGGGTCGAGAGCCTGAACTCCCACCTGCTCGAACTCTTCCAGAAGGGCGCCCGGGCGATCCAGAACGTGTTCTTCCTGAAGCTGGCCCGCATGTACGGGATGTACCCGCTCTGGAACCTGCTGATCCGGGTCCCCGGGGAGAAGAGCGAGGACTACCGGCAGATGGCGGACCTGATGCCCAAGATCGTCCACTACATGCCTCCCTTCGGGGGTCCACGGGACGTGGAGCTGCACCGGTTCAGCCCGTTCTTCATGCGCTGGCCCGAGTTCGCCGACAATATCAAGCCCAGGCCCTGGTACCACGACATCTACCCGGACCAGTTCGACCGGAGCCAGATCGCCTACTACTTCGACGCCGAGTGGAAGGACGTGCTCCCCGCCGGGGACAGGGCGCCCACGGTCCAGGCCACATGGCAGTGGATCGACGCCTGGCGCGAGTCGACGTCGATCCCGGGCCTGCTCTTCGACGAGGGCCAGGCCCAGGGGCCCCTCGACCTGTGGGACACCCGGGGCGGCAAGAAGCGCCAGTTCCAGCTCGACGACCGGGAGGCGGCGGTGTACCGCGCCATCCGGGAGCCGCTCGGCGTCTCCAAGATCAAGGAGAAGGTCGGAGACCTGGCAGGCGACGAGGTCGGGCTGCGCTCGATGCTCGCCGACCTGGTGGCGAACGACCTGGCCATGGAGGAAGGCGGCCGATACCTGGCCCTGGCCATCCCGGACACCTCTCCCGAGCCCAGCCAGGCCATCCGGCGCAACGTCCTGGCGCGGGTCGGCCAGGAAGCCGAGCGGTGACGCCGGGTCGCCCTCCCCCAGGGTGCGAGGTCCAGTCCCTCCCGGCGAGCCGCATGGAGCTCTTCGCGAGCCTCACCTTCCCCCGCTACCGGGAGCTCCTCAAGGGGTCACCGGAAGGCGCCACCCCGCTCCGGCTCGGCGCCACCCTGGAGGGAAGGCCCATCGGCCTCGCCCTGGGTCAGGTCCCAGGCGAAGGCGACGATCCCCGCCGGGGCGTGGTGCTCTCGGTGGTGGTCGATCGGGCCCACCGCCGCCGCGGCATCGGGCGCGCCCTCCTCCAGGGTCTCGACGCGCTGGCGGTCGGGGCCGGAGCCGACCGGCTGGCCCTCACCCTCGAGGACCGCCCCGATCTCGCCCCCATCAAGGCCCTGGCGGCCTCCTCCGGGTACGCTCCCCTCGCCCAGGTCGCGTGGGTGGGTCGGGTCGAGGGCACCAAACGCCTGCGGGAAGCCCGCTGGTACCGGCCGGTCCGATTGCCCAAGGCCTTCTCCTTCGTTCCCTGGTGCGAGCTCCCGGAGGCCGCCTTGGCGCGGATCCGGGAGCGGCAGCGGACCGGCCCCTGGTACCCCGAGGCGCTCTCCCCGTTCCGCCATGCCGGGAACATCGAGCCCACAAACAGCCTGGCCCTCCTCGAGGCGGGCGAGGTCCAGGGTTGGCAGATCAACCATCGACTGGCCCCGGACACCCTGCGCTACACCTCGCTCTTCGTCGATCCGGCGCTCCAGGGTTTCGGCCTGGGTACCGCCCTGGAGGTCGAGTCGATCCGTCGCCACCTCGAGGGACCGGAGGTCGATCGGATCCCCCGGGCCGTGTTCCTCGTCTACGGGGATTCCGAGGCCATGGCCCGCCACGCCACCGACAACCTGGCGCCCTATCTCGATTCGTTCCGTCCCCTGCTCTTGGGCGAGCATCGCCTCCGGGGATCGGTTACTGTGCCGACGGTCGGGAGCTAGCGGACGGAGGGAGCGGCCCATGAAGAAGGTTCTCTACATCCTGGGACTGCTGGGGGACGAGGATGTCGACTGGCTGGTCAGCGCCGGGACCCGCACCCGCTTCCCTCCCGGCGACGCCCTGATCCGCGAGGGTGTCGGCAACGAGGCCCTCTTCCTCATGATCAGCGGGACCGCAGGCGTGGAGGCGGCCGGCAAGCAGCTCGGTACCGTGGGGGCCGGGGAGGTCCTGGGCGAGATCTCGTTGCTCGACTCCCGCCCTCCGACCGCCACGGTCCGGGCCAAGGACGAGGTCATCGCCCTCAAGGTCCCGTTCGCGTCGCTGCGCGGCAAGATGGACTCGGACACCAAGTTCGCCTCCCGCTTCTACAAGGCGCTCGGCATGTTCCTGGCCCAGCGCATGCGTTCCGTGACCCTGCTGGCGACCGGCCACAAGCTCGAGGACGGCTTGGCAGACGACGTCGAGCTGCCCGACGAGATCGACCCCGAGATGCTGGAGGAAGTCACCCTGGCGGGTGCCCGCTTCCGCATGCTGATCGACCGCCTGAAGTCCCGCTGACCCTCCATGCCCTCCCTTCCGTCTCGCCTCGTCTCCCGGCGCGCTCCGACGCCTCGTCTTCGGGGTTTCGCTCTCGTCGGTCTCCTGGTCGGCATGGCTCCGGGTCCGGCCCCCCTGGGGGCGGACCCGGGTAGGCCGGCCCCGGACGCGACGTCCGCCTACCTGCGGATGAAGCTCCCACCCCAACTCCGGGCCCGGCTCCTCAGGCTGAGTTCCGGGACGGCTCCGGCCCGCTCCGAGGTCGACTCCGGGACCCCGGCGACAGCCCCGGCAGGGATTCCGGGCTCCGCCTCCGGGGTGAAGATCCCGGACGACTCGGATCCGCTCCCCGGACCGGGATCGCCGACCGGTCCGGTCATGAGGAGAGCGACGCCGACCCCGGACCCGGCGCCGGGGAAGACCTCGATCCGGCTCGCCCTGCCCACCCGCGATCCTCCCGACCTGCCGGCCAACCGCCAGCCGGTGGCCCGCTCGGTCGGCCCGGAGATCCCGCTGGCGAGGACCGCCCCACCTCCGGTCGTCGCCGTCGAAGGACTGGGGGGGCCTCCCTCCGAGGCCACCCGTGCCCTCCTCGAGGTCAAGCCGCCGGCCGAGCCGGGCGAATACCGGGCGCTCGACCTGGTGACCGTCCGCCAGGCGACCCTCAAGAACCAGCTCGACCTCTCGATCGAGACCCTCCGGCCCGAGCTGGCCAAGGAGGCCCGCCGAGGCGCCGAGGCCCGCTTCGATCCCATCGGTTTCGCCACCGCGGCCCAGGCCGGGACCAAGACCGAGAACGTGTTCCAGCAGGTCGAAGGCGACAGCACCACTCTCGAGGTCGGCGTCCGGGTCCCGCTCCCGACCGGCGGAACCGTCTCCATCTCGATCCCCAGCCAGGACCAGGCACAGGACACCTTCGGATTCGGCGCCACCCGGACCGCCCAGGACGGCTCCTCGCTCTCGATCGCCATCACCCAGCCCCTGCTCCGCAACGGCGGGCCGTTCGTGAACCGGGCCCCGATCTTCGCGGCCCGCCTGGCCGAGGACCAGAGCCGGGCCCGGGCCAGCCTGGCGATCACCACCCTGATCGGAGCCGCCGACCAGGCCTACTGGCTCCACTGGGCGAACTCCCAGCTGGTGGAGATCCGGCGCCGCCAGTACACCCTGGCCCTCTCGCTGCTCGAGCAGGTCACCAAGCTGGTGAAGGGCGGCCTGATCGCCCGGATCGAGACCGTGAGGGCCCGCTCCGGTGTCACCCGCCGGGTGGGCGCGGTGCTCCAGGCGGAGACCGCCCGGCGCAATTCCCAGTACGAGCTGCAGCGGATCATGAACCGCGACGACATCCCGGTGGGGAGCCCGGTGGCCCTGCTGGCCTCCACTCCCCCGGACCTGACCCGCTACCAGATCGACCCCGACGCTCTGGTGGCGACCGGCTACGAGCGGCGCATGGATCTCCTCGATGCCGAGCTGCAGCTCGCCATCGACGCGCTCAACGCCCGGGTCGCCAAGAACCAGGTGCGCCCGACCCTCGATTTCTCGCTCTCGGTCCGGGACGGGGACAACGACCAGCAGGCGGGAGCGGTCCAGGTCTCCAACGACACCTC
>CAYOHP010000237.1:725-5770 GCA_964403795.1 uncultured bacterium | reverse complement strand
CCCCGGAGGGGCGTCGTGTCGGGACGGATTCCTGCCGGCCGGCTCAGATGCCGGGGAAGCAGGGGATGACGTTGACGCCGCAGGGGCCGACGTCGGCGCCACCGAGCACGTCGGCGCCGCACACGTTGCCGGCGCAGACACCGGCACCGACAGCGGCACCGCAGGCGGCACCGGCGCAGGCACCGGCACCGACGGCCGCTCCGCAGGCGTCGGCCGCACAGGCGGCAGCGGCGCAGGCTGCGGCACCGCAGGCGGTCCCGTAGCCGACGGCCGCGCCGCAGGCATCGGCACCGCAGGCGGTGTAGGCGCCACCGGCAGCACCGCAGGCTGCGGCACCGCAGGCGGTGGCGATGCCACCGGCCGCACCGCAGACGTCGGCACCGCAGGCCTGGGCGGCTCCGCCCTCGGCACCGCAGCCCTTGCCGCCGGCCACGGCCTCGAGCTGGTCGTCACCGAGCTCGGCGTCGAGGAACTCGCTGTCGTCGATCTCGACCCGCTCGATGTTCCCGGACTGCTTCATGGCCGAGAAGTTCATGATGCCGGTCAGGGTCTCGAGATCCATCTTGATCTCGGCGTCGGCCGTCTTGGAGGCGCCCTTGGCGACCTTCACCTGGTCGCCTTCGACCGCGATCGAGTAGGTGGCGGCGTCGGTGATCTTGAAGTTGATGGCCTGTCCCCAGCCCTTGGCCTGGTCCTTCTTGAAGAGCTTGGGCAAGAGCTTCAGGAAGGCGACGTCGGCCACCACCTCGTTGGTGAGCTTGCCGGCATCGTGCTTCTTCTGGATGTCGGCGGCGACCTCCTGGCCCACCTCGAGGGCGGCCTTGGGGTTCACCGGGAAGACGGAGCGGAAGCGCCGCAGGGCGTCCAGGTCGTCGGTGACGATCTTGCCGGCCAGGTAGGCCTTCTCGGGATCGAGCAGACCACGGGTGACGGGCCGCTCCGCATTGTCGATGACCTTCACGTGCCGACCTCTCGGTAGTTCGAGGACATGGCGGAGTGCCAATCCTCACAGTGGATTCCGTGGACCGAGCGTACACAGGCAGGTGCCTCGGCGACCAAGACTTTTTTCGGTCCTCGGGCGGAATTTCGTGAGACGGTCCGGGAAGCCCCCTACCGCCCCCGCTTCAGCAGCGGATCGCGCCCGGTGGGAGCTTGCCGCGGGCATCCCCGACGTGGGGCATGGCTGCGGCCACGCTCGCCAGGGTGTGGTTCGCCCCCACCATCTCTGGGGTGGTCGGGGACCTTACCGGGTCCCAGTCGTCCTTCTTGACCATCCCGGCGGCCTCGGCCCGGAGGAAGAGCCGCTCGGCCATGTTGAATTTCCAGCTCGGGCAGGGCAGGGCCCCGGCCTCGCCGTGGGTGTGGTCGGGATGGACGAACTTGTAGGCGCACATCCCCGAGCAGTTCGGGACGATCTTGCAGGCCCGGCAGACCGGGTTCCCGAAGGGCGTCCAGGCCAGCCAGCGATGGTGCAGGGTGTTCTCGTCGAGCGACTTGGGATCGTCGAGGGTGCCGATCCGCATCTCGTGGAACATCACCGTGTCCCAGCACTTGTGGAGGTCGCCGTTGGGGACCGCCACCAGGCCCCGGGGCCGCGCCGCCACGCACATCCCGAGGAAGGTCGGGGGCTTGGGGGCACCGGTCAGGCCCCGATCCATGGCGTACTTGGTGAGTTCCGCCTCGAGCTTGCCGTAGGCGGTCTTGCCCATGGCCTCGTGCTGGGCCGAAGCGCAGGAGTCGGTGATCCCCTCGACCGGGGCGAAGTAGACCGCGAAGTTCTTGCGGCAGCCCACCCCGCGGGCGGCCAGGTCGTCGAGCAGGCCCTCGATCCCGGCCCGGTTGCGGGAGTCGATGTTGATCCGCAGGGTGATCATCATCTCGGTGTTCTTGACCACCGCCTCCATGTTCTCGACCAGGGTCTGGTAGGTGCCCCGACCCGAGACCAGAGGGCGTCGCTGGTCATGGTCGTGGGCAGCCCCGTCGACCGTGACCTGGGCGTTGGTGACCTTGAGCGAGAGCAGCTCCTCGGCGATCTTCTGGTTGAGCTTGTAGCCGTTGGTGACGATGAAGCCGGTGTAGCCCCGCTTCTTCTGGTTGCACCAGTCGATCATCTGGGCCGACATGCGCCGGATCGCCGACATCGCCAGCAGGGGCTCGCCCCCGTACCAGGTGATGTGCAGGCTGCGGAAGTACTTCGACTCCTCCTTGACGAAGGCGACCAGCTTGTCCTGGACCTCTTCGGTCATGCAGTCGGTGGGCTTGTCGAGGCCTTGGAAGCAGTAGTCGCAGGCGAAGTTGCAGGCCAGGGTGGGGGCGATGGTGAGCACCATTCCCGAGGGATTGGCCCGGAACTCGTTGTACCGGCTCTCGAGCTCCAGCAGCTCGTCGGTCTCCTCGGGGACCGCATAGCCCATGCGGACGAAGGGGTCGGCTTCCGGGGACCCCACCTTGAGATCGCCGGCCTCGATCCGGGCGAAGGTCGCCAGGTCGTCGGCCTCCCACATCGCGAACGACCCCGTGAGCGAGTTGTAGGCCAGCTCCTTGTCGCCCCGGAGCGGCACCCGGATGTTGTACCGGGAGGGGACCGCCGGCTTGACCGCGGCACTCGGGCGATGGGGGAGCCGGATCGGATGGGCGGAGGGACCGTGGCCGGTGGGTGCTTCCTCGGCGGGGTGGGCGGTGGGGTCCATGGTCCTCGCTTTCAGGTCCGTTTCGGTGCGGTTTGCACAGGATAGCGTGCCGCCAGGCACCAGGCCAAGAGCAGGCAGGGAAACGGGAGCAGCATGGCCACGGTGGGCCCCGGGAGCCGGAAGGCCAGACCCGGCACCATGCGCTGGGTCAGCCAGTCGGAGAGTCCGTGGGCCGTGCCCAGGGGGGTCAGGCCCACCCCCGCCTGGCGGGCGGCCGCGAACAACGTTCCCACCGCCGCGGTCCGCGCCACCGCCTCGGGACCCGAGGGCAGGTGGTAGAGCCCGAAGACCAGGCTCCCGAGCCCGAGCCCGATCCACCGGTCCCGCCCGAACATCTCCATCCACAGGCCCCGGAACCAGAGCTCCTCGGTCAGCCCCACCAGGAAGAGGAGCCGGGCCAGCTCGGTCGCCGCCAGGAGGGCTCCTCCCCGCGGCCCCATGCCCCTCACCGTGAACACGGTCTCGATCCCCTGCAGCCCCAGGAGCACCGCCAGCGCCAGTCTCGTCCCCCGCATGTCGAGAAGCGAGAGCTCCTCCCGGTACCAGCGTCGCCGGATCGCCTCGCCGACCGCCAGCTGGAGGAGCGAGAGCGAGATCAGACCCGGGAAGGGATCCGTCGGCCGGAGCTGGCGGACAAGCTGCATGACCCAGATCGAACCCAACATGAATCCGACCCAGACGAACACACAGCTCGCGTGGGAAGGTCGGGGGCGCGCCCCCGGGCTCAAGCCTCGGTTCCCCGGATCGAGGACACGACCATGGCGATCGAGGTCCCGGCCGGTCCGCTGGCGGTGACGAGCACGTGGCGGCCCTCGGGGCATTCCACCGTTTCCGTCACCGGTTCGACGGGACAGCGGGGGTCCGGGGAGGCCACCTCCAGCATCGGCGGGATTCGTCCGGCCTCCAGGCCGGCCAGGGCCGCTGCCGCGCCCAGGGCGCCCGACGCTCCCAGGGTCTCACCGGTCCGTGATTTCAGGGCGGTGACCCGGGGACGGCCCCCCAGGGCAGCGGCAAGCGCCGAGGCTTCGCTCCGATCGCCCCGTCGGCTGCCGTCGGCCCCGGATGCAACCCAGGCGATCTCGCCGGGTCCCCGTCCGGCTGCTTCGAGGGCCAGCCGGATCGCCTCGGGCAGCCTTCCCGCGCTTCGCGAGAATCCGCGCAGCCGGCGGGTGTCGGCGGCCCTCTCGATGCCCTCGATCCGACCCAGGATGCATGCCTCGCGTGCCCGGGCAGCCGCCTCGGGCTCCAGCAGGAACAGGACCGCCGCCTCGCCCGGCACGGTCCCGTCCCGCTCCCTGTCGAAGGGGCGGGGACGACCCCGCTTCGAGAGCAGCCCGGCCCGCTCCAGGTACCAGACGTCGATCGGGGACAGGGCCTGGACCCCGCCCGCCAGCATCAGGGAGGCCCGGTCGGCCTGGAGCATCTGGCAGGCGAAATCGATGGCCTCGAGGTCGGAGCCGGCTCCGGCCGAGAGCGTCGAGTTCGGGCCGGTGAGCCCGAAGCGGAGCGCCACCTGGGCGGCGGGCGAGTTCACCACCGTGTTCGGGAATTTGCCGGGGTTGACGGCGCGGGCACCCCCGGCGATGCCCTCGCGGGAGAATTCGGTCCGACTCTCGGAGCTGCCCATCACGGTGCCGAGCGCCAGGCCGAGCCGTCCCGGGGGAATCGATGCGGGATCGATCCCGGCGTGGTCGAGGGCCAGCTTGGCCGCCGCCAGCGAGAGCCGGGTGGTGCGGTCGATCAGGCGCAGGCCCTTGGCGCCGAGCACGGCGGCGGGATCGAACCCGCGGGCCGCGCCTCCCAGGGAACAGGGAAGCTCGGGCGCGCCCTCCAGGGCCAGAGGGGTGAGACCCTCGCCGTCCCCGAGGACCGCCTCCCGGAACGCGGGCCAGCCCGTGCCCAGCGGCGAGACGACTCCGATCCCGGTGATGACGATCCCCAAGGCGGGCGCTCCCTCGGCGTTCGGGTCTGGTACTGTACACCCACCCATGAGAGACGGCCTGCTGACCCCCGTTCGCGACCTGATCGCCGAGCTCCTGGAGCTCGATCCGGGCGAGCTCGACCTCGATGCCAACCTGATCCAGGCCTACGGAGCCGACTCCCTCATGGTCCTCGAACTGATGGGCGAGGTCGAGAAGCGCTTCGGGGTGGTCCTGGAACGGACCCAGTTCCCGGAACTGATGACGGTGAACCGGGCCGTGGCGCTGATCGAGCGCATGCAGGGCGAGCGGGAGGACCGTGCCTGAAGCTGTGGTGGTCACGGGGGTCGGGGTGGGGGGGGGCCCCGGGGGCCGCCCCCCCCCCCCCCGGGGGGGCCCGCGCCGCCGCCCCCACCCCCCGGCCCCCCCCCCCCCC
>CAYOHP010000237.1:0-715 GCA_964403795.1 uncultured bacterium | reverse complement strand
CTGCTCGCCGGCACCTCGGCCGTGACCCCGGTCGTCGGCTTCGACCCCAGCGGGTTCGAGACCCGGGTGGCCGCCCAGATCCACGACTTCGACCCGGCCCGGGCCTGCCGCCGGGAACGGTCCGGGGAGTACGGAAGGACCTCGCAGCTGGCGATCGCTGCGGCCCGGGAGGCTCTCCTGGTCGCCGGGCTCGATGCCCAGGCTCTCGGGGAGGAGCGGCGCATCCCGGTGGTCATGGGGACCACCATGGGCGAGAGCGACGTGCATCTCTCCCTGGTGGAGGACCTGGTGGCGGGGGGCTACCCGGGTCTCCGGAGTCGGGACGTGGTGAGGCTCCCGGATTGCCTGCTGGCGATCCACGTGGCCCACGAACTCGGTCTCGACGCCTGCCCCCTGGTCATCCCCACCGCCTGCGCCGCGGGCAACTACGCGATCGCCCGGGCCTACGACTACCTGCGCTCCGGACGGGCCCGGGTCGCCCTGGCCGGTGGCTCGGACGCCTTCAGCCGGATCGCCTTCATGGGGTTCTCCCGCATGTTCTCCCTGGCCCCGGAGCGCTGCCAGCCCTTCGATCGGAACCGCAAGGGGATCGTGATCGGAGAAGGGGCCGCGGTCCTGGCCCTGGAGACCCGGAGCCACGCCCGGGCGCGGGGGGCCAGGATCCTGGCGGAACTCCGCGGCTACGGCCTCACCTGCGACGCCCATCACATGACCG
>CAYOHP010000236.1:0-5944 GCA_964403795.1 uncultured bacterium | reverse complement strand
TATGCCGACCGGCGACAGCGCGGGCGGAGACCCGCCGGCTCCGCCCCCGCTACCTCCTCCGGGGGAACCACGGGACCCATCTCTTCGGGATCATGCTCCGCTGGGGCCCCGGGGTCCTCGGCATGCTCCGGAGCCTGGGCGCCCGTATGACCCGGCGCCGTATCGGGCTCGAGGCCCGTGCCCGGGCCCCGGTGGACCCGAGCTGAAGCTGGGCGGGTCCGGGCCCGCGCGGCCCGGACCCCGGCACCCTCATTCGATCGCCGAGCCCGAGTGCTCGATCAGGATCACCAGGGACTCGTCGGCCGAGAGCGGCGAGGCGCCGACCACGGTAGGCGTCCCCTTCTTGGGGCGGTAGGTCGCCTTCACCTCGGTGGACTGCTCTTTGCCCTCCGGTCCCGGTGCCTTGCGGTACACCTCGAACCTGGCCCCGACCATGAGCCGGCCATCCTCGGCCCGGTGGGGCCCGAAGGCCTGGTGGATCTGCAGGTGGGCGCCCTCCCAGGGCAGGCTCGCCTTGGTCTCGGCCTCCGAGCCGACCGAGCCCTCGACCAGGGTGACCCCCGCGTCCCGGAACGACTTGAAACCGAACAGGCCCGCGAGCCGCGCCTCCACCGGGGCCGGAAGGGAGCCGGTAGGTCCGGGCTTCCGGCTCGCCACCACGAAGCGGGTGGCCAGCACCAGGTCCTCCCGCTCCATCGGCGGAGCCGACCGCTGCAGGCGCCGCCTGGCTCCCTCGAGATCGGCGAGGATCCGGGTCCTCAGGTCCTGGACCATCCGGGTCGGCTCCTCGGAACCGATCGAGCTCCGCACCACCATCGTCATGGTCGCCTGGGTCGGCTTCACGGCGTGGACGCCCGGGACCATCTCCAGGGCCGTGACGAGCTCGTTGAGCAGGCTCCAGGCCAGCTTCCCGTCGAGGTCCCGGGGCAGCCCGGGATCGATCAGGTAGGCCCGCTCCTCCCTGGGGCCACCGGCCTCCGGTCCCTTCGCGGCGGGCTCGGCCCGCACCCCCGCCACGGCCACCGCCATCGCCAGCACCCACGCCACCTTGCGTTCGTTCACGACACTCCTCCTCCGGTCCGTCTTCATGCGTCCGGTGTCATCAGCCAAAGGATCTCGATCTCTTCGCCGGGCCGGTCGACCCGCGCCACCCACGAACCCTCGCTCCCGCCGGAGGCCTCGATCACGCGGCCCTCCGTCGTCCCGGTCAGGACTTCCACCCGGATTCCCTCGGGGGGAAGGCCGGGAGCCGCGCCCTGGCCCCGTCCCGCGGACCTCGCCCTCGACGCCGCGCCCGGAACGCCTGCGTCCCCGGCCGGTGCCCTGGTCCCGGGCGGCCTCCCCGTCCCGGCGCTCCACGCCAGGACCATGACCAGGCTCCCCGCCAGGGCCAGGCGCGGCGGCGAGAGCCAGGCGGCCAGCGTCTCCCACCAGGGGAGGGCGACCGGCTCCGGAGGAAACGCCGTCTCCATGACCCTCCGCCCTACCCGCGCCAGTCCGGCCTCCGGGACGGCCCCCGCATCCAGGGCCCGCCGCAGGAGATCGCGATCGATTTCGAGGACCCGGACCTCCGCCCGGAGGCCAGGCTCGTTCCCGATTCGGGCCTCGAGGCGCGCCGCTTCGCCGGGTTCCAGCTCGCCGTCGAGCCAGGCCGAGACGAGTTCCTCCTCCTCGGGGGTCACCTCGCCACCTCCTGGTCCTCGCCCATCGCCAGCCGCGCCCTCAGTCGGCGGCGCGCCTCGGCGATCCGGCTCCGCACCGTGCCCGTCGGGACTCCCTGGACGGCAGCGATCTCTGCATAGGCCAGGCCCTCGACGCTGGCCAGGACCAGAGCCTCCCGGAACGGCTCGGGCACCGCCTCGAGCCCGGCCCGCACCCGCTCCGCCTCGACCCGACCGATGGCCCGGGCGGCGGCATCCTCCCGGGAGGCGAGCTCGTCCCCCAGGGGATCGCTCCGTCTCCTGGCCCGCTGCCGGCCCAGGTCCCCGACCTTGTGGGCCGCGATCCCGAATAGCCACGACGTCCGCGGTCCGGGATCGGCCGGTGCCGACGCCAGCCCCTGGTGGGCCGCCAGGAACGTCTCCTGCACCGCGTCCATCGCCTCGTCCTCGTTTCCCAGCCGCCGCCTCGCGAAGCGGAACACCCGCGCCGACAGCTCCTCCATCCAGCGGGCGAATCCCGCTGGCGAGCCGAGGCCGTGGCGCGGGGGATCGACCTCCGGATCCACCGCGCCTCCTCGCCTCGTCTCGATTCCCGGGGACCCTGTCGGGCGGGCTCGACGGGAGCCGGACCGCCCTCTCCAGGGTGCCTCACACGGGAGTCGTCGGAACCGGCGGAAGAGTTCGCGGAATTCCGCGGGAATCTCCTCCCGCCGCACCGGGAGCGGGAATCAGTCCCCGCGCTTCTCGATGGAGAGCTGCACCTGGACGTCGGGCCAGCGCCGATCGGGGGGCTGGATCCCGGCCGAGGCGACCACCTTCACCGTGAGCGTGGTGTCCGCCGTCAGCCCGTGGAGGTAGATCGGCGAGGTGCCGAGATGGCGGTCCTCCGAGCCGTCCGGCCCAGGGTGGGTGACGGCCCGGAGGGTCGGAGGCACGACCGTGACGTCCCGGAGGTGGAACCCCGGGGGAAGGGTGCCCACGATCTGGGGGACGATCACCAGATCCCGCTCGGCGATCTGCTGCAGGGTCACCTCGAGGCTGGAGGGTTCGACGGCCAGGAGCTGCACCGCCTTCGGGAGCGGCACGTCGCCCTCGGTGATGATGATGGTCTGCTGACCCGTCCGGGCCGCCCTCAGGTCGAGGCGTACGGAGAGCCTGGACACGTCGAGCTCCCGGAGGGTGGTCTCGTCCCCGGCGATGTGCAGGCTGGCGACCTTGGGCCTGGTCCCGACGAGAGCGAGGGTTTCCGGTGTGGCGTACTCGATCGGGACCTCCAGGCTGCGCTCGACGACCTTCCCGCTCGGCAGTGTCACGTCCGCCCACAGGAGGATCGCCACCAGGACGCTCGCCGCCAGGTGCAGCGAGAGCTGGAAGCCGGACCGCTTCCGGTCGCTGGTGAACCCCGGGCGGGAGACGGCCTCGGCATGCTGGCGGAGGACCGGCCCGGCACTGGCGCTGGTCGGCAGGGCGGTCACGGTCCCGCCCTCGAACACCGTGATCGTGCCTCGCTCCTCGGAGACGGTCACGACCAGGGCGTCGGTGACCTCGGACAGGCCCATCGAGGCGTTGTGCCGGGTCCCGAGCTGGGGATCCAGGCGATCGGTCTGGGAGAGCGGCAGGCGATTGGCGAAGCTGGCGATCCGGTCCGCCTCGAAGATCACCGCTCCGTCATGGCCCGGGGAGTGGGGGTCGAAGAGGCTCAGGAGGAGCGGCACGCTGGCATGCCCCTCCAGTCGCACCCCGCCCGCGATCCAGCGGGTCAGGGGCTGTTTCCCGGGGAAGACCAGGATCGCCCCCCAGTGCTTCTGGAGGAGGCGTTCCAGGCATTCGCAGATCATCTCCGGGAACTCGTCGGAGCCGCCGTGCCGGTGCGAGGCCCGGAGGCTGGCGCCCTGCTCGAGGATCCGGCGCAGCTCCGGCTGGAAGATCACCACCCCTGCCACCAGCAGGACCGGGCTCAGGCGGCTGTAGACCCACATGATCCCCCGGAGTTCGAAGGTGTAGGCCAGCAGGAAGACCCCCCCGGCGAGCAGGATCCCCTGGGTGACCCGTCCCGCGCCGCTGGCGCGCAGGGTCCGGGCCAGCAGGAACATGACGGTCGCCATGATCCCGATGTCGAGCAGGGCACGGAGATCGAGGTGGTCCCAGAGGACCCAGAGCCTTCTCACGTCGACCCTTCCTCCCCTCCAACCCGGCCGGGACCTCCTGCCTAGGCGTCCGGGGGCGTGAGCGACCAGAGCAGGGCGAAGCGACCGTCCTCGCCGCGCTCGAACCCTGCCAGGGTGGCGGTGCGGAAGGCGAGCGGGCCTCCCACCAGGCGCCAGGCCAGCCGCTCCATGAAGGGGTTGTGCCCCACCAGGAGCACATCCTCCCGGGACTCGGCGAAGCGGTCGGCCCAGGGATCGACCTCGTCCTCGGGCAGCAGCCCGTCGACCAGCTCCAGGCGCGCCGAGGGCGCCGCCACCGCCGCGAACAGGGAGGCCGTCTGGCGGGCCCGCAGCTTCTCGCTGTGGAGGATCCGGTCCACCCGAAAGCCGCGACCCTTCATGGTCTCGCCGAGCCAACGGCTCTGGCGCTCCCCCCGGGGGGTCAGCGGGCGGGTGCGGTCTTCGTCGTCGCGCACGGCCTTGCCGTGGCGGAGCAGGTAGAGCTTCAAGCCTGGCCTCCCGGACACCCCCATCTTGGACGCCCCTCGGCCTCGTCGACAACTCCCCCGGGGTTTCCCGGCTTCCCCGTCCCGTGGTTCGCTGGTCCCGGAGGTTGTCCACCATGCTTCCGGCCGCCCGCAGGGAAGGGAACCTGACCCGGGACGAGGCCCGGGCCAGGGCCCGCTGCATCGCCGGCGTCGACTACCGCCTCGAGTTCGAGCTGGGGCTCGGGGAGGGGAGGTACCGGGGGCGCGGCGAACTCCGCTTCGAGGCCCTCCGCCCCCCCGGGGAGTCCGGGTTCGTCGACTGCGTGGCCGAGGCGATCGACTCCCTCGCCCTCGACGGTCGGGCCCTGGATCCGGCCGACAGCTACGACGGCACCCGGATCCGGCTCCCTCCCGATCTCGCGCCCGGGGTCCACACCCTGGAGGTCGCCTGGAACTCCATCCACGACACCACCGGGCTCGGCTTCCACCGCTTCGTGGATCCGACCGACGGCAGCGAGTTCGTCTACACCAACTCCGAGCCCTATGCCGCCCACCGGGCCTTCCCCTGCTTCGACCAGCCCGACCTGAAGGCGACCTACCGGCTCACGGTGACCGCTCCCGACACCCACCAGGTGGTCGCCAACACCCTCGCCCTCGGCACCTCCCCGGCAGGGCCCGGCCGCACCCGCCACGAGTTCCCGCCCAGCGAGCGCTTCTCGACCTACCTCTTCTGCGTCACCGCCGGCCCCTACGCGGTCTTCGAGGATCCCGGGGCGAGGATCCCGGCCCGCATCCTCTGTCGCCCCTCGCTGGCCCGCCACCTGGCACCCGATCTCGAGGCCCTCTTCGAGACCACCCGGCGGGGCTTCGACTTCTTCGAGCGCTTCTTCGGCGTTCCCTACCGCTTCGCCAAGTACGACCAGGTCTTCTGCCCCGACTTCTTCACCGGCGCCATGGAGAACGTGGGATGCGTGACCATCAGCGACGGCCGCTTCGTGTTCCGCCATGACGCGAGCGAGGGCGAGCGCCTGGAGCGCGACATGGTGCTGCTCCACGAGCTCGCCCACATGTGGTTCGGCAACCTCGTCACCATGGACTGGTGGGACGGCCTGTGGCTGAACGAGAGCTTCGCCACCTGGATGTCCTTCGTGGCCCTCCCCGAGTGCACCCCCCACGAGCACGGCTGGGAGTACTTCGACGACAAGATCCGGGCCTGGGCCATGTGGCAGGACCAGCTCCCCACCACCCATCCGGTCCTCACCGAGGTGAAGGAGACCCGGGGCTGCTTCGCCAACTTCGACGGGATCACCTACGGCAAGGGCTGCTGCCTCCTCCGCCAGCTGGCGCACCGGCTCGGGATGGACGCCTTCGCCCGCGGCATGCGGGGCTACTTCGCGCGTCATGCCTGGGGCAACACCACCACCGACGACTTCCTGGCGGCCCTCTCCGAGGCCTCCGGAGTGCCGCTCGCCGGCTGGGCCCGGCTCTGGCTCGAGACCTCCGGCATGAACGTGCTCACCCCCGTCCTCGAACTCCGCGAAGGGAAGGTGGCCAGCGCGCACCTGGTGCAGCAGGAGGGCAGCGGCGACGCGGTGCTGCGCCCGCACCGGGTCGCGCTCGGCCTCTACACCCGCAAGGGCGAGACCCT
>CAYOHP010000235.1:0-6033 GCA_964403795.1 uncultured bacterium | reverse complement strand
GCGCAGGTCGAGCGGCGCGTCGGTGAGCAGGAGGAACTTGGTGAGCGAGAGCTGCCCCTCGCCCAGGATCCGGAAGGCCGAGGCCA
Organism: uncultured bacterium; assembly: GCA_964403795.1. GTDB lineage: Bacteria > Muiribacteriota > UBA6191 > CAZXTJ01 > CAYOHP01 > CAYOHP01. The sequence continues at coordinate 5,947 of CAYOHP010000235.1, read as the reverse complement.
GCGCCTCCCCCGGGTACCGCTCCCGGACCACCGCCGCCGAGAGCGAGTGGAAGCCGGTCTCTCCGTAGCTCCAGAGCGAGCGCACCGCCGGCATCACCATGGGGAAGAGCGGGGACAGCAGCTCCTGCAGGTAGTCGCCGAGGTAGAAGTCCTCCTGGCGTGGCTTGCCCACGATGGTGGCCGGCACGATCGGCCTGGCCCTCCGGCACACCGCCCGGCACTCGAAGACCGGGTAGTCGTGGGTCAGCGAGTAGTAGCCGTAGTGGTCGCCGAAAGGGCCTTCGGGGCGCCGCACCCCGGGCGGCACCACTCCGCAGAGAGCCACCTCGGCACGGGCCACCAGCGGGAGCGGGAATCCCGCCACCGGCGAAGCCACCCGCTCGAGCCGATCGCCCTGCACCAGGCTGGCGAGCAGCAGCTCGGGGACGTTCTCGGGCAGCGGTGCGATCGCGGAGAGCATCAGGGCAGGAGGGCCGCCGAGATGGATCGCCACCGGGAGCGCTGCCCCCTTCTCCTCGGCCCGGGCGTGGTGGAACCCGCCGCCCTTGCCGATCTGCCAATGCATGCCGGTGGTCCGGTCGTCGTAGCGCTGGACCCGGTAGATGCCGAGGTTGTGGCGCCCGTCGTCGGGGTGCTCGGTGTAGACGAGCGGCAGGGTCAGGAACCCGCCGCCGTCCTCCGGCCACTGGCGCACGAAGGGCAATCGCCCCAAGGTCGGGGACCCGCTCACCACCTCGGTCACCGGGGCCGTCGCCACGGTCTTCATCCCGACCGAGAGGCCCTTCCCCGCCAGGTCGCGGAGCCCCCAAAGATCGGAGGGTCCCGGGGGATGCGGCCGGCTCGCCACCGCCACCAGCCGCTCCAGGAACCGCTGGGGATCCCGCCCGAAGGCCCGCTCCACCCTCCGGGGCGTCCCGAAGAGATTGGTCGCCAGCGGGAAGTCCGAACCCTTCACGTTCGTGAACAGGAGCGCCGGGCCGCCGGCCGCGATCACCCGGCGATGGATCTCGGCGAGCTCCAGGTCGGGATCGACCTCGACCTCGACGGTCACCAGGTCGCGGTCGGTGCGGAGGGCGTGGAGGTACTCGCGGAGGTCTTGGAACATGGGGACCCGATGCTACCAGTAGACTCGGGACCGTGGACGCGCTGCTCTTCGACCTGGACGGGACGCTCTACGACTACGAGACGCACCATCGGGCCGGGCTCTCCGCCGCCCATGCCGCCATCGGCCCCGCCCTGGGGCTGGATGCCGTCGGCTTCGAGGCCGCCTATCTGAGGGCGCGCCGGGCAGCCTTCCACCGCCTCGGCGAGATCGCCAGCGCCCACAGCCGGGAGCTCTACTTCCAAGCCCTGGTCGAGTCGGTCCGGGGGCGTACCGAGGTCCCCCTGGTGCTCGCCGGACTCGATGCCTACTGGGAAGGCTGCCACCGCGCGATGGCGCCCTTCCCCGGGGTCCCGGAGCTGCTGGAGCGTGCCCGGAGCCGGGGGATGCGGCTGGCGGTGGTGACCGACCTGACCTCGGGGGTGCAGCTCCGGAAGCTCTCGCGCCTCGGCCTCGACGGGTTCTTCGAGCGGGTGGTGACCAGCGAGGAGGCGGGGGCCGACAAGCCCGATCCCCGGCCGTTCCGGCTGGCGCTCTCGGCCCTGGGGGTGTCGCCCCGGGAGGCGGTGATGGTGGGCGACAGCCGCGACCGGGACGTGGAAGGGGCGCTCCGGGTCGGGATCGGGGCCGTGTGGGTGCGAGGGGACCAGGCCCCGACGAGGCTGGCCCCGGGCGCCCGGGCCGTGGTCCGGACCGGGGACCTGGCGAGCGGCGAGCCCGCCGCCTGGATCGGGCTGGCATGCGCATGAAGCTCTGGGGGATCTCGGACCTCCACGTCCACTACCGGGACAACCTGGAGGCCCTGCGCGGGCTCCGGAGCCGGCCCGGGGACTGGCTGCTGGCCCCCGGCGACCTGGCCGACCGGGACGACCACTTCCGGGAGGTGCTCTCGATCCTGTGCGAGCGCTTCGCCCGGGTGGTGTGGACCCCCGGGAACCACGAGCTATGGAGCCATCCCAAGACCGGCGTCACCACCCGGGGCGAGGCCCGCTACCGGCAGTTGGTGGAGATCTGCCGCGAGTTCGGGGTCGTCACTCCCGAGGACGAGTACCCGGTGTTCCCCGGCGAAGGAGGTCCGGTGCGGATCGTCCCGACCTTCCTCCTCTACGACTACAGCTTCGCCCCCGACGAGGTCGGCGAGGAAGGTGCCCTGGCCTGGGCCGCCGAACACGGCCTGGTCTGCAACGACGAGCACCACCTGTACCCGGAACCGTATCCCTCGAAGGCCGCCTGGTGCCGGGAGCGCCTGCGGGTGACCGAAGCCAGGCTGGCGGCCTGCGACACCTCGGTGCCCATGGTGCTGGTCAACCACTTCCCGCTCCGCCGAGACCTGGTGCGGCTCGGCCGGATCCCCCGCTTCACGATCTGGTGCGGGACCCGGGCCACCGAGGACTGGCACCGGCGGTTCCCGGTCAAGGTGGTGGTGAGCGGGCACCTGCACGTGCGGGCCACCGACTGGAAGGACGGGGTCCGCTTCGAGGAGGTGGCGCTCGGTTACCCGCGCCACTGGCTGAAGGAACAGGGGATCGAGCACTACTTGAGGGAGATCCTGCCGGGCCCGGCGGTCCCCCCGGGGGGCGAGGCGCCGGTGCGGTTCCATCGATGAGCGTCGCTCGCGGTAGCATCGGGCCCATGCGGAGTGGTCGGGGTGTGGCGGTCGTGGGGGCGCTCGCCCTCTGCCTCGGGCTCGCCGGCTGCGGGGCGCCCGGGCTGGCCCCGGGCGAAGGGCGTTCCTCGCTCCCCGGCGAGAGCCTCGACGAGATCCTGGCCGCGGCCAGGGTCCGGGTGGTGCCGGGCACCGGGACCTCGGGCGGACCCCGCCTGGCGGCTGCCGGCGACTGGCGGGCGGTGGACCTGGGTTCGGACCGGGGCGAGTTCCGGATCGTCCCGCCCCCCGGGGCCCCCACCCGACTGGTGGCCCCCCGCCGGATCCGGGTCTTCACCGAGGGCTCCCGCCGGGTGGTGCTGGCACCCGAGGGTCCGGCCACCATGGCGTTCCGCTTCCGGCCGCCGACCGGGATGCGGCTCCCGCCCACCCCGGCGGGGACCGATGCCCCGGTCCACTTCCCCGGACTCGATCTCTGGGTGGTCCGTCCCGGGCAGGCCGTGATCCTCGACTGGCAGGGAAGGGCGTCGCCCGGCTGGCTCGGGACCTTCCCGGTGACCGACACCCTGGGCAGGCCGGTTCCCGTCGAGGGTTACCTGACGCTTCCCGAGGGCTACCTGGGAGTGCCCTCGGGAGCCCGGGTGTTCCGGGTCGGCTCCGACCGGGTCTTCGGTCCCTATTCCGAGGTCCGCACCGGACTCTGGACCTCGGCGGTCGACCCCTATCCCCTGGCCGCCTCGTTCCTCGACGGGATCTTCCTGGAGCTCTCGAGCCGGCTGGGACCCGCTCCCCGTCCCCTTCCGGACGTGGTGGTGGATTCCTGCGGAGAATGCCTCCGGGGACCCGACGAGCCTCCCATGGCCCCGGCCGGAACCGGCGACGAGCGCCTGCTCTGGGTACGGCTCGGCGATCCCGGCTACCTCTCCGACCTGCCGCCCCCGCTCTATACCCTGCCGGTCGGGACCTGGCTGACCGAGGATCCGCGGGACCCCGCGGGAGCGGCCCTGGCCTCGCTCTACGCCCAGGTGATGTTCCCGGTCTCCCCGCTCCTCGGGTTCGCCCTGCTGCCACCCCCCGGACTAGCCCGCCCTCTGGCCGAGGCGCTCCGCACCTGGTCGGCGGCCTCGCCCCACCCCGACCACCGCACCCTCTCCGAACGGGTCCTCCCGGGCATCCTCTTCGAGTGCCGCAGCGCCGATGCCCAGGGCTTCGACCGGGCCGTCCGCGAGCTGGTGGCGCGGCGCAGCCCGGTGCGGCTGGTGGACCTGGCCGGGACGCTCTCCCGGGTCGCCCCCCGGTGCCTGGCTCCCTTCGCGTTGCGCGGCCTCGAGTTCTGATCCGGCGATCGTGATCCCGGCCGGGAACCCGGCTGCCCCCTCCGAGGTCTCTACCCTTGGACATCAGGGAGGTCCGGGTGCGCCACTCGTCCATGGCAGGGGACCGACACCGCGAGGCACGCATGCTCGCGACCTGGATGGAGTCCGCCCCCTGCCGGCGCCGCTACCTGGTGGCCCAGGGGATCGCCTCGGAATGGGCCCAGACCGCCGGCCTGGTGGTGGGTGCCGTGGTCGTGGTCTTCCTCGGGTACCTGACGCCGGCCTATGTCCAGGCAGCCGCCGCCCAGCACCGGGAGCTGCCCCAGGTGATCCTCCAGCTGGAAGCTCTCGGCCTCCTGCTCCGTCGCCTCGACCTGGCCGCGATCCTGGTGGCCCTCCTGGTCGTGGGCCTGGTCTTCGAGGGACTCCGGGGGCTGGGCCGGGGCGACGCCGTCGAGGGTCTCTGGATGAGGCTGGCGGCCCGGGTACCCAGGTTCGGTCCTGCCCTGGTCTGGGGATGGACCGGCGAACTGGCGGAGGCCCTGGCCCGGCAGTCGGCGGGAGGGCGGGGACTCGGCTCCCGGGTGGAGGTCACAGGGTGCGCCCTGTCACCCGGCCCTCGCCGGGTGGCGGCGGCCCTGGCCGGGCACCCGGATGCGGATCCGCTGCTCGCCCGGCGGGCGGCTCCGCTGCTGGCGGTACTGGAGGCGCCGGGGAACGCCTCCCGGCCACTGGTCGAGTTCGCCGGTCTGGCCCATCGCCAGGCGATCTCCGGCCTGGAACGGGCCACCACCTCGCTGCTCCTGGGTTTCCTCGGGCTGACGCTCTGCGGGACCCTCACCTACGGCTGGCTCCTGGGGCTGCCGCTGCGCTGCCTCTGCAACCACATCCCCTAGGGGCCCGCTCGCGGGAGGGGGGTGCCGGCGCGGGTGCCCGGGGTGAACCCGGTGTACTTCAGGGGCCTCGCTGGCGGAGCGCCTCGTAGGCGAGCAGGGTGACCGACTGGGCGAGGTTCAGGGAGTCGGCTGCCCCCAGCATGGGAATCGAGACCGCCTGGTCGACCACCGGATCCCAGGCGGGATCCAGCCCGTCCTTCTCGCTGCCGAAGACGATCGCGGTGCGGGTCGCGAGGTCGGCCTGGTACCAGGGGACGCTCGCCTCGGGACGGGTGGCCAGGATGCGGTAGCCCCGGGTGCGCAGCCAGGGGACGGCGGCGGCGGGTCCGGCCTCGGCGGTCCCCAGGGGCACCGAGAAGAGGGTGCCGAGACTGGCCCGCAGGGCGTTGGGATTGCCGGGATCGGCTCCCTTCCCGACCAGCACCACACCCGAGACGCCGGCGCCGTCGGCGCTCCGCAGCACGGCCCCCAGGTTGCCCGGCTTCTCGGCCGCTTCCAAGAGGAGCAGCGGTCCCTCGCCCCGGGGCTCGAACCGCTCGAGCGGGACCCCGGGAATCGGGACCACCAGGATCACCGGGATCTCGGGGCGTTCCCGGTAGGCGAGCCTGGCGAAGGCCCGCTCCGAGAGGTGGAGCACCTCCTCGGCCCGGGCGCGGGCGCGTTCGACCAGGGCCTCGACCTCGGGCGGGAACGGTCCCGGCCCCAGCACCAGGGTCTCCACCCGGGTCCCGGAGTCCAGGCAGCGGGCGAGCTCGCGGCGGCCTTCCACCAGCATGGTGGCGCGCTGGCGATGGCCCCTGGCGTCGGCAAGTCCGGCGAGCTCCCGCACCCGGGGATTGGCGGGACTGTCGATCCTGACCTCGGGGCGCGGCCCTGCGCTCACGGCGCAGACCAGCGGGCGAAACACCCCGAGGGGAGCACCCGGCCACCCTCCTCGGGCACCACCATCTCGCCGAGTTCGACCCGGTCGCTGCCTCCCACCAGGTCGCCGAGCAGCCGCCCCAGGACCTCGGGGGTGAAGCCCGCC
>CAYOHP010000234.1:0-6087 GCA_964403795.1 uncultured bacterium | reverse complement strand
GGGGGCGGGGGCGGCGGGCCCCTTGGGGGCGGGGGGGGGGGGGGGGGGGGGGGGGGGGGGGGGGGGGGGTGGCGGTGGCGGCGGTGGCGGGGGCGGCGGCACCGGCGACTTGGGGCTCAATGGCTTCAGCGGCTTCAACACAGGAAGCTCCGGAACCTCGACCATCAACGGTGTCACCGGGGGTACCTTCAATTCCGGGGGGAGCAGTTCCTGAGCCCGAGGCCGAATCCTCGGAGGAGTGAAGACCCCTCGGCTTCGGCCGGGGGGTCTCTCGTTTGTGCGCCCAGCCTGTGCATCGACCTGGATGGAGGCCCTCCGGGCCCTCCAGCTCAAGCACTGGAAGCGTGGAACCACGATCCTCCGTGAGTTGCGGGCCAGGGGGCTCTCCGAGGATCCGGCCGCCCGTGTGGCTGGGAACGGACGCCGCTGGTGGCGGAACTCCGCCAGGGGTATCCACGTCGCTCTGCCCGATGCCCACTTCGACCAGCTCGGCCTCTTCCGCCTCGCCGGCTGGCCTGAAGCTACCGAACCGCCGAATGCGGACCCGCATGTCCGGTGGTGTGGCAGGGGTCTCCGGGGGATCTCCCCGGGGCCCCTATGCCGATGGGCGTCTTCGCGCCCAGGCCAGGGGAGGCGGCGCCTCGAGTTCCCGGACCACCGCCGCAGCAGGCCGCTTGGCCCCCGGGTCCCAAGAAGTCGCCAATCGAGCCCGGTACCCGTGGAGCGTTACTGCCAGGGCCGATTCGAATCGCCGCTCGGGAGCGAACCCGATCTCCTTGCCTCGAACGTAGCTCGGGGAGCGGACCGAGGTGTCCCCTGACGGGTCCCCTGCAAGGCGTCCCGGCAAGTCGATCGGGAAGCCAGGGAGAAAGCCCTCGAGTCCCACTTCTCGCGGAGCCTGCCGATTGTTACTATGACGGATGGGCGAGACCGCTCCGGTTTCGGTGTGGCCGCGCTCGGGTGCCGTGTACACTGGTCGTCGAAACGACGGCGACGTCAGGAAGGGAGTCCTGAGTGACTCTGAAGAACGGTCTCAAGATCCTGGGGCTTGCGGCCTGCTTGTGCTTGCCGGTCCGGGTGGACGCGGGCGAGCGGGCGGTAGCGAACGTCGTCCGTGAAGTGATCGAGGTCTTGGTGAGCACCCCGGGCTTCGATCAGCTCTCGCCGACGGCTCGCAAGGAGGCGGTACGCACCGTGCTCCGGGGTGAGCTGGCCGATGTGGTCGGCCCCGAGCTGGTGGAGGACATCCTCGCCAAGGTCGAGCTGCCCGAGAACCTGACCGCGAATCCCGGGGCGTTGGGTTCGGCGAGAGTGCTGGGACAGGGCTTCGTCTCGTTCCCGACTGGTGCCGACGGCGGTGATGGTGCCGACGGCGATGACGGCGCCGACGGCGATGACGGCGCCGACGGCGATGACGGCGCCGACGGCGATGACGGCAGCGACGGCACCGACGGCACCGACGGCTCTGATGGCTCTGATGGCTCTGATGGCACCGACGGCGCTACCGGCGGCGGCGGCGGTGGCGGTGGCGGTGGCGGTGGCGGCGGTGGCGGCGGTGGTCCCGGGGACCTGGGGCTCAACGGCTTCAGCGGCTTCAACACGGGAGGTACCGGAACCTCAACCATCAACGGTGTCACCGGGGGTAGCTTCAATTCCGGGGGGAGCAGTTCCTGAGCCCGAGGCGGAATCCCAAGAGGACTTAGAGGACGATGGACCCCTCGGCTTCGGCCGGGGGGTCCTTGCTTCGTGGGCCGGAGGAGCTCCGACCTTCGCTGCCCTTGTCGTCCGGCGCGGCAGGGAGGCCTGCCGCAACGGACTTCAGGCTGTCGCCAGTCGCTCCCGATAGTGGCGATCGTAGAAGTCCAGGTAGGCACCGGACTTGATCCGCTGCCACCACTCCTGGTGCTCCCGGTACCAGCGGATGGTCTCGGCGAGGGCCGATTCGAAGCGCTGCTCGGGGGCGAAGCCCAGTTCGTCCCTGGCCTTGGCGATGTCGGTGGCGTAGCGCCGGTCATGACCGGGGCGGTCCTTCACGTAGCGGATCAGGCTCTCGGGCTTCCCCAGGGTCCGGAGCAAGGTCCGGACGACCTCGAGGTTGGCCCGCTCGCACTCGCCGCCGAGGTTGTAGACCTCGCCGTCCCGTCCCCGCTCCAGCGCCAGGACCAGGCCCCGGCAGTGGTCCGAGACGTGGATCCAGTCCCGGACCTGCTGTCCGTCGCCGTAGACGGGCAGGGCCTGGTCGGCCAGGGCGTTCGAGATCATGAGGGGGATCAGCTTCTCGGGGAACTGGTAGGGACCGTAGTTGTTGGAGCATCGGGTGACGACCACGGGAAGCCCGAAGGAGCGTCGGTACGCCAGGGCCAGGAGGTCCGCGGCCACCTTGCTGACGCTATAGGGGTTCGAAGGACGCAGCGGCGAGGTCTCGGTGAAGAACCCACCGGAGTCGCCGAGATCGCCGTACACCTCGTCGGTCCCGACCTGGAGGAAGCGGCGGACGCCGGTCTCGCGGGCCGCCTCCAGCATGCGCCGGGTGCCCTCGATGTTGGTCTGGAGGAAGATCCCGGCGTCCTCGAGCGAACGGTCCACGTGGCTCTCGGCGGCGGCGTGGATCACGAACTCCGGCTTGGCCGCGAAGGCGGTGCGGACGTCGTCCAGATCGCGGATGTCGCCCTTCTGGAAGGCGAGATCCGGGTTCTCCACGAGATCCGCCAGGTTCTCGAGGTTGCCCGCATAGGTGAGCGAGTCGAGGACCCGGACCCGGTAGCGGCCGGTCCCGAGCAGCTCCCTCACCAGGTTCGAGCCGATGAAGCCGGCTCCACCCGTGACCAGGACCAGCGGCTTCGAGGCGCACGAACTCATGGGGTCCTTCCTGCGTGAGGAGCGCCAAGGGTTCCCGGAGAGTCCCCACGGAGCTCTGCCTGCGAGGAGTGGCCGGTCCGGAAGCGAGGGAGCCGCCCTTCCGGGAAGTCCCGGAGCCGGAGACCCTGCCCGTCCTTGGGGGAGACGATCGGATCGGGACATCCCCAGGCGATCCCGAGATCGGGATCCGACCAGAGCAGGGTGTGCTCGCTGTCCGGCCGGTAGGGAGTGGTGCACTTGTACATCACGTGGGCGGTCTCGCTCTCGACGAGGAAACCATGGGCGAAGCCCTCGGGAATCCAGAGCGCCTGGTGCCGGGACGCGTCCAGGGGCTGGACCAGGTGTCTCCCGAAGGTCGGGGAGCCCACCCGGACGTCCACCGCCACGTCCAGGATCCGGCCCGTGATCGGGAAGACCAGCTTGCCCTGGGCGCCGGGGTTCTGGAAGTGGAGACCACGGAGGACGCCCTGCTTCGAGAAGCTGAGGTTGTCCTGTACGAAGACGGAGGGCAGCTCGTGGGCGTCGAAACGCTGCAGCTGGAAAGTCTCGAGGAAGTACCCCCGGACATCGGCGAAGATCCTGGGCTGGAGCAGCACGACCTCGGCGAGCGGGAGCCGGATCACTTCCACGGGCTTCTGGCCTCCTCCAGCACCGGACCGAGCAGGTACTCGCCGTATCCGCTCTTGCGCAGCGGCTCGGCGAGCCGTCGGACCTGGTCGGCGTCGATGAACCCCATGTGGTACGCGACCTCCTCGATGCACGCCACCTTGAGACCCTGGCGGCGCTCGACCGCGGCGATGAAGTTGGAGGCCGCCAACAGCGAGTCGTGGGTCCCGGTATCGAGCCAGGCGATGCCACGCCCGAGCCGTTCGACCGCCAGCTCGCCCCACTCCAGATACTTCCGGTTCACGTCGGTGATCTCGAGTTCCCCGCGGGCGGAGGGAGCCAGGTCCCGGGCGATCTCGACGACCCGGTTGTCGTAGAAGTAGAGGCCGGTCACCGCCCAGTGGGAACGGGGCTTCTTCGGCTTCTCCTCGATCGACACGGCCCTGCCGGCGGCGTCGAACTCCACCACGCCGGCGCGCTCCGGATCGGTCACCCGGTAGGCGAACACGGTCGCCCCCGTAGGGGAGGTGGCGGCGGCGCGCAGGCTCTCGACCAGACCATGGCCGAAGAAGATGTTGTCACCCAGCACCAGCGCGGCCCGATCGTCCCCCACGAAGTCCCTACCCACCCGGAAGGCGTCGGCGAGGCCTCGGGGAGCGTCCTGGACCGCATAGGTGAACCGGCACCCCAACTGGGTCCCGTCCCCCAGCAGCTCGCGGAAACGGGGCAGGTCGGACGGCGTCGAGATGATCAGGATGTCCCGGATCCCGGCCAGCATGAGGACCGAGATGGGGTAGTAGATCATCGGCTTGTCGTAGATCGGGAGGAGCTGCTTGCTGACCACGTGGGTCAGCGGATGGAGGCGGGTGCCCGACCCGCCGGCCAGGACGACGCCCTTGATGACTCCTGCACGTCCCCGCGGTCCGGCCATGGGACTACCACTCCGAGACGTAGACCACGTCCCCGGGCTGCAGTAGAAGATCGGTCTCGCGACCATGGAAGATCTTGGTGGCATCGACGTTGAGCGTGTTCTTGCGGCCTCCGCCCTCGCGGATGAGCCGGACCTGGTCCCGTCGGCTGCGCTCCGTGAAGCTCCCCGCCTTGGCGATCGCCTCGAGCAGGGTCATGTTCGGCTTGAGTTCCAGTTCGCTCGCCATCTTCACGCCCCCCAGGACCCTGACCCGATGGAGCGGCTTGGGAACGAACACCTGGTCGCCGTCCTCCACCACGAAGTCGATCCCGCCCTTGGTGCTGGTCGCGTCCCCGTAGAAGTCGATGCTGAACTTCTGGCCCCGGCGCTCCACGATGATGTGGTGCGGATCGGCGCCCTCCAGGGTATTGAGGAAGGCGTTGACGAACCCTCCGGCCCGGGAGATGACCTCGAAGAGGGTGGTCTGCTCGTGCTGGAGGAAGACCGGGCCGTTCAGGTTGACCTGGCCGACCACGAACACCCGCTTGGCCCGGTGGTCCTTGACCAGGACGCTGACCTGCGGGTCCTTCACGAACCTCGAGAAGGCCTTGCCGAGGATGTCCTCGAGCTGTTCCGCGGTCCGATCGGCCGCCCGGATCTTGCCGACCAGCGGCAGACTCACCTCGCCCCTGGGGTTGACCGGGATCTCGATGGTGTTGGCCGTGGGCTGCGAGGTCGAGGTCTGGGTGAACGACTGGTCCTGGGTGAAGACCGCGATGGCCAACAGGTCCCGCGGTCCGATCAGGTAGATGCGGGTCGGGTCCTCGCCGGGACGGGCCGGAGGCGGCGAGGCCGGGCGCGGCGAATAGACGCCGGGCTGTGCCGCGGGGGAGCCGGAGGATTCGACCTGAGGCTCCTCCAGTCCCCGGTCCTCGGCCTGGACCGGGCCTTGGGCGCCGGATTCCTGGTTGGCGAGGAAGGTGAGGGCAGCTTCGTCGAGTCGCCCGCGCTCGCCCTGGGTGGCCGCCGCATAGATCTCCTCCGCGAGAACCTTGGCCGACACGTCTGGATCGACCCGCAAGGCCGCCGGGAGCAGGAAGCCGGCTTCGACCAGGCGTCGGCGGAGGGTGAGTGACCGGGCCAGGGGCGGCATGGCCCGGTACTCCGGCGTCGCCCTGAGGGTGGACAGCAGGGGTTCGAAGGCCTGGGTGAGTTCCGAGGTTCCGGCAGACAGGCCGGCCCAGGGCAGGAGCATCAGGCCAAGGCAGAAGCGATGTCGCATGGCACCTTTCCGGATCGGGGGCACGGCCCGGATCGTGGACGGGGCGGCAACTATACCAGATGAGTGCCTCCCGGAACGGCGGTGAAGGTGCCCAGGATCCGCTCCACGAGCGTGCCCAGGGTCCGGCACCCGACAAGAGCAGCCAGCGCGGAAGGGATCCCGACCGGCCCCGGTCCGGATCTGCGGCTGGCAGAGGGCCTCATGCCGCATGGGAGCGGCAGTGGGCGACCGATGTCATGTGCCGCAACATGGTCCCTTGATTTCGGGAGCAGGCTCGCATACTCTCTCGGGACCTTCGTCGGTCAACCTCCCTGGAGGTCCGACGCAGGGATGCGGCACAAAGATGAAAGTGGTGTCCAGCCCGACCGGGAGTGCCGGCAGGTGGGACAGCCCCAGGGTCGGACAGACCAGAAAGAGAACGATGAACCGG
>CAYOHP010000233.1:0-6320 GCA_964403795.1 uncultured bacterium | reverse complement strand
AGGAAGGCCGAAGCGGCTCGCTCCTCCTCGTTCCGGGCCGCTTCCACCGCCGCCGCGGCGGCCTTCACCGCGTCGAGTCCGGGGTCGAGATCCGCGGCTGACTTGGCTGCCCGTACTGCCAGCTCGAGGGCTCCTGCCAGACTCGCCTCGCGGGCCAGACTGGCGCCCAGGCGGGCCTTCTCCTCCGGATCCCGGACGACCCGCACCGCCACGGCCAGGAGCGGAAGGGACCATGGGTCACGCGATACCAGGGACTCGATGGTGGAGGCGACCTGGTCGGGGGACGCCAGGCTCGACCAGAGGGCATGGACCAGACCCGCCAGCCGGGTCATTCCCAGGAGCCGGAGCAACTCGGCGAGGCGCAGGAGGGTGTCCGGCGGGCGTTCCGGGTCGGGCACCCGGAGGGCGACCCAGACCAGATGACGCAGCTCCTCGACGGAGACCGGCTTGAAGCGGGTCCGTTCCAGCTCCCCGGTGGTCAGCAACCGATGGAAGGCCTCCACGGCAGGTTCGAGCAGACCGTCGCGGGCGAGGCCTTGGGCCATGTCGAAGAGGATCCTGGCATCCTCGGTGGTGTGGGGTCGCTCGGGCAGAGGCTGGCGGATTCCCGGGGGCCGAGGAGGCGAGGGCGCATGCGCGCTCGCCGCGGGTGTTGCGGGCATGGCGGCCACCCGCATCAGGCGCGCCATGCGCCGGGCCCTGGAACCGCCCTCGGCCAGATCGACGTGGGGATGGGGCTCGTCCGGGCCGATCGCGGCGACGGGCGTCTCGCCCAAGGCCCGCTCCGCCAGCTCCTTGGCCTCCCTCAGCAGCGCGGGATCGCCGGGTCGGGTCGCCAGCTCCTCGGCCAGGTGGACCAGGGCGGGTCCGGGCAGCCCATGGCGCACCAGCAGATCGACCTTGAGACGTGCCGGGTGGGTTCCCGCCCGTCCCCCGAATCCCGGAGTCAGGGAGGCCAGCCAGAGCAGGCCGCGAGGGTCGGTGGGGTGGCGGGCCAGGAAGCGGATCAGGCTGGCGACCCGCCGGACCCGGGCCGCGCTCGCCAAAGGGGGGGCGATCAAACGGGCCAGGGGGCTCGAGGGCGGGACGAGGGTGGCCAGGCGGGTCGCGGCCAGCTCGGCGTGCCCGCCGGAAGCCATCGCCGACGAGGCCCACAAGAGCAGGCATCCGAGGACCTCGCCCTCCACGCCGGTCCCTGCACCTTGCTGGCCTCCGGCATCCAGGAACGTCTGCCAGAGCGCACCTTCGAGGAGGCTGGTGAAGTCGGGCCCCAGCTCTCCGCCGCTGGCGTCGGCGAGCTCCGAATAGGCCTCGAGGTGGCTGGCGGCCGAGAGCCGGGCCCCGGCCGCCAGGTCCTCCCGGGCCTCGGAGAGGTGGCGGGCCCGGGCCCTGGCAGCGGCCACGCCCAGGCGCTCGGGTGGCACGCGGACCAGGACCGAGGGCTTGTTCCAGTCCGGGACCAGCTCGACGAGGGTGTCATGGAGTTCGGCTCCGGAAGCGGGACGATCGCCGGGGTCGACCGCCAGCATGCGCGCCACCACCGGGACCAGGCGCGGCGGAAGGCCCCTGCCGCCGAGGCATCGCGGCAGGTCGGCCCCCATGGCCTGCTGGCGAGCCAGGGTTTCCGCCGCGGTGCCGGCCGGCAGGAGCGGTGCGCCGAGGAAGATCTCCCAGACGAGGAGCGCCAGGGAGTAGACGTCCCCGGGCGCGCTCGAGCGGCCGTGCGAGAGGAACTCGGGTGGGGCGTAGCGCTGGACCGGCTGCTCCGAGGACGGCGTCTTGAGGGGGCCGCCCACCGGCTCCGGGGCATAGCCCACCAGGACCACCTCGCCCCCGGGGGTGAGCCGCACGTTGCGAGGGTGGAGATCGCCGTGGACCAGACCGCGCCCATGCAGGTCGGCGAGGGCGACCGAGACCTGCCAGAGAACCGGGAGGGCCACCTCGATCCCGGTGAGGCCGGTGGAGATCAGAAAGGAGAGGTCGAGACCGGGAGTCCAGGCCGAGGCCACCCAGGCCCGATCCGTAAGCAGTCCCCCGTCGAGCACGCCGGCCCGGACCCGGCCTCCGGTTCCCCGGGCGGCCTCCAGGTCGTGGCGGAATCCAGGTTCCACGCGCTGGGGATCCAGCTCGCCCGAGAGGGCGACCACCGCCGGCTCCCCGGTGCGCCGATCCAGTGCCAGGAAGGTCCTGGGCAGGCGTGCTCCCGAGGGCGTGGGTCCCAGGGCGCGCAGAGGAACGTAGCGCAGGACCAGATCGTCGAGCCGAGCGATCGGAGCGGCGGGCATGCGAGCCCCTCGCATCCAAAGGTACCCGCGCGCCGGGGCGTCCTGGGGTCCCGGAGGTGAGGTCCCTCACCCGCTCTGCATGGGGCCTGCAGGCTCACGAGCGGTGTCCTCAGGGAGGGGGCAGCACGACCCGGAGCGTCTCCCGTTGCCCCGGCTTCAGCAGGACCAGACGCGACCACGCTTTGCGCTCCGGATGCCGCAGTTCGACCTTGACGAGTCCGAAACCGTGGCGCACGCCTTCGAGGGGCGTAGTCCCCACCCGACCTCCGTCCACCCAGACTTCGGCGCCAGGTGGATCGCTGGTCACCTCGAGGGTGCCCTGTTCCCGGACCAGGGCCCAGTCGAGCCGAGAGGCCAGTCCCTCGCTGACCCGGACCTCGGCCTCGGCGGGTTCGTGGCCCAGGGCTTCGAGTCGGATCCGGAATCGCCCGGGTTCCATGGCCAGTTCCAAGGGGGTCTTCCCGAGGACCCGGGAGCCCAGCGAGGCGAGGGCTCCCTCGGGAACCGTGACGATCTTGAGGAGACCGGTACCGGGAGGCGAGAGGACCTTGCGGGGAACCGGTGGCGAGGGCATCGGGCGGCGGCTGGCCGGGACCGGGGAGGGGGTCGGGACGGAGACCGGGACCGGTTCGGGAACGGCCTTCGGCATGAGGGCGAAGTGGTAGCGGAGCTCGTGGCCCGGCTCCAGCCGGATTCGATCCGTCGCGCCCACGAAACCGTCGGCCGCCAGCGACAGGTGGTACTCCCCCGGTGCCAGCCGGGTCCTCCCCGAGTCGGATCGGAGCCGGAGGGGGACGCCCTCACCCGTCATCGGACGGAGGAGGACCTGGGAAGCCTGGGGAGCTCCGACCAACTCGAACCATGAGGCCTCGGTCGTGGTGTCCCCCGCCGACCGGGACACGAGCGGGGACCCGCCGCGGGCTGCCGGATCCCCGCCGGGGCGAGAGGCCGTAGCGTCCCCGGGACTCATCGGGCCATGGACCCGGAGCAGCAGGGCGGAGCCGAACAGCACCAGGAGACCGACCATGACGGCGGCCACCGCCCGCTCGGCGGGCCAGCCCCGGCGGGGGCCGGCCCGGGTGGTGGCCCGGGATCCCGGAACCGTCTCCGGGAGCCGGCCGGCCCCGAGCAGCATGCCCTCCACCCTGGACCAGAGCGCCGAGGGAGACCGGGCGGGTCGGAGTCCTCCCTGTGCCGGGTGCGACGCGACCACGGTCTGCAGCGTCTCGACCAGGTCCTCGGCCCGGGAGGTCCGATCGGCGGGATCCCGCTGAAGACAGTCGAGGACCAGGCGGTCGATCCTGGGATCGAGCCCCGGGACGATCTCCCCTGGCGACCGCCAGGGGCCGACCGGAAGGCTCCCCGTGAGGGCCTCGTAGAAGGTCACGCCGAAGGAGTACAGGTCGGCGCGGGAGTCGACCGAGTGGCTGTCCTCGCGCTGCTCGGGGGCCATGTAGTCGAGAGTGCCGACCACCATGCCACTGCCGGTCAAGCGGCGGGTCCCCGTGGATTCGTCGGCGAGGCCGGCGAGTCCGGCGAGGCCGAAGTCGGAGAGTTTGACCCTACCCCCCTCCGAGACCAGGATGTTCGACGGCTTCACGTCGCGGTGGACCACTGCCTGCTGGTGGATGTGGGCCAAGGCCTCGGCCACCTGGAGCATGACCTGGCAAGCGGCATCCGGATCGAGTCGGCCTCCGCAGGAACCGAGGATCTCGGCGAGCGTCCAGCCGGCCACGTACTCCATCACCAGATAGAGGCGGTCCTTGGTCTCTCCCCGGTCATGGATGGCGACCACGTTGGGATGGTTGAGCCCGGCCAGGGCGCTCGCCTCCCGGGCGAGCCGGTCGCGGAGGTCGGGCCGTCGGCCCAGGTCGGGAGCCAGGATCTTGATGGCGACCTGGCGCTGCAGCGATTCCTGCCAGGCCTCGAAGACCACCGCCATGCCGCCACGACCGAGCTCCCGGACCAGACGGAAGCCGGGGATCAGGAGAGCCTCGGGGCCGGCGGCTTCGGGATCCGGTGCGGGGTCGATGGGGACCTGGCCGGGGGGTGTCGGCGTCACGCCCTCGGAAGCGTTCTTGGATGCGGCTCCCGGGGCCGAGGACCAGGGTGTCGGGCTCGGATCCGTCCTGCGGGTTCGATGTGCCAGCTCGTCCTGCCATGAGGCCGCAGGCGCGGGCACGGTTTCCCCCTGGGGGGTGGCAGGGGGGAACGACGTCCCGCCTTCGTCCATCGGAGGCGCCGCGAGGTCTCGCCGGGTCAAGGACGCCACCCGGTGGTGGAACGACTTGGCAACGCCATGGGTCTCCTCCGCCGGTTCGGACGGTCCCAGTGGCCTGCACGTCTCTTGCCAAGCAAGGAGGGGAAACGGTACCGGAAGGAGCCGGAGGCCGGACACCCGCTCGGGACGGGAAGGAAGGCTGGGGAGGAAAGATCCCGTCGCAGTCTTCGGCAGGCTGGACCCCGCACTCGGGAGCCGAACAACCCGCGACATGTGGCGATTTCCCACAGCTCCGGGGGAGCCGGGGACGAAGGGTCGTGGCGCCGATGCGGTCCCGGGAGACGACGACCCGGGCACCGGAGGCGAGGGTCAGCGCGGGGCGAGCGGGGTGTACTTGAAGCCCTGGCCTCCCAGGGAAGCCTCGGCCATGAGCCCCCCCTTGGTCCGGGTGAAGACCGCGACCCCGTCTTCCCAGGCGGAGTCTGCCGAGGCCCCGGCATCGGCGGCCACGGCCGAGGCCCGGGCCCTGAACTCCGACCGACCCTTCCGGAACTTGTCGAGCGCGGCCCGGTCGCGGAAGAAGATGACCTCGCTGTATCCCTGGCCGCCGAACTGGAGTCCGAGCGAGACCTGGGTGAGCGAGGTGTTGCCGATCAGCTTGCCGCGCTCGAACACCCGCCCCTTGCCGTAGGCGCCTCCGACGAAGAACGCACCCTTCCCGACCTTGGGGAAGATGGCATAGGCGTGCGCCTCCTCGAAGTACTCCTCGAGGCGCGGGTCGTCGGCAACGAAGGCATCGATGGTGGCCTGGATCTCGGGCAGCTGGGAAGGGGTCCAGCCGGCCCGGGGGGACGCCTTGCCTGGCTTCCAGCCCCCTGCCAGGCTCCAGGAAGCGAGGCACAGGGCCAGGACCAGGAACAGGGGGAGACCCCGGACACCAGGTAGGGATCGCATGGCGAACCTCCTCGTGTAGGAGCTTACCCTCCGACTCGCAATGGGGAACCCGGAAGGGGTCCGGGGATCCCTCGAAGGGTGGAGATAGTCCCAACGGGATTCGAACCCGTGCTTTCGCCGTGAAAGGGCGGCGTCCTAGACCACTAGACGATGGGACCGTGACAGAGCGGAGACTCGCCGCCGGTCGAGGTTCTCGCCGGCCGGGCCCGGGGGATGGGCCCAGCAGGACTCGAACCTGCGACCAACCGGTTATGAGCCGGCAGCTCTAACCCACTGAGCTATAGGCCCTCGGGCAAGTCCAAGGGTACAGGCCATTCCCGAAAGGCGTCAACGCGAGCTCGCGATGCGGTTTGACCGTCCCGCGGCCAGCGGCCTATCCTCATCCGGACGCCCTCCGAGCGGCGTCCTCGGGGAGCCATGGCGTGGTCGAGTTCCTGAAGGACTTCTGGGCGTTCCTCAAGGAGCGCAAGCTCTGGTGGATGACCCCCATCGTGGTGGTGCTCCTCAGCCTCGGCATCCTGCTCTTCCTCGCCGAGGGAAGCGCCATCGCTCCCTTCATCTATACGTTGTTCTAGTCTGCAGCTCGCCCCAAGGGGCTCGCTCGCGGGTGGGCTTCGCCTTCGCTGTTTCCTCCGGCGGAGCCGGAGGCGCTTCGGCTGCGCCCACGGGATTCGAAGAGTCCGTGGAGATCGAGATAGACCCCGGGGGTTTGGGGGTTCGACCCCCAAAGCAATCCGCGGCAACCCGAAGGGTTGCTACGGGTCGTCGGGGGCTCGGCGAAGCCGGGCCGCCGGCGAGCCGTGCGGCTTCGGCTGCGCCCACGGGATTCGAAGAGTCCGTGGAGATCGAGATAGACCCCG
>CAYOHP010000232.1:0-6338 GCA_964403795.1 uncultured bacterium | reverse complement strand
TCCGACCCCGGGCCCGCGCCGCTCGGCGCGGGCCCAGGGCCGACGGGAGGCCGTACCGTGTATGTCGCCCGGGTCGTGGGGACCGTGGTCTGCACCCGCAAGGTGGCCGAACTCGAAGGCTTCAAGCTGCTCGTCGCCCGCAAGGAGGACGTGACCGGCAAGCCCTCGAGCGATCACGTGGTGGCGGTGGACGCGGTGGGCGCCGGCTACGGCGAGCGGGTCCTGGTGGTGACGGGCTCTTCCGCCCGCCAGACCCGGGAGACCGACAAGAAGCCGGTGGACGCCACCCTGGTCGGGATCGTCGACGAGATCACCCTCTCGAGCGAGCCCGGTACCGGGGCCGAGGTCAAGGCCGCACCCCGGCACGCCTGAGGCGCACCCGGATCCAGGTCGGCGACCGGTTCGGCCCAGGCCGCGGGGCACCCCGGCCCCGGGTCCCGGGCCCCGGCCGGGACGGCCCCGGGAGCGCGACGCCCCCTGAGGAGGAGCGATGGCGGAGACCGAAGTCGACGAGATCGTGCGCCGGGTGCTCTCCCGCCTCGGTGGCGAGGGCGCGCCGGGGTCGGGATCCCCGGCCGCTCCGGCTCCGGGCGGAGCGAAGCCTGCCGCAGCCGGCGCCACCCCTGCCGGCTGGTTCGCTTCCTCTCCGTCGGGCTCCGGGGTCCCGGCCTCGTCCCCTCGACCCAAGAGCGACTCCGGTGCCGGCACCGGCGGCGACCTGAAGAAGCGGGCCGAGGACGGCATCCGGGAAGGCGTCTTCGCCTCCATGGACGACGCGGTGGCCGCCGCCAACCAAGCCCAGGCCGGGTTCGGCAAGCTCGGACTCGAGCGGCGCGAGGCGGTGCTCGCCTCCATGCGGCGCCGGTTCCGGGAGGAGGTCCCGTTCCTGGCCGAACTGGCGGTCGCCGAGACCGGGCTCGGTCGGGTCCAGGACAAGCTGGCCAAGAACTACCTGGCGGTGGACAAGACCCCAGGGGTCGAGGACGTGCGTCCCGAGGCCTTCACCGGCGATCATGGCCTCACCGTGGTCGAGCGTGCTCCCTTCGGGGTGATCGGCTCGGTCACGCCCTCGACCAACCCGAGCGAGACCGTCATCAACAACTCGATCGGGATCCTGGCCGGCGGGAATGCGGTGGTCTTCAACCCGCATCCCAGCGCCCGGCTGGTCAGCCTCTACGCCATCTCGCTCCTGAACCGGGCGGCGGTGGAAGCGGGTGGTCCGGCCAACCTGATGACCGCCATCCGCACCCCCGACCTCGAGAGTTCCGGGCGCCTGATGACCCATCCCGGGATCAAGGTGCTGCTGGTCACCGGGGGCGGGGCCGTGGTGGACGCCGCCATGAAGAGCGGCAAGCGGGCCATCTGCGCCGGTCCCGGGAATCCTCCCGTGGTGGTCGACGACTCGGCCGATCTCCGGGCCGCCGCCCGCCATGTGCTGGTCGGCGCCTCCACCGACAACAACATCGTGTGCATCGCCGAGAAGGAGGTCTTCGTGGTGGCGTCGGTGGCCGACGCCTTCATGAAGGAGCTGGAACTGGCCGGGGCCTACAAGGTGCCGGCGGCCCGCCAGAAGGACCTCCTCGAGGTGATCCTCCCGGGCGGCAAGCTCGAGCGCAAGCTGGTCGGCAAGAACGCCTCGGTGATCCTGGCCAAGGCCGGGATCCAGGTGGACGACGCGGTGCGCCTGGCCTTCCTGGAGGTCGAGCCCGACCACCCCCTGGTGCATACCGAGCAGCTGATGCCGATCCTCCCGGTGGCCCGGGTCCCCGACGTGGAGACCGCGGTCAAGGCCGCCGTGAAGGCCGAGCACGGCTACAACCACACCGCGATGATGCACTCCCGGGATCTCGAGGCCCTGGACCTCATGGCCCGGAGCCTCCAGGTCTCGATCTTCGTCAAGAACGGCCCCTGTCTCGCCGGGCTCGGCTACGGGGGCGAGGGCTTCACCGCCTTCTCGATCGCGGGCCGCACCGGCGAGGGCATGACCCGGGCCCGCACCTTCACCCGGGAGCGCCGCTGCGTGCTCAAGGGCTATTTCCGGATCGTATGACCACCACCCCCCGCCGGATCGCGATCGCCTCCGACCATGGCGGCTTCGCCCTGAAGCAGGAGCTGGTCGCCTTCCTGGTGAAGGCCGGGCACAAGGTCGACGACCTGGGTCCGGCCTCCGCCGAGACCGTCGACTACCCGGACTTCGCCCTGCTCGTCGCCCAGGCGGTGAGCCGGGACCGGGCCGACTTCGGGATCATGGTCGACGGGGCCGGGATCGGCTCGGCCATGGTCGCCAACAAGGTGCCCGGCGTGCTCGCCGCCAACGCCTACGACCTCTACTCGGCGGTCAACAGCCGGGAGCACAACGGCGCCAACCTGCTCACCCTGGGTGGCCAGACGCTGGGCCCCGGCCACGCCAAGAAGATCGTCGAGACCTGGCTGGCCACGCCCTTCGGGGGCGAGCGCCACCTGCGGCGGGTCCGGAAGATCCTGGAACTCGACCGGGTCCGGGCCAAGGAATCGCCATGAAGTTCGGGCGGGTCGTCGGGATGCTGGTCACCAGCCATTCCACCCCGGGGATGAAGGGCTACCCGCTGCTCATGGTGCAGCTCGTCGACGAGCACCTGACGCCGCATGGCGAGCCGGTGGTGGCCGGCGACCGGATCGGGGTCGGGGTGGGGGAGTACGTCTTCATGGAAGAGGCCCGGGAGGCCGGACTCGGGATCGAGGATCCCTACGTGCCCTTCGACCTCGGCATCGTGGGCCGCGCCGATCGCTGGACGGTGCGGGGCCGGAACTTCAAGGGCTGACCCAGCGGCCGCGGCCAGGCCCGCCGACGGCCTCGCATCCCCGGCCCTGCCAGCCCCCCGCGACCTATCCCCGGAGCGAGTCGAACATCGGCAGCATCCGGTACTCGCGCCGGAGCGCCCCGACCGGCTCGCCCCTCTGCTCGGAGGGCGCCGAGATCGGGAGCCCGGCCCGGCCGGCCAGTTCGAAGGCCTCCATGCGATCGGGCGAGAGACCGATCAGCTCGGCCCCCACCCGGTCGACCCCGCCCACCGTCTCGCCCACCAGGAGCACTCCGCTCGCCACCGCCGTCCCCATGATCGGCCCGTCGCCCTCCATGCCGACGATCCCGTCGACGATCGAGTACCCGACCGGCACGTTCATGGCGAGCTCGAGGATCGAGCGGGGGATCCCGTTGTAGTGGAGCAGGTTCTTGGGCCACCCGTACTTGGCCCCCGGCAGCACCCCGAAGAGGTTCTTCATCGAGAGCGTCATGCCGGCCCAGTGGTGGGTCTTCAGTTTCGGCATGGACACCAGGAGGTCGGCCTCCACCACGGTCCGGGGCAGCCACAGCTCGGCGAGCCGGCTCTTCCCCAGCCCCCCCGGGTCGGGGAGCGGCCGGAAGCCCGCCTTGACCAGCCGATCCACGTTCAGGTCGACGGCCCGGAAACCGTCCTTGTCGGCGGCCTCGAGCAGCCCCGAGCGGAACCAGACCTCGTCGCTGTCCCGCCGGTGCCCGGGGCCTTCCGCCACCACCACCTCGCGGGCCCCCAGGTCCCGGAACAGGCGCACCGTGGCCCGCAGCAGCTCCACCCGGGTGGTGACCGGACGCTCGGGGTGGTACTCGACGAAGTTCGGCTTGAGCACCACCCGCTTGCCCTGGACCGGGGGAGGGGGCACCAGCTCCATGGCCCGGGCCAAGGCCGCCGAGAGCTCCGGCTCCTGGTAGGTCCCGCAGGCCACCACCGCCACCTTGCCGCCCCCGAGGTCGGGGAGGGGGGGCGGGGTCCTCGGCAGCACCGGCGGCTCGGGGGGGAAGGCCGAAGGCGCCAGTGCCGCCAGGGCCACCGTGCCGGCGCCGGCCAGCAGTTCCCGGCGACTCAAGGGTGCCGGCCCGGGGTCGGGCTCCCGAGGCGGGTCCGGGTCCACGGGCCTGGCTTCGTCGCTCACCCGTCACCTCCTCCGGGTCCGAGGCGGCGGTCCGGGGTGCCGACCCCCTGGTCCCCGGTCCGTTCCGCGGCCGCGGCCCTCCGGAGCACCCAGGGAAGGGTGCCCAGGCGGCCCCGCACCGCCAGCAGCGAGAGCGCCACCGCGTCGGGCTGGGCCGGGCCCTCGCCCCGTCCGTCGCCGGAATCGTAGGCCGCCTCGGCCTCCCGATCGGCCTCGGGCGTAGACCCCGCGGCCCGGAAGGCGAGCGAGGCCCAGGCCCGGGCCCGGCGCGAGGGATTGCCCTCCACCAGGCCGGAGAGGACCGGCAGCGAGCGGGTCACGGCCGGATCGCCCGATCGCCCTCCCCGGCACAGGGCCAGGATCGCCTTGGCGGTGGGCACGGGATGGACGTCGAGCACGGTCCCGAGCGCGATCGGATTCCCGTAGTTCCATCCGCCTCGGGGCCCGACCCGGTCCACCAGGAAGTCGAGGCCCCCGGCCAGCCGGGGCGAGTCGGGCCGGACCGCGGCCAGGGCCAGGCAGCCCATGGCGGTCGGTTCGGTCCACGACGAGGTGGCCCCGAACCAAGGCCAGCCCGGGATCCGCACGTCGATGGCGTGGAGCTCCTTGATGGCGATCCGGGCCTCCTCGCTCTGGAGCTCGGCGGGGGACCGCCAGGATTCGAGCCAGGCGGCGGCCAGCTCGGCGTTGCCCCCGTGGCCCGAGGCCGCGAGCGCCAGGATGGCCGGGGAGGTCGCCCAGCCGGGGTCGGGGTCCTCCCGGTGGGCCCTGAGCCAGCCGTCGGGGTGCTGGCAGGAGAGCAGGAACTTGAGCCCGGCGACCAGCGGGCCGGGACCCTTCAAGGGCACCGCTGGACCCGGCTCGGCCGGGGCCAGGGCCAGGAGCGCCAGGGCGGTGGGCTCGACCCAGGCCGGCCCCTCGGCCTGGTAGCCCCAGCCGCCCTCGGGCAGGGCCAGGCCTTCGAGCCTCTGCTGCAGCCGGGTGGCGAGGTCCGGGAGGTCCACGGGTGCGAGTCTACCTCCCGGAGGCCGAGGGTACCGGAGGTCGCGCCTCCAGGGCCTCCCGGGCCAGCGTCGCCACCCGGACGATGGGGAAGGGGTAGCGCTCCGGGCGGATCACGACCTCCCGTCGCGACCGCAGGGCCTCCAGGCACGCGACCGTCTCCCGTCCGGGGGCCAGGCGGTCCAGGACCTGGCAGGCGAGCCAGCCCGCCTCTCCCCGCAGCGCGCTCGTCGGGTGGCGGTCGGGGAAGGCCCGCAGCCTGGCCATGGCCTCGTCGAGGCGCTCGCCCCGCCGGAGGATGCGGGCCGCTGCCAGGTCGGCATCGTCGGCCCAGGGACTCCGGGGATGGAGCTCGACCAGTTCGAGGTAGAGGGGGAGGGCGTGCCCGGGCTCCGAGAGGTCCTCGTCGTAGATCTTGGCCAGGCGGTAGAGGAGGCTGTCGGAGAGGGGATCCCCGGGGGTGGCGGCTCGGGCCGCCGCCAGGGTGCGCTGGGCCTCCCGGGGGTCGCCGAGCTTCTGTTGGGTCCAGGCCCTGAGATGGGCGAAGCGGCCCGAGGGGGCCCGTACCAGGGTGGAGACCAGGCCGACCAGCACCACCCCCATGCCCAGAGCCACCTTGGGGAGCCAGGGGTCCCGGGGGGCGGGCCCCGGCTCGGCCCGGCGGGCTTCCAGGTAACGCCCGGCCAGCCGGCCCCAGAGCAGCGCCCCCGAGCAGGGCACCAGCAGGAAGACCGTCAGCACCAGGCGGCCCACCCAGGCCACCGGCAGGCCGGTCGCCCGGGTCCATGGGTCCGCCGGCCCGAACCGAGCGACCCCCGTGAGCAGCAGGGCCAGTCCACCGGCGGCGCACGCCATGTGGACCAGCGGGAGCACCCAGGTGGCCCGCAGCTGGTGCAGGGGCGAGAGCTTCCTGAAGGCCGGGGCGTCTGCCAGGGCATTGCCGGCGAGCCCCAGGGCCAGGCACCAGGCCAGCAGCAAGGCCGCGGTGGGCGGGTGGAAGAGGAGGCAGATCCGTCCCTCGAGGGCCAGGAGGAGGGCCAGGATCGCCAGGTGCCACCCGGGAGAGGCGAGCCGTCGCATGGGTCCCTCCAGAGTAGGCCGAGCCCGGTCCCGCTTGGAAACCAGGGCCCGGCCTGGTTACCTTGGCGGGGGTTGGCCTCTGTCGACTCCCGTCCTAAGGATCATGGACAGGTGAACTCCCCCGCCTGGACCCGGGTGCGCGCTCCGAGTGCGGTTCGCGCCTTCTCGCTCGTCGAGATCGTGATCGGTCTCTCGATCATGAGCATGCTGGTCGGCGTCACGGTCACCGCCTACGACAATGCCACCCAGCGGGCCCGGGAGCAGATCGCCCAGGACGAGGCGCGGGCCATCGGCAACGCCATCGTCGA
>CAYOHP010000231.1:0-6410 GCA_964403795.1 uncultured bacterium | reverse complement strand
GAGGAAGGCCGGACCCGCCGACGTGACCGTCCTCTTGACCGGCGAGTCGGGGACCGGCAAGGAGCTCGCGGCCCGCGCCCTCCACGACCTCTCGGGGCGCCGGGAGAAGTCGTTCGTCTCCACCAACTGCGCGGCCATCCCCGACGACCTGATCGAGAGCGAGCTCTTCGGCCATGAGAAGGGGGCCTTCACGGGCGCCGTGGACGCCCGGCCCGGCAAGTTCGAGCTCGCCGACGGCGGCACCCTGTTCCTGGACGAGGTCGGCGACATGTCGCTCCCGACCCAGGCCAAGGTGCTCCGGGCGCTCCAGGAGCGCCGGATCCAGCGGCTGGGCTCGACCGAGGAGCGGCCCGTCGACGTCCGGGTGATCGCCGCCACCCACCGGAACCTGGCCCAGATGATGACCGAGGGACACTTCCGGGAGGATCTCTACTACCGGCTGGCGGTGGTCGAGATCGCCATGCCCCCCTTGCGGGACCACCCCGAGGACATCCCCCTCCTGGCCTCGCACTTCGTGGCGACCGCCTGCGAGCGATTCGGTACCCCCCAGAAGACGCTCTCCAAGCGGCTCCAGAAGGCGCTGACCCAGGCCCCCTGGAAGGGCAACGTGCGCCAGCTCAAGAACGCGGTGGAGTCGGCGGTGGTCATGTCCGAGCGCGACGAGCTCGACCTCGACGACTTCGAGGCCCTGGCCCGTCTCGCCGAGGCCCACGGGAAGGCCGACGCCATGGCGCTGCCCGTGGTGGACTTCGACCTCTCGTTTCGGGAGGCCAAGCGGATCTGGGTCGACCGCTTCGAGCGCGCCTGGATCGAGCGGACCCTGGAACGCTGCGACGGCAACATCTCCAAGGCCGCCCGCCTGCTCGACATGCACCGCCAATCGCTGCAGCAGAAGCTCCGCAGCCTGGGGATCGCGGCCAAGGGCGAGCCGGGGGAGTAGCCGTCGCCGCGACCCGCTACATCCCGGCCAGGGAGCGGAGCTTGGCGGCGGCCGGCACCAGCCCCGGGATCTGGCGCAGGAACGGCAGCGAGGAGTGGAGATCGAGGAGGGCGATCACCACCAGCAGGCCGAAGGCCGCCAGCAGGATCCCGGGCAGCTGCTTCAAGAGCTTGGAGGGTTCCCGCTTCCGTGCCAGCGCCTGCTTGGCGTCCCACTCCTTGCGGAACTGCTCGTCCTTCTTCTTCTGCTCGGTGGCGATCTGCTTCTGGACCTCGGCCTTGAGGTTCTGCCCGGCAGCCGGGGCCCGCTCCTTCTCCTTGTCCCGGGCCTTGACCCTGGCCTTGGACTCCTCCTTGCCGTCCTGGGCCTGTCCCTGGCCGTCCTTCCATGCCTGCCACATGGCGGCCTCCTGCTTGCGCTGGTGCTCCTTCTTCAGGGCCTCCTCGGCCTCCGCCGAGAGCCTCCCCGAGCCTCCCGACGTGTTCGGACGGGCTGGGGAAGGGGGGGGCGGCGGGCCAGGGGGCGGGAGGGAGGGTCCCGGGATGGATCCGACCAGGCCCGCCAGCCCCCCGCCCCCGCCCCCCCCCGGGGGGGGGCGGCGGGGGGGGGGGGGGGCGCCCCTGCACCGGCCGCCGCGGGGGCCGGAGCCTGGGCTCCCGCGGCGGGGGCCCCCGCCAGCGCTGCCTGGAGCGCCTCGCTCATCTCGACAGCGTTGGCGAAGCGCTGGGTGGCATCGCGCTTCAAGGCCTTCAGGACCACCATGTCGAGGCCGGGCGGGACGTTGGGATTGAGCGCGCTCGGTGGCTCGAAGGCGCCCATCGGCAGCTCGCCGGTCAGGATCTCGTAGAGCATCACCCCGACGGAGTAGAGATCGGCCTGGGGTCCTGCGGTCCGGGCGTCCTTCAACTGTTCGGGCGCGGCGTAGGCGGCGGTCCCCAGCGCGGTGCTCGTCCCCGTCATCCCCATGGGTGCGCCGTCGGGACCCAGGGCGTTCTTGGTGAGCCCGGCCACCCCGAAGTCGGCGAGCTTGACGATCTGGTCCTTGCCGATCACCACGTTCTCGGGCTTCACGTCCCGGTGGACCACGCCCTTGCCATGGGCGTAGTGGAGCGCGGCCAGGATCTGGACCAGGTACCCGATCAGCTTGTCCATCGGGACCCGCACGTTCTTCAGCAGGTAGCGGAGGTTGGTGCCCGGGACGTACTCCATCACCAGGTAGGGGCGTCCTCCCACGTTGCCCCCGTCGATGATCCCCACGATCCCGGCGTGGGACATCGAGGAGAGCACCGCCGCCTCCTTCTGGAAGCGGGCGAGCCCGGCCGCGTCCTGGGCCAGGTTGGCATCCAGCACCTTGACCGCCACCGGGCGCTTGAGCGAGATCTGGATGCCCTTGTAGACCGTCGCCATGCCGCCCTGGCCGATCGCCTCGCCGACCTGGTAGCCGGGGATCTGGAACGGGGGAGCGGTCGAACCCTTGGGGGCGGGGGCCGCCCCGGCACCCGGCATGGTCGGGTTGTGGGCCGGTCCCTGGCGGCTGGCGCTCGCCACCAGGGCACTCGCCAGGTCCTCGGCGTTGTCGTCGTCGAGCCGGACCTCGTCGTCCCCGCCGGCGACCGAGAAGAGGCCTCCGCCTCCCGCCGGCCCGATCCCCGAGGCGTTGCCCCTGGGACGGGCCGGGGCGATCCCGGAGGCGTTCTCCCGGGGCGGGGCAGGTCCGACCCCGGAGGCATTTCCGGCCGGAGGGGCGGTGGCTCCCGACGCCGAGGGAGCAGCCGACACCGGGGAGCCGCCCACCACCACGATGGCCTGGCACTTCACGCACTTGAAGCGCTGGCCGACCTTGAGCTTCGAGGTGTTGTAGAGGGCCGGGCAGCCCGGACACTTCTGGCTGGCAGGGGGGGACGACACGGGGGATGGCTCTCCCTGGCCAAGGTAGCCGCTCGGGGCCGCCGGATCCAAGCCCGCCGGGCCGTCCCGGAGGACGCGACCGGTGGTAACCTCGGGGCTTCGTGTCCGGATCAGACGGAGTCGCCGGTCGGGAGGGGGACCGGGAGGGCGCGCCCGGGCGGCGGACGCCCCGTTTCGACCCCGCCACCGCCACCCGGTGGAGCCTGCTCTGGGGCTATGCCCGGCTCTACCCCTGGCACTGGGCGGGTGGCCTGGCCTCGCTGCTCCTGACCACCGTGCTCTCGGTCCTGATCCCCTGGTCCACCCGCATCGGGATCGATCACCTGGTGGCGGGCCGACCGGGCGGCGAGGTGATCCGGGTGGCCTGGACCATCGTGGGGCTGGCCCTACTGCAGGCGCTGTTTCGGGTCGCCAGCCGGACCATCGTCTACCACGCCGCCCGGGAAGCCGAGTACGAGCTCAGGAACGACGTCTTCGCCCACGTCGCCCGGCTACCCATGTCGTTCTTCGACCGGACCCCGGCCGGCGAGGTCCTCTCCCGGACCGGCAACGACACCTCCGACCTGCGCCTCATGCTGGGAGCCGGCTTCATCCAGCTCCTGAACACGCTCTTCTCGGTGGTCGCCTCGCTCGTCATGGTCTGGAGCCTCTCGCCCCGGCTCACCCTGCACACCGTCTTCCTGGCCCCGATCCTGGCCCTCTGCTTCCGGCGGTTCTCGCAGTGGAACTACCAGCACTCCCGTGCGGTCCAGGAGGGGCTCGCCCGCCTGACCGCCCGGGTCAACGAGAACCTCTCGGGGCTCGCCACCGTCCAGGCCCACGGGCAGGAGGAGCGGGAGATCCGGGTCTTCTCCCGGCTCTCCCGCGGCTACCTCGAAGACTGCCTGCGGTTGGCCCGCACCCAGGCCCTGACCTGGCCGGTGACCGGCCTGGTCTCGGGGGCGTCGACCGCCATCATGATCCTGGTGGGGGGCCCCCTGGTGCTGTCGGGGGAGATGTCGCTGGGCGACTTCGTGGCCTTCCAGGGCTATCTGGCCATGCTCCAGTGGCCGATGATCGGCTTCGGCTGGATCCTGAACGTGATCCAGCGCGGCATGGCGGCGGTGGACCGGCTGCTGGCCCTGCTGCGGGTGGGGGACGACGTGGTGGTGCCGGCGGATCCGGTTCCCTTCCCGGCCCGCCTGGCCCAGGGGATCCGGGTCCGCGGCCTCCGCTTCGCCTATCCGCGACGCGGGCTCGCGGACCTCGTCTCCGAAGCCGCGACCGCCCCGGCCGGTCCCGAAGTCCTCCATGGGGTCGACCTCGACATCGCAGCCGGGGAGACGGTGGCCCTGGTCGGCAGGATCGGCTCGGGGAAGTCGACGCTGGTCGACCTCCTGCTCCGCCTCTATCCGATCCCCGACGGAGTCGTCTCGATCGACGGCACGGACCTCAACGCCTTCCACCCCGAGGACCTCCGGCGCGGCTTCGGGGTCGTCCCCCAGGACCGGTTCCTGTTCTCGCGGTCGCTGCTCGAGAACCTGACGCTCGGAAGACCCTCGGCCTCCCGGGACGAGGCCATCGGCATGTCCCGCCTGGCCCGTCTGGATCCCGACGTCGCCGCCTTCCCGGAGGGCTACGACACCCTGCTCGGGGAGAAGGGGATCACCCTCTCGGGCGGGCAGCGCCAGCGGGCCTGCCTCGCCAGGGCGATGCTCCGCCGGCCTGCGGTGCTGGTCCTCGACGACACCTTCTCGGCGGTGGACACCCATACCGAGGAGGAGATCCTGGCTGGTCTCCGGTCCGAGCGGGACCGCCCCACCACCCTCCTCATCACCCATCGCCCCTCCACCATGCGGGAGGCCGACCGGATCCTCATGTTCGAGTCCGGTCGGGTGGTCGAGACCGGGACCCATGAGGAACTCCTGGCCAGGGGCGGCAGCTACGCCGAGCTGGTGCGCCGGGCCAGCCTCAGGGAGAGCCTGGGGCTCGGCCCCGAGGCGCCCGAGGCCGCCCGGGCGGCGGCTCCGGGTGCGGGTGCGGGCTCCTCGGGCGGACCGGGGGCCTCGCCATGAGAGGCGGCGGGAGCTCCCGGGGCGGGGCCGCCGCCATGGCGGCCGGCGCCGGAGCGCGGCCGGGGCCGGGCGGCGAGCAGGAGGAGCGCCCGGTCCGGGGCCTCGATCGAAGGCTGGTGCTGCGGCTCTGGCCCTACTTCCGTCCGCATGCGGCGCGGATGACCATGGCCTTGGCCATGCTCCCGGTGCTGGCAGCCCTGGACCTGGCCAAGCCCTACCTGCTCAAGATCGTGATCGACGAGCATCTGGTCCCGGGAAGGGCCGAGGGTCTGCCGCTCCTGGCGCTCGCCTACATGGCTATCCTGGCGGCCAAGTCCTGCCTCGACTACCTGCATTCGTGGATCACCCAGAAGGCGGGCCAGGACACCCTGGCCGACGTGAGGGAGGCGGTCTTCCGGCGTTTCCAGGGGTTCGACATGGCGCACCTCGACCGGAATCCGGTCGGTGCCCTGGTGACCAGGGCCACCACCGACGTCGAGGCCCTCTCCCAGATGTTCCAGAGCGGACTCCTGGCGATCCTCGCCGACCTGATCACCATGGCCGGGATCGTGGCCGTGATGGCCAGTCTTTCCCCCCGCCTCACCCTGTGCCTGCTCCTGGTCCTGCCCTTCGCCTGGGCGATGACCTCCTGGTGCCAGCGGGAACTCAGGGCCTCCTTCCGGATCTCCCGGTCCCGACTGGCCGCCATGAACGCCTTCGTCGCCGAGCATGTCGCCGGCACCCGGGTGGTGCGTCTCTTCGGCCTAGCGGAGGCGCAGGATGCGCGTTACGAGGTCGAGAACCGCGCCTACCGGGATGCCTACCACCGCTCCAACCTCTTCGATGCCCTGCTCTACGCCACCATGGAGTTCACCGGGAGCGTGACGGTGGCCGTCTTCCTGGCAGCCGGGAGCGCCCTGGTCGCCGGGGGTGTGGTCACGGTGGGCGTGCTGGTGGCCTTCCTGGAGTACGCCTCCCGCTTCTTCCAACCGCTCCGGGACCTGTCCTCGAAGTTCGCGGTCATGCAGGCGGCCCTGGCCGCGGCCGAGAAGATCGTGGCGGTCCTCGATCGCGAGCCTGCGATCCGCGACCCCGAGGATCCGGTGCCCCTGCCGGCCTCGCCGCGCGGCCAGGTCGAGTTCCGGGGCGTGTCCTTCCACTACCGGTCCGACCAGCCGGTGCTCTCCGGGATCGACCTCCGGATCCGACCCGGCGAAGTGGTGGCGATGGTGGGAGCCACCGGTTCGGGCAAGACCACCTTGGCCAAGCTCCTCGAGCGTTTCTACGACCCGATCGAGGGTGCGGTCCTGCTGGACGGCGTCGACCTCCGTCGGGTGAAGGTCGCCGAGCTCCGGGACGCCCTCTCGATCGTGCTCCAGGATCCCTTCCTGGTCGCGGGCACCATCGAGGAGAACCTGCGGCTCGGCCACCGCGACGTCTCGGAGGAGGTCATGCGCAAGGCCGCCGCGGCGGTGGAGGCCGAACCGTTCATCCTGCGCCGGGAAGGCGGCTACCAGGCCCGGGTCGAG
>CAYOHP010000230.1:0-6472 GCA_964403795.1 uncultured bacterium | reverse complement strand
TGCAGCTGGCGCTGCACCCGCTGCTGCGGGAGCCGGCGCTCGACGGGGCGATCGACAACCCGCAGTACCGCGCGCGGCGCATCCTGCTGCCGTGGGCGGCCTGGCTGCTCGGGGCGGGCCAGCCCGCCGCGGTGGTGCAGGTCTTCCCGCTGCTTCACGGTGGTGCCCACGCCCTTGGCGCAGTCGCCGAGTTCCCCGGCGAGACGCTCGGAGAAGGTCCGTTCCTTGCGCTTGCGGGAGTTGTCGATCAGCCACCGCATGGCAAGCGTGAGCTTTCGGGGGCCGCGCACTTCCACCGGCACCTGGTAGTTGCTGCCGCCGACCCGGCGGCTCTTGACCTCGAGGAGGGGCTTGGCGTTCTCGATGGCCCGGCTGAAGACGCCGTAGCCGACCGAGGAGTCGCCGCCCTCGGAGAGGATGTTGACGGCGTCGTAGAAGAGCCGGCTGGCGAGCGTCTTCTTGCCGTCGTACATCATCTTGTTGATGAACCGGGTGACCAGCTTGCTCTTGAAGACCGGATCCGGGATGATCTCCCGCTTATCGGCATGTCGCCTACGCATGCAGCAGACCTCCGCTTACTGCTTCTTGGGGCGCTTGGCCCCGTACTTGGATCGTCCCTGGCGCCGGTTCTCGACGCCCCGGGTATCGAGCGCACCGCGCACGATATGGTAGCGGACACCGGGCAGGTCCTTGACGCGACCGCCGCGGATCAACACGATCGAGTGTTCCTGGAGGTTGTGCCCCTCGCCCGGGATGTAGCCGGTGACCTCGATGCCGTTGGTGAGCCGCACCCTGGCCACCTTGCGGAGCGCCGAGTTCGGCTTCTTGGGAGTGATGGTCCAGACACGGGTGCAGACTCCCCGGCGCTGGGGGCAACCCTGGAGGGCTGGCGCGTCAGGCTTGTTCTTGACGCTCTTGCGCGCTTTGCGCACCAGCTGATTGATCGTGGGCACTACCGTTTCCCCTTAGTTCTTCCTGGCTAGGTTCTAGGTGGCGTCCGCGCCACCGAAATCGTTCCGTCCCGGATCGCTCCGGTTCCCCACTGCAGCGGTCCCGGACCCCCGAGGAAGGGAGGCCGTTCCCTGCTCCAGGTCCGGGACGGCCGCTCCACGGCGCAGGAGAAACGACCGTCCACCGACCGGGTCGGAGGGAGTCGGAAGGCTAACACCCGCCCTCCGGACCGGTCAAGCACCATTCCACCGGTCGACGCCCGGCCCCGGGTCCCCGCGGCCGGATCCGGGGGCGGCGCCCGGGGCACCGGTCCCCCGCTACCCGCAGCAGCCCCCTTCGGCCTTCCCGGCCCCCGCTCCCCGGCGGCCCCGCCGTGTCCGGGCCCCCGGACGCGATCCGGCCCGCCCTCGGGAGAGGACGGGCCGGACCCTGGTCGGGAGGACCTCGGGAGGCGACCCCGGGGCGTCGCCCAGGGGCCGTCCCGCAGCCTTTCCGGACTCAGCCGTCGGCGTCCACCGCGGCGTCGTCGGAGTCGTCGAGGTCCCCGAAGTCGCCGTCGAGCTCCCCGCCCAGGGGTCCCTCGATGCCGGCGGCCCGGAGGGTGGCCTCCAGTTCGGCCCGGAGGCCCCGGGCGGCGGCGTCCTCGGGGGTCTCGAGTTCGCGCTGGGCAGCCTCGATGGCGGCCCGCTCGTCGTCGAACTCGAAGTGGACGCAGTTGGTGAAGAGCCCGGTACCGGCGGGGATCAGCTTGCCGATGATGATGTTCTCCTTGAGGCCCCGCAGGTTGTCGACCGCCGACTTGATCGCCGCCCTCGTCAGCACCCGGGTGGTCTCCTGGAAGGAGGCGGCCGAGATGAACGAGTTGGTGGTCAAGGACGCCCGGGTGATCCCCTGCAGGACGGGCACGCCGACCGCCGGCTTCCCGTCGCGCTCCCGCAGCTGGGAGTTCACGAACTGGAAGCGGTGGTGCGACACGACCTCGCCCGGCAGGAAGTCCGAGTCCTTGGGCTGGACGATCTGCACCTTCTTCATCATGTTCGAGACGATGACCTCGATGTGGCGGTCCGAGATCCGCACGCCCTGGCTCTTGTAGACCGCCTGGACCTCGTCGATCAGGTACCGCTGGGCGGCCTGGGGACCGGCGATCTTGGCGAGCCTACGGGGGTCGATGTTCCCGATCGAGAGCCGGGTCCCCGGCTCCACGATCTCGCCCTCATGCACCAGGATGTTCCCGTAGCCGAAATGGGCCTTGTAATGGCGCACATCGCCTTCGGGGGTCTCGATCGTGATGTTGTTGCCGGCGATCGACACCCTGCCGTAGGTGCCGGAGATGACCGCGTCCTTGGCGGGCTTGCGGACCTCGAAGAGCTCCGACACCCGGGGCAGACCCTGGATGATGTCGGTGGTCTTCTTGCCGGCCGCACCCCACTTGGCGAGGATCGTCCCCCGGGAGACCCGCTCTCCGTCCTTGACGAGGATCTCGGCGCCGTCCATGACCTGGTGGGCCTCGCCGGACTGGATGTGCACCTGGTCGACGATCGACCGCACCTTGCCGGTCTTGGTCAGCGCCCGCTCGACCTTGATGACACCGGTCCGGTCCGAGTTGACCTTGGCCAGGATCTGACCGATCTTGACCTCGTCGTTGTTCTCGACCACCAGCTCGCAGTTCTCGTTGATGTGGTACTTCTTGTTCTCCTCCTCGAGCCGGGTGAACTTCACGCCGCGCTCGACCCGGGAGAAGTCGAGGTACTGCACCGGCTCGGTGAGCGGGTCGCCCTTCTTGACCTCCTGGCCGCTCTTGACGACCAACGGGATCCCGACCGGAAGGAAGTAGTCCCGCCCGGAGTAGACGATGATCTTCTTGATCAGGTCCTCTCCGGTGTGCCGGTCGTACTGGGCGATGTAGTTGATCTTGCCCGAGGTCTCCGCCTCGATGGGTGCGAAGCTCTCGATCAGCTGGTCGCCGGCCTTGACGGTGGAGCCCTCTTCGACCTTGAGGGTGGCCCCCTCGGGCACCAGGTACTCCTTCTTGCCCTCGGCCCCGGACACCGTGATGCAGAGGGTGGTGCCCTTCCGCTCCACGGAGATCCGGCCGATCGCCTCCCGGGCATCCAGGATGCGCTGGGCGGTCGCCGAGTCGATGTCGGAACCCTTCTCGCCCACGACTTCGCCGCTCTTGGCGTCGAGCACGTCCTTGTCGAGGCGGCGACCCACCAGCTCCGAGGGCGTGATGCCCTCTTCCACCAGCGAGATGACCTCGTTCAGGGTCACGTGCTTCATCGAGACGGTGCCCTCGATGTCGGTCACGAAGGGGATCGGACCGGTGATCCGCTCCCCCTCCTCGACCTCCTGGCCGGGACGCACCGAGGCGTTCTCCCGGGTCAGGCGGGCTCCCTCGGGGATGACGTAGACCCGCTCGTCCTTCACGATGATGCGGCGGCGGTCCACCGTCTTGTTGGAGCTGGACCGGTAGGCGATGATCTTGACCTTGCCGCTCACCTCGGAGACGAAGGTCAGGGACTTCTGGTCCTCGTCGATCTCGATCTCCATGTTGCCGGTGAGGTAGTACTCCTTGCCGCGGTTGGCCCGGACCACCACCTGCTTGTCGGCGGCGATCTCGATGATGCCGTCGATCTCGGAGTGGATGGCGCCGATGGCGTCACCCTCCCGGACCTGGTCTCCATCCTTGACCCGCAGGTAGCTGCCGAGCTTGGTCTCCTGGAGACCGGCGGTGTCGGCCTGGTACTTCATGCCGGCCGGCATGGCGATCCGGTGCTCCTCGGCACCGTCCTCCGGCCGGATGTAGATCATGCCCCGGTCGGAGATGACCTTCAGGTTCTTGATCTTGATGTTGGAGTACTCGACCACGCCGTCCACGCCGGCGATGGCGGACTTCTCCTCACGGGCCACTTCGGCGACCACGTCGCCGGCCACCACCACGTCGCCCTCGTCGACCTTGAGGGTGGCGCGGAAGGGAACCTCGATCTCGCCGACCAGGTTGCCGTCCTCGACGACCTGGATCTTGCCCTTCTTGGAGACGACCTGCCCGTCCTTCTGGCTGATCCCCTTCAGGGTGACCGTGCCGCCGTACGGGGTCGCCAGGTCGTTGGGGTTGTAGTCGACGAGCACGGTGCCCCGCCGCACGTCCTCGCCGTCCTTGACCTTGAGGGTAGAGCCGACCGGGAGGTTGTACTTCTCCTCCTTGCCGTCCTTGGAGACGATCACGAGTTCGCCGCCGAGCACCACGGCCCGCAGGTTCTTCTCGAAGTCCTCCTCCTGGACACCGCCCTCTTCCTGGGTCCCGGTGTCCACGATGACTGCGCTCTGGGAGGCCTTGTAGTCCCAGTTCAGCTCCTCGAAGCTGATGTACCCGTCGCTCTTGGCCTTGATCTGCGACTTCTGCTGGGTGGCGATGCCGCCCAGGTGGAAGGTCCGCATCGTGAGCTGGGTACCCGGCTCACCGATCGACTGGGCAGCGATCACGCCCACGGTGGTGCCGATGTCCACGAACCGGTTGGTGGACAGGTCGTAGCCGTAGCACATCTGGCAGATGCCCTGGCGGGACTGGCAGGTCACGGGGCTCCGCAGGGTGACCTTGGGGTAGACCTTGACCTCGGCGACCCCGGCCGCCAGGATCGCCTTCTTCAGGTAGTCGGTGACCACCAGGTCGGGCCCGCAGATCACGGCGCGGGTCTCGGGGTGGAGCACCGTCTCGCCGGTCATGGTCACCTCGACCTTGAGGTCGGCGGCGGCGACCACGACCTCGGCCTGGGAGATCCGGCCGGCGACGTCGTCGGAAATGACCTCGTTGGTGGCGCAGAGGACCTCTCCGTCCTCCGGGTCCACCACGTCCTCCACCGGGACCCGCCCGTAGATCCGCTCCCGGAGCTCGATGACGATCTCCTCGACGGTCATGTTGTTGGGGCTGCGGCCTTCCCTGAGGGGCTTGACCAGGATGCCCCGGGTGGCGCCGCAATCCGGCTCGAACACGATCGAGTCCTGGGCCACGTCCACCAGTCGGCGGGTGAGGTACCCCGAGTCGGCAGTCCGCAGGGCGGTGTCGACCAGACCCTTGCGGGCGCCGTAGGTGGAGATGAAGTAGTCGATCATCGTCAGGCCTTCGCGGAAGTTGGCCGTGATCGGGTGGGGGATGATGTCACCCTGCGGATTGGCCATCAGGCCTCGCATGCCGCAGAGCTGCTTCATCTGGTCGACGTTGCCTCGGGCTCCCGAGATGGCCATCAGGTACACCGAGTTGAACTCGCCCCGGTCGCGCTTCTCCTTGAACTGGTGCAGCATGGCGTCGGTGACTTCCTGGGATGCCTGGATCCAGGTGTCGACGATGGCCTGCTTGCGGTCCTCGCTGTCGCGACCGCCCATGTAGCGCTTCTCGATGGCGGCGATCTTCTTCTCGGCGTTCCGGAGGATCTCGTCCTTCAGGGTCGGGATGTCGACGTCGCCGACGCCGATCGAGACGCCCGACTGGCTGGCGTAGCGGAAGCCGAGCTCCTTGATCTCGTCGAGCAGGACCGCGGTGCGGGCGGTTCCGCACTGCTGGACCGCCCGGGAGACCACGCCCAGGATGCCGCCCTTGGTGATGACCTTGTTCTGGAACTCGAACTCCGGCGGCAGGATGGCGTTGAACAGCACCCGACCGACCGTGGTCGCGTGGCTCTTGCCCCGACGGTCCCGGAACAGGATCCGGTCCTGGAGCCCCATCTGGCGATTGACCAGGGCCCGCTCGACTTCCTCGGCATCGCAGAAGCTCGGCAGGTCGTAGATGTGGAGACTCGCCACCTTGGCTGCGGCCATGGCCTCGATCTCGTCGGTACCCAGGGTGGTGCCGCGCTTGACGATCACCTCGCGACGCTTGCCGGGGACCGAGACGTCCTCGGAGGCCACCACGTCGAAGCGGCCCCGCTTGACCAGGTCCTCCACGCTCGGGGCGCCCTCGCGGCTGCCCTTGACGGGAACCTCGCGGGTCCGGCCGAACGGGCTCGGATCCATGGTCAGGTAGAAGAGGCCGATCGCCATGTCCTGGTGGGGGCTCGGCACCGGCTCGCCGTTGGCGGGCTTGAGCAGGTTGTTGGAGGCCAACAGGAGCACCCGGCATTCGGTCTTGGCCGGGAGCAGCAGCGGCACGTGGACGGCCATCTGGTCGCCGTCGAAGTCGGCGTTGAAGGCACCGCAGACCAGCGGGTGGATCTGGATGGCCTTGCCCTGGACCAGCACCGGCTCGAAGGCCTGGATGCCGTGGCGGTGCAGGGTCGGGGCGCGGTTCAGGAGCACCGGGTGGTTCTTGACGACCTCCTCGAGGAGCTCGAAGACCTTGGCCTCCTCCCGCTCGATCATGCGCTTGGCGGACTTGATGTTGTGGGCGAGCCCGCGGTCCACCAGCCGGTTCATGATGAAGGGCTTGAAGAGCTCGAGCGCCATGAGCTTCGGCAGGCCGCACTGGTGCATCTTGAGCTTGGGACCCACCACGATGACCGACCGGCCGGAGTAGTCGACCCGCTTGCCG
>CAYOHP010000229.1:0-6594 GCA_964403795.1 uncultured bacterium | reverse complement strand
ATGAAGCGGATCACGCTCTCGGCCCGGACCTGGAGGAAGCGGGGCGCCCAGGGTTCGGGGTGGTGGACCGCCAGCGTGGGGAAGCACTCGTCGAGGAGGCGGATCGTCTCGGCCAGGTGACGGTCGTGTTCGGCCGTGACCGCCCGAGGGCAGCGGTCCAGGGCTACCGAGACGATCTCGCCGAGCGACTCCATGGCGGTGCTGAAGTCCAGGGCTTCCGCCCTCCAGTCGCCGCAGGCGGCGAGCCGGGCCAGCAGGCGGGCGGCCAGACCCGTGCGGATGGCGCAGTCGAGCACCGAGCCGCGGGAGAGCTCGACCAGGGCCCGGGACGGCGGCAGCAGACGGCGGTCCGGACCCGGTGCCGCAAGAGGCGGGGCGGCCAGGACCCGTTCGATGGCACCCACCACCCGCATGACCCCGGCCGGACGTTGCTCCTCGCGGTCCCAGAGGGCGAAGGAGCGGACCGCGTGGGCCATGAGTTCGAGCAGCGGGAGTTCCAGGGCCATGGGCCAGCGCTCGTGGGCCATGAGCAGGCTCGCATCCAGGTTCCGGAGCTCCTGCACGATCCGGGTCCCGTTGCCCTGCATCTCGCCGAGCGCGACCAGGCGGGTCGGCAGGTCGTCCATGGGGACGCGCTCGGACTCCTGGAGCCGGCGGGTCATGTCGACCGCGGTGGAGACGACGGCCAGCATCATCCCCGAGGCCGAAGCCAGCAGGTCCCGGCTCCGAGGGTCCTCGAACGCCTCCTCACCCCGGCCGCGGGACAGGCGATCCGTGATCCAGGCCTCGAAGGCCCTGACCAGGCGCGCGAAGGCCGGGACCACCTCGGGGCGACGCAGCCGGGCGATCGCGGAGCGCCAGTTGTCCGAGGCGTGCCAGGAGCGGTCGGGCCGGTCCCGGTGCTGATCGAGGAAGGCCTGCAGCTCGGCGAGCGATTCCTCGAGCGCTCGGGCGGTCCGGTTCCCGGCTTCGGAGGCAGGCTCCACCGGCCCGCCCTCCGGGTTCCCCGAGGTGATCGGCTCGACCGGCTCCGCAGCAGGGCCCGGATCCTCGCTCCGAACCCGGTACCCGGCGAACACCACCATCAGGCCGAGCAGGGCGGCGGCCATGACAGGAACATGGCGTCTCCGGGACGCCGGACCCGCCGGCGCGGCAGGACCCGGGCGAGCCGGGGAGGCGGCCGGCGGCAACCCGGTGGCCGTCGCTCCCGGGGTCGGCAAAGACGCTCCCGGGTGTCCGGGATCGAGGATGCGGCCGGTCCGGCCGGATGCCGATCCGCTCCCCACCGGCGAGCGTCGCTCCGTCATGGCCAGGAATCCCTCGGCCAGGTCCCGGGCCGAAGTCGGCCGCTGCCGGGGATCGGGGGACAGGCCCGCGGCGAACCAGGCATCGGCAGCCTGGCGGGAGAGCCCGGGACGCTCCGGGAGGGGAGGAGGGCGCCCCGACTGGGCCGCCAGGACGCTGCCCGGGTCGGGACCGTCGAACGGGGCCCGGCCCGCGATCAGCCAGTAGGCGGTGGCGGCTAGGGCATAGAGGTCGAGCTCGGGCCCGGTCACCTTGCGGGAGAACGCCTCGGGAGCCAGGAACCCGGGGGTGCCTACCAGCAGGCCGACCTGGGTCACGGTGGAGCCGTCCTCGATGGTGCGGGCCAGCCCGTAATCGAGGATCCGGACCGAGCCGGAGGGCTCGAGGTGGATGTTCCCCGGCTTCAGGTCCCGGTGCACCAGGCCCGCCCCATGGAGCGCCTCCACCCCCCCGGCGAGCTCTCCCACCCAGGCCACCACCCGGGCGAGCTCCGGCACCGGAGGGTGGAGGACCGCGGGAAGCGGCGACCCCGGCACCAGTTCGTAGGCCAGGGCCGGAGCCCCGTCGTCGGCCGCGTAGAGGCCCAGGAATCGCGCCAGCCTTGGATGCTCCACCCCGGCCAGGAGCTCCGCCTCCCGGAGCACCCGGTGGCGTTCGCCGCCTTCCCAGCCGTGAGCGAGTTTCACCGCCGCGGCCATGCCGTCGGCCCGGCGCCTGGCCCGGAACACGGCTCCGAAGCCCCCCCGGCCGATCTCGTCGCCGAGTTCGAACCGGTCGGAGAGCCGCGGCAGCTCCCCGGTCACTCCCACTCGATGGTGCCCGGGGGCTTGGAGGTCACGTCGAAGACCACCCGGTTCACGCCCCGGACCTCGTTCACGATCCGGCCCGCGGCCTCCGCCAGCAGCTCATGGGGAAGCCGGGTCCAGTCGGCGGTCATGCCGTCGACCGAATCCACGGCGCGCAGCGCGAGCACGTCCTCGTAGGTCCGGGAGTCGCCCATCACCCCGACCGAGCGCACCGGGAGCAGGACCGCGAAGGCCTGCCAGGTGCGGTCGTACCAACCCCGGGCACGGAGCACCTCGAGGAAGATCCGATCGGCCTTGCGCAGCACCTCGGCGCGCTCCCGGGTGGGAGCGCCCAGGATCCGGATCGCCAGACCCGGGCCCGGGAAGGGATGGCGACCCACCAGGTCGGCGGGCAGCCCGAGCTCCCGGCCCACCGCCCGCACGTCGTCCTTGAAGAGCATGCGCAGCGGCTCGACCAGGGTGAGGTGGAGCCGCTCCGGAAGTCCGCCCACGTTGTGGTGGCTCTTGATGGTGGCCGACGGGCCCCGCCACGGCATCGACTCGATCACGTCGGGGTAGAGGGTCCCCTGGGCCAGATGGGTGAGCCCCGGGATTCTCCGCGCCTCCTCCTCGAAGACCTCGATGAAGAGCCGGCCGATCGTCTTGCGCTTGGCCTCGGGATCCGAGACTCCTGCGAGGGCCGCGAAGAACCGCTCCGAGGCGTCGACCACCCGCACCTCCTCGGCGAAGTGGTCGCGGAAGGCCTCCGCCACCGCCGCCGCCTCGCCGTGGCGCAGGAAGCCGGTGTCGACCAGCACCGGGAAGACCCGCGTTGCGCCCAGCGCCCGGATGGCCAGGGCCGCGGTCACCGACGAGTCGACGCCGCCCGAGAGCCCCACCAGCACCTTGGCGGTCTCCCCGCAGCGCTCCCGCACGTACTCGAGCGCATCCTCGAGCATGACCGCCGGGCTCCAGTCCCGCTCCATGCCGCAGATGGCACCCGCGAAGTTGGCCAGGATCCCGCCTCCGGCCGGGGTGTGGACCACCTCGGGGTGGAACTGCAGGCCCCAGATCGGCCGGCTCTCGTGGCGCATCACCGCGCAGGGGAGGTCGGCGGTGGAGGCGAGCGAGCGGAACCCCGGGGGTACCCGCTCCACCCGGTCCCCGTGGCTCATCCACACCTCGGTGCTGGCGGGCACGCCGGCGAGCAGCGGATCGGGCGCGCCCAGGGTGAGCCGTGCCGCGCCGTACTCGCGCACCGTCCCGGACTCGACCGTGCCGCCCGCATGGTGGGCCAGGAGCTGCATCCCGTAGCAGATCCCCAGCACCGGGACTCCCGCTTCCAGCACCGCAGGGGGAAGGCCGGGCGCCCCCTCCTGGTGGGCCGAGGCAGGGCCTCCCGAGAGCACGATCCCCTGGCGGCCGGCGAGCCGGGCGGCATCGACGACCGGACCGTCGATCTCGCAGAAGTACCCGGCCTGGCGGAGCCGCTTCAGGATCAGCTGGGTGTACTGGCTGCCGAAGTCGAGGACCAGGATGCCGCGCCCGCCATGGGCGTGCCCGGCGCGGTGCGCGGCCTCGGGTGCCGTACTCACTTGCCCGCCCCCATGCCGACCTTCTGGTCCTTCTGGAAGCTCTTGCCCTCGGAGAGGAAGCTCGGGGCGTAGACGAACTCCGCGTCATGGAGCTCCTGGACGGTCATGGCACCCACGTTGCCCATCAGGGTACGGATGGCTCCCACCAGGTTCTGGGTCCCGTCGTCGCGCTCGGCCGGACCGAGCACCAGCTTCTTGAGCGGTGCCCGCCGCCCCACCCGGATCCGGGTGCCGCGGGGGAGCTCGGCATGGGGCGTCGCCATGCCCCAGTGCCAGCCGCCCCCGGGGGCCTCGCTGGCACTCGCCATGGGCGAGCCGATCATCACCGCGTCGGCCCCGGCCACCAGGGCTTTGCAGATGTGGGCGCCGGTGTGCATCCCGCCATCGGTGACGATCGGGACGTAGACCCCGGTCTCCCGGAAGAAGTCGTCCCGGGCCGAGGCGCAGTCGGCGGTGGCGGTGATCTGGGGGACGCCGAGCCCGAGCACGCCCCGGGTGGTGCAGGCGGCGCCCGGGCCGACCCCGACCAGGACCGCCGAGGCTCCGGCCACCATGAGGTCGCGGGCGACCCGGTAGGTCACGCAGTTGCCGACCACCACCGGGATGGTGCTCCGCTTGCAGAGGGCCTTCAGGTCCAGGGCCTTGAACTTCGACGAGCGGTAGCGGACGGTCGAGACCGTGGACTGGACCACGAAGGCGGCGGCCCCGGCCTCCTCGGCCAGCGCCAGGAAACGGTCGGCGTTGGCGGGGGTGGCCGAGACCCAGGGTCGGATGCCCCCGTCCCGCATCTCGCGGACCCGGCGAGCCACCAGCTCGTCGCGGATGGGCGGCCGGTAGAGCTCCTGGAGGAGCGGCGTCACGGTCTCGCTGTCGGCCGCCGCGATCCGGGAGAGCGGCTCGCTCGGGTCCTCGTAGCGGGTCTGGACGCCCTCGAGGTTCAGCACGCCGATGCCGCCGAGCCGGCCCATCTCGATGCAGAAGCGCACATCGGTCACGCCGTCCATGGCGGAGGCCAGGATCGGGATGTCGTAGTTCTGGTCCCGGACCGTGAGGGTGGTGGCCACGTCGCCGGGATCGAGGTTCGAGGCCCCGGGCACGATCGCCACGTCATCGAAGCCGTAGGCCACGCGGGCCCGCTTGGTTCCGCCGAGCAGGATGTCCATGGTGAGCGTCTCCTCCGTCGTTGTTCCGCGGTCACGGTCCGCCGGCTACGCCTGGGCGGCTCCGGGTGAAGTCGAGATCCTCCGGTTGGGGCACCGGGATCGGAGCCCCGCTTCGAGTTCGTCCCGGGCCGACCGACAGGCCTGCCGGCAGCGCCCGGCCCAGGCGTCGAGATCGGGGGCTCCGGCCCCGGCCCGGGTGATTCCCCGGGACAGGTTCACGATCGCTCCCAGGCCTTCCCGGTCGAAAGCCGGGAGCACGTCGGCCATCGAGGCTCCCTGGGCACCCACCCCGGGGACAAGGAGCCAGGAGCGGGGGGCCCGGGCCCGCACTGCTGCCAGTTCCCCGGGCCGGGTAGCCCCGGCCACCAGCCCCAGGCGATGGTAGGGACCGGCCGGCTCGCGCTCTGCCCATCCGGTGACCAGGTCGACGACCGCCTCCCACACCTTGCGTCCGTCGGAGAGCATGAGGTCCTGCAAGGCCGCCGCCGAGGGGTTCGAGGTCACCGCCAGCACGAAGACGCCCTTGCCGGGTTCCGCCAGGAAGGGGGCCACCGCGTCCTCACCCAGGTAGGGGGACAGAGTCACGGCGTCGGCATCGAGGCCGTCGGCACCCACCAGGGCGGCGGCGTAGGCCGCGGCCGTCGATCCGATGTCGGAGCGCTTGGCATCCAGCACCACCGGGATCCCGAGCTCCCGTGCGTAGCCCACCAGCTCCGCCAGGGCGGCCCACCCGGGGGCCCCGAAGCGTTCGAAGTAGGCCACCTGGGGCTTCACGCAGGCGGCCAGGTCGGCGGTGGCCTCGAGCAGGGCGCGCCCCCATGCGACCAGGGCCTCGCCGAAGGCCGTCTCGTCTGGGCCCCGTGAGGCGCGGGAGAGGAGCGGCGCGGGGAGGTCCGCCAGGACCGGATCGAGTCCCACCGAAATCCGGGTCCCGAGCCTGTGGATCCGCTCCGCAAGCCGATCGACGAAGGCCTCCGCCATGCGGGGACGATACGGAATCCAGAGGCTCGCATGCAAGTCCGCCGGCCGGCCCGGGGGAAGTGTCGGGTTTCCGGTGCCTCGCGGGCCAGGGATGCGAGGCGCGGGGACCGGGTCCTCCCGGTGCGCGGACTCACACCTGCGGCCACGACCCCGGTCCGGTCCCCTAGCATCGGCACCCGATCGGGGGTCGCCGTGCCGCATGCGTTCCGGTACCTGATGGACGAGCCGGGGGCGCCCTTCGTGGCCCGCCCCATGGACCTGGCTCCGGTGGCGGCCCGCGACGTCGTGGTCGAGGTCGCCGGGTGCGGGGTCTGCCACACCGATCTCGGGTTCTTCTACGACGGGGTGAAGACCCGCGCCGCGCTCCCTCTCTGCCTGGGGCACGAGATCAGCGGGATGGTGGTGGAGACCGGGAGCGAGGCCGGGGGCTGGCTCGGCAAGGCGGTGATCGTGCCGGCGGTCCTCCCCTGCGGCGAGTGTCCGCTGTGCCGCACCGGGGGGGCCTGCATCTGCACCTCCCAGGTCATGCCCGGCAACGACGTCCACGGAGGGTTCGCCAGTCACGTGGCGGTCCCGTCCCGCTGGCTCTGCGAGGTTCCGGGGTGCACCTCGCCCGACCAGCGCCTGGGCGCCACCGGGGTCACGCTCAGGGAACTGTCGGTGGTGGCGGACGCGGTCAGCACCCCCTACCAGGCGGTGCTCCGGTCCGGGCTCGAGCCCGGCGGATTGGCGATCGTGATCGGGGCGGGCGGGGTCGGGGGCTAC
>CAYOHP010000228.1:0-6660 GCA_964403795.1 uncultured bacterium | reverse complement strand
GGACTGCCGGGGGCATGTCCCCGATCTCGTCGAGGAAGATCGTGCCCCCGTCGGCCTGTTCGAACTTCCCCTTGCGGCTCTTCACGGCCCCCGAGAAGGCGCCGGCCTCGTAGCCGAAGAGCTCGCTCTCCACCAGGCTCTCCGGGATGGCCGCGCAGTTCAGGCGCACGAAGGGCCGGGCCACCCGGTTGGACCGGCGGTGGACCATCTGGGCGACCAGCTCCTTGCCGGTGCCGCTCTCGCCCAGGATCAGGACGGTGACGCCGGTGTTGGCGATCCGGTCCACCATCTCGTGGATCTCGCGCATCTGGCGGGAGGTGCCCACCAGGTCGCGGGGCGCGCCCTTCTCGGAGGCCTCGTCCCGGAGCCGCCGGTTCTCGGCCAGGAGCTCGAGCTTCTCCCGGGCCTTGGCGATGGAGACCAGCACCGCGTCGTTGCGGAACGGCTTCTTGAAGTAGTCGTAGGCCCCCCGCTTCATGGCCTCGACCGCCACCTCCTCGGTGCCGTAGGCGGTCATGAAGATGACGATGGTGTCCGGGGTCTTGGCGTGGACCCGGCTCATGAACTCCAGTCCGTCCATGCGGGGAAGGCTGTAGTCCGCGACCACGATCTGGGGGCGGAAGCCCCGGAGCTCCTCCAGCGCCTCGAGCGGATCGGCGTAGGCCTGGACCTGGTACCCCTGGCGGGTGAGCATCTCCTGCAGGCTGAACCGGATCGACTCCTCGTCGTCCAGGATCATGACCCGACAGTCGAGGC
This sequence comes from uncultured bacterium, assembly GCA_964403795.1. Taxonomy (GTDB): domain Bacteria; phylum Muiribacteriota; class UBA6191; order CAZXTJ01; family CAYOHP01; genus CAYOHP01. The sequence goes on along the minus strand of CAYOHP010000228.1, from coordinate 5,904 downwards.
TCACGCCTGTCCTCCTCGGCCGGAGATCGGCCAAGGTCCGGGGCGGGAGGCCTCGTCACCCTCCCAGGCTCCGGGCTCGGGCGGTTCCTCGAGCCGCGGGAGCTCGAGGACGAACCGGGCCCCGCCCTCGGGTCCCGCCGACTCCACCCAGATCTTGCCACAATGCAGCTCGGCGATCTTGCGTGCGATCGCCAGGCCGAGGCCGGTCCCCCCGCTCCGGCGGCTGAAGAACGGCTGGAAGATCTTCTCCCGGAGGTCCTCGGGGACGCCCGGCCCCTGGTCGGCGACGAACACCCGTACCGGACCGTCGGGACGGAACTCGTCCCCGATCACCACCCTTCCCCCGACCGGGGAGTGGGCCAGGGCGTTGGCCACCAGGTTCACCACGGTCTGGGTGATCTGGTTGGGGTCGACCAGCATCGGCACCTCCTCCTCGCGAGGGCTCCCGGTCCGCTCCAGGACCAGGCCGCGCCGGCGGGACTCGAAGCCGAAGAGCACCGCCACGTTGTCGAGCAGGTCGCCGACCTTGACGCGCTCGAACCGGGTGCGGGGCGGACGGGCGTACTCGAGGAGCTGTCCGATGGCCCCGTCGAGGCGCGCCACCTCCTTCAGGACCACCTTGGTGTACTGGGCCAGCCTCGGCGTGCCTTCCACCTCCTCGGCCAGCATCTGGGTGAGGGAACTGATGGCCGCCAGGGGATTCCTGGTCTCATGGGCCACCGCCGCGGCCAGTTGCCCCACCGTCGCCATCTTGTCCCGGGCGAGCAGCGCCCGCTCCATCTCCTGGCTCTTGCGGATCTGGTCGACCATCACGTTGAAGGCCTCGGAGAACTGGCCGAAGTCGTCGGCGGAACCCGGGACCAGCATGTGGCGGAGGTCGCCGCGCCCGACCCGCTCGAGGGCCGAGGTGAAGGTCGAGAGGGGCCTGAGCAGGGTCCGGGCGAGGAAGGCCCCCAGGAAGTAGCAGGAGATCAGGATGGCCGCGCCCACGGTCGCGATCCTGAGGGTGATGGCACCCAGGGCAGCGGTGGCGTCCCTCTCCGAGAGCGCCACCCAGATCGAGAGCGGGGAGGACGGATCCCGGACGGTCCGTTGGAACAGCAGCACGTCGCCCTGCTCGGTGGGGACCACGGCAGGGGATCCCTCGAGTCCTTCCGGGAGCAGCACCGGTCCCCGGTAGCCGGGCGAGACCACCGAAGTGTTGCCTCGGGCCCCGCGGACCTCGAGGTAGAGGATCCCGGGCGGGAGTCGGGCCGGCTCGAAGGCGGTGTCCGGGTAGGAGTGCTCGGCCGCCAGGCTGGCCAGGGCGACCCTGAGGCCGACCTCCTGGGAGAAGGTCGTCCGTAGCTCGACCGAGACCACCACGATCAGGGCCACCAGGGCGATCGCCACCACCAGCGAGATGGTCGAGATGAAGCGGGTCTCGATGCGGGGTCCGAAGAGGCGGGAGAGCGGACTCAAGGTGCCCTCGCCAGGGTCAGGAAGCGGACCTCCAGGCGGATCCCCTTGTCCGGACGCGGCGACCACAAGGCGACCCCGCCCACGGCCCGGGCCCGCCGCTGGATCTCCCTCCGCTCCCGACTCTGCGGCTGGCCCGATCCGGACTCGGGCTCGGGAGCCCCGTCGTCCTCCACGGCCAGCGCCAGGGCGTCGGGCTCGAAGGCGAGCTTGACCGTCACCGCCTTGGCGCCTCGAAGTCCGACCGCCTCGGCCACCGCCTGCTGCACCAGCCGGTACAGGTGGGTCTCGGCATCCCTCCCCAGGCGCCGAACACCGCCCCGCACCGTGATCTGCAGGTCGTAGGCGGCCGCCCCGCGCTCGTTCTCGGCGAACCGTTGCAGGGTCGGGACCAGACCCAGGTCGTCGAGGGTCATGGGGCGGAGGTCGAAGATCAGGCGCCGGATCTCGGCCAGCACGCCTTCCAGGTCGCGCCGGACCTCCTCGAGCTCGGCTCCGGCCCTCGCTCCGTCCCGGGTCGCCAGGCGCTGGCAGAACTCGAGGCGCATGATGGTGTTCGCCAGGATCTGGGCCGGCCCGTCATGGATCCGGATGGCGGTCCCGTGGCGTTCCTCCTCCTGGGCCTCGAGGATCGTGGCCTCGGCCACATCGGGAGGATCCGAGAGTCCGGAGAGGGTGTCGACCAGGTCGCCGAGCTGGCGGTCGACCCTGGCCAGCGCCTCTTCCTCCCCCTTGCGCTTGGCGACCGCGTAGAGGTACCGGTTGGCGCTCTTGATCTGGCCCAGGGCCTCGGGGGCGATCCGGGCCAGCTCGGCACTCGCCCGCCGGCCCCCGTCCTCCAGGCCCTTCACCTCGCCGGGCAGGGCTTGGAGCCGCTCCCGGAGCTCGCTCGCGAGGGCCTCGAGCCTTTCGACCAGGGCCCGCTTCATTCGGCCGAGCTGTCCCACCAGAGGCGGGCGATGACCGCCAGCCCCACCAGGCCCACGGCCACCAGGACCAGCACGTTCAGCTTCATGCGGTCCGCCATGGCATTGCCCTGGGCGGCGTCCTGCTGGACCACCACCAGCCACTGGGGCACCTCGCGGGGATGCACCTTGGAGGAGAACGCCGAGGTGATCCCGGTGAGCAGCGACGGGTCCAGGCCCGGGACCTGGACCCTGGCGTCGAAGCCCTTGCGGGTCATGCTGTGGAGGGTCCGGTAGCTCGCCAGGGCCGCCGCTTCCCCGTCGGGTCCGGCGTAGGCCACCCCGCCGCTCTCGGTCTTGAAGGCCCGCTCCACCGAGAAACCGCGCTGGAAGAGTTCGAGCTGGGCGCCTCCGAAGAACTGGGTGGCGCAGAGCACCTGGCGCGAGCGGTCGACGACCAGGACCTGGGCGCTGCGGCGGGGCTGGAGCGCACCCACCAGCCGGGCGTCGACCAGGTCGTTCAGGAAGGCGAGCGAGAGTTCCGCCTCCAGGGTGGCGATGGTCCCGTCCGCCCGGTGGAGGCCCTCGACCGCGGCCGCGAAGCCGACGCAGAGCACCCCGTCCCCGCCGGGGTACTTCTCGGTGAGCAGGGAGGGAAGGTTCTCCTCCAGGAGGCGGCTCCGGTCCTTGGGCGCCAGACCCGGGGTCTCGGGGACGTTGACGCCGGCGGCCTTGAAGAGGACCCGACCCGAAGGATCCCGCACCGCCAGGCTCCGGAGGATGGGATTGCGCTCCACCAGGATGGTCAGGAGCTGGCGGGCACTCTCGCGTTCGGCCTCCAGGCCGACCGCCCTGCGGATGGAGGGGAAGCGGGCGGTGTCCTCGACGATCCCGGTCCCGGCGGTGACCACCTGGACGACCTGCTGGGCCAGGAGGTCGGCGACCTCCTGGTTGACCCCCAGGGCCAGGTGCTGGAAGAAGCGCCGCTCGGTCTCGACCGTCTGGACCCCCACCAGGACCAGCAGGATCGCCAGGAGCAGGACGATCAGGCCGGTGAGCAAGGCGGTATGGGGGAGCGAACCGGTATCCCCGTAACCCTCTCCGGGCAGGGCGCCGGCTCCGACCGGATCGATGGCTACCCGGATCTCCTCCGAGCTCAGGGCTCTCCTCCTCGCCCCCGGAGCGTACCGCGGCGGTTTCCCTGCGTCATGGCCGGGAGATCCGGTAGCGGATCTCGGGATCCACGACCCTCCCCCCCAAGGCGACGTCGACCACGCCGTCGGCACCCAGGGAGCGCGCCAGGTTGGGTCGTTCCCCGAGCCCCGCCGGGCTCGGTGCGAACCGGAGCGCGCCGGCCAGCTCCAGGGTGAGGACGCCGTAGGAGAGGCTGCCCCCCAGGCGCCCGTCGGGACCGGCGACCTCGAACTTGGGGACCTGCAGGTCGCCCTGGACCATCACCCAGTCGCCGGCGAGGTTGCCGAGCTCGGTCCCGGGAAGCTCCGCGGTCGCCAGCGGGCCCAGCACGCTGCGCACCACGTCGCCTTCGGGGGGCTCGCCCAGCTTCAACCCGTCGACCTGGAACTTCCCCTCGCCGTTCATGCGTTCGAGCATGAGGGTCCGGCCCCTGCCCTCGAGGTAGCCCCGGAACTTCCCCTCGAGCGGGCGCCGGATGGTCGTCACGTCCTGGATCAAGGTCCCCAGGTCGAAGTCCTTCATACCCAGTTCGTAGCTGTAGGCGGTATCCCCGGTCCGGCCGGGCCCGAGCGGGATGTTGCGGTCCGTCAGGTCCCAGGTGAGGGATCCATGGGCCGAGCCGCCGTAGGCCGAGAACCGGACGTCGCCGAGCGTGAGGATCCGGTTCGCGTAGGTGGCCCGGCAAGCCATGGCGTCGGCCCGGAGGAAGAGGTGGGGGAGGTCCTCGTCCCGGTGGCGGAAGTACTCCCCCTCCAGGCCGGTCGACTCGAAGGCCAGGTCGAAGTCGCCTTCGAGGCTCCGATGGATCTTGCCCCGGACCCCCTTCCAGCGGATGTTGATCTGCCGGAACTCGCCCCTCATCCGCAGGTAGAGGTCCTCGGTGAGCAGGAAGCCCCGGACCGCCGGCGAGACCACCGGGCCCTCGAGATCGGCCCTCACCGTGAGCGGCCCGAACCAGGCGATCTTGCGGGTCACCTCTTCGAGGTTCAGCATGTCGAGGGCCCGCCGCCAGGCCGGCTCCAGGGCGACGTCGGTCCGGACCTTGCCGTCGACGAACTCGGGTTCGGTGAAGACCGAGCGGATGTTGCCCTCGAAGGTGAAGACCAGGTCGTCGCCGGTACTCCCCTCGAGCCCGGCCAGACTGGGGAGCCGGAACCGCAGCCCGTCGGACGTGAGCACGTGCTGGAACAGGGAGAGGGTCCCGTCCTCGAATTGGACCGGGAAGGGAGCCTCCCCGGTCTCCCCTGCCTCGATCCCCAGCTCCACGCCGCTGAGCGCCAGGTCGCCCCGCACCATGTCGAGCTGTCCCAGCTTGGCGAGCGACGAGGCCACCGAGAGATAGAGGATCTTGCTCGCCTTCCCGAGTCCCACCTTGATCGACTTCGCTCCGGTGCCGAACCGCCTGCGGGCGAGGTACTTCTGGGCCAGTTCCGAGATGTCGAGGGTGATCTGGGCCTCGCCCTTGATCAGGGCGGTGGGGTCTGTGGATCCGGTCAGCTCGGGGATCTCGAAGTCGGTCCCGTCAGGCAGGCGGATCCGCAGGTTGGTGATCCGGATGGTGCCGAGCGGGGAGACGTCGATCTGGTCGAAGCGGATGCCCCGGGCCTCCAGACCCGGCCGGATCAGGCTGTCGACCAGCGACGGGAAGAGCGGCGACCGGAAGAAGGCCGAGAGGGCCGCCCAGCCCACCAGGAAGAGCAGCAGGCAGACCTGGGTCGCGATCCGCAGGAACCGGGGGAACCCGCTCTGGCTGGGGGTTGCTGGATCCGTCATGGTCTGGACATCTTAGGAGATCAGGAAGGAGTCGAGCTTCTCGACCTCCTCCGTGAGCTTCTCGCTGATCCGTGAGAGGTTCTTGGACCCGAACTGGTTCTGCTCGATGGTGACCTTGATCCGCTCGATCTCTCCCTTGATCCCCTCGATCACCTGGATGTTCTCCTTGGCGCCCCGGGCGATCTTCTCGGAGAACGAATTGATGCCCTCGCCGGACTTGAAGACGGTCTGGGAGGTGAGCTTCTGGCGGATCACCGCCGAGGTGATCTCGACCACGTAGGCCTCCACCTGCTTGATCACCTCGATGATTGCGGCCGCGGTGGCCCCGGCGTCCTTGGCGAAGACGGTCCCGTCCTCCACCCGGCGTACGCCCTCCCGAGCGGTCTCGATGGCGGCGCTGGCGTCGTTCACGATCGAGGAGATGAGGTCGTTGATCTCCTGGGTGGCCTTGGAGCTGTGCTCGGCGAGCTTCCGGACCTCGTCGGCGACCACCGCGAACCCGATACCGTGCTTGCCGGCCCGGGCGGCCTCGATGGCGGCATTCAGGGCCAGCAGGTTCGTCTGGTCGGCGATC
>CAYOHP010000227.1:0-6694 GCA_964403795.1 uncultured bacterium | reverse complement strand
AGGCTCTTGGCGATGATGGTGGTCTGGATCTCGTTGGTGCCGGCGCCGATCTCCATGAGCTTGGCGTCCCGCACGTAGCGCTCCACCGGGTACTCCCGCGAGTACCCGTAGCCCCCGAAGACCTGCACCGCATCGAGCGCCACCTGGGTCGCCACCCGGGCGCAGAACAGCTTGGCGTAGCTGGCCGAGCGGGAGAACCGGCCGGTGGCCCTTCCCATGGCCTCGGCCGCCTTGTAGGCCATGAGCCGGGCGGCTTCGGTGGAGATCGCCATGTCGGCCAGCAGCCTCTGCACCAGCTGGTGCTCCCCGATCGGCTTGCCGAAGGTCTTGCGCTCCCTGGCATAGGCGAGGGCGGCCTCCAGGGAAGCCTGGCAGACTCCGACGGAGATCGGTGTAAGGGTCACCCGCTCGACGTCGAGTTCCCGCATCATCACGTAGGTGCCCTTGTCGACCTCGCCGAGCAGGTTCTCGGCGGGCACCTCCATGTCCTCGAAGAAGAGCTCGCTGGTGGCCGAGGCCCGCATGCCCATCTTCTTCAGCTTCTTGCCGACCGTGAACCCGGGCATGTCCTTGTCGATCACGAAGAGCGTGATGGCCCGTTTCTCGGGGTCGTCGACCTTGCAGCAGAGGATGAAGACCCCCCCGCAAGGACCGTTGGTGATCCAGGTCTTCTGGCCGTTGACGACGTAGACATCGCCCTTCTTCACGGCCACGGTGCGCATGCCCAGCGTGTCCGAGCCGGCCCCGGGCTCGGTCATGGCGATCCCGCCCAGGGTCTCGCCGGAGGCGAGCCGGGGCAGGTACTTCTTCTTCAGGGGTTCGCTCGCCTCCTGGAAGAGGTAGTTGGTGCAGAGGAAGAGGTGGGCTCCCAGCGACAACGCGGTGGAGGCGCAGCCCCGGCCGAACTCCTCCATCATCAGGGCCCAGATCACCGGATCGCGGTATCCCGCGCCCCCGTACTCCTCGGGGATCGAGAGGCCCGGGAACCCGAGCTCGCTCATCTTGGCCCAGAGGTCGAGCTGGAACTCCTCGGCCTCGTCGGCGGCGGCCGCCCGAGGGGCGACCTCGGCGTCCACGAACTCCCGCACGTGGCTCTGGAAGGTCTCCTGGTCCTCGGTCAGTCGGAAATCCATGCCCGCTTCCCTCGCCCTCCGCGCCGGGGCCGCCCGCACTGCCCCCTGCTGCCCCTGGAAGGCCGGAGGATACGACTCCCCGCGAGGGCGCGCAAGTCGAGGTCGACCACCTTGACGTCCTGGCCCGGGTCCCTAGGATAGAAGCGGGAGGACCCGTCGCTTCGACCGGGGGTTCCTCCCTGCTCGAAGCCCCGGGTTCGCCACCGGACCCGAGGAGCATCGTTGACCCGAACCAAGCCCGCCGCCGCCAGCCTGGTCCTCGTCCTCGCCCTGGTCGCCGCCCCCGAGGCGTCGGCCTTCTGGAATCCGTTCAAGAAGCTCGAGAGCTTCTTCCAGAAACTGAACGCCATGAACCAGGGGGCGACCGTCAAGGAGCGCTGGCAGAACCTGATCAAGGCCGGCGGCGGGGCAGGAGCACCAGGGGGATCCTCGTTCGCACCCGGGGTCGGCGGGGAGACCGACGCCCCGGCGGCGCCGGGAGCCTCCAGCCTGGCCTCGGCCGAGGCGGCCCCCGAGGAGACCGAGCGGCTCCGCGACCTGCTCTCCCGCTCGGCCCGGGAGGCGGCCGCCATCGAGGATGCGAGCGAGCGCCGGGAGGCCACCTCCCGCCTTCTCGCCAGCTGGGGTCAAGGCCTGGACTCGGCGCTCGCCAGTCGCGACCCGGACCTGCTGGAGGAACTCTGGGAGCCGATCGGCGAGCTCTACTCCCTGGATCCCGAGGCCGCCCACGGGATCGCGATCGGGGTCGCCGGCAAGCACCCGGGGCCCGACGGGCGAGGCCTGGTGCGCCAGTCCGCCCGGGCCAGGGCGGCAGTCCGCTTCTCGGCGCGATAGGAGTCCGTCGTCTCCGGGTGCCTCGCCGGTCGGAACCGCTCCGGGGGCCGACGACTGGGGTCCTCGGGCACCCGAGAGCGCCCGGGACGGCCCTCACCGCGGCTCAGGCCGCGGGCCTGAGCGGGCTCGCCCCGGAAGGTCCTTCCGGCTCGAAGCCGCGGCGCAGTCCGACCCAGTGAAGGGCCCGGCGCAGCGCCTCGTTGATCGGCAGGAGCGGCAGGGCCAGGTGGGGGTCGACCGACGCCACCCTGGCGAGCGCCTCGGCGAAGACCGGCACCTGGACTCCGGAAGCCACCCGGGCGCGCACCCCGTCGGCGACCTCGGGGGCCACCGTGGCCAGGTGTCGGCACACCTCGAAGGCCACTTCGCCGCGCTTGTCGCGCCCCCCCGCGAACCCGAAGAGTCGGCAGAGCGCGGGGCGCTCCCGGTAGCGGGTGCACCGCCCGAGGGTGCCATCGGGACTGGTCGCCTGGTAGAGGACGCAGGGCCCCTTGCCTCCCGAGTCCTCGGTGCGGGCGAGCCAGGCCTCGGCGTCGCCCTCCCGGAACATGCGGGCCGCCATGGGGATCAACTCGAGGACCGAGGCCTCCACGAAGGGCGAGCGGCAGCAGGCTCCGCATCCGGGCGGGCAGGCCATCCCGGATTCCAGGGCGAAGCGCTCGCCGGCGGCATCGAGTCCGGCGTAGACCGCCTCGAGGGCCGCCACCCGCGTCGCCTCGTCGCCGGAGGCCCGGTCCGGGACCGCCGCCCGGGTCCCGGTCGAAGACCATGGTGGACGGAGGCCTCGCCGACGTCCTCGCATGGCGGCCACCTCCGGCAGGCAGCGTAGCGGTTTTCCCCGGGGCCGGGGCGGGGCTACCGGGCGGCCATCTGGGTGGTGCGCATCGTCTCCGCGATCTGGCGGTAGGGCTGGATCGACATCGGGTCCACGGGCCGGCCCTTCCAGCTGCCGTCGGCCACCAGGATCTCGAAGTGGAGGTGCGGATTGTTGAACCTCCCGATCGGCGTCCGTCCCACGTAGCCGAGCGGGGTGCCGGCCTGGACCCGGGCTCCGAGTTGCACCATCGGGGCGTCCCGCATGTGCGAGTAGAGGGTCCGGTAGCGCCCCCGCCCGGCGGCGGCCTCGTCGTGTTCCACGATCAGGTAGTTCCCGTAGCCGCCGTCGCCCCGGGGCTTCACCACCCGGTGGAGCACGACCCGACCCGGACCGACACAGGTCACCGGCGAGCCCTCGGGCTGGTGCAGGTCGTTGCCGTGGTGGCGCCGCCCCCCGCCGCTCCGGGAGGCCCCGAACACGCCGTCGGCCGGGAGCCGCACCGAGCCGGCGAGCGGGAAGCGCTGGAAGAAGCCGTTCGAGCCGGTGGCCGGAGGGGTGAGTCCGGGAGGTACCGTTGCCGGCGGGAACCCGGGCCCCGAGGGCACGGTCGGGCCTTTGGGGAGCCATGGCACGGTGGTGGAAGGAGGGGAGCCCGCCCCCGTGCCGCCTCCGATCTGCCCGAGCAGGCTGCCGCCGCCCTGGGTGCCGGGGTTCGGCGGGGGGTAGCCGGGCACCGGCGTGCCTCCGGGATAGCCGCCGGGGGGCCCCCCCGGGTAGCCTCCGGGCACTCCTCCCGGGTATCCGCCGGGGTATCCGCCGGGGTATCCGCCGGGATAGCCCCCGGGGTACCCGCCGACGTAGCCCCCCGGCTGTTGCGCCTGCATGATCATGATCTGGAGCAGGGCCGCGAAGAGCTGGAGGAAGGCGGCCTCCGGGCTCCCCGGCTGGATCCCGCCGGCTCCGGGCAGGGCGATGCCCGGGAACTGCCCGGGATACGGGCCACCCGGTGGGTACTGGCCGGGGTACTGGCCGCCCGGCGGGAATTGCCCGGGATACTGCCCTCCCGGGGGCGCCGGGTACTGCCCCGGGTACTGGCCACCTGGAGGAAACGGCGACTTCCCGGGGACCGGGGCCGGCGCCGGGAACGGTCCGGGGAGGCTCGCACCACCGGGCAGCAGACCACTGGAGTCGAGCTGGATGCCCTGGGGCCCGAGCACGATCCGGAGCGAGCCGGCCCCGGTACCCGAGGGGGCATACCCGTAGGCCAGCCGCTGGTGGCCAGCGCCGGTGTTCCCCTGGGGAGGGGCGCTCCAGCCCGGGGTGGTGGTCTCGGGCAGGCGGATGGCGAGGACGGCTGCCTCCCCGGCACCCGGGTCGGAAAGCTCCATGAAGCGCCGGTCCTGGCGATACAGCCCGTAGAGCACCTCGGGAGGGAGACCGGTGGCGGCCGCCGCCTCCTCGAAGCCGACGCCCCGTCGCAGCAGCAGCCAGCTCGCACCGTCGGGATCCCGGTAGCGTCCGAGCCGGGCGCCGGGGTCCAGGGTGGGCGAGGCCAGGGCGCAGGTCGCGAGGGCCACCGGGAGGGCGAGGAACAGGGACCGGGGATGGGTCAACGGATGGACCTCCAGTCGAGTTCGAGTTGGGCCTCCGCCGCCTTCCGCCCTACGCTTCCCCCTGCCATGGCCACCTGGTCGAGGAGGCGCCGGGCCAACGGCTCCGCTTCCGTCCCGGGGATCGCGTGGCGGGCGATCACGACCGCGGCCCGCTCCCGATGGGTCTCCTCGAGTCCGGACAGGAGCCCCGCCGCCCGCGCCAGGTCACCCCGGTGCAGCATCTCGTCGAGCAGGTTCAGCCTCTGTGCCTGGGTCTCGGGCAGAGGGTCCCGGAGCCGGGTGGCCCGGACGCCGTCCCCGGCCAACCCGAAGGCGACCCGGACCCGGGCGAGCGGCAGCTCCCGGTTCTCGCCGGCCAGCGAGCGTTCGACCCGGAGTTCGGGGCCGTGGTCGCCGGTGGCCAAGCGGGTGCGGGCGTCGGTCCACTCGATCCGGGGACTGCCACCCCAGACCAGCTCGAACTCCCCGCCGTGGGGATGGGCCTCGCCCTCGGCCTCGGCCTCGGCGTGGGCGTGGGTCGTCGGCCCGGAACCGGCCTCCCAGCTCCCCTCCCGGTCTTCGACCCAGAGTTCGGGCGAAGTGCGGTGCCCCTCTCCGAGGTCGCGCCAGAGCGCCAGCACGGCCCGTCGCCCCTCGAGGCGGAGCCGGAAGAGGTCCTGGACCATCCAGCCGGGACGCTCCTGGAGGGTGGTGCTGCCCCCGCCCTCGGTCAAGGCCAGCAGCGAGCCCACCCCCCGGTCGGGATCGAGGCTGGCGGCCACCTGGAGGACCGGGAGCAAGCCGTCGGCCTGGAGCGGGAAGGCGATCAGCAACGCCAGGGCCGGCGCCGCGGGGGATCGGGACGGATGGATGGGCAGGAGAACTCCCTCGGTGCCCCCGACCGTCCCTTCCCGGACGTGCCCTCGGGCGCAGCAGGTTCCGGGCCAGCCGCGTCACGGCCGTCGCGCGTGTCGTCCATGCCTCGGAAGACGGGCTCGCGATGCGGGAATCCGGCGCTTGCCCCAGGGCGCGGCTCCCGGCCTTCCCCCTGGATCGGAACTCTCGGAAGGCTCGACGGTGGGACTCCCGGCGTCTCGCCCCCGAGACCGGCAACCCGGCCCGACGCGTTCATGCGCATTGCATGGCGGATCCTCTCCGAGGCAGTGTGCCGCCGTCGTCCGCCTCCGCTGCCGCAGCAAAGAGAATCCAGAAGGCAGACCGGAAGTATCGAGGAGAGAGGAAACCGGATGAAGAGGTCGCTCGCGCGCGCCGCCGCGCTCCCCGCCCTGCTGGCCGCATCGCTCGCCCCCCTCGCCCTGGCCGCCCCGTTCACCGGGGACCTCGGCCACGTGCTGCCGGGACAGCTCCACGGGGGTCTGCTGGCGAACCTGAAACTGCTCATGCACGACTACCCCGGGATCGCCCACGAGGGCTGGCTCGGGGACCTCTGCGACGAGTGGATCGCCAAGGGCTATCCCGATCCCCGGGAGCAGGTCTCGCAGGTGGCGCTGGGCGCCAATGTGGGCGGCAAGAAGCTGGTCGATCTGGTGTTCCTGGCCCGGGGACCGCTCCGGATCGCCGAGAAGATCCGGAAGCTGGCCGAGACGGCCGGCCTCCCGATCCGCGAGTGGGCCTACCGGGGGGTCACCTTCGTGGTGCCGCTCTTCGAACGGCTCCCCCTGTCCCTGGCCGAGATCACCGAGGGCGTGAGCCATTTCCATTACGCCCGGGAAGGCGACTTCGACGTCAGCCGCAAGCTGGTCGAGACCGCGCTCGGGACCAACCTCTCGTTCGGCGACAAGCACGGCATGTCGCTGACGCCGGTGACCTACGTGGTGGCCGGCATCCAGGTCCCGGCCGCCACCCGGGCGGCGCTGGCTGCCGATCCCGAGACCGAGGGCCTCGGTCTCGTCGGCCAGGCGGCCATCGACTGGAAGCGGACCGGCACCAAGATCCAGCTGGGGATCGAACTCGAGACCTTCACGCCCGTCGAGGCCAAGCTCGCCGCCCAGTGGCTCCGGGGTCGCCTGGACCGCTGGATCGCCAAGGTTACCCACCCCTACCTCAAGGCCTTCCTCGAGGCCATCGAGGTCGAGGCCAAGCAGAACCACGTCTTCGTCCGCCTCTCCAAGGAGTTCTCGGTGGCGGTGGAGGCATTCAGGGAGATGAACCGGATGGGGATCCTGGGATCGGGCGCCGCCGACGGAACTCCTGATCTACCTCGGGGGGGTTGGGGGGGCGCCCCCCCAAACCAAACCCCCCATCCCCAAGCGCAGCCGCGGCCGCCAGGGCCCAGCCGGGCCCGGACGGGCAGGGGG
>CAYOHP010000226.1:6627-7002 GCA_964403795.1 uncultured bacterium | reverse complement strand
GTCGAAGACGAAGGTGCGGACGATGCGTCGCGAGTTGCCCACGTTGTCGACCGCGGTGATGACCATCCGGTAGAGCCCCTCGACCGTCAGCGGCGAGGCCACCGTGAAGGCGATCTCGAAGCCCGGCTGGGGCGGGATCGCCACCAGCGGGATCTCCTGGTCGGGGTTCACCTGGAGCGGGCCGAAGAGCTGGATCCGGCTGGCCGCGGTGGAGATCCCCGAGGCCGTGGTGGTGACGGTGGCCGGCACGTCGAGCAGGTCGGCGGCCAGCACCGGGACCGGCACCAGGATCCGCTCCGCCTCGGTCGGGGTGGTGCCGAGCCCGGTCGAGTTGAGGATCGGGGCCACCGAATCGACGAAGAACGAGTTGGCCAC
>CAYOHP010000226.1:0-6617 GCA_964403795.1 uncultured bacterium | reverse complement strand
CGGGACGTTCCCGAAGACGTCGAGCCCGCCGGCCAGGTCGAGGGTCACCGGGCCATCGAAGTCGTTCACCCGGTCGATCACCGGATAGCGGTAGACGAGGGTCGTGGTGGTGAGGGTCGAGAGGTCCACAGGCGCCACCAGGCTGGCGGTGCGAGGCGGGGCCCCGGCGTTCTGGATCAGGGTGAGCGTGGGCGGACGGGTGATCAGGGTGTCGTAGATCACCCGGATGTCGACGGTCTCGAGACCCCGGAACTGCCCGCTGGTGGGCGGCAGGCTGGGCGGGGCCGGGAACACGTCGATCTGTCGCAGGGTCCCGGGATCGATGGTGATCTGGACCACGTTGCCGACCCCGGTGGTGGCGAAGATCTCGAGCGGGGTGACCGAGACCGCCGGGTCGGTGTTGTCGAAGAGATCGATGGCCTGGACCAGGAGCGTCGTGGGGTTCAGGAACCCGGTCGAGATGTTGGTGAGCGGCACGTTCCGGAAGGAGAAGGTCCCGTCGGCCCGGGCCCGGGTGGTGACCGCGAACACCGGGATCGAGTTGAAGATGCTCCGGGGGTTGGGGATCCGGGGAGGGTTCAGCTGGTCGCCGTTGGTGGTCCGCACGATGGGCGCCACCGGCACGTTCAGCACCGGCGGCAGGATCAGGGCGATCAGGTTGTTGGGCTCGGCGATCCCGTCCACATCCAGCGTCGGCCGGTTGGTGAAGAAGGGCAGCGGCTGGGGGGCCTGGATGATCGGGGCCCGGGCCGGGACGATGTCCCGGAGCACGATGAAGCTGGTGGTCGGGCCCTGCCGCCCCTGCGAGTTCACGGCCACGATGTTCAGGAGCTCGGGGATGCCCTCGGCCAGGTTCGAGACGTCGACGTCGGGGAGCACGAACAGGGTCGAGGTGACCGGGGGGGTCACGAGGAAGGAGGTGGTCGGGATGTTGGGACCCGAGGCCCGCACCTCGATCACCCCGGTGCAGGGATCGGTGACGGTCCCGGAGAGGAAGAGCCGGTCCAGGGTCCCGGGGTCGAAGTCGTTGGGCGGCGCCGGGAACGGCACCGGGATGGGCTGGGCCGGGAAGCCGGGATCCGGGCGCTCGGGGGAGCGCAGCGAGATCACGAACACCGGGTCGTTGGCCCCGAACTGGTTGGGCGGCCGGTTGGGGACGAAGTCGGGGGTGTCGTAGTTGTCGTCGGGCCCGCTGGTGGCGAGGTCGAGGCTCACCACCGGCCCGAGCCGCCCGATGCACAGCGAGAGCGTCGTGATCAGGCTGCGGTTGCAGGCCTGGTCGATGGTCTGGAGCTCGACCAGGTAGTTCCCGTCGGGGAGCGTCGAGACGTTCACCGGGAGCGTGAAGTCGAACCGGTCCGGGATCAGGCCCAGGATGTTGTCGGTGGTGGCCACCGGGAAGACCGGGGCCTGGATCACGTCGAGCTGGGAATCGTGGACGGTGGTCGAGGGCGTCCCGGCCACCACGAAGGTGGTCCGCAGGGTGGGCGTCAGCGAGTTGAATACCGTCAGCTCGAAATCGACGGTCCCGTGCTCCTCGAGGTCCTCGGCCCCGACCCGCACGTTCGGGACGTTGCCCACGAAGGTGACGATGGTCCCGGCCGTGGCGAAGGGGCTCGGGGGTGCACTGAAGAGGGGCGGGAGGGTGGCGACCGCGTCCCAGATGAAGACGTGGGTGGCGATCCCCGAGAGGTTGCCGGCCCCGTCCTCGGCCTGGGCGGTGGTGACGAACAGGTCCTGCTCGCCGGGGTTGGTGATGATGGGGGCGGTGGTGAAGTCGTAGGGGACGCTGAAGAGTCCGGGCAGCGGCCCGGTGACCGCGGTCGTCACGTTGGTGAAGATCGGGTTCACCACCAGCAGGTCGTCGTGGAAGGTCTCAAGGGTCACGGTCGCCGGCAGGGTGAGCGGCTCGGCCACGATCCCCTCCAGGGTGAAGATCACGTCCTCGCAGAACGGCTCGGTCTGGGGATTGTTGGCGATGAAGGGGTTGGCCGGGCGGGTGAAGACGATGCCCGGGGCCGAGCGGTCGATGATCACCGTCACCAGCAGGTTGTTGCCGTCGGCGGGATTGACGCCCCCCTGCACGTCCCGGGTCGAGAAGGTGAGCAGGTAGACGCCGTCCTGGACGCTCGAGAAGTCGAAGCCGATCCGGAAGGCCCCCTCCTCGTTGGCGACCCCGGCGAACGAAGGGTTGTCGGGCGCCGCCACCGGGTCCACCGCGTAGACGATCAGGTAGGGCCCGGTGAAGGTGGTGACCGGCGAGGCCAGCGGGGCGATGGTGCCCCCGCCCTGGCGCACGATGTCGACCTGCACGGTGGCGCCTACCTCTCCGAGCGGCGCGCCGGCGTTGGGGATGTTCTGGACCCGTCCCTGGATCACCAGGTCGAAGGGGTTGCCCACCGCCCCCTGGTTGAAGATCACGGTGGCGTTGGCGAGGTCCCGGACCACCCCGGGGTTGGCGCTCTGGAAGGCGTCGGTGTCGACCACGTCGAGCTCGGCGTGGTCCGGGGGACCGGTATCGGCGTCGAAGAAGATGGGTTCGCCGGCGTTGGTGCCGGCTGCGAACGCGATCGGGCCCAGCACCGGGACGTTGTCCTGGTCCTGGACCTGGGTGATGATCTGGGTCCGACCCTCGAAGAGCAGGTTCACGGTCGAGGCCGGGTCGGGGGTGGCGGTGGCCACGCCGCAGTCGGCACCGAATTGGCCGACCGTGCCGTTGGCCTGGGAGGTCCCGATCTGGTTGAAGAGGGTGACCTCGGAGGGGGTGGCGTCGCAGGTCACCGTGATGTTGCCGCCCGGGAGGTTCCTCGCCCCGGCGGGGACATCGTGGCCGTTGTTCTGGTTCAGCTCGGTGGTATAGGTGACCGCGGTGACCACGGCCCAGGCCACCCCGGCGAAGAGCAGGCCCAGTCCCGGGGAGAGGCGGGCGGCGCGCCGAGGACCCCGAGCCCGGGGCAGCGGGACGCCCGGGCGCGACCGACTCCTGGTCGGCTGTGGCCTCTGCCACCGGGTACCGGGTTGCCCGCGGATCGCCATGGGACTCCCGAGGCTCCTGCCGCCCGCCCGCTCAGGGCAGGAAGGCGAGGACGGAGAGGATCTGGTCGACGGTGGTGTCGTCGACGTTGGCGTCGAGCTGCTGGGCGATGCCGCGCTGGACGTCGGACTTGTCCCGCTGCCCGTCGACCGCATAGGCATAGGCCAGCAGGGCATGGACCTCGGCATTGGTGATGCCGAGCCGGAAGCGGTCGGTGTAGACGAAATTCACGTTCTTGGGGTCGATGCCCTCGAGCAGGGCCACGGCCCGGTCGATGTCCTCGGGCTGGCCCCGGGAGATGAGCGCCCCGGCGAAACCCACCCGGGCGTCCGGGTTCTTGGCGTCGAGCCGATGCGCTTCCTCGAACTCGGCCAGGCCCTCGCTGGTCCCGAGCTGGCGGGTGTCGACGAAGCCCACGCCGGCCCATGCCTGGCTGGCCTCGGCGGCGGTCGGATTGTCCTCGATCACCTGCAGGAAGACGCCCCGGGCGGCGGTCAGCGAGCCGCTCTCCAACCTCTGGTAGCCGGTCTGGATCCGCTCGGCCACTCCGCCGATCGGGAGGGATTGGGGTCCGAAGCCGTCCTCGAGGAAGTCGCCGCCCGGGTCCGCGCCGCAGCCGCCGAGGCCCAGGGCGAGGACGGCCAGGAAGCAGACCGCCAAGCCACCGAACCCGGCCGAGCGGCGCTCCCTGTCGGTGCGCCTCCGGTCCTCCACTTCGAACCACATGCTAGGTCTCCCCTCTCTCCATCGGCAGATTCCTCACCGCAACACCGCGATCTTCAGGTTTTCCCGCACCGAACCGCCCGAGCCGCCGGCGATCAGGGTCGCCAGGTAGACGCCGTTGGCAACCAGGCGGCCCCGGGAGTCCCGGAGGTCCCACGAGAGCGACTGGAGCCCGGGGCCGGTCGAGCCCCCCAGGCGCCGCACCCGACGCCCCGAGGCGTCGTAGACATCCAGGGTCACCTCGGCGGCGGCCTGGTTCAGCCGGTAGCGCACGGTCGCCATGGTGCGGGCCGGATTGGGCACGACCACCGCTTCCGAGAAGCCGAAGCGGGGCGCCGGCACCAGGGCCGCCACCGAGCGACCCAGGTTCCCGGCCCGGTCGGAGACTTCCAGGGAGAGGCTCTCCCCGCCGCGCACCTGGCCGGAGCGCAGCTCGGCCCGGAGCACCCCGGGCTCGTCCCCGGGGAGCGTCTCGACCCGGAGCCCGCCCACCACGAAGGCCAGCCGGGCCGGATCGAGGCCGCTGCCCCCCTCGTCCACCCGGGCCGCCAGGCGGAGCACGCCGTCGACCCACTCGGCCACCGGCTCGCCCACCCGGGGCGCCAGGGCGTCGCGACAGACCATGAGCGGCCCCAGGGCGTCGAGCGATCCCTCTGCCGAGCCGTCCCCGGCCAGGCCCGCGATCCAGGTGGCCCGGTCCTTGTCGCGCCGGTAGATCCCGAGGCCGCTGGTCGCGGTTCCCTCCGGGAGTTCCCCGGGCGGCAGGCGCACCACGGCGCCGCCGGGGATCGCCAGGCCCAGGGGTCCGACCTGCGCCAGGGTCTCGACCAGCTCGAGCTCCCCTCCCGGCAGTTCGGGATTCAGGGCATCCGCCTTCCCCACCACCACCAGGGACGAAGTCTCCGGGAGACGGCCCGCCGGCACTTCGACACTGAGGCCGGAGGCCTGGATCCGGATCGGTTCCCTAAGGCGCGGCCGGGCGACGGCCAGGGTGATCTCCCGGGCCGAGGTGTTGCCCTGGCGGTCCCGGCCCGCCACCCGGAGCAGCACCGGGGCGATGCTCGCGTCGAGCAGCCGGAAGGCACCCCGGAAGGTCCCCTGGTTCACCCGGAACATGGTCGGGTGCTGGTCGGGCTCGCCGGCCCGGCGCACCAGCAACGTGGGCGGGTCGACGATGTCCTCCACCGCCCCGCCGTCGCGCTTGAAGCCCTTGACCACGATCAGGGCGTCCTGTTCGTCGACCGGGTTCTTGAACACCGCCACCCGGAAGAACGGACCGGTGTCGATCTCGAAGACGGTGATCCCGCCCTGGGGTCCCAGGTTCTCGTTGCCGGCCGGGTCGAAGGCCCGGGTCACGGTGATCTCGGCGAGCCCGTTGTGGTCCGGGATCCCGGGTCCGGCCTCGGGGATGGTGACTTCCCCCTGCCAGAGCTTGCCCGAGTAGGAGAGCTGGCGGACCGCGAGCGGCGGGATGGTGCGGTTCTGGGGCTGGACCTGGACCACGGGAGCGCGGGTCGCGTCCATGTCCTCGTCGAAGTGCAGGGTGATCCGCACCAGGCCCTCGTTGATCGAGCCCACCGCCTCGGGAGAGGGATCCACGATGTCGATGGCGATCACGCTCGGGCGCTTGCGGTCGACGGAGAACGGGCGATTGGGCGAGAAGGCCCCTACCCCGCCGACCGCGTCGATGCTGGCCACCGCCCAGGTGAAGCGTCCCTCGGGATCGGGGAGCGCGGTCAGGTTCACGTCCAGCGAGGTCTGGGGACCGACCGTAGTCCGCTCCACCACGTCGCCGTTGGGGGTGACGATCCGCACCCGGTAGCGGGCCGCCTGGGCCACCGCGTCCCAGCGGAAGGTCAGGATCTGGGCCGAGGTCGAGAACCCGGACGGCGGCGCCGAGAGCTGGGGCGGCGGGATGGTGTCGGCCATGGCCGTGACCAGGAAGATGCGTTCGTCGAAGTTCCCGGCCTTGTCGAAGCCCCTCACCCGGAGCCGGGCCCGGGTCCCTTTGGGCACCCGGCGCAGGTCGCCCACGAAGATCCACTCGACGACCGGGTCCCTGGCCTCGACCGGCACCGGGTCGAGGGTCGCGGGCGCATCCAGGAAGAAGGGAGCGGTGGTGACCCGTCCCACCGCGTCGACCGCCTCGAGGGTCACGGTCACCTTGTCGATCCCGCTGCCCCGCAGGTTGTCCTGGAGGCGGCCGGTCAGGGTGAAGTCGGGACCGGTCAGGGTCCCTCCCTCGGTCAGGGCGTCGACCACCAGGTTGGGCCGCTGGGTGTCGTAGACGAAGGTGGCGCTGGTCACCGGGCTCCGGTTGGTGGCGCAGTCCACGGCCCTCGCCGTCAACCGGTAGCGACCGTCGTCGCGGCCGTCCACCCGGAGCCCGGCGGGGAAGCCCGTGGTGTCGACGATCTCGAGCAGGATCCGCTCCACCCCGGCAATCGCCTCGAAGCGCAGGGTGCCGCGGATCTTGGTCCCGGCCGGCTGGGTGTTGAGGTTCGGGTTGGGCTCGGCGAGCTCCAGTTCGAGGGTCGAGGTGGCCTTGGAGATCCCGCCTGCACTGCGGCAGAAGTCCCGGCGGGGATCGCGTAGGGTGGCGTTCACATGGCGCAGCGGCCCGTTGATCGAGCTGTCCGAGGTGGGGAAGGTGCTGTCCACGCTGGGCTCGGTGGTGTCGTAGACGTAGGTGGTGGTGAAGGTCGGGGACACGTTGCCGGCCACGTCGGCGACGTCGATCTGGATCGCGTACACCCCGTCCTGGCTGCCGTCGGTGGCCAGCGGCCCGTCGAAGACGAAGCGCATGGTGTCGCGGTCGACCACCTGCTTCCGGCCCGGGACCTCCGGGGGGACGCGGCAG
>CAYOHP010000225.1:0-7213 GCA_964403795.1 uncultured bacterium | reverse complement strand
CGTCGACTCAAGGAATCCGAGATGAGCGAGCTCGAGGTCGTGAACGCGGTGGCCCAGCGCTGCGCGGCCCAGGGCTGGGGCGTCTTCACGGTCGAGAGCCTCGACATGTTCCGCCACGAGCTGGTGTTCCGGGTCGAGCACTCGCCCTTCGCCTACTGCTACGGCAAGTCCACCACCGGGGTCGACCACATGATCCGGGGCGTGTTCTCGGGCGTGTGCGAGGTCCTCTTCGACAAGAAGGTCGTGGCCACCGAGGCCATGTGCCGCGCCATGGGCGACGAGCACTGCCAGTTCATGGTGGGCTGACGGCGATCAGCGATCCAGCGGGACCCACCGGGTCGAGACCGTATGCCCCTGGTACCAGTTCTCGCCCTCGCCCCGCTTCACCTCGTAGACCAGGGTCCCGACCTCGACGAACTCGCCGTCCACCGTGTCGTAGACCGGCATCTGGGCCGCGCCCGGCGGCCCCAGGAAGTACAGGTAGCGGTCGGCCGCGTCCCGATGACATGCCTCCATCTTCGCCGGCTCGCTGCGGAATTGGCGGGTGCAGGCCGCCAGGCTGGCAGGCAGCCGCACCGGGTCCCCGGGGTTCTGCAGCACGAAGGGGTCGACCTGGTTGACCAGGGCCCAGCTGCTCAGGCGATCCCCCCGGGTCTCCAGCAAGTCCTGGGGACTGGGACCCGACCCGGCCGTGGCGGTCAAGGGGGTGCCCGAGGTCCCGGCGGTGGCGGTGGCGCTGGCCCCGCTGCTCCCGACCGCAGCCGTGGCTCCCACCGGTCCCACGCCCACCGAGACCGAGACGCCGGGACCCGGCGAGCCGGTCCCGTCGGCCGTCCCGTCCCCGTCCCGGTCGGGTCCCCCGATCTCGGTGTCGGGATCCAGGACCCCGTCCCCGTCCCGGTCGATGTCCCCGCTGGGGCCCGGGGTCCCTCCCTCGCCGTCCCGTCCCCGCTCGTCCCTCCAGAGGTCGCCCCAGAAGGGGTCGGGAGTCCCCGAATCGGCCGGCCAGCCGCCCCACCCGGCGGCCGGGTCCGCCACGAAGTCCTCGACCTCGGCAGGATCGAGAGGCTCGAACCCGCTCGGCGGGAGGGGCTGATCCGAGCGGATCCGGGTCCGGGAAGCGGGATTCCTGAGCGACCCGAGCGCTTCCGCCAGGACCTGGTCGACGGGCGATCCTCCGCCGTAGAGGGTGGCGCCACCGGCCGCCTCGGAAGCCCGGACCAGGGCCTCCTCCGCTCCGGTCTCGTCCTCGGCCAGGACGGCCACCCGGGCAGCCTCCAGGGGCACCGAGGCCCGCCAGGTCGGGCCCAGGGCCGCCAGCTCGGCGAGCGGGGCCCGGGCCATCTCCCGCGCCATCGCGTCGAGGACCTCGGCAGCCTTCCTGAGTAGGTCCCGGCCGGCGGGGGAAGCCGGTCCCGTCTTCCAGGCCTCGGCCGAGTACGACTGGGCCAGGGCCACCGCCGCCTGCACCTTGAGGTCCAGGTCCTCGCCCCGTTCCAGGGCCTCCCGGAGCTGGACCCGAGCCGAGGCGTGGTCGGCCGCCCGGCGGGCGAATCGGGCGCGCTCCAGGGGCGGGAGCAGGGACCTGAGGCCCCGCCCATCCTCCCCCAGGAGGTGGATCCCCTTGCGCAGCGCCCGCTCCGCGGCCGGCCCCGAGCCGTCCCCGGCCCCCGCCGCCAGCAGGGCCTCGGCCAGGTCCCCCGGCCCGGGCATCTCGATGCCCTCGTCCGGCCCGCCCGCCAGCCGGGCCCGGAGCCCTACCGGAAGCCGGCGCAGGCGTCGGGCCGCCAGCTCCCGGTTGGCCGGCCGACCCGCCATGCTGGCGGTCGCCCGCCGGGCCGCCTCGGCCCTGCCCAGGGGAGTCGCGAGATCCTCGCCCACCCGGCTGAACCACTCGACCTCCACCCCGGAAGCCATCCGGGTCGAGCCCTCGGGCAACGAGACCCGGTAGTGGAAGGAGCGCTCCCGGTCCTGGAGCCGGACCCGGCAGAACAGATCGACCAGCCCCGGGACCGCCTTGCAGGCGCCGAACTCCACGTCGGCGACCCAGAGTTCCCAGCGGCCGCCCCGGTACTCGCCCTCGAGCCGGGTCTCGAAGGGGCCCGTCCCCAGCCCCCCCTCGGCGTAGAACCGCACCGACCAGGGGCGCTTCTTCAGCCGGTTCTGGACCCGGCTGGCGGCCGCCTCGGCCCGGTAGAAGTGCTCGGCATCCTCGGACTGCGCCCGAGTGAGTCCGGCCTCGCCGGTGGTCACCCGGTGGAGCTGGGCCACCAGCAGCCCGAGCAGGCCCACCAGGGCGAGCACCAGGGGCAACGAGCTGCCGGAGCGCCGGCGGGACGTCGTTTCCTCCACGGGTCCTCCTCTTCCTGAGCCTGCAGCTCGTCCACGAGGGGCTCGCTCGCGACGGGCTCCGTCTCTGGCATCGCCAGGAGCGCTCCCCATGCGCCCGTAGGGGGAGCGTAGCCTGCTGCCTCCGCTCCCCGAAATTCGAACCCGACCGGCGAAGCGGCCGGTCAGCCCTGGGGCGTGAGCCGATCGAGTTCCACCCCGGTGACGTAAGGCACGAATCCCAGGGCCCGGGCCCTGGACACCGCCAGCTGCCGGTTGGCCCCGGAACCGGCGTAGTCGACCGTGAGGACCAGCCGGCCGGCCGCCCGGACCCGGGAGAGCTGTGCCTCCTCGGTCCTCCGCTCCCCGTCCGGGGTGGGGTCGTCGGTGGCCCGGAACCAGGTCTCCTCCTTGCCCACCCCGGTCAGGACCGAGAGGTAGCCGGAGTCGGCGGCGAGCTCGACGGCGTTCTGGGGGAAGACCCCGAAGTCGTTCCCCGCCCGACCCCGGGCGTGGACCGCAATCGCCCGCACCAGGTCGATCATCTCGGTGCGGGCCGAAGGTCTCGAGCCGAACCGCCGGTAGCCGTCGACGATGTCGAGGTAGACCCCGTCGAATCCCAGGTCGATCAGGGCGTCCAGCGCGGTCCGCACGATCGTCCGCCACTCGGGGTTCCAGTACTCGACGGTGTAGTTCCCCTTCCATCGGGGGTTCTCGCTGCCCAGCCAGGCCGGCGATCCCGGTCGCCATCCTGGCCTCCAATAGCTGCGGTAGTCCTCGGCCTCGCCGATCGAGAGGTAGGCCACCACCCGCTTGCCCGAGGCCCGCACCGCCTGGATCTCGGCCCGGGTCATCGAAGCCCGGCCCCCACCGCGCCCGGCCGGGTCGATCACCACCAGGTCGGCAGGGAAGGCCGCCAGCACCCCGGGGTCGGCCCCCTGGAGCTGGTAGGCCCAGGTCCGGACCCGACCCCAGTCGCGCCCCCCGGAAGCCGGGTTCCCGCTGTCTGCAGGTCCGAGGCCCTGTCCCGGGAGCGGCGCCGGGAGGGGGCCGAGCCCAGGGCTCGTTCCCGGAGGCGGCGGCAACCCGGCGGCCGGCCCCACCTGGGTTCCTGGGAACGCGCCCCCCGGGAACCCGCCGCCCGTCCCGGGCCCGGTTCCCGGCCCGAGCCGGGTGGCGCTGGCGCCCGAAACCACGGCGGCCAGGGCTCCCAGGAGTCCGCTCAGGACCCCCGGAGGAGGGCGGCAGCCCGGGAGCGCCAGGGCCAGGACCAGGAGGGCGACTCGCCCCCCGCGTCGCACCCGGTCTCCGGCGACGGGAGCGGGGGCAGGGGCAGGGGCAGGGGCAGGGAGCGTCGGTGGGTCGGGACTCGCCATGGGGTACCCGAACCGGAATGCACGAATTGGACCAGGCTGGCACCCGCCGGTCGAGTGGCTCGGGAGGCGGCCCCTACCGCCCCTGGCCAGGCTCCCCCCAGGTCTCCCGGGACACCCGAGACGTGCCGAGAGCGACCAGCGAGACCCTGGACGGCCCCGCCTCGGCCCCGGCACAGTGGATCCTCGGCGGGACCCGGAACCTGGGTCCCCGACGATCCCCACGAGGAGGATCCACCATGCGAAACCTCTCCACCCTGGCTCTCGCCCTCGCCCTGTTGGTGCCGGCCGCCCGGCTCCCCGCCGAGGACATGGGGGAGCCCATGGAACCGGCCGGCGAGACCGAGACCATGCCCACGGAAGTGCCCTCCGCCGTCGGTTCGATGCCCTCCGAGATCGAGGCAGCGCTCGCATCCGACGATTCCCCGACCGCCGAGGATTTCGAGTCCCGGAGCGCCCGCTACCAGGCCTGGGCCGCCAAGCACCCCAAGGCCGCCAGGTGGGCCGATGCCCACCCCCGGGCCGCGCTCTTCGCCAGGAACCACCCCGAGGCCGCCCGCCATGCCCGGGAGAATCCCAAGGCGACCCAGTGGCGCAAGGAGACCAAGGAGGACTGGAAGGGCCTGCGCGCCGAGCAGGGCGCCGACCACCGGGAACGGCGCCAGGGGAACCGCCAGGACTGGAAGGCCCTCAACCGGGAGAACCGCGGCGAGCGCCAGGAACTGGGAGACGCCCAGCGGGCCGAGCGCCAAGAGTTCCGGGCCGGAGCCAAGGACGCCCACCAGGACTTCAAGGCCGATGCCAGAGCCGGCTGGGAGAGCGTCGACAAGAACGATCCCGAAGCGGTGAAGGCCTACAAGGAGAGCATGCGCCAGGGCCGCCGCGAGCTCGGCCAGGAGACCCGGCAGGGAGCCGCCGCCATGCACAAGGACCAGAAGGGCGAGCGGCGCGATCTCCACCAGGAGAACCGCGGCCAACGGCGCGACATGCACCAGGGCAACGTCCAGGAGCGCAGGGACATGCGCCAGGGCAATGTCCAGGAGCGCAAAGGCTTCCGCCAGGAGAACCGCCCGGCGGGCCGGGGTCGAGGCCGGTAGTCGGTCCGGTCCGGTGGCCGATCGTCGCCGGACCCCGTGACCCGGCGATCGTGACGCCGGTCGTGCCCCCGCACGACCGGCGTCGTGATTCCCGGGGTCCCGTCTCCTGCCCTCGAGCCCCCCTCCGCTCCTGGAGCCCATCCTCCCGGCTGGCACGGGCCCTGCGTTCGACATCCCCGGGGATCGCACAGGTCCCCCCGAATCCGGAGGTCGAACCCTCGTGCGCCATCCCTTCCCCCGTCTCGCTCTCGCCCTCGCCCTCGCCGCCGGCTCCCCCTCGGCCCCGGTGGAGGCCGGGCCCTTCGACCGGGAACCCGAACTCCGGTCGATCCGCATGCCGCGGAGCACCCGTCCCGGCTCCGGCACCGTGGACCGCACCTGGCGCCTCCACGTCCCGGCCTCGGCCCGCCCGGGGTCCCCGGCCGTGGTCTTCCTCCACGGGCTCGGCGGCAACTCCCGCCACGGCCTGAAGACCACCGGCTGGAAGGAAGCCGCCGACCGCCACGGCTTCCTGCTCGCCACCCTCGACGGGCTCTGCAAGCACCCTTCGATGCCGGCCATCCTGCCGCTCAATCCCCGGGGCTGGAACGACGGATCGGGCCGAGGCTTCTGGGCCGAGGAAGAGATCGACGATCTCGGCTTCGTTTCCAGGGTGCTCGACCGGCTGGTCGCCGACCACGGCGCCGCCCCCGACCGCCTGTACCTGACCGGACATTCCTTCGGGGCCTCCATGACCTTCCGGGCCGGCGAGGCCCTCGGCAACCGCATCGCCGCCATCGGACCGGTGGCCGGGGTGCTCTGGAACCCGGCTCCCCGGCTCCCCCGCCCGGTGCCGCTCACCTTCGTGGTGGGCGAGCTCGACCCGCTCACGCCCCCCGACGGCGCCGAGGCCAGGCGCTTCGGCCGCCAGCCGGCCAAGCCCCCGACCCGGGACGGCACGGCGGCCTGGGCTGCGGCCTCGGGATGCTCCGGATCCAGCGCCGACAGCTCCCGCTCCGGGCTCCTCATCGACTCGTGGGAAGGCTGCCAGGGCGGATCCCAGGTCTTCCACGTCGAGATCCTGGGCCAGGGTCACGGCTATCCGGGAGGGACGGGCGGCCTCCCCGAGGCGATCGTGGGCCCGACCGTCGACACCTACGCCGCCGCCGAGGAGCTCTGGTCCTTCTTCGAGGCCCATTCCCTTCGCTGACAGGAGCCGGGCATGGGACACTCTCCCCGGGGGGGACCCCTAGGGAGGGTGTCCTGGCGGATCCCGAGCCGGAGTGCCAGCCTGTTGCGGAACCCGATCCCCCGATCCGGATCGCCATCTCGGCCTGCATCCTGGGCCAGGGGGTGCGCTTCGACGGGGGTCACAAGCTCGACCGCTTCCTCCGCGACACCTTCGGGGCCTACGTCGAGTACGTCCCGCTGTGTCCCGAGGTCGAGATGGGGCTCGGCATCCCCCGGGAGACCCTGCGTCTGGTGGACGACCCGGACCTTCCGGGCGGGTCCCGGCTGGTGGCGCCCCGGAGCGGACACGACCACACGACCCGGATGGACGAGTACGCCCTCGGCAAGTGCGAGGCCCTGGCCGGACTCGACCTCCAGGGGGCCATCGTCCAGAAGGGATCGCCCTCCTGCGGGCTGGAACGGGTGCGGGTGTATCCCGCCGCCGGCGGCGCCCCGGCCAAGCGCGGCCGCGGCCTCTTCACCCATCGCCTGATCGAGCGCTTCCCATGGCTTCCGGTCGAGGAGGACGGGCGGATGAACGATCCTCAGCTCCGGGAGAACTTCGTGACCCGGGTCTTCGCCTACCGGCGGCTCCGTACGCTCTTCTCCTCGCGCTGGAGCCGCGCCGACCTGGTCCGCTTCCACACCCGCGAGAAGCTCACCCTCCTCTCCCACGACCGGCCGACCTACACCCGGCTCGGGAAGCTGGTCGCCACCGTCAAGGACCATCCCCGCGACCAGCTGGCCCGCGACTACGAGGAACTCTTCATGACCGGGCTCGCCCGGATCGCCACCCGCCGGAAGCAGACCGACGTGCTCCTGCACGCCGCCGGACACCTGCGGGGTCGGGTCGACGACACCGATCGGGCCGAGCTCCAGGATCTGATCGAGCGCTATCGCAAGGGCGAGCTGCCCCTGGTGGTCCCGATCACCCTGCTCCGCCACCACGTCCGCAAGCACGCGATCCCGTGGCTCTCGGAGCAGACCTGGCTCGAGCCGCACCCCCGCGAACTCTCGCTCCGGAACCACGTGTGACGTCCCGCTCCGGGGACGGCCCCCCGGGAACCGGATCCCTCCTCGTCGGCCCGGGAGCGCGGCGGCGGCCTTCCCCCGGATAGACTCCCGCCCTATGGCCCTGCCGGTCACCATGCACACGGTCGAGCTCGAGATCTCGGATGTCGACCGCGGCGTCTACCGGACCGAGAC
>CAYOHP010000224.1:0-7331 GCA_964403795.1 uncultured bacterium | reverse complement strand
GCATCTCCCTCGAGGACCTGAGGCAGGCCCAGCGACACGCCCGGCAGATCTACGGAAGCTTCCGCCCGGCTTCCCCTGCTCTCCTCCGGGAGGCGGCCTCGGCTCCCCCCTCGGTCGTCTACCAGGCGTTGCTCACCGAAGCCAGGGAGTTCCTCGACCTCGAACTGGGACTCGACCTGGAGGCCGGTCTGGCCCTCACGCCGCCGGTGGGTCCCTCGGTGGCCATCCTCTCGGTCCTGGCCGGGGCGTCGTCCCCGCTCGAGCCGCGAACCGGGGTTCCCCTGGGCCTCTCGGCCCTGACCGCCGTCCTTCACCACCAGGAGTACCGGGAGGCGAGCCGGCTCGCCGAGACCGGGGAGGGATTCCGGGAGCTGTTCCTGGTCGATCGATGCGACCTCGTCCCGCTGCTCTCCCGGTCCCCGGCGGCGGCCAGGAGCCTGGATGCCCTGGGGGCGGAGCTGCCGGCCGTTTCCCGGAGCGGGGAGGCTTGGCTGCTCGCCTCGACGGCTCTCGCTGCCGACTCTCCGGACCTCGCTCGCAAGGTCCTGGAGAGCCGCGATCCGGGTCGCGTGGCCTTGGCGGTGGCGGTCAGCCTGCTGTCGCGCCGGCCCGGCGGACCGATTCCGCTGCGGACCGAGGACTGGTACCTCGACTGGTGGCTGTTCCAGCACCCCGAACCCGAGGCCGCCCGCGAGCTGGCCGGGATCGGGACCGAAGCCGCCTGGGCAGCCCTGGACCGGGTCGGGCGGAGCGAGGTCCTGGATGGGCTCGCCGGCGACGAGCTGCCTCCCGAGGTCGCTCCGGGGCTAAGGGCCAGGGTCCTGCTCGCCAGGCGGGGAGAGGCTCCGGCTGCGGCCGGGACACGGCCGCCCCCTGAGCCTGTCCCGGACCGGGCACCGGTGCCTGGCCCCGCCGTGGCCGGCGCCTCACGCCCGATGGCCTCGCCGGAGACCGAACCGCCCTCCCCCTCCTCGCCGCCCCGGCCGAGGGTCGGCGGTGGATTGGGCTACCAGGGAGCGCCGCGGGGCGGGCGGGGCTACCGCTGGACCGGAGCGCGCCGGTAGGACGCGGCTGCCCAACTGGGACACCTCGAGCGACTGCCTCCCGAGGCCGGCCTCAGGACGAGACGCTAGCCAGGGTGTCCTCGATGGTGGTGGTCACGCCCGTGAAGAAGTCCGTGAAGTTGGTGCCCAGAGCCGACATCGTCGCCACACCGATGAGCACCATCAGGCCGAGGATCAGCCCGTACTCCACGACGCCCTGACCTTCCTCCTCGCGACGGAAACGCTCGAGGAAGGACCGGGATGGGGGATTCGAAGGCCGGGGTAGGAACACTCGGGCAACCTCTCCTTCCGGACGCGGCAAGCCTCTGCCGCGCGCGTCCGCTGATCTTTGGTGGGAGCGCGGCGTACGCGTCTCGCCGCGCCCCACGGACCGTCGAGGCGGTCCTGCCATTCGGTTGCCCCTGTACAAGGGAGGATAACAGGTCCTTCCCGGTCGGCCAAATTCTCTCACGACCTCCGTCTGGGACCGGTGGCGGGTGCCGGGATCGCCACCTCCGGGCCCCCGAGACGACGGTACTCGCCGAGCACTTTCTGGACGTAGCGCACCGTCTCCGGATACGGGGGAATGCCGCGGTAGCCTTCGACGGCACCGGGGCCGGCG
Source organism: uncultured bacterium (assembly GCA_964403795.1). Lineage (GTDB taxonomy): Bacteria > Muiribacteriota > UBA6191 > CAZXTJ01 > CAYOHP01 > CAYOHP01. Next base: position 5,666 of record CAYOHP010000224.1, on the reverse strand, counting down.
TTGTAGGCGGCCAGGGCCAGTGGGAGATCGCGGAACCGATCGAGCATCCTCCGGAGGTAGAGGCTGCCTCCCCGGATGTTCTGGCGCGGGTCGAAGGGATCGGTCACCCCGAGGTCGCGGGCGGTCTCGGGCATGAGTTGCATGAGGCCCTGGGCACCGCTCGAGGAGAGGGCCCGGCGCTCGAAGTCGGACTCGATCCGGATCACTGCCGAGACCAGGCGGGGATCCATCCCGTGGGACCGGGCCGCATCCGCGACCAGGCTTTCGATGGTCTCGCGAGGTCCGATCCCCGTGCCCCTTCGCCGGTTGGCGAGGAGACGGACTGCTTCGGGGGACCCGGGATGCCTCTGGAGGAGGAGATCCAGGGCCGTCTGGGAGAGGATCTCGTCGGGGTCCTGGGCGAGCATCACCAGGATCGCCAGACCGGGGAGGCAACCCATGCCGCGCAGGGCGGCCAGGCAGGATCGGCGGAAGAAGGGCGTCTCCTCGCGGTCGGCGAGCCAGAGCCCGAGCGCGCCGGACGCCTCGGCGGCCCGGAGGGTGGCCAGGGCCAGAGCCGCGTTCACCCGATAGGATGCCGGTTGGGAAGGATCGAGGTAGCGCACCAGACGGAGCACCAGGGTCGGGCGGTGATGGACGGCCAGGCGTTCGAGGCGGGCGTCGCGATCGGGAGCCCCGGTGGCGACCAGGGCCTCCACCAGGACCCCGAAGGCGGCCTCGTCGTCCAGCGAGGCGAGGAGGTCGAGGACCCGGGCGCGCCGGTCGATCTCCCCCTGGCGGGACCAGGGCGCCAGGTAGCGGGCGACGGCACCCGGGTCCATGCCTTCGAGCGGGGAGGTCCCGGGCCCGGAGAGGAACTCCTCGACCCGCTGCTGATCGGCGGATCCCAGGTAGCGGACAGGACGGGCTCCGGGCTCGCTGGGTCGCCAGGCCATGATCGGCCAGGCGGCCGACGCCAGGGCCAACCCGAGGAGCGCGGACGACCTCGCGGTGCGGGGACCGCGACCCGAGGACGTCCCCCTCCCAAGGTTCTCGCCCGCCGGCTCTGCCATTCGTTCTCCCGTCCATGGATCGGCGGGACCCGTCCCGCACGAGAGGGCCGACGGTTGCCGGGGCGAGACACGAGCGGTCTCCTCGGCAACGGTCGCGTGCGGTTCCCGGCTCGACCAGCCGCGCCTTGTCCCGGGCGAGACCCAGGGTGTTACTCTTCGGTCCGACCCGAGCCGAGGCGAGCCGACGAGGCTGAGACCACCATGCATTGCGAGAAGTGCGGTTCCGCGGACACCGAAGTCGTCAAGTGCGGGAAGTGCGGCCAGAAGTCGCGCATCCAGTGCTCGAACTGCGCCTTCTCCAGCTGCACGGACAAGTACTGCGAAGTCATCAGCATCAAGAAGAAGATCAAGATCCTGACCTACTTCGCGATCACCCTCATCGTGCTGATGATCTTCGTGCTCCCCGTGATCTTCATGAAGGTGATCGGCGACGGCGAGAAGCCGGATCCCACCCGCAAGCCTCCGACCCGGGTCGCCAGCGCCACGCCGACCGCCCCGGCCACAGTCCCCGCCTCGCCGGCCGCGCCGCCGACCCCGACGGTTTCCGCACCGCCCACGCCGGCTCCCCCCACGGCCCCGCCGACCCCGCCTCCCCCTCCGCCTACCCCGGCCGGCCCGAACCCTGCCGAGACCCGGGCCAAGGTCGTCGAGGCGGGCCGATCCTTGGTGACCCAGAAGGTCGGCTACAAGAAGGACGCCACCGACCCGTCCCAGGGCGGCATCGACTACCTGCCCCTGGTGGCTTGGGTGTTCGCCAAGCAGGGCATCAAGGTCCCGGCTTCGCTCCGTGACCTGGCGAGCGCCGGCCAGCGGATCACCGACCGGGCCAAGCTGGAACCCGGGGACGTGATCCTGTTCTCGATCAAGAACAACGACAAGGTCTCGTTCGTGGGCGTCTACACCGGGGGCGGCAAGTTCGTCTGCAGCTATCCCGGGAAGGGCGTGCTCGAGCCCGATCTCTCCAACAAGTTCTTCGACGAGCGCTACCGCTACGCGGTCCGGATCGTGGGTCCTTAGGAGCCTGTCGGTTTCGCCGACAGGCTCCTGGTCCGAACCGAGGATGTGGCACCCTCCGGGTGTGACCGAGGCCAGCGGTTTTCCCGAGGAGTTGCGCAGGGACTTCCAACCCGTCGGGCTCATCGGTCGGGGCGGGATGGGCGAGGTCTGGCTCGCCGAGGACCGGCGCCTGGGGCGCAAGGTCGCCGTCAAGCTGCTCCGGATCGTCTCCGGGATCGGGATCAAGGACCTCGACCCCGAGGTCGCCCGCCGGTTCGTCCAGGAGGGCCGGGCGCTCGGCAGGATCCGGCACCCTTCGGTGCTCGAGGTCTTCTCCTTCGGCGAGACCGAGGACGGTCCCTATCTGGTCACCGAGTTCCTGGAGGGGAGTACCCTCGCCGAGGGACCGGCCGCGGTGCCGGTGCTGCCCGCCATGCTGCAGGTGGCCGAGGGCCTCCAGGCGGTCCATGACGCGGGCCTCTTCCATCGGGACCTGACTCCCGGCAACGTGATGCTCACCCACGAGGGTCGGGCCGTGCTGGTGGACTTCGGACTGGCCCTCGATCCCGGCGGCTCCCGTGTCACCCGGACCGGCGTGGTCCTGGGTACCGCCGCCTACATGGCCCCCGAGCTGTTCCTGGGCCGACCCTTCTCGGCGAGCGCCGACTGGTACTCATGGGGAGCGACCCTCTACGAGGGACTCCGGGGCGAGCCGCCCCGCAAGCCCGACGATGTGCTGGCTGCCATCGGTCGCGGCCAGGCCGTGCCCCTGCCGGACCTGGGCGGCCTGCCGCTCGAGGCCTCCCGGCTGCTGGCGGCCTGTCTGTCCTGGGATCCCGCTCCCCGGCCCACCAGCCTCGCCGAGATCCGGGCCCTGCAGGCAGGGGAGAGCCTGTCCCGACCCGGGAAGTCCGGGTCCCTCCGGGCGGCCTGGGCGGCCTGGGTGGCGCTCGGGGTGGTGGCCGGGCTGGCGGTCGCCTGGACCGGGGATCGGCCCGGATCGGGCGCGCTCCCCGGGCCGCGGGTCGAGCCGGGGAGTGGAGTGGTCGGAGAGGACCTGGCCAGCGAGGTGGCCCGCCTCGAGGCCGAACCGGACCTGGTCTCGGCCCTCGAGGTCGACGAACACACCCCGGCCCCCGAGGTCTCGGCGCGGGTCTCCCGTGGTCGGGCGGTGCTGGGGGCTAGAGCCACCCGGCTCGGGGAACGGATCTTGGCCGCCGGGGAGTCGGCATCCGGGAACCGGGAGGCTCTCGGTCGTCTCTCGGTCCTCGTCTCCGTGCTCGACCCCCCGGGACAGGACCCCGGGGGAGCCCTCGCCGAACTCGGCGAGATCCTGGCGGGGCGCTACCTCGGCTGGTTCCAGGTGGTCGGCGATCCGCGAGGTGGTGCCCTGTCCCGCGACGAGACCTGGCAGGAGCGGCGGACCCGCTATCTCTCCTTGCTCTCTCAAGGAGGCCGGCGCTGGCGAACGATCTACCGGGCGGACGCCGCGAAGGGGCGCGGCACCGGGATCCCGGACGGCTTCCTGCGCGGCACCCGGCCGGGCGGAGCGCCCTTCGACCCGCCTCGCACCCCGGGCGCCGAGCTGATCGGGACCATGCGGGAGGAGGTCGGGCTCACCCGCCGGCTCTCCGAGACTCCCGACCAGGTCCTGGCGGACCTCGACCCCGTCCATGGGGACCTGGTCCTGGCCCTGGTGGTCTACGACTGGGAACCGGTCCTCACCGGGGTCCTCGACCTGGAGGCCGCCGGAGCCAGGCTGCGCCTGGCCTTCACTCCCCCACGGAACGAAGGCCGGCCCGGCGAGGGAGAACTCCGGGCCCGCCTCGGTCTCCTGCTCCGGGTGGCGGCCGACCGGATCCCCCCCGGGTTCCTCCGCATGCGGCTCAGGGCGGTAGGACTCCCACCCTTGGCGGCTCCCAGCCTGGGGGTCGGACTCGACGAGATCCACCAGCTGGTGGAGGGGGCGGTTCCCGAGGAGTTGTCCCCGGACTGACCTGACCGAGGTCCGGGAGATCCCGGGGCCACCCGGGTGCACCGCTCGCTCGCTACGCCGCGGCGCGCCATTCCTCCATCCGGAGGGCGAGGTCCGCGGCCCACAGCCCGTAGGTGTCGGGGAGGCTGGCATGGAAACCGCAGAGGGCGTGGGAGGACCGGGCCGAGGCAGTCCTCGCTTCGGGCCTCTCGGGCCGATAGTTCCAGGCCACCATCTCGTTGGAGGCGATCACCGTGACCCCGAACTCGAGGACCGCATCCCAGGGTACGAAGGTGTCGCGCCAGAGGCTTCGCATGGTGAAGCCCTCGGCCTCCAGGACCAGGCAGCTCGCGCCCGGGACCAGATTGGCCCCGAACACCAGGACCCCGGTCCCGAAGAAGGCGACCGAGAACCACCCGATCGCCGCCCTGGCCCCGCCGGCGAGCCCCATGGCGGCACCCGTGGCCACGAACCCGAGCGACAGGCAGAGGAAGATCGCATGGCGGACCCGGGAGGGGTGATGGACCTCCGGCAGGGTCTCGGCCCCTGCCGAGTCCCCGAGTTTCGCCGGCAGGCGCTTCTCGTCCAAGTCGGCTACTTCCGGGCGTTGATCTGGCGCTTCCAGTCCGCCTTCTCGCTGCCATCGGCGGTCATGACCGTGACCCGGTAGAGATAGGTCCCCGGCGCCAGCTTGGCGAGCTGGGGCGGCTGCTTCTTGAAGAGGATCCGGCTGACCTGTCCCGGCACGAACTCGTGCTTCAAGGAGAACGAGGTATCGAAGACCGGCTTCTCCTCCGCGGTCAGGATCTCGAGCGTGAAGTCGCACTCCGCGCCCTTCAGGTTCTTGTCGATGCGGGTGGTCACCTGGAACTGCATGGGACTGGCGCCGATCCTGAGGATGCGGGTCGGCGGGCACTCCTCGTCGAAGCTGCAGTAGGCGAAGGCGGCATCCGAGATCTGCAGTCGACCGGCGGCCGGTTCCGGCTCCTCCCCGTCGCCCGCCGGACCCGGCCCGGATCTGGCGGCCAGCTCGAAGCCCGCTTGCTCCGAGCGACCGGCCGAGCCGGGGATGGGGATCGGATCGGGGCCATGGGACACGCCTCGGCTTCCGGACGGGGCAAGGAACCCCGCTCCCACCATCAGGGAGGCGAGGGCGAAGGCCAGGCTGGGAGACGACCATCGTTCGATCAAGGCGACCTCCTCGGGGCGCGGACCGGGTCGATCACCCGGTCACGGTCCCTCAGAGGGTGGCACGGCGGAGGTCCGAGGGAGAAGCGGCTCCCGCCGTGGTCTCGACCAGGATGTCGCGCTCCTGGAGCCGGTAGAGCCCGGCGTAGCGGCCCCCGGCGGCCACCAGTTCGGCATGGGTCCCCTGCTCGACGATCCGGCCCTGGTGCATGACCAGGACCCGGTGGGCGGCCCGGATGGTGGAGAGCCGGTGGGCGATGACCAGGGAGGTCCGGCCTGCCGTCAGGGTGGCGATCGCCCGCTGGAGCCGGGCTTCGGTCTCGACGTCCACGTTGGAGGTGGCCTCGTCGAGGATCAGGACCCTGGGATCCCGCACCAGGGTGCGGGCGAAGGCCAGGAGCTGCTTCTCGCCGGCGGAAAGGTTCACGCCCCCCTCCTCGACCCGGGCCTGGTAG
>CAYOHP010000223.1:0-7334 GCA_964403795.1 uncultured bacterium | reverse complement strand
GTCCGGGCAGGGATCCGGCCATGGAGCGGCCGATCCGGGCGGCCTCCGGGCCCGAGACCCGGACGATCGCCACGCCCCCGCTCCCGATGCCGGTGGCGATCCCGGCGATCGTCTCCCTCACAGGCTCAGCGACGGCCCTTGCGCTTGTACTTGTTCCCGGTCTGCTTGCCTGGGCCGGCGGCTTCTTCCTCGCCCTCGGACGAGGCCCGGGACGAGGCCACGTCCTCGTTGTCGATGTCCTTGGTCGGGGGATCGCCGGCGGTCTCCGCCTTGGTGCCGGGACTCCGGCGGTAGCGCTGGTTGTAGCGCTGCTCGAAGATGCCGAGCAGGGTCTGGCCCGCCAGGTAGATCATCACGCCCGAGGCGATGTTCAACATGAAGAAGAACATCATGAGCGGCATGACCTGCATCATGGTCCGCTGGTTCGGGTCGTTCGCCGCAGGACCGGTGGCGCTCGAGACGTAGATGCCCAGGGCGAAGAGGGCCGGCAACACCAGCAGCGGATCCGGGTGCGAGAGGTCCGCCAGCCAGAGGTACGACACGCCCCGGAGCTCGGTAGCGTTCGACAGGCAGCTGTAGAGGGCGATGAAGATCGGCAGCTGCAGCAGGATGGGGAAGCACCCGGAGAGCGGATTGAAGCCCGATTCCTGCCAGAGCTTGGCGATCTCCTGCTGCATCTTCTGCTGGTTGTCCGCGTAACGGGCCTGGATCGCCTGGATCCGGGGCTGGAGCTCCTGCATCCGGTTCATCGACTCGAGCTGGCGCCGGTTCAGGGGATGGAGGAGCAGCTTCACCGCGATCGTGAGCAGGACGATCGAGAGGCCCCAGCTGCCGGTGAGCAGGAAGAACCCGTGCAGCAGCTTGAACATCAGGTACCCGATCGGGCCGGTCCAGCCGCTCCAGAGGTTGAAGAGTTCCGGGTAGCCCGCGCCCTGGAGCGCCTTCTCGGTGGTGAGCCCTGCGAAGAAGCGGAGCCGGACGACCAGCTCCTCGTTGCCCGCGATCTCGCGGGCCGGCCGGAGTCCCAGGAAGACCGCCTGGACCGCGTCCGAGCCGTCGGCAAGCGAGCCTGCCTTGACGCCGAGGGCCTCGAGGCGACCCGGGCTCTCGCCCAGGATCTCGATCGCCCAGGTCGCGTAGTTCACCTGGTAGGCCAGCCACCGGGCATCCTCGGAGACCGAGTCCCCGGGAGAGTGCGAGACCACGCTGCGGCTCTTCCCGTTGACAACCAGGGCCTTGAGCTCGGCGGGCTGGCTAGGGGCCTTGGCCGGCGGGCCGAGCGGACCCATGGTCACCATCAGCGGGTTCTCCCGCATCACGATGCGCTGTGGGCTCTGGTTCCGGATGGTGACGACCAGGTCGAGGGTGTGGGGGCGATCCCCCGCCTTCCACTCCGCCTCCACCGAGAGGTGTTCCGACCAACCCGGGGGTAGGCCCGTCGCGGTCGGGGAGGCACCGATCCGAATCCCGCTGGCGACCTCCCGAGGGGGAGCTCCGCCCTCCTGCGCCAGGTACCACCTGGTCCCCAGCAGCGGGGACGAGGCGAAGTCCGGATCCTGCCACGAGACCAGGTCCGAACCTCGGATCCTGGCCTGGAAGCCAGTGCCCGCCAGTGGACGATCCGGATTCTCGACCGGACCCTCCGCCGAGCCGGTCGCCGGCAGGATCGAAAGGAGACAGATCAGGAGAAGGCTTCGTACCCGGGAGGGAATGCACTCCCGCACTGCGATCGCGAACATGAGGCTGGACGATACTCCGCCATGCCGTCCGTTGACCACTTGCCCGAACGCTCCCAGGATGCCGGGGATCCCATGCCTCACGGGAAATCGACCCCTCCTCGACAGAAGGGATTGCAGCGGAGGATGCGGTAGGCGGTCCGGGCCATCCCCCCGATCGCCCCGTACTTCTCGATGGCCAGGACCCCGTATTTGGAGCAGCTGGGATGGAAGCGGCAGTGCCTGCCGAGCCAAGGCGAGAGGAACCGTTGGTAGAGCCGGATCGCCCCGATCATGGCCCGGGCGAGGAATCCGGGACGGGAAGTCTCGGGCTCGTTCAAGGTTTCCGGACCTGCGGATGCTTCGGACGGAAGCCGAGCTTCCTCAGGATCCCGGACAACCGTTCGTCGAGTTCCCGGAAGGCGAGCGCCTGGCATTGCCGGTCGGGCAGGATCACCAGGCAGGCCCCGTTCCCCGGCACCGGCTCCCAGGCCTCCAGGATGGCTCGGAGTCGCCTCCGGAGGTGGTTTCGCCGGACCGCGTTCCCGACCCGTCGTCCGATCTTGAATCCCACTCCGAAGGCATCGGCCTGGCGGTGCGCGACCACCGACAAGGGGCCGGACCTGTGACGGCTGCCGGCGGCGAACACGGAGTCGAACTCCGTGGCGGTGCGCAAGGATCGGAAGGATCGGCCTCGGATCGCGATCTGCGAGCCCCCCAGGGTCTCGTTGTCCGATCCTTCACCAGCCTCAGACAGAAAGGACCTTGCGCCCTTTCAGGCGTCGCCGGGCGAGCACCCTTCGACCGCCGGGCGTCTGCATGCGGACCAGGAAACCGTGGATCTTCTGACGTCGCCGCTTGTTGGGCTGGAAGGTTCGCTTCATGGGGAGGACCTCTCGTTCGCTAGATGCGGAGGAGACTCGTCTCGTTCCTTCCGACCTGCGAGCGTGGTCGGTAAGGCTATTCCGTGGCCGAGGCGGTCGTCAAGGTCGAGTTCCCCTCGGTGCGTGCCCACCTTGACCATTCCGGAGAAGACCGTGCTAGCTTGGCTTCCCCCGACCTCGGGTCCTCCCGAGAAGACTAGGGATGATTCCCTTGCATGCAATCTCATTCTTCTCCCTATGTCTGTGGAGAACGTGGAGAACTCCCTGGAAGACCCGAGACGATCGGGAATTCACCTGTGGAGACCTTGGGGATGAATCCACATCCTTCCCCATGTCGCAACCCGTGGTCCGCTTCGGCATGTGGACGACCGATCGGTTCTCCCCGTTGTCCACGAAAGCGGCGTGGACAACTCGGCCTTCAGGATCGACATCTCTCCCTGGGATTCCCGGAATCTTGTGCGGCGGTGTGGAAACTGTGAATCGATCAGGGAGGTAGCCTGGATGGATGCCTCCATGGACGATCTCTGGCTCCGGATCCTCACGCGCCTGGGTTCGGAGGTCCCGTCCAGCCATCTGGACGCCTACCTGAAGAACGCTCACCTGGTCCAATCCGAGAGCGGGGACTTCGAGGTGCAGGTGGAGAACCGCTTCGCCCGGGAAGCCCTCGCCAAGCACCGACTCGAGGAGCGGATCCAGTCGGCCCTGGCGGAGGAGGGATTGGCTCGGGCTGTGCGGATCACCATCCAGAGCCGACCTCGGCGACGTCGGGCGGATCCGGACCCCGCCCAGGGCCGGCTCGGTCTCTCGCTGGGCGGATCCAAACCCCTTTCGCCCCCGGAGGCTCCGCCTCCCTTCTCCCTGAACCCCAAGTACACGATGGAATCCTTCGTGGTCGGCGACGGGAACCGCCTGGCCTACGCCATCTGCGAGGCCGTCTCCGCCAGCCCGGGCAAGGTCTACAACCCGGTCTTCGTCTACGGAGGGGTCGGCCTCGGCAAGACCCACCTGATGCAGGCCGTGGGCCACGAGGTCCATCGCCGGGACCCGCACAAGCGCATCCTCTACGTTTCGAGCGAGGTGTTCTCCAACGAGTACATCCGGGCGGTCAAGGAGAAGGCCACCGAGGCCTTCCGCAAGGAGCACCGCCGGGTCGACGTCCTGCTGATCGACGACGTGCAGTTCTTCGGCGGCAAGGAAGGCCTCCAGGAGGAGTTCTTCCACACCTTCAACGAGCTCTACCAGAGCGGCAAGCAGATCATCCTCACCTCGGACCGCTCCCCGAAACAGCTCTCCAACCTCCAGGAGCGGCTGGTCAGCCGCTTCGAGTCCGGCGTGGTGACCGACATCAAGCCGCTCAACGTCGAGACCCGGACCGCCATCCTGCTGCGCCTGGCCGAGGGCTCGGGGCTCAAGGTCGAGCCGGGAACCCTCGAGCTGCTGGCCGAACGGATCCGGTCCAACATCCGGTTGCTCGAGGGGGCCTTCACCAAGGTGCTGGCACTCTGCAGTCTCCATCGGGCCCCGGTGCGGATGGAGATCGTCCAGGAAGTCGTCCGGGAGTACGCCGGAGGACCCTCCGGCGATCTCCGGCGGATCGACATCGGACGGATCCAGGAGATGACCTCGGAGTACTTCCACCTCGGGAGGGACGAGCTCTGCGGCAGGCGCCGGACCAGGGAGGTCGTGCTCCCCCGCCAGATCGCCATGTTCCTCGCCCACGAGTTCACGGAGGAGACCCTCGAGTCGATCGCCAGGGCCTTCGGCAAGAAGGACCACACCACCGTGATGCACGCCTGCGAGAAGATCCGCGGCCTGGCCGGCAAGGGAGGAGAGGTCGACGCCGCGCTCCGGGAACTGCGCAGCCGACTCCGCTCCGTCGAGAGCGACTAGGCCGGGACCGCCCCCATGCGGCTCCAGCGCCTCCGGATCCAGGACTTCCGCAACTACCGCCAGCTCGAGCTTTCTCCCGGGGAGGGCCTGAACCTGCTCTCGGGTCCCAATGCCGCCGGCAAGACGAACCTCCTGGAAGCCGTGGCGATGCTGGCCACCGGACGGTCCCCGCGCCACCGGGAGCCGCGCCACCTGATCCGGTCCGAGGCCTTCTCCTTCCATCTCGCCGGCGAGTGGCACGAGGCCCTGGGGTCGGTCCGTCGGCTCGAAGTGGCCATGGATGCCTCGGGACGACGCCGGATCCGGATCGACGGCAATGAGACCCGCCGGCGGATCGACCTGGTCGGCCTGGTGCCCCTGGTGGAACTCTTCCCGGAGGATCTCCAGCTGGCCTCGGGTCCTCCGGCTGGAAGGCGGGTCTACCTCGACCGGCTGGCGGCCGGTGCCATCCCTGGCTACGTCCCTCTCCGCCAGGAGTTCGAACGCATCCTCCGCCAGCGCAATGCAGCCCTGCGCGCCTCCCGCCCGGATCGCGAGCTCCGGGCCTTGGACGAGCCGTTCCTCGACCGGGCGACCCGGGTGCACGCGGCCAGGGCCGAGGCGGTGCGTCGGCTGTCGGAAGCGATGCAGGCGGGGGGGGCCGAGCGGGGCGAGGACCCGGTCCTCGAGTACTGGGCCTCGGATCTCGGTCCGGAGCGGATCCGGGCCCGGCTCGAGGAACGACTGGCGGCGACCCGGGGCGCCGAGCGGCGCCTGGGATCGACCCAGGTGGGACCGCAGCGGGACGACTTCCGGCTCCGGCTCGGGGGTCAACCCGGGGTGGCCCACGCCTCCCGGGGGCAGCTCCGGTCGCTGCTCCTGCAGCTCAAGCTGGGCGAGGCCGACAGCCTGCTCAGGGCCACCCGGGAGCCTCCGGTGATCCTCCTCGACGACGCCCTCTCGGACATGGATCCCGGCCGTCGCCGGCACACCCTCGAGCGGCTCTCGGGACGTGGACAGGTGTTCCTCTCGTACCCGGAGGCACTGGTCCTGCCCCCGGGATCCTGCAACCGGACCTTCCGCATCGCTTCCGGAGGGGCGGAAGTGGTAGTCTGAAGCGTCTTGGAGAGATTTGGCCGGCACATCCTCGGGGCGGTTCCCGACCCGGATCTGCGCCGGGATCTGGAGGTCTCGCTCCGGCTCCGCAAGGTATGGGCCGGTGCCTTGGGCGAACCCCTCGCCCGGGCCCTGGCTCCCGGCCTGCTGAGATCCGGGTGTCTGACCGTGCTCACGGCGCATTCCGCCTGGCTGACGGAGGCCCGCTTCCACGAAGCGAGGCTCAAGACGGCCCTGGCGGAGGCCCTTCCCGATCTCGGGATCGAGAGGGTGAAGCTCCGACTGGGGCGCGGCAGGCAAGGGCCCTCGGAGAGGCCGGCTCCGGTTCCGGGGGTCCGCGAGGTCGATCCGGTGGTCCGGCAGGAGATCTCCGGACTGGTGGAGGCCGTGGCGGATCCGGAGCTGCGGAGCAGCCTCCAGAGGCTTTTCGAACGAGCGTCCTTGGGTCGGGCAGCGACTGTGGAGGATATGGCGAATGGCGACTGAAGCGGTGGAGAGCAAGCCCGCATCGAACTACGAGGTCGAGAGCATCACCCACCTCGAAGGTCTGGAGGCGGTGCGGCACAGGCCCGGGATGTACATCGGATCCACCGGCGCCTACGGCCTGCACCACCTGGTCTACGAGGTGGTCGACAACTCGATCGACGAGGCCCAGATCGGCGAGTGCAGCGCCATCGACGTGACCCTCCACTCGGACGGGTCGTGCTCGGTCCAGGACAACGGTCGCGGCATCCCGACCGACATCCATCCCGAGACCGGGATGCCCGGCGTCACGATGGTCATGATCATGCTCCACGCCGGGGCCAAGATGGACAACAAGACCTACCAGGTCTCCGGTGGCTTGCACGGGGTGGGCGTCTCGGTCGTCAACGCCCTCTCCGAGTGGCTCGAGGTCAAGGTCTATCGCAAGGGCAAGATCTACTTCCAGACCTTCAACCGGGGCGTCCCTGCTTCGGAGCTCGAGGTCCAGGGGGAGACCACCCGGCGGGGCACCCTGGTCCGCTTCCTCCCCGATCCCCTGATCTTCAAGGAGACCCAGGAGTTCTCCTTCGACACCCTCTCGTCCCGGTTGCGGGAGCTCGCCTTCCTCAACAAGGGCGTCCGGATCTCCCTCTTCGACGAGCGTTCCGAGCGCAAGGACCTCTTCCACTACGAGGGAGGGATCATCGAGTTCGTCCGCCACCTGAACAAGAACCACACTCCGGTCCACCCCGATCCCATCTTCGTGGAAGGCGAGAGCGACCGGGTCAAGGTCGAGGTGGCCATGGGCTACAACGACTCCTACTCCGAGAACATCTTCTCGTTCGTGAACTCGATCAACACCCGGGAGGGCGGGACCCACCTGGCCGGGTACCGCAGCGCCCTCACCCGGTCGATCAACGACTACCTGAAGGAGAACCCGGGGGCCTCGGGTTCCAAGAACAAGGGCGTGCAGCTCACCGGCGAGGACGTGCGCGAGGGGTTGGTGGCGGTCATCTCCGTCCACATCCCCAACCCCCAGTTCGAGGGCCAGACCAAGATGAAGCTCGGCAACAGCGAGGTGGCCGGGATCGTCTCCTCGCTGGTCGGCGAGAAGCTCAAGGAGTTCTTCGAGGAGAACCCCGAGGTCATCCGGAAGATCGTCACCAAGGCGATCCAGGCCGCCCAGGCCCGGGAAGCGGCCCGCAAGGCGCGGGACTTGACCCGCCGCAAGGGGCTGCTCGAGTTCGGGGGACTCCCGGGGAAGCTGGCGGACTGCTCGAGCAAGGAC
>CAYOHP010000222.1:0-7364 GCA_964403795.1 uncultured bacterium | reverse complement strand
CTCGAGCTCGCCACCAAGGATCCCGACGAAGTGGTCCGCACGGTGGAGATCCTGGCCCCGACCTTCGGCGGGGTGAACCTCGAGGACATCCGCAATCCGGACTGCTTCTACATCGAGGAGGAGCTGCGCCGACGCCTCGACATCCCGGTCTTCCACGACGACCAGCACGGGACCGCGCTGATCGCGGCGGCCGCCCTCAGGAATGCCTTGTTCCTCCAGGAGAAGGAACTCTCCGGGGTCAGGGTCGTGATCGCCGGCGCCGGCGCCGCCGGGATCGCCATCGGGAGGCTGCTCGTGCTCCTGGGCCTGCCCCGGGAGGGACTCTGGATGTGCGATTCCCAGGGCGTGCTCCGGGAGGACCGTCGTTCCGGCCTCAATCGCTGGAAGCAGGAGTTCGTGCGCGACACCCCTCTCGCCAGCCTGCGGGAGGCGGTGGCCGGGGCCGACGTGCTGATCGGGGTGGCGGCCCGGGGGACCTTCGACCGGGCCATGGTCGAGTCGATGGCCGCTCGGCCGGTGGTCTTCGCCCTGGCCAACCCCGACCCCGAGATCGACCCCGCCGAAGTGGCCGCGGTCCGGCCGGACGCCATCGTGGCCACCGGGCGCAGCGACTATCCCAACCAGGTGAACAACGTCCTGGGATTCCCCTTCGTGTTCCGCGGTGCCCTGGACGTGGCGGCCCGGGAGTTCAACGAGCCGATGAAGGTGGCGGCGGTCGAGGCCCTCGCCGAGCTGGCCAGGCACCCGGTTCCCCCCGAGGTCTGCCGGGCCTACGACGACATGCGCTTCGAATTCGGCCCCGACTACATCATCCCCAAGCCCTTCGACCCCCGGGTGCTCACCTGGGTCGCGCCGGCCGTGGCCCGGGCGGCCATGGAATCCGGGGTGGCCCGGCGACCGATCACCGACTGGGAGGGCTACAAGGCGAAGCTGGAGAAGCGTTTCGGGATGCGCCTCGGCCTGATGCGCCAGATCAAGGCCAGGGCCAAGCGGAAGCTGCGGCGGATCGTGTTCCCCGAGGCCATGGCCAAGCGGGTCCTGCTGGCCGCCGAGCAGATCGCCGACGAAGGTTTCGCGATCCCCATCCTGGTCGGGAACCCGGAGCGGGTCCGGGCTCGCATGGAACAGTACGGGATCGATCGCGACCTCACGATCGTCGACCCGGTGACCGATTCCAGGGCCGAGTCGTATGCCAGCGAGCTGTTCCGGATCCGGGGTCGCCGCGGCGGGTCGATGGAGGGTGCCCGCGAGGCCGTCCGCATGGGCAACACCTTCGCAGCGCTCATGGTGCGGATGGGCGATGCCGATGCCATCATCTCGGGGGCTCGCCACTCGTTCCCCGAGGCGATCCGACCGGCCTTCCAGATCGTGGGGATGGAGCCGGGCGTGAAGCGCGTCTCGGGCGTCCACCTGGTGGCCCACGAGGGCCGGCTCTATTTCTTCGCCGACACTTCGGTCCAGATCGATCCTTCGGCCGAGGCCCTCGCCGACATCGCCTTGCAGACGGCTCGACTGGCCCGGGCCTTCCGGGTGGAGCCGCGGGTGGCGATGATCAGCTACTCGACCTTCGGGGCGGTGCTCCATCCCCAGGTCGACAAGGTGCAGAGGGCCACCGAGATCGTCCGGGAGCTGGCTCCCGACCTGATCGTCGAGGGCGAGGTGGCACCGGACGTGGCCCTCTCGCCGGAGGTCGTGAAGACCGCCTACCCGCAGTCGATCCTCCGGGGGGATGCCAACGTGCTGGTCTTCCCCGACCTCTCCTCGGGAAACATCGCCTACAAGATGGTGGAGCAGATGGCCAAGGCCGAGGTCGTGGGTCCCATCCTGCTCGGCTTCGACAAGCCGGTCTGCGTGGTGCCCCAGGGATCGACCACCGAGAGCCTGGTCCACATGGCGGCGATCCTGGGGATGGGGCCGGAGGACGGGCTGGGACCCGAATAGCCGGGCCGGGGGTGTTCCGCCAGGTCGACCTCGGCGGCCGTGCCCCTTGACACTCCCTTCCTCCACAGGGAGACTCCGGCGGCCATGCGCACCCGCCTCCTCGCCCTGCTCGCCCTGCTCGCCCTGGTCTGCTGTTCCGGGACCGTCTTCGCCTGGGACGGTCATGACCGCCTCCGTCGGGTCGCCCTCTCGGCCATGCCCGAGATCGCGGCGCTCCCCCCGGTTCCGGTCACCGAGCGCAGCCTCGAGGTGGTAGGGACCAACCCCGCGATCTCCTTCCCGTTCGTGGGTCCGGGGCCAGGCGAGACCCAGAGCCCGGCGGACATCCTGGTCGGCTACGCCATGGAGCCGGACTGGGGCATGGACCAGAACATGAAGGTTTCCTGGCAACAGAAGTTCATGGGGGGGACCACCGGTCTCTCGTCCCAGGGGTACTTCCACATGTACTACCCGGCCGTGACCCTGCACCTGCCGATCCCGGTGACCTCGATGGGGGTGGCCCCGAAGCGCGCCGCCCAGTGGCGGGCCATGGCGAGCCGGGCCTTCTCGGCAGGAGACGCCTACTGGGGCTGGCGGTTCGCAGCCTGGAGCCTCCACTACCTGGAGGATGTGGCCCAGCCCTACCACTCGACCCAGACCCACCGCCGCTTCCTCCGCTGGAAGAGCCCGATCGAGGGCACCACCAACTGCACCTCCAATTTCCACCTGCTCTACGAGACCTGGCTGGATCGCCGCCTGGCGGACGAGCTGGCGGGGAAGGCCGATTTCGGGTTGAAGGCTGCCCTCTCGGATCCGGGCGAACTGAAGCTCGACGAGCTCGAGGGAGCGGTGAAGGCGGTGGCCCGCAAGTCCCACAGGACCTTCGGCGACCTGGCCAAGGTGTGCATCGGGTACTTCGGCGACCGCTTCGTCTCCGACCAGAAGCAGGAGCCGACTCCCGAGGACCTCGACCGGGTGGTGCCGGGGCCCGGGCTCGACGCCCTGCTCGCCATGTCGCGGGACACGCTCCGCCTGGCCGGCCGCGCCATCCGGGGGGCGGTCCGGGACCTCCTGGTCGAAGCGCCCCAGCCCCCCCTGGCGGGAAGCCACCCCGGGACCGTCCCCGAGCGCGGCGACGAGTAGTTCCGAGGGCGAGCCGCAGCCCTACGAGCCCCCCGGGCGCGCCATCCGCCTCCCGCCCGAGAGCGTGACCCCCACCCGCTCGCCGCAGGCATAGGTGGTGCAGCCTCCCGCGTCGTCCCAACACTCCTGGTGGTGGGGAGTCTCGCAGCTGCGGCAGACCAGTGCCTCGGGCGCGGCCAGGTCGCTGGCGCAGTAGGGGCAGCGGACCATGTGGGTGAGCAGGACCCCGCGCATCGCCAGGAGGCGCGTC
The DNA here is from genome assembly GCA_964403795.1 of uncultured bacterium. GTDB lineage: Bacteria > Muiribacteriota > UBA6191 > CAZXTJ01 > CAYOHP01 > CAYOHP01. The sequence continues at coordinate 4,051 of CAYOHP010000222.1, read as the reverse complement.
TCGCCGGGCCCGCCCAGAGCGGTGCCGGGTCGGTCCGGGCCTCCCACCCCGATCGCCCAGCTGGCCAGGAGCGCGTTGCACCCGAGCACCGCGGCCAGCAGGATGCCGTCGCCCAGGGCCCCGATCTCGCGCATGATCGTCATGTAGAGGGCCAGCGGGATGTTCCCGACTGCCGCCACCACCCCTACCCGGAACCCGGCATCGGCCAGCCTGCGGATCCGGCGGGCCAGCTCCGAGGTGCGCCCGGGGGCCAGCGGGATCAGGCCCAGGAAGCTCACTCCGGCCCCGGCCGCGGAAAGGGCATAGGCGGTGAGCCAGGCCGGAGCCCGGGGTTCGCTGGCCCACCCGTAGAGGATGTGGGCCGAGAGGCCGAGCAGCGGGAGGGCCATCGCCAGGCCCAGCCCGGTGAACACGAGCTCCAGGCCCGGGCCCAGTCCAGGAGCCGGGCGCTCGCTGCCGGGATCCTCGGGGCAGGACTTGCCGGTCGGGGCGACCGGACCCCGGCAGCCATCCGCCAGTACGCGCTCCTCCCGGACGGCCGGAAGGTCCCCCGACTCCTCGATGGGATCGGGGAACGGATCGCCGTCGGCCAGGGGACTCGGACCCGGACGCAGGGCCAGCACCTCCCGGGTCGAGGATAGACCCGGCGGGTCCTGCCGACACGGCGGACGGCCTCCGGGTCGGAACCGGGAGCCTCGGCCGGGAATCGCTACCTGTCGTCGCCGTCGCCCTCGGGGACCTCGGCCTGCATCCCGGGGAGTCCCACCGCCGAGCTCTCGGAGGTCGGGTCGATCGAGGTCCCGCCCGGGAGGTCGCGGGGGGCCGTCAAGGTGGCCCCCGGGAGGTCGACGGCTGCCAGCGAGTCCATCTCCAGGCTCCAGAGCAGGCGGGTGGGATCCTTGGCATCGAAGGCGGTGATCCGGTCCGGGTCGAGCGCCAGGACGGCGATCCCGAAGCCGCGCACCGCCAGGCGGCAGGGTGCCTCCGGGATCTCCAGTTCCTCGCCGGTCTCCCGGTCGACCGCGAACAGCCGCTTGCCCGGGACGAAGAGGCACCGCCCGCCCTCCACCAGGAGCGGGTCGGGAGCCCGGGCCGGCGCCGACTCGAGGTGCTTCGCCCAGGCCGCGAACTTCTTCTCGAGCGGTCCCGAGATCAGGCAGAGGTCCCCGTAGCCGGCCTCCGAGCCCCACAGGGCGATGGTCTTCCCACCCCGGATCGAGAGGTGGAGCAGGTCCGGGGTCCCCAGGGTCTCCTCGGGCACCGCCAGCGGCTTGATCCCTCCCTTGAAGGCCTCGACCCTGGGAGCCACCACCCCCGGACCGTAGCCCTGGTCGATGGCCGCCACCGGGGCCGCCAGGTCGCCGTAGCCGAGCCGGAGCAGGCGGGATCGCTTCGGGAGCTTGTGGGTCCCGGTCGAAGTGCCGGTGGCGGGGTCGAAGGTGCGCAGCTCGTCGTTGCCGCAGGTGACCAGCGTCCCTCCGGTCAGGACCCACTCGTCGAGGCCCCCGAGCTCGGCCCGGGCCAGCGACCAGCGGGCCCGGCCGGTGCGCCCCGAGACCAGGCTCAGGCTGGCGACCGTCTCGACGAGCAGCGCCCGCCCCAGCTCCAGGATGCGGATCACCGGGGTGTCCAGCGGGAACCTCCAGGCGCTTCCCGCCACCAGCGGATGGGCGACCAGCGAGAGCTCGCCGGGCTCCTGGTAGTAGACCTTGTCGTCCACGAACCCGAGCGGGATCGGCGGCTCCTTGTCCTTGGCCTGCATGTGGGGGAGCCGCCAGCGCCGTTCCCCGCTGGCCCCCGCCACCAGGTGGAGGCCGGCCCGATCGGCCACCGGCAGGAACCGGGTCTCGTGGCCGGCCGCCTCCTTGCGGAGCTCGATCAAGGCGGCCGCCAGGTGGGAGGCGATGGCCGGTACCTTGACCAGGAACGGGAGCTCGAGGTTCCGGTCGGAGAGGTGGTGGAGGATCCCCACCGCGCCGGCGGACCTGGCCCTGGACTCCATGTCCTCGACCAGGCGTCGGGTCAGGTTGCCGTGCAGGCGCACCCGGGGTGCCACTTGGCAGGAGACGGTCTGGCAGTCCTCGCAGAGGAGGGGACTGGCCAGGCCCAGGCGACGGAGCAGCGGCTTGACCCGGGCCCCGGCGCATCCCGCGCACCGTTCCGGATCGAGGCGTCCGGCGAGCTTGCGTTCGGCTTCGGCGATGCGGTCGGCGAGTCCCGGTTGGCGACTGCCACCGGCCGCCCGGGCCTTCTCGAGCGCGGGGCCCAGCTTCTCGGTACGGTCGCCGGCCAGCGCCGCCGAGAGCTCGGCCATGGCGAGCACCAGGTCCCGCTCCGGGGCACCGTCCTCCCGGCTCTCGACCAGGCGACCGCCCTCGGCGTCCCAGTCGTAGCGGAACCGGTGGATCGCCCGGCAGCCCGGACACGCGAAGTAGATCCGGACCGAGGGGGCGAAACAAGTGGCGGCAGCCGGATCGGCGATCGGTTCCAGCGGCCGCTTCCCGCATCCCGGGCAGGCGATTCCCCCGCCCATCTCGCCGGCCTTCTGCATGGCCCGGCGCAGCTCCGGGAGCCGGCCGAAGGGCGTGCGGTCGCGGGATGCCTCGGCAGTCATCAGGACCCGCCAGGGGTGGTGGGTGGCGGCGAACGCCACGGGAATCAAGGCGGCCACCTCGGTCCGCTCCCCGCCGTCGACCATCGGGCGTCCGGTGGTGACCCGTACCCCGTCCAGCCCGAGCGCCAAGGTCACGGGCACGACCGCCCGACAGCCGCCGCACTCGAACCACCGGACGTCCTCGGCCACGGTCGGCTCATAGGTCCGGGCCTCGGCGGCGTCGATGGGTGCCAGCTGCCGGGCCCGGCAGGAGGGGCAGACCAGGGTCAGGGCCGAGAGATCGTCCGGACCGTCCCCCGGCTCGCCGGGGACCACGAAGGGCGGGTTGGGATTCCCCATCTCCACGATGATCGGCCGATCCCCCTGTCGGATCCAGGACCCCCGGCCGGGAAGGCTACATTCCCCGGCCCCGGATGAGGGGAGCAGCCTTGGCCTCGACCCGGCTCTCGTCGAGCAGCTCCTCGAGGAACCGGAGCGTCTCCTGCTCCCGCACCTCCGGGACGGTGAGCACCAGGCCGTCCTCCCGGAATTGGATCTGGCGCTGGAACCGCCGCAGCCAGCGGGAGACCAGGGTCTCGGGGAGGGCGGAACCGCGTCGGGTCCTGAAGTCGATGGCCGCGCCCTTGCGCCGGATGGCGGTGAGACCGAGTCCGGTGGCCCGGAGCTTCAGGCGCACCGTCCGGAACAGGCCGTCCAGGGCCGCGGGGCAGGGCCCGTAGCGGTCCTGGAGCTCCCGGCGATAATCCTCGAGGTCCTCTTCGGATCCGAGTTCGGACAGGGTGCGGTAGCCGGCCAGGCGTTCCTCGTAGGCCGGGATGTAGTCCTCGGGCAGGTAGGCGTGGACCGGGATCTCGATCACCGCCAGCTCCACCGGGGCGTTCTCCGGCCGGCCGGCGAGTTCCGCCACCGTCTCCCGGAGGAGCCGGGTGTAGAGCTCGAACCCGATGGCGTTCACGAACCCATGCTGCTCCTTGCCCAGGATGTTCCCGGCGCCCCGGAGCTCCAGGTCCCGCATCGCCACCCTAAAGCCGCTGCCCAGTTCGGTGTGTTCCTCGAGCGCCTTCAGGCGCTTCCAGGCGATCTCCGACAGGGCGCTGCGCTCGGGATAGAGGAGGTAGGCGAAGGCCTGTCGGGAGGTGCGCCCGACCCGGCCCCGCAGCTGGTAGAGCTGGCTCATCCCCAGCTTGTCGGCGCGGTCCACCACGATGGTGTTCACGTTGGGGATGTCGAGCCCGTTCTCGACGATGGTGGTCGAGACCAGCACGTCGTACCGGCACTCGTAGAAGTCGAGCATCAGGGTCTCGAGGGCCTTGCGGTCCATCTGGGCGTGTCCGCCCCGGATCCGGGCCGAGGGCACCAACCGTTCGATCCGCCGCACCTCGCTGGCCAGGGTCTCGACCCGGTTGTGGACGTAGAAGACCTGGCCGCCCCGGGCCA
>CAYOHP010000221.1:0-7508 GCA_964403795.1 uncultured bacterium | reverse complement strand
CGGACATGCCAGACACACCGCTGCTCCCCCGGGGTGAACCCGGGGCGCTTCGGCTTCGCCCGCCAGGCGCCTGGGCTCACATCCCCAGCAGGCCTCCGGTGTCGTCGGCGCGCACGATCGGCTGGCGGATCGCGGAGCCGGACGGGGTGAGCACGGTCGGGACCCCGGTAGGTCGGATCGGGGTGCCGTTGGCGGCCAGGGCCGCGGCGGTCTTGCGGGCCAGGTCGTCGACCGCCATCCGGGCCTCCCGCACCAGGCGCTCCGCCTCCGGGAGGGCGGCAGGATGGGTCGCGGCTTCGGCGAGCTTGGCCCGGGCGAGGTCCATCTTCTGGCGGGTCGGGCCCTGGGCCTGCCGGGCGATCTGCACCGCCTGGGGTTCCGGGCTCCGGACCGGGAGCACGTAGAGCTTGTAGCCCGAGTCGTTGAAGGAGCGGATGATGGCCTGGAACTCGTTGTTCAGGTGGGCGAGGTTGCCCGAGATCGGAGCCTGGGATCCGGGGTAGCCGGGAATCCCGGGCTGGATCCCCTGGATCGCGGCCATGGCCCTCCGGTCGTACTCGCCCACCGCCTGCTGGGCGGCCTGGATCCGTGCCACGGCACCGGCAAAGGCCCCGGGCTGGGTGGAGGCCACCCGCAGCGCCATGTCGGCGTCTCGCAGCCGGGCCATGGCGTCGTTGCGGGCCTGGGCCAGGGCGATCACCTCGGGGCGGCGGGGATCCTGGGCAGGGACCTGGGAGAGGCGGTGGTCGATGGCCCGGAAGGCGGTCTCCGCGCGCTGGAGTTCGGCCTGGGCCCTCTGGAGCTCGGCGGGGTTCACGCCACCCGGAGGCGGGTAACCAGGGGGCGGGTACCCGGGAGGGGGGTAGCCCGGGGGCGGATAGCCGGGTGGATAGCTCGGACCGGGTTGGGGAAAGCCCCCTCCCCCAGTGAGCCGGGTCAGGAACTGGCAACCGGTCGCCGACAGGGCCACCACCAGGAGGGCCGCGATCCTGGCCATGCGGCGGCCGGTACGGAGCGAGCCGGAACGAGAAGTATCGATCTCCACGTGCAGTCCTTCCCCGACGAGACGCTTTCCGGTGTCCTGCGACACCGAGAGCGATCAAGCAAGGTCCGTGCCCACGCAGACAGCACCCCGACCCGAATCCACACGGACCCGAGGCCGGGGGCGCCGACTTGGTGGAAAGGCGCACCAGCAGCGAGCCCACCGGGGGTGGCTCCGGTCCAAGCCGGCCGCCCGCAGGGTCACCAGCCCATGCCTCCCATGCGCTCCATGAATCTCGCAGGTCTCACGGGTCTTGGAGGCAGAGACCTGCATGGGTCTCTCCCCGAGACGCCGGACGGCCGCGTCGCCTCGACCGACCATGCCAAGTCCCGGGAACCGAAACTCCATGGGACTACGAGCCCTGGGGCGCAGGCAGGGCGGGTGGTGCTTCCTCGGGCGGCGGCAGCACCCAGACGGCCGCCAGGGTCACGAGTCGCATGGAGAGGTCGAGCCCGGCGAGGGCTCCCGCGATCCCGAAGGCGATCCCCATTTCCTTGGGAGCGAACGGCAGGAGGGACTGGATCGGCATGGTGACGAGGGCCACCATGACCATGGGCAGGATTCCCCCGAGCACGACGCCGACAGGGACCGCGAGCCAGGCCAGGACGAAGGCTCCGAAGCGTCTCGGCGGCAGGGCCGCCCCATGGTCCGCGGGCAGGAACATGCGAGGGACCAGGCAGAGGGGCGAGGTAAGGGTTCCCGGGAAGGGCCTCCCGAGCATGGTGGCCACCGTCACCAGATGGGCAACCGCATAGCCTGCCCAGGCAAGCGCCCAGAAGGGACTCCAGAGCAGGGCGCCCACCGTGGCCATGGTGGCGACGGTGGAGAGCCCGAGGATCCAGATGCGGGCCAGGACCCTCCCCGGCGTCCAGGGCCGCTCGGCGCCTGGAAGGACTTCGTCGAGGCGCTCCACCGCCGCCTCCATGGCCATGGGGGCCACCAGGCAGAGGAGGAATCCGACCAGGGTCTGGGCACCCGGGAAGTCGCGGGCGCCGAGCCAGGTGGCCGCCACCACGAGCAGCCACCATGCGGCCCGCGTCCCGACCCGGGACCGATCGAGGATCACCTCGACCAGGGAACGAAACCCCATCGGGACCGTCCCCAGGGCCGGGATCGAGACCCACTCGACGGTCGCAACCACCTCGGGGAGCGCGCCGCCGTCGCTCCCGGAGTCCTTGGCCTCCTCGCCCCCGCGTCCCATCCCCGGATCAGGTGATGCGGCCGGGCTGGGGCCGGGCCAGCAGCGCGGCCAGTTTCTCCGGATCGCGCCCGACCCTGCCGTCGAGGTAGGCCCGGAGCAGCGGGAGTCGATCGTGTCCGAAGAAGACCACCCCGTCGACCACGAAGGTCGGCACTCCCCAGGCACCGGCGTTCAGGGCCTCCTGGGTGCCTTCCTTGAGGGCGGCCCGGTTCTCCCGGGCACTGGAGGCGGCACTCGGATCCTGCTCGATCCCGAGCTCGGCCAGGATCGAGGAGAGCACCGAGAGGTCCTCCAGGCTCTTGCCCTCGCCCCAGGTCGCCTGGAAGTAGCGCTGCATCAGGGCACCGCGCCTGGCCTCGTCGGGGACCGCGTAGACCGAGCGCAGGGCATAGACCGAGTTGAAGGGGTGGGTGGGTGGCCCCTCCAGGTCGAAGCCGTAGTGCTGCGCCAAGAGGATCACGTCCTCGAGCCCGATCCTGCGCCGCGACGGGATCTCGCCGGGACCCTTGGAGCCGAGCTTCGAAAGCATGGTCCCGAACAGGGCGGGCCGGTACTCGAAGGGGATCTCGGCGTACTCGGGGGTGGTGGCGATCAGCCGCGAGGCCAGGTAGCTGTAGGGCGAGATGAAATCGAAGTAGAAGCGCACCGGCTTCATGCGAGGCCCTCCTCGGGGGTGGCGGGCGGCGGCGGAGTCCCGGGCGCTCCCGGATCGTGGACCGTCAGGGCCTCGAGCTGGTGGCTCGCCTTCAGGCCTTCCCACAGACCGAGCAGGAGGAAGGCATGGAAGGCCACTTCGAGCCAGTCGCCGATGGCCGCGCACAGGACCCCGTCGAGCACGTAGAGGCCCATCCCCAGCTTGAAGGCCCAGCGCTTGTGGCGGCGGGCCGCGTCGCCCAGGGCCCAGAAGAGACCGGCCGCCAGCAGGTTGACGACGATCGCCGCCACGATCACGCCGGGGCCCAGGCTGGCGGCCAGTCCGGCGGCCACGAAGTCGATGATCTTGGTGAAGCCGAGCACCCCCACGAAGGTGATCCCGGCCCCGAAGTGGATGAGGGCGGTGTTGATCAGCGAGAAGGCGGCGATGGCCCCGAACTGGCCGGCACCCCGGTGGAACTGCTGGGTGACGAGCAGATGGTGCTGGATGCGGAGGATCTGGCGGGGGTCGCCGTCGGGGGCGCCCAGCGTGCTCTCGTGGCTGGCCGAGTCGGCCTGGCCCTGCTTCAGCGGGTCCAAGGGACCTCCTGGCTCGGATCGGATCGGATCGGACCGTGATGAGGGTACACGAGGGGGCCGGGAGCCGGACTCGGGTAGCATCGGCGCCGAGGTGGTGGCATGCAGGAGGCGGTGCGCGGCCTGGAGCCTCTGCTCTTGTGGCGGCACTTCTCGGACCTCTCCGACATCCCGCGCCGGTCCGGCGAGGAGGCCGGGGTCAGGGACCATGTGGCGCGCCTGGCGGCGCGGCTCGGGCTCGGCTTCCGCACCGACCGGGTCGGGAACATGCTGGTCTCGGCGCCGGGCCGGGGTCGCCACGCCGGGGCCGCCCCGGTGGCCCTGCAGGGCCACGTCGACATGGTCTGCCAGGCCAACGAGGGCACCGCCCACGACTTCTCCCGGGACCCCATCCGGCTCCGGCGCGACGGCGACTGGATCCGGGCCACCGGGACCACGCTGGGCGCCGACAACGGGATCGGCGTCTCCGCGGCCCTGGCCCTGCTCGAGGCGCCAGGCCTCGATCTTCCGCCGCTCGAGGTCCTGCTCACGGTGGACGAGGAGACCGGGCTCACCGGGGCCAACGGGCTCGACCTGCCGCTCACCGCCCGGGTGCTCCTGAACCTCGACTCCGAGGACGACGGGGAGATCTTCGTGGGCTGCTCCGGGGGCGTGGACACCGAGGGGCTGCTGCCGCTCGCCCGGGTGCCGGTAGCGGCAGGCTCGGAGTGGGTGCGGGTCAAGGTCTCGGGGCTCCGGGGCGGACACAGCGGGGCCGACATCCACCTGGGGAGGGCCAATGCGCTCCGGCTCCTGGCCCGGGTCCTCGACCTGCTGGTGGCCGAGGTCCCGGGTCTGGAGCTGGCGAGCTTCGACGGCGGCAACGCCGGGAACGCCATTCCCCGGGAAGCCGTCGGCGTGGTCGGAGTCCCCGCGGGGGTCATGGGAACGGTGCGCGAGGCGATGGAAGGCCGGGTCGCGCCGGCCTTCCGGCGGGAGTACGAGGCCCAGGACCCGGGACTGCGTCTCGACCTGGAACCCGCCGCGGCGCCGCTCGTCCGCTTCACCTCCGAGGGGCGGGACCGGGCGCTCCGACTGCTCCGGGCGATTCCCCATGGCGTCGAGGCGATGAGCAGCCGGATGCCGGGCCTGGTCGAGACCAGCACCAACCTGGGGATCGTGGCGACCACTCCCGAGGGCCTGCGCATCGAGACCAGCCAGCGCAGTTCGCTCGAGAGCGCCCAGCAGGCGATCGCCGGCCGGGTCCAGGCGTGCATGGAATTGGCGGGCGCCTCGGTCTCGGTCGGGTGCGCCTATCCCGGGTGGGACCCCGACCTCTCGAGTCGGGCGCTGGCGGTGGTCCGCGAGGTCATGCGCGAGGTGCTGGGGATCGAGCCGGCGGTCAAGGCGGTGCACGCGGGACTCGAGTGCGGGCTGATCGGGCGCCGCTACCCGGGGATCGACATGGTGAGTTTCGGTCCCACCGTGCGCGATGCCCACAGCCCTTCCGAGGCCCTGCGCATCGACGCCGTCCCCCGCTTCTGGCGGGTGCTGGTGGCGACCCTGGACCGTCTGGCCTCTACCTGACGTTCCCGGTGCTACCCTCGGCGCGCGGGTGGGCCGTCGAGGAGGCCGATCTGGACTGGCTGGGACGCAAGCGCATCCGGCTCTATGCCGGGGCCATCCTGGTGCTCTACCTGCTCCTGGCCGGCCTCGACGCGCATCGGTCCATCCGGGAGGCGCGGCCCCGCGACTTCGTGCAGTTCCCGGCCGCCGCGCGCCTGGTGCTACAGGGCCGACCCGAGGCCGCCTATGACCGCCAGGCCCTCCGGGACGAGGAGATCCGGGTCCTGGGGAGCGAGGTCCACTACATCCCCTGGAGCTACCCGCCGACCTTCCTCCCCTTCGTCCTGCCTCTGGCGGACCTGGGCTACCTCCCGGGGCTGGCGCTCTGGCTGGTGGTCGGAACCGCCTTGTACCTGGCGGCGATCCGCGGCCTGTGGGACGATCCTCTCCTGCCATGGATCGCGCTGGCGTTCCCGGGCTTCTGGACCACGGTCTTCCACGGGCAGAACGGGCTCCTGGCCACCGCCTTCCTGGGCTACGCGGTCGCCCGCCTCCCCGATCGTCCGGTGAGAGCGGGAGTCGCCTTCGCTCTGCTCGCCTTCAAACCCCAGCTGGCGACCATGGTGCCCATCGCCTTGCTGGCCGGCGGCTACCGCACCTGCCTGGTGGCGACCGCCGCGTCATGGTCGGCCCTGGCGGGAGCGACGCTCCTGGCATGGGGGCCGGCACCCTGGCACGCCTTCCTCGACCAGGCATCGCGGATGGCCGGCTGGTTGACCCTGGGCGATCCGGTCTACGCCTGGATGCCCACCGGGTTCGCGGCCATCCGACTGCTGGGAGGCTCGGTCGCCATGGCCAGGATCGTCCAGGGCGCGATCTCCGTCCTGGCGTTGCTGCTGGTGGTGCGCGCCTTCCGATCCCCCGTGGACCAGGACCTCCGCACCGCGGCCCTGGGACTCTCGCTGCCCCTCTCGACTCCCTACGCCTTCGGCTACGACCTCACGATCCTGACCGTCCCCCTGGTCGCCCTGCTCCGGCTGGGATCCCGGGACGGGTTCGCTCCCGGCGAGAAGCCGCTCCTGGTGCTCGCCTGGTGCTTGCCGCTGGCGGCTCCCGTAGCGGGAAGCCGCCTCGGGATCCCGCTCGCGCCCGTGGTGCTCCTGGCCCTGGCCCAGCGGGTGTGGCGGCGCCTGGACCGGACGGGCCCCGGGCCGGGTCCGGGGCCGGAGTAGCCGATCGTCCGATCCCCGGGGCCGCGGGGAGCTGCCGGATCCCGCCCATCTCCGGGATGTCGGCCCCCGACCCGGGACCGAGCACCCGGTCAGGCGTGCCGCGGATCGAGGGAAGTCCGCGCCAGGCGACGCACCGCGATCCAGCGACGCAGGTCGTCGTGCTTCTCCCGCATGGGGCGGAGCAGCGCCGGGGGCAGATCGCCGACCGCGAGCCGGGCTCCCAGCCGGGTCAGGGTCGCCTCGTCCTCCTGGTAGACCGGGAACATCCCCTGTACCCAGGCGATCGCGAAGGCCATGCCGTGGCGCTCGACGAGGCCCGGGAGCGCTTCCAGGTAACGGTCGACATAGGGAGCGGCCAGTTCCCCCTGGTCGGGCTGGTGGAAGGCGGCGAAACCGGTCTTGCGCATCTCCAGCGAGGCGCCCGTGTCCGGGTCGAGGAACCAGTCCCACAGACGCCGCTTCTCCTCGGGGCAGGGAGCGCCTGCCCGGGCCGCCAGGGCCTCCCGGGCGCCGAGGTCGGTGTCGTCCCGGCGGGATTCGGCCTCCACCCGGGCGAGGCCCCGGTGGCCCTCGAGGCGCACCAGGCGGGCCACCGCGGCCCAGCGCTGGCGGGCGTCGAGTTCGACCCCCGGATAGCCGACCGCTCCCTCCAGCAGGTCGGAGATCCGGACCGCGGCCTCCTCGTCCCAGGTGGAACCGATCAGGACCCGGAGCCAGACGCGGCGGGCTTCGGCGTCGAGGTCGGGGCCGGACAGCCGGGCATGGGCCATAGCATGGAGCCTCGCCGCGGGAGTCCGGCGCGCCGCCCGGTCCAGGTAGGCGTCGAGGAACGAGATCGCGGCCGTGGCCAGCTTGTCCCGGAGCGGCGGGTGCTCCTCGTCTGCGAGCTCCTGGAGCGCCAGCTCCATGAAGTGCTGGACCGGCAGTGCGGCATCCAGGACCTCCTGGCGCATCAGGTCGACCAGACTGGAACGGGCCCTCGCATCGGGCAGGCTCTTGAGCTCCGTCTCCGCCACATGGGCACTGGCCGGGTCGAGCCGGCACCGGGCATAGGCGAAGGTCTCGAAGTTCGGGTGCAGCAGGTCGGGAGGAGGGAGACCCACCAGCTCCGGGATCGCGGTGCGCGCCCCGTCGAGGTCCACCCGGAGCGTGCCGGACGCGGCGTGGGTCTCGCCCTGGGGGGTGTAGCGGCCGCGCGCGACCGGGTGCGGGCGCAGCACCGCGTCGCCGCTGCCCTCCTGCTGCACCAGGTGCGCGC
>CAYOHP010000220.1:0-7526 GCA_964403795.1 uncultured bacterium | reverse complement strand
CGATCCGACCCAGGACGCTGTCCCGGCCGATCCGCTGTACTTCGATCACCAGCGATCCCGTACCGTTGACGGTGCCGCCGACCACCTCGTCCCCGGTGGTCTTCTCGACGGCCAGGGACTCCCCGGTCAGCATCGATTCGTCGATCGCACTCTCGCCCTGGAGGACCTTCCCGTCGGCCGGGACCGACTCGCCCGGACGGACCCGCAGCCGGTCGCCGACCTTGACGGTCGACAGCTCGACGGTCTCCTCGACCCCGTCGGACCGGAGCCGGATGGCGGTCCGCGGCGTCAGGGCCAGGAGGTCCCGGAGGGCCTGGCCGGTCCGTTCCCGTGCCCGCTGCTCGAGGACCTGGCCGAGGAGCACCAGGGTGACGATCCCGGCCGCGGCTTCGAAGTAGACCGGGAGCCCGCCGGCAGGGTCCCGGAAGGCAAGGGGGAAGGCGCCCGGGGCCGACACGGCCAGCAGGCCGTGCAGCCATGCGGTGCCGGCCCCCAGGGCCACCAGGGTGAACATGTTGGGGGTGCCGTTGGCCAGGCCCAGCCAGCCCCGGGTGAAGAAGGGCCAGCCGGCTCCCAGGACCACCGGGGTTGCCAGGGCGAGTTGGAGAAGGGGAGAGGCGTGGGCCGCGTGGGCTCCGTGGGTCCCCATGGCGAGCACCATCAGCGGCACCGTGAGGACGCTGGCGGCCAGCAGGCGCCGGGTCATCTCGACGAGCTCCGGGTTGGCTTCGGTCCCGCCCTCGCCGGCCCCGGGGAGTTCGGGTTCGAGGCCCATGCCGCAGACCGGGCAAGCCGCCGCCACCGGGCTCTCGACCTCGGGGCACATGGGACAGATCCAGCGCGAGACGTTCTCGGGCACGGGGTCCGGGGGACGGGGCGTCGGCGAGAGCCAGCGGTCGGGGTCGGCCGCGAACTTGTCCCGGCACCCGATCCAGCAGAAGTACCAGGTCCGCCCCCGGAGCTCGAGGCTGGCCGCGGCCCTGGCAGGATCGACCGTCATCTTGCAGACCGGGTCGATCTGCGGCTCGGCGGCGACCGAGAGCGGGGGCGGCTCGGCCTCCCGGTTCCCGGCCTCGCCGTGGCCGCCGCAGCAGGTGCGCTTGGGGGAAGAGTCCATGGGTCCGAGGATACCGCTCCGGGAAAGCGAAAGGCCCCGGATCGCTCCGGGGCCCTCCGTGCCGACCTCGAAAGGCGGCGATCAGTCGATGACGGACACCATCAGGGGGGTCAGGAACGGCCCCACGTAGGTCCGCTGGATGTCCCGGTAGGCCTTCATCGGGGCGATCCAGCCGCCATCGGCACCCCGGGCGTCGGGGAGGTTGGGGAAGAGCTTCTTCCAGGTCGCCCCGGCGCTCGCCTCGTCCCACCCGATCGGGTTGCCGAAGTCGTAGTTCGAATACGCCAGGCGGCCCGAGGAGAACTCGAACTCCCGGTAGGGCTTGTCCTGGTTGAACTTCACCGGGAAGAAACCCTTCAGGTCCTGGGGAAGGCTCGAGAGGATCCCCGGCAGGTCGATGTCCACCGAGCCGCCGCCGAAGTAGTCGGTCAGGGTCGCGGGTCCGGCCAGGACCGCCCGGATCTGGGGGGCGATCTTGGTCTCGAAGTCCCGGTGGCTGGCGTGGATGTAACCCAGGCTGACCATGCGGTCGGCCTTGGGCTGGCCCGAGAAGAAGCCGGCCATCGCCTGCTCGTAGTAGTTCCAGGCCTGGCGCAGGTCGGCGAGGGCCGCCGGACCGCGGCTGCCGTCCTTCAGGGTGAACAGCTTCGCCTGGTCCTTGTAGATCTGGTAGCGGATGTAGGACGGCGTCCCGATCCGCGGCTTCTTGCCGAAGCTCACCTTCTCCTTGAGGAAGTTGTTCATGTGGACCTTGGCGAAGGTGTTGGTGGCCTCCGACAGGTCGTCGAGCTCGTAGGCGCAGAAGGCGTGGAGCCCGGCCCGGGCCGCGTAGAGCCCGGCGATCAGGTTCTGGAGCTCGGGCTTGCCGGCGGTGCGGTAGGCGGTCTCGACCGAGGGGTCCGGGAACGGGTTGTCCGACTTCAGGAACACGCTGAGGTCGAGGCTCTCGAGGGCCCCTTCCTTGGCGGTCTTCAGGGCGTTCTCGGCGATCGCGATGGAGACGTCCAGGGTCGGGATCAGCTGCTCGCTGGCCCAGGCCTGGAGTTCGCTGATCTCGTGGAACTGGATGCTGGTGCGGCCCTTCTGGGCCAGGGGGTAGGTCACGAAGTTGAAGAGCGCCAGCGAGTTCTTGCCGCCGTTGGCCTCGAGCTCGTTCTTGAGGGCCCGGAGCGAATTGATGGCGGCGCTGTGGGCCACGAACGACTTCTCGACCAGGGGCCGGATCCGGTAGGTCAGGCCCCGGGCCTGCAGGAAGGGCAGGAGCAGGGAGGTGAAGACCTGGGCCTTGACGTTCTGGGCGACCTCGCCCCGGAAAGCGCCCTTGACGCCGGGGGCCTCGGAGCGGAGCAGGCGGACGAGCTGGTCGATGTTCATGGGCATCTCGACGGTGTTGGCGCCGTCGAACTTGCCCTTGTCACCGTTGGCCTTGTCCATCTCCCGGAACTTCTTCACGAAGTCGTCGAAGCCGGCGAGCGCCTTGCCCGACTCGGATTCCGCCGGGTAGACCTGCTTCAGCCAGGTCACCATCACCTGGTAGACGTCGAAGATGCTCTCCGCGCCATGCAGGGGTTCGTCGACCAGGGTGTCGACCAGCTTGTTCGGGATGTGACCGGCCCGCTGCGAAGGGCGAGCCTTGGCCAGCACGGGCGAGGCGACCAGGCAGGCGGCGCAGAGGGCGCCGAGACCGGTGCGAGCGAGAGCAGTACGCCTCGAGAGCATCAGATACCCCACATTCTCCGTACAGAGGACGCTCGAGTCCCCTGGACTGTAACCCTTTACGGTCTTCCCATGCTAGTGTTGCCCACCGGAGACCCCGGGCCGGGCCCGGCTCCCGAGGAGCATGAGCCCCCCGAACGATCGAGCCCCGTTTCGCAGGGACCCCGACCCCCCCTTCCGGGAGAAGCCCTTCTTCCTCTGCCTGACCGGAATCGACGCGTCCGGCAAGTCGAGCCTGGCCGAGCGTCTGAAGCCCTGGATCGAGTCCCGGGGCAAGTTCCCGACGGTCCGGGTCTGCGGCGTCTGGGACGTGCTCCAGGATCCGGACCTGAATCTGGGATTCATGGGCCATCCCGACGAACTCCGGGCCTACCTGCTGAAGCTCCACCCGGATTCGCGGAGCCTCTTCCTCTTCCACGCCCTCCTCGAAGGGTACTTCCGCGCCATTCGGGCCCAGCCCTCGCTGATCCTGTTCGTCGGGTACTGGTACAAGTACTTCGTGACCGAGTCCCTCCACGGTGCCGACGAGCCGTTGATGGAACCGGTGACCCGCCTGTTCGAGGAGCCGGACCTGACCCTTTTCCTCGACATCGACCCGTCCGAGGCGGCCCGGCGGCGCACCGCCTTCACCCGCTACGAGTGCGGTGGGGAGGAGCCCGGTCCCGAGCCGTTCGTGTCCTTCCAGAACCGCTGCCGCAAGAAGCTGCTCGGTCTCCAGGGCAGCCGGGAGTTCTTCCCCATCGACGCCTCGGGTTCCGAGGACGACGTGTTCCGGCGGATCACCGCGTTCCTGGTCGAGGCCGACGGGCGATTCTGACGGGGGCCCGGTGAGCCGACAGCCCTTCGACGTTCGGGCCTTCCTGCGGGACCGGTCGCGACCCCTGCGGGACAAGATGGAGGATCTGCACGCCCGTCTCGTCGATGCGGACCGGACCGGCGACTACCTCCACTTCCGGACCGTGGCCTCCGGCGCCGGACCCCGGGTGCTGGCCAAGGCTCTCGGCTCCGACCAGGTCGGCGAGAAGATCCAGATGGCGTCCAACGACTACCTGGGGATGACTCGCCACCCCAGGGTCGTCGAGGCGGCCCGCCAGGCGGCGCTCGAGTGGGGCGTGGGGGCCGGCGGACCCTGCACCATCCAGGGTTGGAGCACCAAGCTCCAGGAGTTCGAGCGGGACCTGGCGGCCTTCAAGGGCTGCGAGGCGGCCCTGGTGTCGCCCTCGGGCTACTCGGCCAACGTGGGCACCCTGACCGCGCTGCTGGGCCCCGGCGACGCCTTCGTCTGCGACGAGCTCGACCACGCCTCGCTGGTCGACGGGGGCAAGTACTCGGGGGCGGGCTTCTACGTGTTCCGCCACCACGATGTCGACGATCTGGCCCGGGTCCTCGACGACACCCGCAAGCTGGGAGGGACCCGGGTGGTCGCCACCTGCGGGGTCTTCTCCATGGACGGCGACGTGGCGCCGCTCGACCGGATCGTCCCGCTCTGCCGGGAGCACGGTGCGATGTTGATGGTGGACGATGCCCACGGGACCGGGGTGGTGGGACCGACCGGGCGCGGCTCGCCCGAACTGCGCGGCGTCCATGGGCAGATCGAGATCCTGATGGGGACCTTCTCCAAGGCCTTCGGGGGCTACGGCGGCTTCATCGCCGGGAAAGCGGCGCTGATCTCCTACCTGCGCCACTTCGCCCGGGCGACCATGTTCTCGGCCGCCATCGCCCCCATGAACGTGGCGGCCCTGCACGAGGCGCTCCGGGTGATGCACGACGAGCCCGGGCTGCTGGCGCGCCTGCGGGAGAACCTGGCCTTCATGCGCGCCGGGCTCCGGGAGGCCGGCTTCGACCTGGGGCGCACCGAGAGCGCCATCACCCCGATCATGATCCGGGACGGCGAGAAGTGCCACCGGATCGTGAGGGAGGCCTACGACCGCGGCCTGTTCCTCGCCATGATCGAGTACCCGGCGGTGCCGCTCGGCACCGAGCGGATCCGGTTGACCTGCATGGCGACCCATACCCGCGAGGACCTCGAGAAGGCCCTGGCGCTGCTCGTGGAGCTGGGGCGGAAGCACGGGGCGATCCCGGGATAGGCGACATTCCCCGAGCCCTCACGGCTCGAGGTGCACCTCGAGCGCCTCGATGGTCTCGAGCTGGTCCCGGATCGCGACCAGCGATCGGAGCGAGACCTGGAAGGCGTTCTCTTCCTCGATCAGGGCCCAGGGAGGGATGCCCGAGAAGACCTCACCACCGGCATCGGCACCGGCAGGAAGGCTCACCGGCAGCTTGCCGTTGACCACCACCTCGAGAATCCGGCCCGGACCCAGATGAGGGGAACGGACCCCGACCCAGGCGCGGGTCGCCCGCCGGACCTCGTCGAGGTCCAGTCGCCAGGTAACGCGTCGCGTCAGGTGTCCTTCCGCTTCCAGGATCTCGCCGACCAGGTTCTCGCCCGCCAGCCGGGTGCGCAGCCCGGGCCGGTGTGCGAGCGGGAGCCGGAACACCCTTGCGGATCGGGGCGGGACCTCGCCGGGCCGGATCCATGGGGGAAGGCCGGAGAGTTCGGGCTGCCCCGTCGGATCGGGACCTCCGGGCGTCGAGAGGCTCCCCAGCAGGGCGCCGGCGAAGCCGGAGATCCTGAGGCGATGCAGGGCGTCCAGCGCAGGCTGGTCCGGACCGGTGGCCAGGGGAGCCAGCCGACGAGCGGTCTCCTCGGGGGTGGCGGGGAGGGAGGACGCCAGTACCGTTCGACAACGCTCCAGGAGGGCGCGGGCGAGATCCGTCCGACCTTCCTCCCGGGCGTTCTGGGCCCGTGCCAGGAGCTCGTCGGCTCCGATCCCGGGGGGGAGCCGGAGCGCGGCCAGGGGGTCGGGGGCCGGGGACGCTGCCGGTCGCGAAACAGGACGGGACGGAGGTACCGGGGTCGCGGCGCCAAGGGGCGAGGGGGCGCGGCTCCCGGCCTTCCCGTCGAGGAGCGTCAGGCAGAAGGCGGTACCCAGGGCGATCCCGAGCCACAGGCCGACCGCCGGGGGAAGGCGGGACGAGCGCGTCATGACGGGTGGGGCGGCGGAAGGCGCGGGGCGTCCCGGACGCAGGTCGGGATGGGCGCCGCGCCAGGCCTCGGCCATGGCAGGGGCGTCGGGGTAGCGGCGGGAAGGCTCGGGGTCCACCGCCCGGAGCACCAGGGAACGGACCTGCGGATGGTCGGCGAGTCCCTGCGTCATGGTGTCGCGATACGTCCCGCTCGCCAGGGCGGAAAGGATTCGCTCCAGCGGCACCGCGGACCCGCGCTGCGCGCCCGTGAAGGGGTCCAGGTCCGAGAGACAGTCGAAGGCCAGCATGCCCACTGCGAACAGATCGCTGGCCACCGACCATGACGCGCTCCGGAGCAGCTCGGGCGCCAGGTACCTGGGGGTGCCGACGACCGTGCCGACCCGGGTCAGGACCGTGCCGCGGTCCGGTTCGCGTACCAGGCCGAAGTCGATGAGGACCGGTCCCCGGTGGCGGTCGAGGAAGACGTTGGAGGGCTTCAGGTCCCGGTGCAGCACGCTCTCCCCATGGAGATAGGCCAGGGCCTCCAGGATGCGGACGACCCAGTCGGAGATCTCTCCCCGGGTGGGTCTCCGATCGGCCAGCACGGAGTCGAGGCTGGCGCCTTCGAGCAGTTCCATGGCCAGGTAGCGGGTGGTCCCGGCGGGCCCTGCATCGAGCAACCGCACCACCCCGGGATGAGAGAGGCGGGCCAGGACCCTGCTCTCGCGGGCGAAGCGGGCGTCGGCGACCTGGGAGGCCAGCTCGGGATGGATCACCTTGAGGGCCACCCGTCGGTCGAGCTCGCGGTCCTGGGCGAGGAAGACCATTCCCATGCCTCCGGCCCCCAGGGGGGAGACGATCCGGAAGCGGTCCGGGAGGCCGGGGGGCACGGTCGGGTCGGGTCGCGTCATGGCTCGGACCGGGTGGAGTCGCTCGCGGCCCTGGGAGCGAGATGCGTCATGGGTCGGGCGGGCGCAGGCCGTAGCGGCGGATCTTGGCGAAGATCGTGGTCGGCGAGATGCCCAGCAGCCGGGCCGCGGCCTTGCGGTTCCAGCCCGTCTCGGCGAGAGCCGCTTCGATGGCGCCGCGTTCCGCGGCTTCGAGGCTGGGGCCCGTGGAGGTCGCAGGCCCGGTACCGGCCTCGGGCTCCGCTCTCCCCGGGGAGATCGCTCCGGTTCGGGCCTGGCTGGAGCGCGCCGGCGAGGGCGAGGCGGCGCCGCCCAGGACCGAGTCGACCATTGCCCGGGATACGGGTCGTCCTCCCGAGAGGACGACCAGCGCCTCGACCGCGTTGCGGAGCTCTCGGACGTTTCCCGGCCAGGGGTGGAGGGCGAGACGCTCCAGGGCTTCGGGGGGGAATCTCGGGGGTACCAGGCCCTGGCGGTGGGCCGCCTTGCAGGCCAGGTGCGAGGCCAGGAGCGGGAGGTCGTCGAGCCGCTCACGTAGCGGAGGCAGTCGCAGGGTCACGCAGGCGAGCCGGTAGTAGAGATCGGCCCGGAAGTTCCCGGCCTCGACCAGATCTCGGAGCGGTCGATGGGTGGCGGAGACGATCCGGAACTCGACCGGGCGCGCCTCCCTGGACCCGAGCCGGGTCACGCTCCGCGCTTCCAGGGCGCGCAGGAGATTGGGTTGGACGGGGAGCGGGAGCTCGCCGATCTCGTCGAGG
>CAYOHP010000219.1:0-7568 GCA_964403795.1 uncultured bacterium | reverse complement strand
CGACCACCTACCCCTTCACGTATCTCGGGCTGGAACTGGGGCGCGACCTCGACGAGCAACCGGGATCCCCGGACTTGCCGGAGCGATGCGAGACCTTCCTCAAGGCCTTCCCCCTCCACATGCCTGCGGTCCGCCGTCGGGCCGAGCTGGCGGACCGGGCCGGCGATCGTCCCCGGGCGGCCCGTCTGCACTGGCAGCTGGCCTCCCTGGCCCTGGTCATGGAACAGCCCGAGGAGGTCCGCCGCCACCTCCGGGCGGTGCTCGCGGTCCAGCCGGAGGACGACGATGCCCTGGCCTACCTGGCCAGCCTCGATCGGCACCTCCTGCCGCGATCCGGACGGATCCTCGATCTTAAGGTGGACGTGCTGCGGCGGGCCGGGCTCCCGGGAGCCGCGATCCTCAAGCTGCGCAAGGCGCTCTCCGGTGGGCCGGGCGACGCCGAGAACCACGAGCGACTCGTCGAGCTCTGCAAGGAGACCGGCCAGGACCCCTCTCCCCATCTGCTGGCGCTCGGGTCGATCCGTCTGGGCATGGGCAGGACCGAGGACGCCATCGCCCTGTTCGAGAATGCGATCCTCGCGGCCCGGGACCGCGACCACCTCTTGGGCCAGCTCATGCGCACCCCGGGAGTGGCGGCGCTGCTCCCCCGCCTGCCTGCAGCTCGCCCGCAAGGAGCCGGCTAGCCCGGCGGAGCCAGGGCCCTCCCACTGCCGCGGTGTGCAGGCAAGCCTGGAGACGCTGCCCAAGGCCTGAGCCTGAGGGCGCCCAGATGCCCGTCCTCAACCTTCCGAGAGCGGATCTGCGAGCAGGTGGCGGGCCACCGCCTCGCCGCTGCGGACCGCGCCCCCCAGGAAGGCGCGCAGCGCGGGGGTACAGTGCTCGCCGGCAAACCACATGCCGCCCACCGGCGTGGCCTCCTTGCCGCAGAGGGTGGAGGCGTCCCCGACCCGGAGGTGGGAATACCCGCCCAGGGCCAGCGGGTCGCGAGCCCAGATCCGTCGCACCACGCGCCCGTTCCAGGCCCGACCCACCTCCGGGAAGATCCGGCCCAGCCCGCCGAGATGCCGCTCGGCAGCTGGGCCCGCGGTCCCCTCGGCGAGGCGCTCGGCGGGCCTTCCGCCCATGAACATCGAGTAGCCGCCGGGCCCCTCTCCGATCTTCCCCTCGTCGTCCCAGCCGCACTGGAACCCGAGATCGCCGTACACGTAGCCGCTCGATCCCTGCTCCTGCCAGACCCGCCGCTCCATCCCCAGGACCAGCTTGGCGGAGTTCCCGTAGGCCAGGCCCCGGATCACCCGGCGCTTCCATTCCGGCAGCTCGACCCGTAGGTCGAGACCCCGGAGCACCGAGAAGGGAATCGCCAGCACCACCAGATCGGCCAGCACCTCTCGGGTCTTCCCGCCCTCTTCCTTCCCGAACACCAGGCGGTATCCGCCCGAGGTCCGTTCCTCCACGGCAGCCAGGCGGGAGCCGCGACGCAGACGTTCCCCGACCGCGTCGGCGAGGGCCTCGGCGAGGCGCTGGTTGCCGCCCCGGACGGTGAAGCGCTCGTCGGCGAGACCGATGGGGTCGAAGTCCCAGGTGCTCTCGCGGGGGGTGACCATCTCCAGGGCGTTGACCGCCGAGAGGTCCCCGGCGTCGCCTCCGAACTCGGTCTCGTAGTTGACCCTCAGGAAGTCCCGGACCCAGCTCTCCATCTCGATCCCTGCCAGGTATTCCTCGAGACTCAGGCGGTCGAAGCGGGCGACCTCGGGGTGCCCGGGATAGTCCCGGTAGTCGGGAAGGACGGAAGCGTCCTGCTGGGATCTGCGGGCGAACGGGATCAGCGCTTCTGCAACCTCCCGGTCGCTGCGGATCCGGCCTCCGAAGTGGACGATTCGACGCTCCAGTTCGCCACCCCCGAAGTCCTCCCAATCGGTGAGCTCCACCCCCAGCTCGTCGGCCAGGTCCAGGATCTCCCGGTGGGCGCTCGAGAGGAAGGTCCCGCCCAGCTCCGAGACCACGCCCTCGGCCACTGCCGAGGTCCGGGAGTGGGCCCGGCCCCCGACCCGTTCCGAGGCCTCGAAGAGCCAGACGTCGATCCCCTCCGCGGCCAGGCGATGGGTGACGACCAGGCCGGCGAGCCCGGCACCGACCACCGCCACCCTGACCCTGGCAGGGAGCTCGCCCCTCCCGCCCCGGCGGAGCCTGCGGGCGGAAGCGTTCGCGGCCGAGCCGCCGAGGACCCAGAGCCCGACCGCAGCCTGCACCCATCGCCGGCGGGAGACTCCCGGGCGCCCCGGGCCCCTGCCGGTCGCGGCCGGCGCCAGGAGGTCGTCGAGGTCCGCCCCGGTCCGGCCCCTCGCCGAGGCCCAGGCCGCCCGGACAAGCAGCCGCCGGAGCCAACAGCCGAGTCGGGTCCGGGACACTTCGGGCCTCCCCGCCGGGTCAGAGACGAGTCCCGCACCTCAGCGCCCGTCGGCGACCGGACCGGGACCACTCCCCGACACTCTAGCCGGCCCCGGCCCTTCACGCGGGCGGGCGGTCCCCGGACTACCATCGAAGCGATGCTCCTGCGGAGAACCTTCCTGTCCCGCCTCTGCTTCCTGGCTGCCGGGGTCGTCTTCCCGCTGCCGGTCCGGGGCGCCGCCCGGATCCGCGGAGGCCTCGACCTGCCCTACGTCCGGATCGATCCCGACGGCACGATCACCCTGAGGGTCGGCCAGGCCGAGATGGGCCAGGGGGTCTGGACCTCGCTCCCCATGCTGCTGGCCGAGGAACTGGCGGTGGACCTCGCCGGGATCCGGGTGGAGACCGCTCCCCCCGGGCCGCGCTATCGGCTCGCCGGGGCGGAGAGCCAGATGACCGGGTCCTCGGACGCGGTCGAAGGCTCATGGCACCTGCTCCGGAAGGCGGGCGCCGAGGTCCGCGAGCGCCTCCTCCGGGCAGCCTCCACCCGCCTGGGTGTCGCCCGCAGCAGCCTCACCGCCGGCTCCGGCCGGATCGTCCATGCGGCTTCCGGGAGGAGCCTGGGCTACGGGGTCCTGGCCGCCGCCGCCGCCCGCCTACCGAGACCACGATCGGTCCGCCCCCTGCCCGCCTCGCTGCGCCGCCTGGTCGGCACCTCGCCCCCACGCCTCGACCTCCCCCAGAAGGTCGACGGGACCGCCCGATACGGCGTCGACGTCGCCCTCCCGGGAATGCTCCATGCCGCGGTGCGGCATCTCCCGGAGGGGATCCTCGCCGGATTCTCGATCGGGAACCTGGCGCTCCCGGAGGGCTACCGGGCCGT
Organism: uncultured bacterium; assembly: GCA_964403795.1. Taxonomy (GTDB): domain Bacteria; phylum Muiribacteriota; class UBA6191; order CAZXTJ01; family CAYOHP01; genus CAYOHP01. The sequence goes on along the minus strand of CAYOHP010000219.1, from coordinate 4,297 downwards.
GCGGGTACCGGGGGCCCTGGCGGTGGTCGGTCCTTCGTGGTGGAAGGCCGATCGTTGCCTCTCCCGTCTCGACCTCCCTTCCCCGGCCTCTCCCGACAGGCCCCGGGAGGATCCGGATCCGCTGCTCGTCCTCGCCCGGGCGGCCAGGCAGGGACCGGGACTCCGCTATCTCACCCGGGGCCGCAAGTCCGAGGCGACCGGGGGAGTCCGGATCGAGGCGGAATACCTGGCGCCCTTCCAGGCCCACGCCACCATGGAGCCCCAGGTGGCGGTCGCCGAGGTCACCTCACGCGGGGCCCGCCTGGTGGCCCCCACCCAGGCTCCCGAGGATCTCCGGGAGGCGGTCGCCGAGACGCTCGGGCTGGATCCGGGAAAGGTCCGGATCGAGCCCACCTGGCTCGGCGGCGGGTTCGGGCGCCGCTTCGAGACCGATGTCGGCGTCCAGGCCGCGGTCGCGTCGCTCGCCGTGGGACGCCCGGTCCGCCTGGCCTGGAACCGCGAAGAGGACCTCCGCAACGACTTCTACCGGCCTGCGGCCGCGGCCCGGCTCTCGGCCCGTCTGGGCCCGGGGGGCTCCCTGCTGGACTGGTCGGGGCTGCTCGCCTCGGGCTCGGTCATGGACCGGGTCGATCCCGGGAGCCTGGAGGGGGGCTTCGATCCCACCTCGGTCGAGGGCTTCGAGCCGCCCTATGCCTGCGGGCGGCTGGAACTCGCCTGGCAGCGGGTGCCTGCTCCGGTGCGCCTCGGCTGGTGGCGCTCGGTGGCCTACTCGACCTCGGCCTTCTTCGTGGAGAGCTTCGTCGACGAACTGGCGACCGCGTCGGGCGCCGACCCGCTGGCTTTCCGGCTCTCCCTGCTGGCGGAGGCGCCGCGCCTTCGCCGGGTGCTGGAGGCCGTAGCCGGTCTCTCGGGCTGGCCCGGCCGGACCGAGCCGGGAGTGGCCCAGGGGATCGCCCTGTGCGCATCCTTCGGGAGCGCCGCGGCGGTCGTCCTCGAGGTCGCCTCCGGCGCCGAGGGCATCGTGGTCCCCCGGGCCTGGGTGGCCATCGACTGCGGCCGGGTGGTGCACCCCGACACGGTGATCCAGCAGATGGAAGGCAGCGTGGTGTTCGGTCTCACCGCCGCGGCCATGGGCTCGATCACGGTGGCCTCGGGGCAGGTGATGGAGTCCGGGTTCCACGATTACCCGCTGCTGCGTCTCCCGGCCACGCCCCGGATCGAGGTGGCGATCGTGCCCTCGGCCCGCGATCCCTCGGGGGTGGGCGAGCCCGGGGTCCCGCCGGTGGCGCCGGCCCTGGCCAATGCCCTGGCTCGATTGACCGGCACCCGGCACCGGAGCCTTCCCATCCCGCCGGGAATCCTCGCCCTGGGTTGAACCTGGGAAGCCTTCCCCGACTCGCCTCGAGCCGCGCGGCAACCCCCGAAAGCTGTCGAGAAGCGGGCTCCGGCCGGCTACGACCCGAGCGTCTCGACCGGGCTGCCCGTGAGGGCCGCCGGCATCCGGTCCTTCAGGTAGGCGAGGTCGGCGGCCACCCGGGCGAGCAGTCTCTCGGCTCTTCCGGAGAGGACCTCCCGCACCCGTCCTGCGACCGCCTCGGCGGTGAATCCGTACTCCCTGGCCAGGTCGGAGTCGGGCGCCGACTGGCCGTAGCGGTCGATCCCGATCCCCGTGACGAAGCCGGGCAGCACCCGCTCCCAACCGGACACCCGCCCGGCCTCGACGACCACCCGGAAGCGGCAGCGGGGATCGACGACCCGGTCCCGATCCCCTTCGGGTAGGGCCTCGAACCGCTCCCGACAGGGCATCGAGATCACCTTCACCCGATGTCCCTCGGCCCGGAGCAGCAGGGCGGCAGCCTCGGCGAGGGAGACCTCGCTGCCGGAGGCGACCAGCTCCACGTCCGGCACCTCGCCGTCGCCGCCCGAGACCACATACCCGCCGCGGTGCACGCCGGCGGCCCGCTCGAAGCCTCCCGGGAGGATCGGCAGGTTCTGGCGGGAGAGGACCAGGGCCACCGGCTTGGGGTCGGGACCCAACGCCTTCCCGATCGCCAGGAGCCAGGCCTCGGCAGCCTCGTAGGCATCGGCGGGACGGATCACGGTGAGGCCCGGGATCAGCCGGAGCGATTCCACGTGCTCGACCGGCTGGTGGGTCTCCCCGTCCTCGCCCAGCAGGATGCTGTCGTGGGTGAAGACGTGGATCACGCCCAGGTGCGAGATCGCCCCCAGCCGGAGAGCCGGCCGCAGGTAGTCGGAGAAGACCAGGAAGGTTCCCGTGTAGGGGAGCCAGCCGCCCGAGAGGGCCAGCCCGTTGGCGATCGAGGCCATGGCGTGCTCCCGGACCCCGAAGTGGATCCCGCGGGGCGCGCTGCCGTCGCCGGGAGCACCGTCGGGGAGGTATCCCACGGCCTTCTCGAACCCGTCGGTCTTGGTGGAGTTGGCGAGGTCGGCGCTGCCCCCCACCAGGCAAGGTACGGCCTGGGCCATCACTTCCATGGCCTTGCCCGCCGCCGCCCTGGTGGCGATCGGCTTGGCGAAGGACAGGGCCCGTACCTCCTTGGTGGCGCGGGCCAGCAGTTTCTCGCCTCGCCCTTCCCCGTACAGCAGTTCCCAGCGCTCGTCGAGGGCCGCGTCGTGGGAGCGCTTCCCGGCCAGCCGGTTCCGCCAGGCAGCCTGGATCTCGTCGCCCCGGGTACGGGTTCCGTGGAGCGATCGTGCGACGGCTTCGGGCACCCAGAACGAGTCGGGCGGGAAGCCCTGGTCGCGCTTGAAAGCCTCCAGGGTGGCAGCACCCAGCGGAGCCCCATGGGTCTCGACCAGGCCCTCCTTCTTCGTGCCCTGGGCGATCCGGGTGTGGGCGACCAGGATCGAAGGCTGTGCCTCTTCGGCGGCCATGGCGGCGAGCGATCCCCGCAGTGCCGCATGGTCATGCCCGTCGCATTCGAGCACCCGCCAGCCCGCGCCCCGGAAGAAGGCGGAGACGTCCTCCGACCAGCAGGAGGCGGTCGGGGAGGCGAGCTGGATCCGGTTCGAATCGAAGAGCACCTTGAGGCGCCCCAGCTTCCAGTGGCCGGCGAGCTGGGCCGCCTCGCGGCAGATGCCTTCCTGGAGGTCCCCGTCGGTCGCCAGCACCCAGACCCGGTGGTCGACCAGCTCGGCGCCGAAGGTGCGGCGCCCCAGCCACTCGCCCAGCGCCAGGCCGACCCCGTTGGCGAACCCCTGTCCGAGCGGGCCCGTGGTGGTCTCGACCCCCGGGCAGAGCACGTTGACCGGATGCCCCTGGGTGGGCGACCCGAGTTGTCGGAACCTCTTCAGGTCGGCTAGGCCGAGTCGCCCCTGGAGGAAGAGCAGGCCATAGAGCATCGAGGACATGTGGCCGCCCGAGAGCACGAAGCGATCCCGGTCCGGCCAGCGAGGATCGGAGGAGAATTTCAGGTGGTAGCGGTGGAGCAGGTAGGCCATGTCCATGCTCGAGCAAGGGCCCCCGGGGTGGCCCGAGTTGGCGTTCTCCACGGTATCGAGGGCCAACGACCGGAGGACGTCGCAGGCGAATCGGTCCAGGGCCTCCCCCAGGACCGGGCCTCCCGCCGCCAGCGCCCCGGGAGCGCGACGCTCCAGGGCGGACCGGGCCGCGTCGCAGAGTGCCGAAACCATCGTTTGCTCGCAGCCCGCCGACGGAGCGCTCACCAAGGCCGTCCCTTCGTGTCCCCGGAACCGGCAGCGATTCTCGGGTGCATGCCGGCAGGGGTCAAGCGGGATCCGCTACCCTCGGGCCCATGGCCGAAACCCTCCCCCATGTGCAGGCGGTCGTCCGGACCCGGGTGCGGTACTCGGAGACCGACCGGTTCGCGATCGCCCACCACTCCGCCTACGTCCCTTGGTTCGAGTGCGGGAGGGTGGAACTCCTGGCCCAGCTCGGGCATCCCTACCACGAGTTCGAGGCCAGGGGCCTGGGCTTCCCCCTGGTGGAGCTCCACTTCCGCTACGACGCCCCCTTGCGTCTCGACGACGTCTTCGAGATCCAGGCGTTCATGGTCGCCGGGGACGCCTTCCGGCTCACCTTCGGATGCCGCATGCGCACCGACGACGGGAAGGTCCGGGCCCGCGCCTACTCGGTCCACGCCATGGTCGACCGGGAGATGCGAGTGATGGAGATCCCAGGCGACCTCCAGGAGCTGGTGCGTGCCAACCTGGCGCCGCCCGAGGCCCTGGGCAAGCGGTTCGGTCCGGGTCGCTAGTTCCTCTGCAGCTCACCCCAAGGGGTTCGCTCGCGGGCGGGCTACGCCTCGTCGGGTAG
>CAYOHP010000218.1:0-7635 GCA_964403795.1 uncultured bacterium | reverse complement strand
AGCTCTACTCGGAGGCGGTCAAGAAGAGTCCCCAGAACGCGGTCTGCCACTTCGAGCTGGGCGAGGCGCTGAAGGAGATCGGCAAGCCCGACAAGGCCAAGGGCAGCTACGAGCGGGCCCTCAAGCTGAACCCCGACCTGCTCTCGGCGATCTACAGCCTGGGCGGGATCCTGGTCGACGAGGGTGACTGGTCGGGGCTGGTCAAGCTCTACCGGGCCGCCCTCACCCGATACCCCCAGAACACCCAGGTCCACTACGAGCTCGGTCGGGCCCATCTGCAACTCGGCGAGATCGACGACGCGGTGGCCGAGTTCCGCAAGGTCATCCAGCTCGACTCGAACCACGCCTCGGTGTACTACGACCTGGGCGACCTGCTCGAGAACCAGGGCAAGCAGGACCAGGCCATCCGGGTCTACCAGAAGGCCACCAACGTCAACCCGGAGGATCCGGTCGCCTGGTTCCGGCTGGCCAAGGCCTACGAGTCGCGGGGCTGGGGCGAGGACGCCACCCGCTGCTACGAGAAGGCCAAGGACCTCGAGGGAACCCAGGTCGAGATCTACCTGAAGCTCGGCGCGGTGGCCCTGCAGCAGAAGGAGTACCGCAAGGCCCTCCAGGAGTTCGAGAGGGCGCTGGACCTGGAGCCCGAACTCGGCGAGGCCCTCCACGGCCAGGGCATGGCCTATCTGGCCCTGGAGAAGACCTATGCCGCCATCGAGGCCCTCGAGGGAGCCCGGCGCAACGGCTACGAGCCGGTCGAACTCTACCGGTCGCTGGCCGAGGCCTACATGGCGGAAGGCGAGACCGAGAAGGCGGCCAACGCCGCCGACAGCCTCCTCTCCGACCCGGACCGTCGGGTCGAGGGCCACCTCCTGCTCGGACGCGTCTACGCCAATGCCGAGCGCTACGCGGACTCCGCCCACCACCTCGAGAAGGTGGTGGACCTCGAACCCGACAACCTGCCGGCCTCCGAGCTGCTCGCCCGGGTCCGCCGGGATTCGGGGGACACCCGGGCCGCGGTCGAGGACTACCGCCGGTGGATCCGCCTCTCGGGCGGGGCCCCCGAGGCGCACCTCGAACTCGCCGAGCTCTACCGGAGCCTGGGCGAGTGGGACGGCGTGATCGAGGAGATCCAGGAGGCGGCCACCCGGGATCCCGGACGCGCCGACCTGCTGATGATGCTTGCCGAGGCCTACACCCAGATGGAGCAGCCCGAGGCGGCCGCCAAGGTCTACCTGAAGCTGCTGGAGCGGCACCCCAACAACCTGGAGGCCCGGGTCCGGCTGGGGATGGCCTACCAGGCCCAAGGCATGGATTCCGAGGCCCTGCGGATCTTCCGCCAGGTCGAGGATCTCGAACCGGACAATGTCGTCATCCACCTCGCCCTCGGCCTCGACCGCTACCGGGCGGGCCAGTACGAGGAGGCGATCCCCAAGCTCGAGACCGTCCTCTCGGCCGAGCCCGAGAACCTCCAGGCCCTGGAGGCGCTCGGCAACATCTTCCTGGAGCGGGGCGACCCGGGACGGGCCCGGGACCACCTCGAGCGGGCCGGAAGGGCCGGCGGCGGCAAGGGGATCTGGGAGTCGCTGCTCGAGACGGCCCGCCGTCTCGCCGACGACGGTCTCCGACGTCGCTCCCTGGAACGCCTGCTCGACCTGGACCCCGGCGCCTCCGAACTGGGCCTCGAGCTCGCCGAGCTCTCGGCCTCCGAGGAGCGCTGGGAGGCTGCCGCCACCCGGGTGGAGCGTCTGCTGCCCTCCAAGGACCCCCGGGTCCTGGAGCTGGCGGTCCGGGTCTTCGAGGCCACCGAGCAAAACGACCAGGCCCTCGACGCCCTGGGTCGCCTGAACGAGGTCCGCCCCAAGAACCCCCAGACCCTGGTGAAACTCGCCACCCTCAGGGAGAATGCCGGGGACATCGCGGGCGCCAAGGCCGCCTACGACCAGGCTCTGAAGCTGGCGCCCGAGGACGAGACCGTGGTCAAGGCCGCCCTGGTGTTCTTCCAGGGACAGAGCCTCGAGGCCGAAGGCAATCGCCTGATGGAGCGGCTCATGCAGCTCAATCCGGGCGACACCATGCTGAAGGCCGAGATGGCCCGGGTCCACGCCCAGCACGGGCGGTTCGCCAAGGCCGCCGAGCTCCTCGACGACCTGCTGCTCGAGCGTCCGGGGGATCCCGACCTGCTCATGGAGCAGGCCCGGCTGTTCCTCCGCCAGGGACTGCACAACCGGGCCCAGACCAACCTGGAGCAGGTCCTCTACAAGCAGCCCGACCGGGCCGAGGCCCACTACGAGCTCGGCAAGGTGTTGCACGAGCACGGGGACCGGGAGCGTGCGGCCGAGAGCTTCTCGCGGGCACTCGAGCTCGGCATCCGCGACGCCGCGGTCTATGCCGGGATGGCCGAGATCTTCTCCGCCGAGGGCAAGTACGAGAAGGCCCTGGAGATGTACCGCAAGGCCGAGGAGCTCGCCCCCGAGGACATGTCGATCCAGGGGCAGCTCGGCGAGGTGCTCTTCAAGCTGAACCGGCAGGGCGAGGCGCTGGCCTGCTACCAGCGGATGGTGGAGGCCCATCCGGACGACATGGACCTGGTGCGGCGGATGGCCAGCGTGTACCGCTCCCAGGGAGTCCCGACCGAGGCCGTCAGGCTCCTCGAGGAACTCAAGCGGAGCGGGCACGGCGGGACCGACCTGGTGCTCGAACTGGCCCGGGCCTACCTGGGCGCCGAGCGGTACAAGGACGCCCGGAAGCTCCTGGAGCGGGAGGACGCCAAGGGCCCCTTCGAGCTCCCCATCAAGATCCAGCTGGCGGACATCCTGGTGGCCGAGGGCAACGCCGAGAATGCCATCGCCAGCCTCCGCAAGGACTACGACCGGCACAAGAACGATCCCCAGTTCCTGCTGGCACTGGGACGGTGCTACGCCGCCGGCGAGAAGCTCGACCAGGCGATCGTCGAGTTGAAGCAGCTCCTGAAGCTCGATCCCGAGAACTCCAAGGCCCATGCCGAGCTCGGCCGCATGTACATCAACATGGGCAACATCTACGAGGACGAGAAGATGCTCGCCGACGGGGTGAAGTCGCTGCGCCAGGCGCTGCAGCACGACCCCCGGGAGGCCGCGGCCCACTTCTTCCTCGGCGAGTACTTCCGGGTCAACGAGGACGACAAGGAGAAGTCGGTCTTCCACCTCCGGAAGGCCTTCGAGATCGAGCCCACCAATCCCCGCTACAAGGAGCGGCTCGACCAGATGCAGAAGGCCGAGATGGCCCACGTGGTCGAACGCACCCTGGAGGAGGCCCGGACCTACCTCGACCGCGGCCTGATCCAGAACGCCATCGTCGACTACGAGTCGGTCCTGGAGATGGACGCCGAGAACATCGACGCCCTCTACCACCTGGGGTACATCTTCAAGGAGCAGGGATACCTGGAGCGGGCCGAGGAGTACCTGGCCAGGTCCCGCGACCTGGCTCCTGACCACGTCCCCACCCGCCTCGTGCTCTCGGTCGTGCTCCACGGCCAGGAGCGGCACGAGGAGGCCCTCGCCGAGGCCGAGTACGTCCTCGACAAGGAGGCCGACAACGTCCGGGCCCTCTACCAGGCCGGCGTGGCGCTCCACTCGCTGGGACGCTCCCAGGAGGCCCTGCAGCGGCTGGACCGGGCGACCCAGATCGACGAGGACCAGACCGAGGTCTGGTACATGATGGGCCGGATCTCGCACGAGATCGGCGACATCGACGCCACCAAGGTCTACTTCAAGCGGGTCTTCCTCCTCGAGCCCGACAACGAGGAGATCAAGCACTTCTTCCAGTCGACCGAGGAGAGCGAGCGCCTCGAGGCCATCAACGAGTCGATGGGCCTGGCCGTCGACCTGATCGCCAAGGATCGCCGCCAGGAGGCCATCACCTACCTCGACGGCGCCATCAACCGGGATCCCGACCACGCGCCCAGCCGCTACTTCCTGGGTCGGGTCCAGGAGGAGGAGTGCCGCTTCGACTCGGCGCTGATCCAGTACGAGAAGGCGTTCTTCCTCCCGGGGGCCCTGGACCAGTACCCCGACCTGGCGCTCCGTTACGGACGGATCCTGATCCGGATGGGCGAGCTCGAGCGCTCGGTCGAGCCCCTCGAGAAGGCCGTGGAGCTCTTCCCGACCCAGCGGGACATCCACATGCTCCTGATCGACCAGTACCAGGACCTCTTCCTGGTGCAGGGCAAGGACCAGGTCGGGGGGAAGTCGCCGGCCCAGGTGGTCGCCCGCTACTCCTCGGGCGGGGCGGCCCCGGGGGGACTGGGGGCCTTCCTGGCGGGCTACGTCGCCTATCTCCGGCTCGACACCTCCAAGAGCGACGAGGAGAACTACCGCAAGGCCGGCGAGTGGCTGCAGAAGGCCACCACGATGGACCCCGGCGACGTGATGGCCTACCTCTTCCTGGCCGACACCTTCGTCCACATGGGACGGGTGGCGGACGCCTCCAAGGTGCTCGCCCAGGTCATCAAGATGGAGCCGGACAACGTGGCGGCCCTGTCCCGCATCGCCGACTCGGCGGTGGAGTCCAAGGACTGGGACGCGGCCGAGAAGGCTCTGAAGAAGCTGGTCGACGTCCAGCCGGACCACGGCGGCTACCGCATGCGGCTGATCGACGTCTGGAAGTCGCGGATCGAGGGCTCCGCCGACGCCGCCGTCCAGTACGACCGGATCCGCCGCAACCTCCAGCGCCTGGCGGAGAGTTCACCCCGGGATCCCTGGCCCCACTTCGACCTGGGTTACGCCTACCTGGTGCTCTCCACCGAGTTCGCCCTGGGGGAGGACGAGATCAACCAGGCCACCTACGAGTTCAAGCAGGTGATGTCCATGGCTCCCGACAACCCGTGGGGGTCCTGGGCTCTGAAGCGGGTCTACGCCAAGATGTCGCTCTCGGGGACCCCCAAGTACGACGAGGCGATCAAGGTCTGCCGGGAGGCGCTGCGCCGCAACCCCCACGATGCCCGGGCCCACTTCGAACTCGGCGAGGCCTTCAACGACAACTACGACAAGAACCAGAAGACCGAGGCGCTCTCCGCCTACCGGGAGGCCGTGACCTTCGATCCCCGGATGATCGATGCCCACTTCAAGATGGCGACGATCTACCGGATCCTCAACAACTTCGACGAGGCGATCACGTCGTACAACAAGGTGATCGCGCTCGACCCCACCTCGAGCCTCGCCAAGGATGCCCGGCGCTCGCTGGTCCACATCGAGAAGTCCCGCGCCGACATGCTCTGAGACCCTGGACCTGACCCGCCGTGGAATCGCCTCGCCCCCAGGACCCCGAAGCCCCGCCCCGGACCCTGGGGGGCAACGCCCTGATCCCGCTCGGCGGCCTGGTCACGGCCCTGGTCCTGGCGACCGCCGTCTGGCTGGCCTGGCAGAGGACCCGGGAGACCGCGCCTAGCCTCAGGGACGCTCCCCCGCCCGAGGCGAGCGGCGATCCCCGGCTGCGCTGAGTGCGGTCGCCTCGGCCTCCAGCGATTCGAGCAGGGCATCCAGGCGGCGCCGGGCCGCCAGGAAGCGGTCGAGGAGCTCGCCGTCCTCGTGGACCCGGAACGCCAGGTCGTCCAGGAGCTTCGCCTCCTCGGCGCCGGTCCTGGTCTCCTCCCCCGCGATCGCGGTCCGTCGCTCCCCGAGGGCGGTCCGTCGCACCGACCTCTCGCCGATCTCTGCCAGCCGGGTAGCGAGATCGGCAGCCAGCTGCCGCACCGAGCCGAGTCGCCCCTCGGACCGGGCCTGGGCTTCTCCCAGGATGCGGGCTCCAGCGCCGGTCCGTTCCGCCAGCTTCCGGATCTCGCTTGCCACCACCCCGAAGCCCGAGCCGCGCTCGCCGGCTCGGGCGGCCTCGATGGCGGCGTTCAAGGCCAGCAGGTTGGTCTGCTCCGCGACATCCTCCACCTCGGCCAGAGCGGCCGCGGTCTGGCGCCGCTCCTCCGCCAGTTGCTCGAGCTCCTGGCCCAGGCGCAGCACCAGGGCCTGGACCCGGGTCCTGTCCCCGCCTTCCCCCAGCTCCAGTTCCCGCGCCTCTGCCTCCAGGCGGGTCAGTTCCCGCGGCAGGTCCTGGAGCGCCTTGGCCAGTTCCAGGAGGCGGGAGAGCTGCCCCCTCCGCTCCTCCCCGGCCTCCCGGAACCCCACCAGCGCCTCCCCCAGGTCTCGGCGGGCGGTTTCGATCTCGATCCCGGCGGAGTCGAGACGGGTCCGCAGGTGATCGCGCTCGGTCCGGAGCCGGGCCACCGCGGCCGCCAGGCGAGGACCCGGCTCGTCGGCGGCCTCGGCCCCCAGGGCGCTCCGGAGCGCCCGCTCCTGGTTCTGGGCGCCCCGGGACGCAGCCACCACGCCGGAGGCCGCGACCACGGCCAACAGCGCCGCGATCCAGCCGGCGATCCCTCCGCCGGATCCGGCCGACGCGGCCGCCAGAGCCAGTACCGCCACGATCCAGTTCTGGCCCCCGGAGCTCATTTCGCCAGGCCGATGCCCCGGAGCGCGGCCCGGTAGTGGTACAGCGCCTTCTCGACCGCACCGTCGGGTCCGAGGTAGAAGTCTCCGAGGACCTTGTGGGCCAGGGGGTTCCGACTGTCGAGATCGAGGGCACCCTTGGCGAGCGGGAACACCAGGTTCCTGCGTCCCTGCGCCAGCACCCGCAGGCCCGCCTCGGAGTAGTAGCGACTGAGGGCTGGCCTGGCCTCGGGATGGTGCTTCACGACCTGGGTGAGCTCCTTCATGGACGCTTCGAACCCATGGTCGTTGAAGGCCCGCAGCGCCCTCCACAGCCGGGTGGCACTGACCCGGGCCAGGGCGTCGGTCGTCGCCCGCTTGTCGAGCTCCCGGGCGAAATCCTCCATGGTCTTCCTGGACAGGATCGAGCGCCACCCCGAGTCGGCATCGAGGCCCTTCTTGTAGGCCTGGCATGCGGCCTTGGCGTCCCCGAAACCTTCCGCCAGCTCCCCGATCCGGACCCAGGCCTCGGCCGCGACCGTCCCACCGCGACCCGAGAGGGGGACGAGCAGGCTCTCGGCCTGGCCTCGCGCCTTCCTCGCAACCAGTTCCGCGGCCTTCTCGAGCAGCACCTTCTCGACCGGGAGGCGGGCCTGCGGCGAGAGCTTGCCCGACGCCTCGACCAGGGTCATGGCCTCGGCCGCCACCTGGGAAGCGTCCTGGAGCCGGATCGCCTGGGCGAGCGGGTCGGCGGCCCGATCCCGGCTCTTGCCATCGGTCATCGAGAGGTAGCTCCGGGCGAGCAGGAGGGGAATCTCGGGGCCCAGGTCCGCCACCCCGGCCATGGGCTGGAGGAGACGGACCGCGTGCCCGGGACGCCCCGACTCGAAGGCGGTACGGGCCATCGACACCAGGGCCCGGCTTCCGGCGGCCCCCAGGCCGGACCCCAACGAGGGATCGGCGCCGAGCAGTTCCAGGGTGGCGTCGAGATCCGCAGCCAGGAGCAGAGCCTCGAGACGACCCTTGGGACTGCTGGTCAGCGGGGAGGACCCCAGGCTGGGGGGAGGCAGGCCGGGCGTCGGCGACGGGGAAGGCACCGCTGCGGTCGGTGCGGGAGGAGGAGGCGCCGGCGAGGGAGCCGGGGAGCCCACGGGCGGGGGCGGGGGCGGGGCGGTGGGAT
>CAYOHP010000217.1:0-7813 GCA_964403795.1 uncultured bacterium | reverse complement strand
CCGTCAGCGCCATCGGCACCGTCAGCGCCATCGGCACCGTCGTCGCCATCGGCACCGTCGTCGCCGTCGTCGCCGTCGTCGCCGTCAGCACCGTCACCGTTGTTGTCGTCGTTGTTCGCGACGATGACCCCGCCCGCGACTACCGCGCCCCCGATCACACCCATCGACCGACCGAGCCCCAACTGTCCCGGATCCGCGGTCAGGTTCTCGGGCAACTCGACCTTGGCGAGGATGTCCTCCAGGAGCTCGGGACCCACCAGGGAGGCCAGCTCACCCCGGAGCACAATACGTACCGCCTCGCGGCGAGCCTCCGACGAGAGTCTGTCGAAGCCAGGGGTACTCACCATGACCTCGATCACTTCACGGACGACGTTCTGGACCGATCGTTCGGCCGCGTCCACCCGGACCGGCAGGCACAAGCAGGCCGCAAGCCCCAGGATCTTGAGACCGTTCCTCAGAGTCACTCAGGACTCCCTTCCTGACGTCGCCGTCGATTTGCCGTGCCGCAGTTCCGGCACCGGAGCACGCCCAAGCCGAAACCGGCAAGGTCCCGCTCTCCCATCATAGTAACCATCGGCGGGTGCGAGGGGAAGCCGGAACTGGACATTTCTTCCCAGGGTGCCTGGGAGACTTGCCTGGAGCCACCGTCTAGGGCGGGTGCGGGATACCCACGAGCCGCTCCTCGAGCTACCTTCGAGGCATGGCCCAGCCCCCTCGCGACCCCCTCCCGGGGTCGGAGCCCGTCCCCGACCCGGCACCCCACAGGGCGGCAGCCGGAGCGCCCCTGGCTGGGCCAGGGGGAGCAGCGGAGGCCGAAGACGTCACCAGCGAGCCCCGTGCGGGCGAGCTGCAGGCCTACCGAGGCGAACGCCTGCTCAACCAGGACGGCAGCTTCAACCTGCGGCGTCTGGGTCTCACCCGCGACCGCCGTTTCGACCTCTTCCACCAGCTCCTGGTGGTCTCCTGGCCGCAGCTGCTGGCCGGGCTGCTGGCCGCCTACGGTGCCCTGGCCGCGGGATTCGCCCTGCTCTATCGCCTGGGAGGCGACTGCCTCGAGGGCCTGCCCCCGGGCGATCCCCTCCAGCTCTGGTTCGCCAGTTGCCACGTGCTCTCCACCCTGGGCCGGGAGGGCCTGGCCCCGATCACCCCCTGGGCGAACCTGGTCATGGTGGCCGAGACCCTCTCGGGGCTCCTCGGCCTCGCCCTGATGACCGGTCTCTGCTACGCCCGCTTCGCCCTGCCCCGGGCCCGGGTCCGTTTCTCGTCGAAGGCCCTGCTCTCGCGCTGGGAAGGCGTGGACTCGCTGGTCCTCCGGGTCGCCAACCTGCGCCGGAACCAGATCGTGGACGTGCGGGTTCGGGCCTTCGTGGCCCTCCCGGGCAGGACCGCCGAGGGCATCGCCTTCTCCCGGATCGTCGATCTCGACCTGGTGCGCAGCGAGTCGCCGCTCTTCCTCCACGCCTGGACCGTGATCCACCCCATCGTCCCGGGGAGTCCGCTCCACGGCCGCACCAGCGCCGACCTGGCAGCCGCCGGGTTCGAGGTGGTGGTGTGTCTCACCGGCACCGACGCCTCCTACTGCCAGCCGATCCACTCCTTCACGTCCTACCGGGCCGAGGACCTGGCCTGGGGCGGTCGCTTCCGGGACATCCTGGGGCGAGCCGCCGATGGTCGTCGCACCATCGACTTCTCGAAGCTGGATCAGCTCGCCGAGCCCACGGAGTCCGAGGCGGATCTCTCCCGCCCGGGACCCCGGCTGGGTGTCCCGGGGAGCGCGTCCCCGCCTTCCCCCACCCCGTAGGGCGGCCCTCTCAGGAGGCTCCGAAGACCCCGGGGATCCGCGCCCCGCAGGCGCGGCAGGCACTCCCGACCAGGCCCTTCACCCCATGGGACCGGAGGCCCCTGCGCTTCACCAGCACCGCCCCGCAACCCGAGCAGAGGGTGTCCTCGACTCCCCCGGGCAGACCGGGGACCAGCCCGGGATACACCCAGCGCAACCCGGCCGCCCGCCCGATCGCCACGGCTCGTTCCAGCGTCGGCCAGTCGGTGCTGGCGCGGTCGAGCATGCGGTAGTCGGGATGGAACCCATGCAGGTGCCAGGGAAGGTCGGGCGAGACCCCGGCCAGCCAGCCGGCCATCTCCCCGAGCTCCGGCTCGCCGTCGTTCAGGCCCGGGATCACCACCGTGACGACCTCGACCCAGACGCCCCTCGAGACCAGGCTGGCGAGGGTCTCCTTCACCGGCTCGAGATGGCCTCCCATGCCGCGGTAGCTCGCCGGGCGGAAGGCCTTCAGGTCCACCTTGGCCGCGTCCAGCACGGGCGCCAACTCGTCGACCGCCTCGGCAGTGGCGTGCCCGTTGGACACGATGGCGGTGGCGAGTCCGGCGTCCCTGGCCGCTCGGAACACGTCCCGCACCCACTCCACGGTCACGAAGGGCTCGTTGAAGGAAGCCACCACCGCCCGCGCCCCGGCCCGCAAAGCCTCGGCCACCAGGTCCTCGGGAGTCGTCTCCCGAGGCGAGGGCATGGCGGCGGGGTCCTTCAGCGCCTGGGAGACGAACCAGTTCTGGCAGAAGGAGCAGGAGAGATCGCAGCCGAGCATGCCGAAGGTGAGCGTCAGGGCGCCGGGCAGGAAGTGGAAGAGCGGCTTCTTCTCGATCGGGTCCAGGGCCACGGCCCCGACGTAGCCCCAGGGGGCCCGGAGGCCGGAGCCGTCGTGGAACCGGACCCGGCACTGGCCGCGCTCCCCGGGCGAGAGCCGGCAGCCATGGGCACAGGCCCGGCACTCGACCCGGTCCGGCCCGTCGCTCGCAGCGCCCGCCACCCGCGCCGGCCGGGTCAACCCGTCGAGCCCGAGGCGGTACTCCTCGGCCTCGTCGGGGGCGGTCACCCGATCCACTCGACCGGAGCGCACTCGGCGCCGCCGGGAGGCCCCTCCTCGAGCCAGCGCACCAGCACCGGTCCGATGGTCGGCAGGATCCTGAGCCCGGGGAGCTCGGAGGCCGAGGCCCAGCGGCAGCCGATCACCCTGGCATCGGCGCCGGTGGCCCTGGGCTCGCCCTGGATCCCGCCCGCGAACACGGCGTGGAGCAGGTGGCGGGAGCCGTCCGGGGACCGGTTCTCGAACAGGGCGAGGAGTGGCCCGCCCCAGGCCTCCACGCCCAGCTCCTCCCCGAGTTCCCGGGCCGCGGCCGCGGCCCAGCCCTCGCCGGGATCGACCCCTCCGCCGGGCAGGAGGAAGCTCCGGACCCCGGCCTTCTCGTGCTCCGCCAGCAGGACCCGCCCGTCCCGGACCACGAACAAGGCGGAACGCACCCGGACCTGGGAGCGGATGCCCGACGGGGCCGTCCCCGGCCCGGACCGGGTCGCGCCCTGGCCGCCTTCCCCTTGCGTCATGCCCGGGCTCCGGCCCGGCCCGCATGGAACTCGTCGAGGAAGGCCCGGAGTTCCCGGCCCATCGCCTCGGCCGCCTCCCGGTGAGGGGAGTGGCCGATCCCGGGGAGGAACAGGCCGCGGGCCCCGGGGATCCGCTCGGCGAGCCGGCGACAGGGATCGACGAAGACCCGGTCCAGGAGGCCGCAGACCACCAGGGTGGGAGCCAGGATCCGCCCCAGGTGCGGTTCGAGGTCCTCCATGTCGAGGGTGGCGTGGATCACCGAGGCCCAGGCCACCGGGGTCATCGCCTGGTAGCGCTGGCGCTGGCCGGGCCCCAGCTCGCCTCGGCGCTCGAGGGCGTCGCAGACGGCCACCATGCCTTCCTCCCGGGCGAGCCGGGCCATCTCCAGGGCCTCGGCCCGACGCTCGGCGAAGCGGCCGCCCCGGTAGAGCGGGCTGGCGCTGGTGGCCTCGAGGCCCAGGCAGCGGACCCGCGCCGGGTGGTCGACCACGTAGCGCAAGGCCACGAAGCCGCCCATCGAGTGGCCGACCAGGGCGAAGGGGCGGGTCAGGTCGTCGAGGCTCCGGTCGAGCACCGCGGCCATGCGGTCGAGGGCGTACTCGGCCGGGTCCTCGGGGGCCGGGGCCTGGCCGTGCCCGGTCAGGTCCACCCGGATGGCGGTGTAGCCGTCGAGCCAGGGCAGAAGCGGATCCCAGGTCTGGGAGGCGGAGCCCCGCCCGTGGACCAGCACCACGGCCGGTCCCGAGCCGCTCCGGATCACCGGGAGTCGCTCGATCATCCAGTCCCTTCCCGCTCGCCCGAGGGGCCACCCAGTCTACCCCGATGGCACCGGGTGCGCCGGCTACACTGGCTCCGGCCGAGGCGGGAGCCGAGGCTTCCCCATGAGCGATCCGACCTCGCCTCCCGGCACCCGGACCGACCTGGCACCCGACCTGGGGTTGCCGGCCGGACTCCGGCGACGCTTCCGTCCCCTGGGAGTGGTGGGAGAAGGCGGCTTCGGGCGGGTGATCCGGGCCCGCGACCTGGACCTCGACCGGGAGGTCGCGATCAAGCTGCTCACCGACCGGCGCCCCCGGGAGCGCTCCCGGTTCCAGCGCGAGGCCGGGGCCCTGGCCGAGCTCCAGCACCCCCACCTGGTGCGGATCTACGACCATGGCGAGGCGGACGGCACGCCCTACCTGGTGATGGAGTTCCTGGGCGGCCCCGACCTGCGCTCGCTCACCGACCCCGAGGCCATCCGGGGCGCCCTGCTCGGCCTGGCCGAGGGGCTCGACCACCTGCACCGGGCCGGGCTGGTGCACCGGGACGTGAAGCCCGCCAACGTGCGCCTCACCCCCGAGGGTCGGGCGGTGCTGCTCGACCTCGGCCTGGTGCTGGCGACCGACCCTTCCAAGACCCGCCTGACCGAGACCCGGAGCTTGACGGGCACGCTGTCCTACCTTCCTCCCGAGTCGCTCCGGGGCGAGCCGGCGAGTCCCGCGGCCGACTGGTTCGCCCTGGGCGTGACCGGCTACGAGCTGCTCGAGGGCCACCGGCCCTTCGATCCCGATACCCTGCTCGCCACCATGTCGGGGGCCGACCTGCCGGTGCCGGCGTTCTCCCGGCTCTCCGAGGGCGACCCGTTGCGCCTGGCTCTCGAAGCCCTGCTCCGTCCCGACCCGGCGCGACGCGGCGGAGGTGCCGCCTGGCTGCGGGGGGTGCTCGAGCCCAACCTGGCGTCGTTGGCCGGAGTTCCGGCTCCCGGGTCGACCGCGGACCCGGCCTCGACCGGGATGCTGCTCCGCCCGGAGAGCGCCGCCCTCCGCCGCACCGACGCTCTCTCTCCCGACTCCGGAGGGCTCGGTGCCGGGAGCGGGGCCCGGAGCCGCCTTCGGGAGTCGGGCGCCCGCCCGGCTGGGAAGCCTGGCGGATCCTGGGTCCGCCGGTTGGCCCTGGTGGCGGTGGTCCTGGCGGTCCTCGCTCTCGGGGTGGGAAGGCAGGGCGCGGGCGTTCCCACCGGGAGCCAGGGACCCGAGCCCGTCCCCGTCCCCGCGGCGCCGGCCGCGGCCGAGATCGCGGCAGAGCGGAAGGCGGACCTCGAAACCGCGCTCGACGCCCTGCTCGCGCCGCATCGTGGTCCGGACGGCGGGCTGGCCGATTCGCTCCGGGGCGCCGGCTACGGCGACCACCTCGACGAACTGGCGAGGGAGTACCTCGATCCCTTGCACCTGGGACGCTGGCGGAGCTTCCTCTTGGCCCTGGGAGCCTGGATCGAGGCCAGCCTGGCGGCCGGGGAATCGGAGCCGGAGCGCACCCCGATCCTCCGGGAGCGCATGGTGCCGGCATTGCGCCACCTGGCGATCGACCATGGGATGCTCCGCAGCGAACGGTCCGTCACTTCCCTGCCCCCGACCCTGCGCCGGGCCAGCCGCTTGGACGCCTATCCGCTCGAGGCCCTGGCCGACCGGATCGACGACCTGCGGGCCGAGGTCATGGACGTGCTCGACGGCGCCCGCAGGAGCTGGCTCCCCCGCATGGCCCCTGCCTGGCGCCTGCTGCTCGAGGGCATGCTGGTGGGGACCTTCTCCAGGGACGGCGCCGGTCCCCTGCTGGCGGAGATCCGCCGGATCCTCGAAGCCCGCAGCGAACCCGACCGGGCACTCGACATGGAACTCGCCCTGGTGGGCCTCACCCTGATGTCGGGCCCCAACGACCCGGACCGGGTGGAAGGCGAGGACGAAGTCGCCATCCTGCTGCTGGCCGAGGAGCGGACCCGGACCCTGCCCTTCGTCGACGCCCGGATCGCCGACCTGGACGAGGAGGCCCGTCTGGCCTCCTTCGGGATCGCCCAGTGGTACGCGCTCTCGGGAGTGGACGAGGCGGCCATGGCCCGGATCGAGGCCGCCATGGACCGGATGATGGGGTTCCTGGAGGTGTCGCTGGAGCGCCTGCCCCCCTCGGTCTTCGTCTTCCTCCGTTGGTACGAGGTCCAGGACCAGATCTCGACCTACCTCGGCGGTGCCGGGGGCAAGCCCCTCGAGGTCGGTCCCCGCGCCACCGCCCTGGCGCGCCGGCTCCACGAGCGGTTCCCGAAGAATCCTTGAGGCGGGGACTTGCCATCTCCCGTCGGCTCCCTACGATCGAGGATGTCTCCGACCTACAACCGTTCCTTCCGCCAACTGCGAACCCCCGGTCCCGCCGACCGGGGGTTCGTTTTCTTTCCAGGCCTGGCGGCGCGGCTTGACGGATCTAGGTGTTGTTGCAACACTTAGAGTATGACCAGCACTCCTTCTCGACCAGGGTTCCTCCGGGACCGGATCCAGGGTGGCCTGCTGGGGGTCGCGGTGGGCGACGCCCTGGGCGTTCCCGTCGAGTTCCGGAGCCGCGAGGATCGCAGACGGGATCCGGTGGTCGGCATGCGCGGGTTCGGGACCCACATGCAGCCTGCCGGCACCTGGTCGGACGACACCTCGATGACCCTGGTGACCGCCGAGTGCCTGCTCGACGGCTACCACCCGACCCGCATCATGGACGGCTTCCGACGCTGGGTCTTCGAGAACCACTGGACCCCGCGGGGAACCGTCTTCGACATCGGTGGCACCACCCGGGAGGCGATCTTCCGATACCACGCGGGCAAGGGCCAGGAGGACTGGGGAGGGAGGACCGAGAACTCCAACGGCAACGGCAGCCTGATGAGGATCCTCCCGGTCGCCCTGGCGACCCTGGATCTCGACGTAGAGGCCGCCGCCGATCGCGCCGCCGAGGTCTCGGCCCTGACCCACGCCCACCTGCGCTCCCGCTGGTGCTCTGCCTACTACTGCCTGGTGGTGCGGGGGATCCTCTCGGGCCGGGGCCTCAGGGCCGCAGCCGCGGAGGCCGCCAAGGCGCTCCGCGCCCAGGTCCCGGCCTCCGAGGAGCGGATCCTCGGCGATCTGACGACGGGCGCGGTGTTCGACCGCAGGGAGCCGGAAGTGAAGTCCTCCGGCTACGTCGTCCACACCCTCGAGGCTGCCCTCTGGTGCTGCGACCGCTATCCCACCTATCGCGAGGCGGTCCTGGCGGCCGTCAATCTGGGCCAGGACACGGACACCACGGGAGCCGTGGCCGGAGGGCTCGCCGGAGTCCTCCACGGACGCCGCGGCATCCCGGAGGAGTGGACCTCGGCTATCGCCAGGCTGCCTGAGGTGCTGGACCTGGTGGGCAGGTTCTCGGAGAAGTTCGGAGGCTAGGACTAGGGGGAGCCGAGGACCGACGCCGAAGATGGGCACCGGGGCCCCGTCACCCTCGTCAACGCCAGCGCGACGGCGCTATGCGCCGGCCCGCTGGCTCCTGGCAGCCAAGACCCAGGCAAATCCAGCCGCCGGCAGGCGCCGAGGTCCAGCCCACCAGGTCCGGGAAAGTGGGGGGAGGTGCAGGACGGGGGGCACCGCCCCCCT
>CAYOHP010000216.1:0-7856 GCA_964403795.1 uncultured bacterium | reverse complement strand
CGCGCTCACCCAGACCGGGGCGGTGGTGGGCACTCCCCTCTACCTGGCTCCCGATCGGCTCGCCGGCGCACCGGCGGCTCCCCACCATGATCTCTATGCCCTGGGTGTGGTGGCCCATGAACTCCTGGCTGGTGCCCATCCGTTCCGGTCCGACGACCTGGCCGGGGTGATCGCCCGCCAGCACTCGGTAACGCTCCCGCCCCTCGCCAGCTGGCACCCGGAGGTCTCCCCCCGGCTCTCGACGCTGGTCGTCTCGATGGTGGCGAAATCGCCGGCGGCCCGGCCGGTCGATGCCGGGGAGGCGCTCTCCTGGCTGGGAAGCCGGGCGGGACCGGGGGCCGGAGCAGCCATGGGCACCGCGCCTGGGAGGGCGTCCGATCCCGTCCTACCCGGAATCCCACCCGACCCGACGTGGGGCGATGGCTCGGACGGGGCGGAGGCCACCGGCGTGGTCCGGACCCGTTTCCGCACTGGCCTGGTGGCGGGGATCCTGGGCGGGCTCGGCCTCGGCCTCTGCATCGTCTTTGGCCCCGGACCCGGCCCCGGACCCGGACCCGGCCCCGGACCCGCCGTGCCGATGGCCCACCCTCGGGGGGTGCCTCCCGGACCGGTCGTGGCCACCGGCGAACCGGTCCCGCTGGCGCCCCCGGCGGGAGTCGAGGAGGATCTGGTCGCCGAGGCCCGATCCCTGCTTGCAGGGATGGATCAGTCCGTAGACCTCGACCGCGACTATGCCGCGGTGCTGCGGGCGCTCCCGGCCTCCACCCGGATCCTCGAGTGGCTCCGGGACGGAGGGCGCCCGGAGGAGGCCGAACCGCGAATGGGGGCGGCCCTACGTGAGGTCGATCGGGCCTTCGGCAAGCGGGGCTTCCCCGGCCCTTTCCAGCCCTTCGTGGAACCGCCCGACCCGGATCCCCTGGACGTGCTCCCCGGGCACCTCGCCTTCTCGGATCGGGCGATCCCCTGGCTTCGCCGGGGACTCGACCGCAAGCTCACCGGGTTCGAGACCTCGGCCCTCCTGGCCCTGGGTGCGGTCCACGTCGCGAGGGCGAACCTGACGGCCTTGGCGGCGGAGGGACGCCTGGCCTTCCCGTCCCGGGAGGCGAGTCCTCCCCCGGCGCTCCCGGGGAACCCCGGCCTGGTTCCTCGCCCGGGGCTCGAGCCATGGCTCTCGATCTGCCTGGCCGCCTGCAGTACTCCCGAGGGTAGGACGGCCGTCCGACGTCGGCTGGCTGCCGGTCGCGAGGCCTTCCGCCGTTTCCTGTGGGCGGCCCGGCGGGCCCTGGAGGCCCCGGACCCGGTGCTCGGCCTGGCCAGCCTG
Organism: uncultured bacterium; assembly: GCA_964403795.1. GTDB lineage: Bacteria > Muiribacteriota > UBA6191 > CAZXTJ01 > CAYOHP01 > CAYOHP01. The sequence continues at coordinate 6,535 of CAYOHP010000216.1, read as the reverse complement.
TCGGTACTCGGGTGCGAAGAGGGAATCGGCTTCCTGATCCCCGACCTGATCGGGCTCGAGCCGGTGGAACTCCTGGGCCGGCGGGCCTCGGGGGGGCCCTCCGCCTGGCTCGAGGCCGAACTCGGGATCCAACTCGACCGGCTGCGCCACGTCCTCCCGTCCCGATCCGGGGTGGCCCCCGGTCTCTGGCTCCGCCGCCTCGACCGGGCCCACGCCTGGCGACGGGCCCTGGAGGCCCCTGTGGCGGACGAGCTCCAACCGTGGCGATCGGCGGCCTCCGCGCGGCTCGCCTGGGTCGAGGGGAGGGGACCGGAGCCCGGGTCCATGCCCTGGGCCGATCTCGACCTGATCGGGCCTCCCGTCGGGTCGCGAGGGGGAAGTCGAGCCCCGGCCACCGACCCGGAGCGGGTGTCGCCTCCGGGACCGGTTGCCACGGAGGTCCAGGACGTTGTCGGTACCAGGCTCCTGTCCGACCGGCTCCGGAGGGAACTCGCCGAGTCCGTCGAAGCCGATCTGGGTCCGGGATTCGATCGCCTGCCCCGGGGCCGGGGCGAACCCTTCCTCGAGGCCTTCGATCGCCGGGGCGCGGTGACCCTGCTCCGCCTCCCGGTGGTCTCCGAGGTCAGGGCCGAACTCCGGACGAGGCCTCCCGGGGTCGGGGTTCCGGGCCCCCTGGCCGGCGCCCTCGCGGGGTACGACCGGGAGGCCGAGGCCCTGGGCCTCCCCGCGGTCTTCGAACCCTGGCTCGCGAACCCCGGAGGGCCGCTCCGGGTCGTGCCCGCGGAGGCCGCGATCCTGGGTTCGGGCCTGGCCGAGATGCCCCTCCCGTCTCCCTTGACGGGGCCGGCGGCCGAGGCGCTCCGGGCCCTGGCGGCGATGGCGCGGGAGCTCGCCAAGGTCGAGTTCGGCCTGGTCACCGAGAATCCCGGCCTCCAGGGGATGCTGGGGGGCGGGCGAGGCCGGGGTGCCTGGGCAGGCTTCAATCGCGGTGCGATCCAGGCCATCCTCGAAGGCGGGAGCGTGACCCGCCAGGGCAGGGACGACGTCCGCCTAAGGCTGGCCCCGGCCCTCGCCGCGGGACGCCGGTTCCTGCTCGCCCTGGGCGCCGACCAGCGGGGGGACGCCCGGCTCTCCGACGAGATCCTGGCGACCGCCGACGCGGCCGCCCTGGCCCTGCTCCCGGACTTCGTCTCGCTCGAGCCCGAAGACCTGGCCGGCGGCGCGGTCCGGGGCCTGGCGCTCCCGTTCTTCCTGCGCTTCTACGCCTGGGCCCATCCGACCCTGGCGCGCCAGGCCCGTCCCTCGGTGATGACCCCGGCCCGGATGGCGAGCCTGGCGAGGCAGGCGCTCGAGGTCACCCGGAGTCGCCTCGGACCCCGTCGGACCACGGCCTCGAACGACGCCAAGGTCTGGTTCGAAGCACTCGAGCTCCTGGCCCAACTGGGCCTCTGGCATGAGTTCCGGGAGCACGCCGGTCTTCCTCGCGGCGAGCGCATGGCTCTCCTCAACGAGTCGCAGCGGGCCCGGGTCGCGGACCTGGAGGTCCAGGTCGCCGCGGCCTCGGGGCCGCCTCCGGGAACCCGGTGAAGGTCGGCTACTGTCGGAGCGGCCGGCGGATCCCGCCGCCTCCGGAGGCGACCCTTCCCCATGGGTGACCCCAGCGACCAGGTGGCCCGTCCCGGGGTCCTCCTCGAGGGGAGGTACCGGCTCGGCGAGGTCCTGGGCGAGGGTTCGGCCGGGATCGTCCTCTCGGCAGAGGACGAGCGGCTCGGGCGCACCGTAGCGGTCAAGGTGCTGCGGGGCGGGGAGGCGCTCGCCGATCCCGGAAGGTTCTCGGCGGAGGCCAGGATCCTCGCCGGCCTGCGCCACCCCAAGGTGGTCGAAGTCCTCGACTACGGAGTCTTCCAGGACGCCCCGTTCCTGGTGATGGAGCTGCTCCCGGGCGGGTCGCTGCGGACCCGCCTGGCCCACGGCCCGCTCACGGTATCGGCCGCGGTGGTCCTGGCGCACGATCTCCTCGAGGCCCTGGGCGCGGCCCACCGCCTGGACGTTCTGCACCGGGACGTGAAGCCGGAGAACATCTTCCTGGCGGAGGACGGCTCGGCCCGTCTGGGGGACTTCGGCCTGGCCCGGAGCCTGGGTGCGACCCGGGCGACCGCCGACGGCATCCTCCTGGGGACGCCCCACTACATGGCGCCCGAGGTCCTCTGGGGCGAGCCGGCGGGACCGGCCTCCGACCTCTTCGCCTGGGCCACCGTGGTCTTCGAGGCCTCGGTGGGACGTACCCTCCGCACCGGGGTCCTGTCCGACTGGCTGCGGCTCCCCGAGGTCTCCCGAGCCGACCTGGATCTGGTCCCGGTCCCGCTCCGGGCGGCGGTCGAGGCCGCCCTGGCGGTCCGCCCGGAGGCCAGGCCGGGGATCCCCGACCTGGCCCTGCTCCTGCCCTTGCCCGGAGCTTCCGATCTCTCGCCTCGGCCGGCCGTGCCCCAGGCCCAGGCCGGACCCGGCGCCACCGTCCTCCTGGATCCCCGCCCGGAGGCCGGGGTGCCGGTTCCACCCTCGTCCCCGCGGTCCTCCCCGATGGTGGTGGTAGCCCTGGTCTCGATGCTCCTGGGGCTGGGAGTCGGCCTCCTCCTGGGCGCTCCCGGACCTCGGCCGGAGGTCCCGGTCCCGGACCAGGCCCCGGCGTCCGCCTCGACCGGGGCCGAAGCCGGGGAACCCGAGCCCGGCGACGAGGGGGGCCTCGACCTCTGGGCGATCCGGCTCGGACCCTACGACGCCACCCGGTTGCTGGCCCGGGCCCACCGGGACATGGGCGGGGACCTCGCCCGGGGGGAGTCCTATTCCCAGTGGATGGCCAACGCCCGGCGCCACGGTCTCCCGGTGGAAGTGGAGTCGGTGCTCGCTCACCTGATCGAGGAACTCCCGCTCCGGTCCGAGGTGGTCGCGGCCCATGCCGAGCTGACCCGCCTGTTGGCCCGACCGGGTCCCGGGTCCCGGCGACTGGCGGCCTGCCTGGTCCCGTTGGCGCATGTGGACGCCTTCTTCGAGGCTTGGGGCCGACCTGCTCCCTACGGGGTGCAGCTGCTGCTCCAGTCCTTCTGGAAGCTCCGGGTCGTGCCCTGGGCACCGCCACCGAAGCCTTCCCCAAGGCACCGGATCTTCGAATGGACCGACCCTCGCGACCGGGAGCACCCGATCCTGGTGCCGCACCACGACGTGATGCACCTGGCCGAGAAGGCCATCGTCGACGGCGTGGAGTTCCTCTCCGGGGACAGCTGGTCGTCGGCCGCCCATCAGCGGATCGAGGCGGTGGTGCCCCCGGGCCGGTCCCGGCCCCGGGTCCTGGTGGTGACCTTCTCGACCCTCCTGGCCCGTAACGTCCTCCGGATCGGCCTCGGGGACGACGAGCTGGTGGTCCACGGATCGCCGGCCACCGATCCCGAGGGGACCTGGAACACCCTCCGCTCCCAGGCCCTCGGGGCCGGCTGGTGGCAGGTCCGGATCGAGCTCCCGGCCGAGATCGCGCCTCCCGGCCTTCCCGTCGACCTGACCGTGGGCCCCCTCCCGGGTCTGCCGGCCTGGGGCGGGGTCCGGATCGATTCGATCGACCTGGAGTGACTCACCCGCCCCAGGCGGGGTCCATGGCGGCCAGGGCGACGGTGCGTCCCCCCGATTGTTCCCGGGCGTCGCGGGCGAAGTCGGCCCGGATCCGGCTCGCCTCGGCCGGGTCGAACCCGTGGAGGATCCGGTCCAGGGTCTCGATCGTCCGGCCCATCTCCTCGGGTCCCAGGTAGCGCACCAGGGGCTTCGCCATGGAGCTGGCCGCCAGCAGGAAGCGTTGCCGGGCGGCGTCTCCAGGTCCCGGCTGCTCCAGGGCCTCGAGAAGAGCCTCCCAGCAGAGCCGCTGGGGTTGGCTGGAGCCCGGGGAATCCGCCATCACCGCCTTGAGGAAGGCCCACTGGCGCAGGTACCTGCCCCGGAGCAGCCACTGGGCCGGGGTGCTCGGCGGGCCACCGGTCAAGGCTTCGGGGGTGTGCCGCAGCATGGCCACGACCCCCCAGTGGGAGCGCCCCTCGCTCCAGAAGGCCCAGGCCAGGGCAGCCCGCTCGCCCCGCTCGCCGGGCAGCCGGGCGGCCCAGGCCGAGGCCAGCAGCGCCAGCTCGTAGTGGCTGGTCACCTCCCCCAGCCACTCGTGGGTCATGGCCCTCACCGGGGCCCCCATGCCGTAGATCCGGGGCAGGAATCCCCGGGCCACCCGTCCCTCCTCGGGTTCCGGCACCAGGGTGCTGATGGCGGCGAGCCACGGCGCCAGATGGGCCGCCGGTCCGGGGGGTGGATCGCCGTCGATCAGGGCCTTGGTCTCGTGCTCGAGCCGCTCCTCCTGGGCCTCCACCGCGGCCATCGCCTCCCGGGCGTAGTCGACCATCTCGGCGGTGCCCTCGCCCCGCCGCACCAGGCTCTCCCGGAGCGTCCCGAAGGGCTCGAAAGGGCTCGCCAGGCAACGGGCGGCGATCCGGTCGCCGAGCTCCTCCAGGGAGGCCCAGGGCAGGCCGTCGGCCTTCCCCGGTCGGCATCCGGCCTCGATCCAGGCCAGGAACCGGCGTACCGGCTCGACCTGGCCCACCCGCTGCCGCCAGGCCACCGGGTCGCGGCAGTCGGGCTCCCAGCCCGAGAGCGGATCGGGCCCGGCCCCGTCGAAGCCGAGGTCGGGAGGCGGCAGATCGGGGAGGTGCGGGCCCTCCGGCACCTCGGGAGCGAGTCGGGTAGCCTCCGGACCGGGCAGCGCTCCGGGCCGGCTGCGGGCCAGGAAGAGCCCGACCGAGACGCCGACGGCGGCGGAGAGGAGCACCATGGGGGCGATCCTCCGGCCCGCCGGACGGGTGCCGGCCACCCGCCGGGAGACCTGTCCCGGTCGCTCCCTCCCGTGGCCCGCCTCCGGCCCGGGGGGATCCGGTCGAGCCAGGGTCGGCAGCCGCCCCGCCTGGCCGTCCCGGTGGTTCTCGGTGCCTTTTCCCGCGGTGTCCCCGGCGGCCAGGCCGGTTCTCGGGAGGAGCGAGTCGGAGAGGTCGGTGGTGGCGTCGTCGGGCGAGGCCACCGGCCTCGGGTGGAACCCGCTCTCCAACACCCGGAGCGCTTCCCGGGCCGAAGCGGGCCGGGCCGAGCGGGCCTTGGCGAGGAGCCGCTCCACCACCCCGGCGACCTCGGGCGGGGTGTCGGGGTGGTGGACCGACAGCCGCTCCGGGGTGTGGAACACCTGGAGCTCGGCGATCCGCATCAGGTCGTCGGCCCGGAACGGGTTCGTCAGCGCCACCAGCTCGTGGAACACCACCCCGAGCCCGTAGAGGTCATCCCGGGGATCGGGAGGCTGGCCGTTCAACTGGTCGGGAGCCATGTAGGCCGGCGTCCCGACCACCCGTCCGGTGGCGGTCAGCTTCTGGGCCGCCTCGGTGAAAGTGGCGAGCCCGAAGTCGAGGATCCGGATCGCTCCCGACTCGGTCACGAGCAGGTTCGAGGGCTTCAGGTCCCGGTGCACCACCCCCTCGTCGTGCAGCCCGGCGAGCCCCTCCAGGCACTGGCGCAGCCACCGCACCTGGGTCTCGCCCGGGATCCTGGTGCCCGCGACCCGGTGCTCCTCGATCACCTCGGAGAGCGTCCTTCGCCCCTCGAAGGGGAAGACCAGCCAGGCGCCCTCCTCGGCGACCCCGTGGTCGAGGACCGCCGACACGAAGGGGTTGCGGATCCGGGACAGGATCCCGGCCTCCCGTTCGAAGCGCCGCAGGAGCTCGGGGTCGAGGATCTGGGTCAGGTCCACGACCTTGACCACCACGCTGCGCCGGAGTCCGGGCTGTTCGGCCCGGTAGACCACCCCGAAGCCGCCCCGGCCCAGGAACTCGACGGGAGGGTAGCGCTCCAGGGCTTCCGGGGCGACGCCCCGGGCCCTTTCGACGAGCTGTCGCTCCAGCGGGGAGAGGCGCTCCACCGGTCCTCCGGGTGGATGGTGGCCGAGGCGCGCTCCCCAGTCAAAGGGGGAAGGCGGGGAGGCGCGTCCCGGGCCGGGGCGCTCGGACCGGAGTCCGCCTCGCCGCCCCGGGGCGCGGCTTTCGGCCTTCCCACCGAGCTTGACGCAGGAACCGGCGAATGCTACAAACTCGCCGCACGTTCCGGAGAGGTACCCAAGCGGTCAAAGGGAGCAGACTGTAAATCTGCCGGCTCTGCCTTCGAAGGTTCGAACCCTTCCCTCTCCACCAGCCTCCCCCGGCTGGACGTGCGACGGCCGCACCGCCCCCTCCCGGGGACGGGTCGGCAGTCGTGTCCCTGCCCATGTAGCTCAGTGGTAGAGCACTTCCTTGGTAAGGAAGAGGTCACGAGTTCAATCCTCGTCATGGGCTGTCCCGGGCGGTGACCCCGCCCCGACTACCGGTCGTCGTGTCCGGTCCCTGGGAGATCCCCGGGGACCCCTGAGTGGAGGCCCCTAGCATGGCCAAGGAAACCTTCCAGCGGAACAAGCCGCACGTGAACATCGGGACCATCG
>CAYOHP010000215.1:0-7882 GCA_964403795.1 uncultured bacterium | reverse complement strand
CAGCCCAGCCCGCTCGCCACCCTGAACCAGCGGGTCGGCCTCACCGACATCGCGATCTCCTGGTCCCGCCCGGGCGTGAAGGGCCGCCACATCTTCGGCAACGTGGTCCCCCGGGACGTGCTCTGGCGCACCGGGGCCAACGCCGCCACCAAGGTCTCGTTCTCGACCCCGGTCAAGGTCGAGGGCGTGGCCGTCCCCGCCGGCCAGTACGCGCTCTTCACCATCCCCAAGCTCGAGTCCTGGACCGTGATCCTGAACAAGGACGCCGCCCAGTCGGGCACGGGCAAGTACGACGCCAAGCAGGACGTGCTGCGGGTCGAGGTCCAGCCGGTCACCATGGCCGAATCGGTCGAGACCTTCCGCATCGACGTGCAGCAGATCCGGGACGAGAGCGCGGTCCTGGTCCTCGAGTGGGAGGAGACCCGGGTCCCGATCCGCATCGAGGTCGAGGTGCTCGCCTCGGTGATCCCGAAGATCCAGGCCGTAGTGGCCTCGGGCGTGAAGCAGCCTCCCATCCAGTACTTCCGCTGGGCCCAGTTCTTCTTCGAGCATGGCCGCGAGCTGGCCCAGGCCGAGGCCTGGGTCGACACCGGGTTGGCCGAGCCTTCCGAGGTGCGCTGGCTGCTCCTGCACGCCAAGGCCAAGCTGGCCGCCCGCCGGGGTGATGCCAAGGCCGCCCGGGCCGCGGCCGAGGAGTCGAACAAGCTCGCCGTCTCCCGCGAGGGACCCGACGGCGCCATCGCCCGGCAGAACCGGGAGATCCTGGCGAGCCTCGGGAAGTGAGCGAGCATCCCGGCCCGGGGCCGTGGCGCGGCCCCGGAGCCGCCCTCGGCCGGACCGGGGGCGCGCTGGCCGCCTTCCTCCTCGCCTCGGTGCCCGCCATGGCTGGACCTCTCTCCTCTGCCGAGATCCTCCGGGAACTCCGGAGCCTGGCCTCGACCGGGCGCGTCCTCTACGTGGCGGCCCACCCGGATGACGAGAACACCCGCCTCCTGGCCTGGCTGGCCCTGGTGCGCGGTTACTCGGTCGGCTACCTCTCGCTGACCCGGGGCGACGGAGGCCAGAACCTGGTCGGGCCGGAGCTCGGCGATTCCCTGGGGGTGCTGCGCAGCCTCGAACTCCTGGCGGCCCGCAGGCTCGACGGGGCGCACCAGTTCTTCACCCGCGCCCGGGACTTCGGCTTCTCGAAGCGGGCCGACGAGACGCTCTCGATCTGGGACCGGCGCGAGGTGCTCCGGGACGTGGTGGCGCGGATCCGGAAGTTCCGGCCCGACGTGGTGGTGTCCCGGTTCCCGACCGAGGCGAGCGGGACCCATGGGCACCACACCGCCTCCGCGATGGTGGCCCGGGAGGCGTTCGACCTGGCGGGGGACGGAGCGGCCTTCCCCGGGGCCGGGGGAGCGCCATGGAAGCCGCATCGACTGGTCTGGAACGTGTTCCAGCCCCGGGGGCCGGCGAGCCCGGAGGCGAGTCCTCCGCCGGGGTCGTTCTCGATGGAGATCGGGGCCTGGCTGCCCTGGGTCGGGGCCTCGATCGGGGAGCTGGCCGCCCGGAGCCGCTCGATGCACAAGTCGCAGGGCATGGGTTCGGCCGAGGTCCGCGGTCCAATTCCCGAGCGCTTCGTGGTGCTGGCGGGGGCTCCCGCCGGTGCCGATCTCATGGAAGGAATCGAGACGGGCTGGGGGCGGGTGCCGGGAGGCGCCGGCCTCGACGCCGCGCTGGCGCGGGTGCGGGAGGAATTCGACCCCGAGGAGCCGAGTCGCGGCCTGGCGGGATTGCTGGAGGTTGCCGATCGGGTGGCCAGGCTGCCGCCCGGGATGGCGCGGGACGAGGCCATGGCCAGGGTCGGCCGGATCGTGGGGGGGATGCTCGGACTGCATGCCGAGGCCCTGGGCGAGGTCCTTGATGTGGTCCCGGGGGCCCGGCTCCCGGTGCGCCTGGCGCTCACGGTGCAAGGGCCGGTGGCGATCGACTGGCTCGGGTCGGAGGTGGCGGGGAGTGCGGCCGAAGGCGGGCGGATCCCGGTGGCGCCGGGCGGATCGGCCTCGCGGAGCCTGGTGGTCACGGTCCCCCCCGGAGCCGAGCCCGCCCATCCCCATTGGCTGCGGGGGACCGGGACCCTGGGTCTGTTCGAGGGGCCGGGAGCGGGGGACGGCGAGGCCGACGACCCACCGGCTTTCCCGGTGACGCACCGGATCGAGGTCGAGGGCCGGAGCTTCCGGCTCGACGACGCGGTGGTCGCGAGGACGGTGGACCCGGTCGAGGGCGAGCTGCGCGATCCGGTGCGGGTCACGGCTCCGGTGCGGCTCCGCTTCCGGCGCGACCAGGAGGTCGTGCCCCCGGGAGGCCGACGCCGGGTCGAGGTGGAGATGCGGGCGGTGGCCGGTGCGGTCTCGGGGACCCTGGCCCTGGACCCCGGGCCGGGCTGGTCGGCGTCGCCCGCGGCCTTGCCGTTCTCGCTCGCCGAGGCCGGGGCCGAGGCGCGGCTCGGGTTCGAACTCACCGCGCCGGGCGAGCCGGGTCGGACCGGGGTCGGGGCGGTGGCCACCGTGGCCGGGAGGGCTTGGACCAGGGATCGGATCGAGCTCCGGCATCGCCATGTGGCGACCCGGGTCCTGCATCCCGAGGCCCGCCTGACCGCGGTGGCCCTCGAGGTGAAGACCGCCGCCGGGACCGTCGGCTACCTCCCGGGGGCCGTCGACGGGATCGATTCCGCCCTGGAGCGCCTCGGTTTCCCGCTCCGTCGGCTGGCGGTGTCCGACCTCACCGCCGAGGGCCTGGCCGGACTCGCCTCGGTGGTGGTCGGGATCCGCGCCATGAACGTGCACGAGGACCTGGCGCCCCGACTGGGGGCGCTGGAGGCCTTCGCGGCCGGGGGCGGCACGGTGCTGGTGCAGTACCAGAATCCCCAGGGACTGAAGGTGCCGAGGCTGGCTCCCTACGCGTTGCGGGTCGGGCGCGACCGGGTCACCGACGAGGGCGCGGCCGTGACCCGCCTGGTGCCGGACCATCCCGCCCTCTCCGGACCCAACCCGATCGAGGACGGGGATTTCGCCGGTTGGGTCCAGGAACGCGGGCTCTACTTCGCGACCGAGTGGGGTCCCGAGTGGACGCCGCTCCTCTCCATGGCCGACCCCGGGGAGGGCGCGCAGCGCGGGTCCCTGCTGGTGGCGCGTCATGGGAAGGGCTGGTGGATCCACACCGGTCTCTCCTGGTTCCGCCAGCTCCCCGCCGGGGTTCCCGGGGCCTACCGCCTGTTCGCCAACCTGGTGTCGCTCCGGCCATGAGCGGACCAGAGCCGCGGGACGAAGCCTCGACCGGCCTGCCATGGCCCACCACCTGGCCGGGGGTCTACCGGCTGGTCCTCGTGTCCTTCATGGTCTGGGTCGTCGGCCTGGTGGTCCTGCGGGAGGCATTCCCCCGGTGAACCAGCTCGACTTCGCGGTGGTGCTGGTCTCGATGCTCGGGATCGCCCTCTACGGGATCTGGACGGCCCGGGAGACCCGCGACCTCTCGGGCTACCTGCGGGGCGACGGCTCGATCGGCTGGACCACCATCGGGCTCTCGGTCATGGCGACCCAGGCGAGCGCCATCACCTTCATCTCGACCCCAGGCCAGGGCTACGAGAGCGGGATCGGGTTCGTCCAGAACTACTTCGGCATGCCGCTGGCCCTGATCGTGGTCTCGGCGGTCTTCCTGCCCATGTACCGGCAGCTCGACGTCTACACCGCCTACGAGTACCTGGGCCGGCGGTTCGACTCGAACACCCGCTTGCTGGGAGCCGGGATGTTCCTGCTGCAACGCGGGCTCGCCGCCGGGATCACCATCTACGCCCCTGCCATCATCGTCTCGACCATGTTCGGGCTCCGCCTCGATGCCACCATCGTGGTCACCGGGGTGGTCGTCACCGCCTACACGGTGGCGGGCGGGAGCCGGGCGGTGAGCCTGACCCAGAAGTGGCAGATGGCGGTGATCTTCTTCGGGATGGTGGCAGGCCTGGTGGCGATCCTGGCGAAGCTCCCGGAGGGGCTCGGCCTCGGTGACACCCTGGCCCTGGCCGGGGCCTTCGGCAAGCTCGAAGGCATCGACTTCAGCCTGGACCCGGACCGTCGCTACACCTTCTGGTCGGGTCTGCTGGGCGGGTTCTTCCTGTCGCTCTCCTACTTCGGGACCGACCATTCCCAGGTGCAGCGCTACCTGAGCGGGGGGTCGCTCACGGCCAGCCGGCTCGGCCTCATGTTCAACGCCATCCTGAAGATCCCCATGCAGGCCTTCATCCTGGGGCTGGGGGCCCTGCTCTTCGTCTTCTACCAGTTCGAGCGCCCTCCGCTCCTCTTCAACCGCACCGCCTGGGGCGCCAAGCCCGGGGCCGAAGCGGCCGCGGCCCGGGACCGGTTCCAGGCCCGCCATGTCGAGCTGCATGGGGTGCGCCGGGCGCACATCGAGGCCTGGACCGCGGCCCGGCGGAGCGGCGACGCGGCGGCCGAGGCGACCGCGTTGGCGCGGGCCCGGGAGGCCCACGCCGGGATCGAGGAGCTGCGGGTCGAGGCCCGCAAGGTCCTGCTCCCGGACCGGCCCGGGGCCCGCACCAACGACGCCGATTACGTATTCGTGACCTTCATCCTCGATCATCTGCCCCACGGCCTGATCGGGCTCCTGGTGGCCGCCTTCGCGGCCGCCAGCCTGTCGTCGAACTCGGCGGAACTGAGCGCCTTGGGCTCGACCACGGCGGTGGACTTCTATCGCCACCTCTGGAAGCGGGACGGCGATGACGTCCATCACCTGCTGGCGTCCCGGGTCCTCACCCTGGGCTGGGGGGTGGTGGCGATCGGCTTCGCGCTCTTCGCCAACCTGGCCGAGAACCTGATCCAGGCCGTCAACATCGTGGGCTCGCTCTTCTACGGCGTGGTGCTGGGGCTCTTCCTGGTCGCCTTCTTCCTGCCGCGGGTCGGTGGGCGAGCGGTGTTCCGGGCGGCGCTCCTGTCCCAGACCCTGGTGCTGGTGCTCTACTTCAACCTCTCGATCAGCTACCTCTGGTACAACCTGATCGGGTGCGCCGCCTGCATGCTGCTGGCGATGGTGATCCAGGCCTGGATCGGACCCGAGCCCGGGAGGCCGACCCCGTGAAGCCCGTCATCTGCTTCGGCCAGCAACCCTGCGGGTTCTTCCCCAAGCGGTACCTGGTGGCGAAGTTCCGGTCCGCCCGGAGGCTGCAGGCGGAGATCGGGGGGGAGATCGTCTTCTTCTTCCACGATTCCGATCACGACCCGCGGGAGACGAAGACGGTGCTGCGCCACCGGAAGAACGACCGGGAGCTGCCGCTGAACTTCGTGATCGAGAACAGGATCCAGCGGAAGTTCTCGCCGCTGTACCGCAAGCAGGTGTCGCGGGAGTGGCACCAGAAGACCCTGGAGCAGCTCCCGCCCTTCGTGCCGGCGCACCTGGTGGAGGCCTTCGCCACCGTCGAGGCTGCCGACGTGGCGGGCTTCTGCCTGGAGATGTACCGGCGCATGGGCCTGCTCGAGGGGATCCGGGTCGAGCGGTCCAGCGATCCCGCGTTCCGCCGGGCCGCGGCCCCGGTGGCGGACTTCTTCGTCGACGTCCCCTACCAGGGCGAGATCGTGAGGGCCCGCCGGGTGGAAGGCTGCTTCCAGCTCCACCAGGGCGGCGACTCCTACCTGCGCTGGCCGGAGGAGCCCTTCACCCCCGAGCAGGTGAGTCCCACCCGGGACACCCGGTTGGGTTGGATGCAGTCGGTGATCGGTTGCACCCACTACGTCTGCGGCGCCGGAGAGCAGAAGTACCTGGACACCACCCAGGCTCCCGGTGTCGTCTACGTGCCGCGGGATCCGATCGACCGGCAGGGCGAGGCGTACACCGATGGCTGAACCCCCAGGCTGCGGGACGATCCTGGCGATCGGGGCGCACCCCGACGACATCGAGTTCGGGGTCGGCGGGGTCATCGCTCGCGAGGCGGCCGAGGGGCGCACCGCCCGTTTCCTGGTGTGTTCCCGGGGGGAGGCCGGCACCCATGGCACGCCGGCGGAACGGGAGCTCGAGGCGCGCCGGGCTGCCGGGTTGCTCTCGGCCTCGCTCGAATTCCTGGACCTCGGCGGGGACTGCCACCTCGAGGATTCGCTGGCGGTACGCCTGGCCCTGGCCGCGGCCATCCGACGCTGGCGCCCCGGGACGGTCCTCGCCCCGACGCCGGTGGCCAACCAGCACCCCGACCACTTCCGCATCGGATGTGCCGTCCGGGAGGCTGCCCGGCTGGCCCGGTACGGGGGACTCGCCGAACTCGCCCCGGCCGCTCCCCATGCCATCGCCAGGCTGCTGTTCTACGCGATCGGACCCGAGGGAGAGCCGCCGGGCGAGGTGCCGCTCCTGGTCGATGTCTCGGATCCCGGCGTGGTCGCCGCCTGGACCGCCGCCATGCAGGCCCACGCCACCCAGGCCCGCTCCCGCGACTACGTCGAACTCCAGCTCCTGCGCAGCCGGCTGGCCGGGGCCCGGGCCGGGGTTGCCCATGCCCAGGCCCTCTACGCCTCCGATCCGCTGCTCTTCCCCTCGCTGGCCGCCCTGGGGCCCGGGGCCCGGAGATTCTGAACCCCGCCATGGAAGGTCCGCTCCGGATCGGGATCGCCTGCTACCCCACCGTGGGAGGGTCCGGGATCATGGCCACCGGCCTCGGCCTGGAACTCGCCCGCCGCGGCCATGAGGTCCACTTCTTCTGCTACGAGCGTCCCTTCCGGCTCCCCGCGGCCGCCAAGGGAGTCCACTTCCATCCGGTGCGGATCAACGAGTACGGGCTGTTCCGGTACCCGGACTACCTGCTGCCCCTGTCGGTGAAGATGGCGGAGGTCGCCCGCGAGGCGCACCTCGATCTGTTCCACGCCCACTACGCGGTGCCCCATGCCACCGCCGCCCTGCTGGCCCGCTCGATGCTCGAGACCACCGCTCCGCCCCGGGTCGTGACCACCCTCCATGGGACCGACACCACCCTGCTCGGCCACGATCCCGCCTACCGGGCCGCGATCCGCCACGCGCTGTCGCGTTCCGACGCGGTCACCGCGGTCTCGGGCTTCCTGGCCCGGGAGACCGGTCAGGTCTTCGGGATCGACCGCACGATCGAGGTGGTCCACAACTTCTTCCAGCCCCGGCCTCCGGTGCGGAGCCCGGGCGAGGTGCGTCGCGAACTCGGGATCGAGCCGGACGAACCGGTGTTGCTGCACGCCTCGAACCTGAGGCCGCTCAAGCGGATCGACATCCTCCTCGACGCCCTGGCGAGGACCCGAGCCCGGTGCCACCTGGTGGTGCTGGCCGGGGAACGCCCGGACGTGCTGCAAGGCGAGATCCTCCGGCGCGGCCTCGAGAACCGGGTGGTGGTCCGGGAGCGGGTGTCCGACATCGAGGACTACCTGCAGATCGCCGACCTGGCGGTCACCACCTCGGAGACCGAGAGCTTCTGCTTGTCGCTGCTCGAGGCGATGTGGTTCGACGTACCCAGCGTCGCCACCCGGGTGGGCGGGATCCCCGAGGTGGTGGAGGAGGACGTGACCGGATTGCTGGTCGAGCCCGGGGACGCCGGTGCCTTCGCCCACGCCCTTGAGGAGCTGCTGGCCGATCCGACCCGGCGCCGCGTCATGGGAGTGGCGGCCGGGGTCCGGGCCCGGGCCCGCTTCTCCGCCGAGCGCGTGGTCCCCGGGTACGAGGCGCTCTACCGGCGACTGCTCCCCGGTCGCCACGGGGGTCCGGCGGTCCCCTGAGGCACCGGACGAGCTGCAGGCTCACGGACGTAGCCGGAGCGCCCCTGGCTCCGCCAGGGGGAGCAGCGAAGGCGGTGTGTCTGGCATGTCCGAGAGCCCGGAGGTGAGCGCCATGT
>CAYOHP010000214.1:0-7900 GCA_964403795.1 uncultured bacterium | reverse complement strand
CCTTTCGAGCCCCCGGTCGCTACCGCGACCGGGGGCTCTCTTACTTTCCCGCACCGGGCGAATCGTCCGGAGCCTGTTCCCATTCGGATGTTGACGGGGAGATCCCCGAGCCCCTATCCTCGCCGGCCCTGTTTCGCGGGGCGGGGAGCGTTCGCATGCGTGCTCGAAGGATGAACCCGGCCCTGGGTGGGGCCCTGCTGATGGCTCTTGCCTTGACGACCGGGAACCTGCGGGTCGAGGCCGGCGAATTCGACGATCTCGATCTGGGAGATACCCGATTTGCAGCCGCGGTGACTCGCGTCAAGGGGCGGAGCCTGCCGCGACTTGCGGCCGACTATGCCGGCTTCGACGGCCTGGGTGATGGCGACGCGATCCGGGCGCTGTGTGGACTCGGGGGTTTCCTCCGGATGGCAGGGGCAGGCCCGGATGGGCCTCTCGGGGGAACGTTCTCGGCCGCCGACTGGCAGTACTTCGAGATCCACCGGGCGGAGGTCAGCGCCTTGGGGGAAGACATCGCCTCCCGCCTGTCAGGGCGGGCCGAGGCGCGGCTTGGCGAGGAGGACCTCGGCCTGCAGCGGGCCATGATCGGGACCGTCCATCTGCTGATCCGGATCCACGAGGAGAGTGACGACCTGGGCAAGCGGGCGCGCTCGGCCTTCATGGGGTCGACACTGCTGAACACCGCGATGAGCGGGTGGACCATGGCGGCGCTGCGGTCCATGAGCGAGGATCCGGGGCTCGACGAGGAGACCCGGACCCTGTGCGGACATCTCTATGTCCTGCACCACCGTGCCAAGGCCCGCCTGGAAGTCCTGCTCGAGCCCTGGCGGGCTCCGGCCGGCGGGGCCTAACCCGGGGTTCAGCCGGGGTCGGCGGGAAGGAGACTCGGAACGTGGCGGATCCCGCTTCCCGGTTGCTCCTCGTCTCGGCCACCCGACGCAAGCTTCCCGAGTTCGTCACGGGTACCCTGCTGGGGCGGTCGCTCCTCGGGGCCCAGGTCGCGGCCGGCAAGGCTCTGACCGCCAAGGCCCTCCGCCAGATCAAGGGTGTGGCCCTGTTCGCGGATGCCGGCGACCAGCCGGGGATCGACCTGGCGGTCGTGCCGGAGAACGCGACCGGACTGGCGACCCTGTACAACCGGTTCCTGGCCGCGGGGCTTGCGGGGGACGGCTACCTGGGGATCGTTTTCGTCCATGACGACGTGGCCTTCCTGGAGCCGGGCGCCGGGGCGAAGCTGAGGGACGGACTGGCTGCCCATCCGGTGATCGGGTTAGCCGGCGCCCGCATGGTGCGACTCTCGACGCCCTGTCTCTGGCATCGCATGGCGAGGCCCGAGGAGAGGTCGGGCCGGGTTGCCCATCCCCCGGCCGAAGGTGGGATACCGAGCTGGAGCGAGTACGGACCGGTCCCCCGGCCATGTGTGGTGGTGGACGGATGCTGTCTCGGGGTGCGGCTGGGCGCAGTCGCCGACGCGGGACTGGGGTTCGACGAGGCGATCCCCACGCCGTTCCATTTCTATGACCTCCTGTTCTGCCTGGGGGCCGTATCCCGGGGCCTCGGGGTCTCGACCTGGCCGGTGGCCGCGCTGCACGGATCGAAGGGGCTGGTCCGCCGGGACCGCGCCTTCCAGCGGGGCGAGGAGTACTTCCAGCAGCAGGCCCGAGTGCTGTTCCCGGGCGGGATGGCCTCGGTTCCCTGGCCCGAGGAGGCGGAGGCCGGGCGCTCGTCGTCCGCCGAGGAGAGCTCCGAGCCGAGGCTGCCATGACGCCGGTGGAGCGCTCCGCGCCGGGGGGCCCTGGCGGGGGGGCGGCGGGCCCCCGGGGGGGGGCCGCCCGACTGGATTTCCTCCCGGGTCCCTGGCTTCCCGGATCAGGTCTCGGGGGCTCCCGAGGGCTCCTCGCTGCGGCCCTCGCCGGCCTCGGGGAGACTGGCCGCCGGGCGGGAGTTGGCGCCCCGCAGCACGTCGTCGAGGTCCAGTCCCATTCCCTGGAAGACGCCCATCACCTTGGCCAGCGTGCTCGGGATCATCTCCATCGGGCCACCTCCGCTCGAGGTCCCGCCCAGGTTGACCCAGCGCACGTCCTTCACCCTCATCGACTCGGCGACCCGGGGCAGGCCCTCGATGAAGAGCTTCTTCAGCTGGGCGGGGTTCACCGAGTTCTCGGCGTCGTGGCGGAGGCGGAGAGCCTCGGCCTCGGCGGCACCCCGGCGGCGCAGGCCCTCGGCCTCCTCCTCGGTCTCGGTGCGCCGGGCGGCGGCCCGCCGCTCGATCTCGGCGGCCTCGGCCTCGACCTGGACCTGGCGCCGCTTCGCATCCATGCGCTCGGCCTCGAGACGGGCCTCGAGCCTGGCCTCTTCGAGCTGCCGCTCCAGGGCGGCGGCCGCCAGGGCGTTCTGCTTGGCGATCTCCTCCAGGCGCCGGGCCTTCTCCAGGGCCCGCTCCTCGAGCTCGGTGGCCTTGGTCCGGCGATCGAGCTCGGCGGCGTGGTCCTCCTGCTGGCGGGCGAGGCCCAGGGCGATCCGCTTCAGCTCCTCCTGGGCGGCGAGGTCGAGCTCCTGCTGCTTCAGGGCCGAGACCGTCTCCTTGCGGCGGCGCTCGATCTGGCTCTGCTGTTCGAGCTCCTGTTGCTTCAGGCGGTGCTCGGTCTCCTTCTTCAGGCGCTCCCGCTCCTTCTCCAGGGCCAGGCGCTGCTTCTCGATCCGGTCGAGCTCCGAGAGTTCCTGCTCCTCGACCGCCGCGCCGTTGGTGATCTCGGTGGCCCGGGCCGCCTTCTGCTCCTCGCTCTGCTTGATCCGGCGGGCCCGCTCGGCCTCGGCCTCGAGGCTGGCGATCTCCTGCTGGGTGCGCACCCGGCTCTCGGCGATCTGGCGGTCGGTCTCGGTGGTGGAGCGGGCGGCCTTCAGGCGGGCCACGTTCCGGTGCTCGGCCTGCATGTGCTCGAAGAGTTCCTTGGAGCGGATCCAGACCTCGGTGAACTCGATGGTGTCGATCTCGATACCCCAGTGTTGGACGGTCTCCTGGAGCTGGTCCCGCATCGACCGGATCACGCTCTCCCGTTCCGTGATCATCTCGTCGACGGTCTTGTTCGAGACCTCGTGGCGGACCACCGACTCGGCCAGCCGGCGGAGCACCAGGTCGGTCTTGGCGAGCGGGTCCTCGGGATCGAGGGCGATCACCTGTTCGCAGTTCTTCTCCTTGTAGTCGGTGACCGCCACGTTGTCGGCGCACTCGCGGAGCACCCGGATCTGCTTCGACTTCAGATCGAGCGACTGGTAGGCGAGTTCGAAGTCGGCGATCTTGTAGGCCAGGAAGCCCTGGACCCGGACACCCTGCTTCTCCTGGGTGATCTGGTCAGCCGCGAAGTTGATGTCCCGGATCGTCGAGGGCACCTTCAGGTAGGTGTCGCCGGGGAGGCAGAGGAAGCTCGAGCCCCTCCCCAGGTGCACCACCCGGCCTCTCCGGTAGTGGACGACGAACTCGTCGGGAGCCACCGCCACGTACCAGTTGCGGAAGGCGAAGGCGACGAGGGCGGCACCGGCGACGAGGCAACCGGCGGCGCCGAGGGTTCCGAGGACGAGGGGATCGGCCATGACGAGGCTCCTAGCGATCCCGGGGATCGTCGTCGGGATCGAGGGGGGCTCTCGCAAGGGCCGTGCCTCGGGGGAGAGGGGCTCCAGGGGCTTGCTCTTGGATGGTGTGCGATGGGATGTGTCATTGTTTCGTGGCAAAGGTAACGAAAGGCTGCATCTTCGGCTGGATTGTTACTGGGTGATCCCGGACTCGTCCTCGCCCATCAGTCCGTCGTAGACGTCGAAGGTCGTGCCGGTGATGGTCTCCACGGTGTCGTGGGTCACGTCCCGACGGAGCATCTTGCTGCCCCACTTGCCGACCTCCCGGGCGACCGCCGGCGTCTGCCTGGCGACGCGGGCCCCCCATTCGGCGGCCACCGGAGCCCATTGCTTCACCTTGTTGCCCACGGCGGTGACGGCGGTCTTGCGAGCCTTGTCGACGCCCAGGTATCCAGCCGTGGCAACGGCCCCCTCGGCGAAGCCGTTCTCGATCATCCCGCCCACCGAGTAGACACCCTTCTTGGCTGCCGAGGCCGTGCCGCCCATGCTGAGCAGGATCCAGTCCTGCTCGCCTTCGATGATCAGGTCCTGGTGGGCCCGGCGGAGGTCCCAGTAGTTCTTCTCCTTGGCGTCGCGAACGGCCCTCTGCTCGGGGGTGAGGTCGGCGTAGAACCCCGGGTTCGCCTGCTCCCATCGCCGCATGCGGATCAGTTCCTGCTCGGCGTCGGTCATCGCCACCACGGTGGGAAAGTGCTCGGAGGGCTTGGGGCCGAAGAAGCCGACCAGGTTGTCGCCGAGCCAGATGCTGGCCCGGGTCCCGAAGCCGTGGTCCGGCGCGCCCTCCGCCATCTCGGCCTTCACGTCGTCGAGGGTGCGGGGGGCGGTGTTGTACCAGCTCCAGCTGGGGTCGGCACCGCGCTGGTCCCAGACCTTCCCCATCTCCCGGTTCCAGCTTTCGAAGGGCACGTCGTCCGGCCGGGCCGGCTGGGTCTCGAGCCACTGCATGTAGTCGCGGAATTCCTGCTGTGCGGGCGAGAGGGTAGGGCCGGCGAGCAGGTCGGCCATCGGGTCGGTCCCGGTCATCGGGGTGAGGGCCGAGCTCCAGGTCAGGTCCTGGGGCGAAGGTGTCGCCGAGTAGGGATCCAGCAGGCTCGAGCCGGTCAGGTCCGAGATCGAAGGCGAGAGCGACGAGAGCAGGTCGCCGTACCCGCCGGACACGGCAGAGGTCCCGAAGGGATCCATCCCGGGGCCGAAGGGCGAGCCGCTGGCTGCGCCGAGCGAGAGGTCGGGGCCCATCGCCGGGCCTCCTCCCAGGCCCAGGTCGAAGCTCCCTGCGCCCGGGAAGGTTGGCATCGAGGCATCCCAGCCCGAGGCGACCCCCAGGCCCTGGCCGGCGTTGCTCCAGTCGGAGCCGCCCCATGAGGCATTGCCCCACGAGTTCCCGCCTCCCCAGGCGTTCCCACCGCCGCCGATGTCGAAGACCGAGCCGCCCGACTGGCTCCCTACATCGGGGCCGAGCGTGCTCGAGAAGGTCCCTCCGGAGCCGCCTGACCCGCCGCCCCAGCCTCCGAGGTCGATCCCGCCGCCGGACCCACTGCTCCAGCCGCCGCCGGAGTCCATGGAGTCGAACATGCTGCCGCCGATCCCGGTCCCGCCACTCGCACTCATGGTGCTGCTGCCGAAGTCGGCGCCGCCGGAGCCGCCGGAGCTCCCCGATCCCGAGCTCCCTCCCAGGTCTCCGGTGATCGAGATCGAGCCGGCCGCCGCCGGCCGGGAGAGGAAGAGCAGGGTTCCGACGGAGAGGCCCGCCAGTCCCAGGCACCGCTTGGAAGACATCATCGCCAACCGTCCGTTCCTTGGGCCGACCTTTCCGCCAGGAGGGCCGGCGAGTCGGGACAAGCAGGGCCGATGCCAGGTCGGAGGAAGGCTCGGGGAGCGGAGGGTGGCTCCCGCCGGCGGACCCGAGTCCTGGAACCAGGATGGGGCGGTCCTGGTCCGGAGACGGCGGGGCACGGCGCCGGCGGTGCGGCCGGCGGGAGGGGCTCCAGGACCGGGGCCGGGGGAGCGGACCGACCTGGCACCGGACGTGCCCTGTTCCCTCCCGAGGGAAGGGAGCGGCGATGGCACGGGATGGTCGGCGAGGATTGGCTCTGGTCCTGGGGATGGCGCTCGGGGTCGGGGTGGGCGGAGTCAGCGCCTCGGAGGCGGCCTGGGAAGCCGGGTACCGGAAGGCCGGGGCGGAGTACAAGGCAGGGGACGACGCCGCGGCCCGGGCGACCTTGACCGAGGTCTGGTCCCGTCTCGCTCCGGCCGAACAGGCCGGAGTGCCCGGGACAAAGGTTAGGAAGGCCCTCGCCAAGGTGGAGGCCAGGATTCCCGCTGGGACTCCCAGGGATGGGGACGGGAAGGCGCTCGGGGGAAGGCAGGGAGCCGCGGCCCCGACTGCGGCACTGGGATCGGGAGCCGGCGGGTCCCCGGCGGGCCGTTCGCCGCTCGAAGACCTCGCCGGGGCAGCCTGGGCCGGGAGTGCCGAGGCCCAGAATGCGCTCGGAGTCTGCTTCCGCACCGGGAGGGGGATGCCCCAGGACCACCAAGAGGCCAATCGCTGGTTTGCCCTGGCGGCGCTCCAGGAAAGTCCCGAGGCGGCCTTCAATCTGGCCACCAGCCTGTACCAGGGCTGGGGGATCGCCGCCGATCCGGCGCGGGCTGCCGGCTACGACCGGAAGGCCGCCGAGGCCGGTTTCGCCCCGGCACGAGCCAGGCTGGAGCTGGCGGCCAGGCGCTGAGGAGGGCGAAACTGCATTCATTACCAAGGAGTGCTTGCCGATCGAATGCATTCAGACTAGATTTCCGCCGTCCGAAGCGACCGAGAAAGGACAGCGGATATGCAGTCGATGGCGCAGAGCACCCAGGCCGGGACCGAACTCCGGAGCCACCTTCCCGGGTACATCGAAGAGGCCCGCCGGACCGCCTTCGAGGCCCAGGTCTTGGGGGTCCTCTCCGCCATCGCCGCCCGCGGCAACCACAGCGCCGTGGACCTCGATGGCCTCCGGGCATCGCCGGTCGGCCAGGCCGCGATCCGCAGCATGGAACGCGGCGACGCCTTGGTGTTCCTGCTCCCGGCCTTCCCCGCCAAGAGCTCGAACCGGCGGAAGACCGAGGGACCGGCTCCCGACCTCGGCGAGCTGCTGGGGCTCCAGAACCTGGAGCGGATGTGCCGGGAGATCGAGGCGGTCTACGCCCCCGGCGCCCGGGTCGTGATCGCCTCCGACGGCCGGGTGTTCCGGGACCTGGTGATGGTGAGCCCCGAGGACCTCGAGCTGTACCGCCAGGGAATCGAGGCGATGATCCGGGACTACGGGCTCTCCCACCTCGGGAGCTTCAGCCTGGAGGACGCCGCCGAACTCTTCGGCGAGTCGCCCGAGAAGCTGGTGGTCGAGCGCTTCGCCCCCCGGCTCGAGGACGTGCGGGAGCTTGTGCGCACCGATCCCGAGCAGCGCCGCATGTTCGACGGGATCCACCGTTTCATGCAGGAGGACCTCTCGTTCCACCACCCCGAGCTCTCCCGGAGCCAGCTCGAGAAGCGCTCCAAGAGCCTGGCCTACCAGGTCATCCAGCGCTCCCGGGCCTGGGACGCCCTGCTCGCCACCCGGTTCCCGGGGACGCTCAGGCTCTCGATCCATCCCTATCCGATGGTCCACCGCAAGTTCGGGGTCAAGCTGGTGCCGGGCTCGGACCGATGGGCCACCCCGTGGCACAACGTGGTGGTGCGCGAAGGTGGACGGTTCACGCTGCGGAAGCGCCACGAGGCCCTGAGCCAGGGCGCGGTGCTCCGCTTCTTCGACGGGAAGCTGGCGTTCTATGCGCTCGATTGATGCACTGGCGGACCGGGCCGGCCTGAAGCGGGAGCTCGAGGCGAAGGGCTGGCTTTCGATCTCCGGGGTCCCGGCCATGGACGACGAGGCCCTGGTCGGGTTCGCCGAGTCGATGAGCGACGCCGAGGGCGAGAAGCTCCTGGCCTGGGATTTCGGCAAGGTCATGAGGATGCGCCTCGATCCCCAGGCGGCGAACTACCTGTTCTCGGCCGAGCCGGTGCCGCTCCACTGGGACGGGGCCTTCTTCAAGGAGCCGCGCTACCTGCTCTTCTACTGCGACGCCGCCGATGGGGAAGGCGGGGAGACGACGTTCGTCGACACCGAGGCGGTCCTGGCCGGAGTGGCCGCCCACCGACTCGCCCAGTGGCGGGAGGTCACCCTCACCTACACCACCGAGAAGAAAGCCCACTACGGCGGTCGCTTCTCGACCCGGCTGGTGCGGCCGCATCCCTACT
>CAYOHP010000213.1:0-8192 GCA_964403795.1 uncultured bacterium | reverse complement strand
TACGGTTCTGTGGGAGCCGGGGGCGGGCAACCGCCCCCGGCTACCCGACAAGGCGAAGCGCTACCGCGAGCGAACCCCTTGGGGTGAGCTGCAGACGAAATGGCGCTGAGCCGGAGCGCCCCGGGTTCACCCCGGGGAAGCAGCGAAGGCGAAGCGCTACCGCGAGCGAACCCCTTGGGGTGAGCTGCAGACGAACCAGCTCGGGACGAGGGGCGAGGTGCCGAGGAAATACCTCGCTGGCGGTCGGCAGGTCCCGATCCCGGATCGAACCTTGCCGTCTCCCGGGACCGTCGCGTCTACACTGGGCGCAGGTTTGGGGGTCCGCATGGCAACGCGTTCGATGCGATCGGCCCTGTCGGCGGTCGGGTTCTCCCTGGGGTTGGTCCTCGCAACCGGCTCGGCCTCGCCCGATGCCGCCGGGTCGCTGGGCGTGGTGACCGCCGGGGTCGACGACCCGGGTACGGTCTTCGGTCTGCTCGCCGAAGGGGTGCGGGCCTACGCTGCCAAGATCTCGGCCGCCACCAAGCTCCCCACCGACGAGTTCGGGAATCCCAAAGGCGAGGGCTTCAAGAGCTCGCGGCGCCCGGACACCGTCTCGACCGAACTGCGGACCTTCCTGATCGAGTACTACCGGGACAAGCCGGGCTATATCGTGGCCGGGACCCAGGGCGAAGCCGTGATGGTCGCCATGGAGCGGGCTCGCCAGGCCGCCGAGGCGGCCGCCGCCCGGGAGCGGGAGAGGGCGGAAGCCGAGCGGGCCCGGAACCAGCCCCCGGCCGGAGGCACGACCGGCCCCGGCAACGAAGCCGCGCCCCGACCCGGGAGCCCGGGCAGCGGTCCTCCGGCGAGCGGCGAGCCTCCCCAGGGCAACACCCCGACTCCCGAGCCGGTCCCCGACCTGAACCGGCCCAACGCCACCGCCGCGGCCCTGCGCCAGAAGTACGGCGTCTTCATCGAGGCGGGGGCGGGCATCGAGCTCTCGGCGATCGAACTCGGGGCCATCGACCGGGTGCTCTCGGCCCTTCCCCGCCACTTCTACGAGTTCCCCCAGCACCCCAGCCACCAGCACATGACCTTCACCCGGGAGAAGGGCGGCAACGCCGGGACCATCGGCCGGACCTCGGACGCTCAGGCGAGGGTCATCCTGGTCGACGGCTCCTCGGTGCCCGGCCAGAACCAGCTCGACGGGGTGACGGAGCCGGCCCGGACCGACCGGACCCTGATCGCCAACATCGCCGACATGGTGAGCTCGGTGGCCTTCCACCACCAGCCTCCTGGCGGGACCGAGATCACGCCCAATACCCATCCCCTGGTGGCGGACTGGGCCCGGACCTTCGGCTGGTCCTGGAACGGGTCGGCCTTCACCGGGAACGGGACCGGCGCCGGGATCATGCAGAACCCCAAGGACCCGGTCGAGGAGCTCTCGTTCGCCATCGGCCGCTACCTCTCGGACCCCTCCAAGGTGCGGCAGGCGAACCAGACGGCGTACGAGTTCCTGAAGAACGCCGGGATCGCCGAACAGCAGGACGCCCCCCGAACCGGGCAGAGCTAGGAGCGACAGGCTCCTGGTTGGTTGGCAGCGGGCGGGCTGCGCCTGTGCTGCTTCCCCGGGGTGAACCCGGGGCGCTCCGGCCTTGCCCGGGTAGGCGTCGAGAACCCGGGATCCCTGACGACCGGTACGCCTGGCAGGTGCTCTCCGGCGGTGATAAGATCGGAGGCGAGACACCATGAAGTGCCCCAACTGCTACCGCACCCTGCCCCCCCACTCGGCGATGTGCTTCCGCAGCGATTGCCATGCCTACTTCTCGAAGAACGCCCTGCTCTGGCTGCAGCGGGACAAGATCCTGGAGCGGGCCCGCAAGGCCGCCGAGGAAGCCCGGCTGGAAGCCGAGGAGAAGGAGCGCAAGAAGCGAGAGAAGGAAAAGGAGAAGGCCGCGGCCGGGTAGCCGGCTGGGCCGAGGGCTGCTCCCGGCAGGCGGAGCCTCGCACCCGGGCGGATCCCGGGAAAGGGCCGCTGGCGGCGGAGCCTCAGGCGCCCGCCGAGACCACCCGCAGGAAGAGCTGGATCCGCACCGACCCGAACTCCCGGTGCTCGAGGGCGACCACCCGGGTGGCGCCCTGGGGGAAGGTCCCGAGTTCCTGGCGGGCGACCACCCGCTCCTCGTCCAGTTCGGTCCCGCCTCCGAAGACGTCGAGGACCCGCTGGGCCACCAGCTCCACCCGTGCTGCCGGGAGGTCCGCGCCCGTGTTCAGGAGGTTGGCCCGCACGTTGTAGAGGGTCCCGATCGAGAGCGCGGTGGTCTCGACCCGCTGGGTGATCTGCAGCGCTCCCTGGTCGAAGGTCCGCTCCTCCTCCAGGCTGGTCAGGCCGGTGCGGTCGAGGATGCGGGTGTCGTCCAGGCCGCAGCCCGAAGCCAAAGCCAGGACCAACAGGACCAGCCCGACCGGACCGAATCGCAGGATGCCTCCCGGAGACCTGGGTCCCCAGGTAGGTATCGGTCGATCCGGGGTAGGGCGGGAGGGGCGATCGGCGGGGGTCGAGGGTCCGAGGACCCGGGGATCCTGGGGATCATGAGGATCCTGGGGTCCGCGGGTCGGGGGGGCCGGGGGGTCGGAGGGCCGAGAGGGACGGGGCGCTTACGGCATCGACGGGTGGCGGTCCCGGATCCGGCGGCGGGCGTGGATCACGACCTTCTGCATGAAGGGATCGTCGCTGGTCGCTGCCATCTCGGTGAGGAAGAGAAGGTCCGTGGGATTCCCGAGTTCGGCCAGGGCCAGGGCGACATGCCGGCGCACCGCCGGGGACGGGTCGCCCGCGGCCTGCTTCACGGCCTCGGCCGCGGCCGGATCCCCGAGCCTGGCCAGGCCGACCAGGGCGTACTGGCGACCCCAGCCCCGACCCTGGGTAGCGGCCTGCTCCAGGGCCTCCCGGGCCTCGGGCGACGGGTAGCCGCCGAGCCGGACCGCAGCCTCCCAGGCCACCGGGCCCGTGGTGCCCTGGAGGGCCCGGATCAAGATCCCCGGTGCCGGCCGGGAGCCGTCGAGCAGGCGGACCAGACGACAACGCAACGGGGACGGGAGGAGGCTGTCCAGGGCCAGCTCCCAGAGCAGGACCCGTTCCTCTTCGGGGACGTCCCGGAAGGCCCGGGTCGCCTCGTCCTCGGCCTCGGCGAGCTGCCAGCCTTCCTCGAACTCGGTACCCGTGACGGACTCGAGGGAGAGGTCTCCACCCATGGCGGCCAAGAGATCCCGGAGCAGTCGGGCCGCGTCGGCCTGGCCCTGGTCCGAGAGCCGGTCGGCGAGGGACGAGACCCCGGGGAGGCGGGCCACCCGGGATCCGGGAGGGTCTACCGGCTCGGCGGTGGGGAGCAGGACGGCCGCGGCCAGGACCGCCAGGACGTAGGCACGAAGCCGGCTCCGCACCGTGGTCGGGACCTCCCAGGGATAACGTAACCCAATTCCGGAGCTCGGCCCACCGGAGAGATCGGGAAGGCTCTGAACCGGGTCAGCGAGTGGTAGCTTGGTCCCACCATGGAATTCGATCCCGACGGCGCAGCCCAGGGCGAGGGCCTCTACGGTCTCCCCGACGACCCCGAGGGGGCGCGGGTGGTCGTCATCCCGGTGCCCTTCGACGCCACAACCAGCTACCGGGACGGCACCCGGAACGGTCCCGCCGCGGTCCTGGCCGCCAGCCATCAGGTCGACCTCTTCGACCTCGACTTCGGTCGGCCGTACCTCCAGGGGATCACCATGCGCCGGCTCGGGGAGGGGCCGGCTGCGACCATCCGTGAGCTCGGGGAACGCGCCCGCGAGCTGGCGGTCCCGGTGATCGAGGCCGGGGGCGTCCTCGACGGGAGGCCCGAGCTGGAGGCGAACCTGGCCGAGGTGAACCGTATCGGGAGCCGGCTGAACGAGCTGGTCGAGGCCCAGGTCGAGAGTGTGCTGGCCGCCGGCCGGATCGCCTGGGTCCTGGGGGGCGACCACAGCACGCCCTTCGGGTCGATCCGGGCCCACGGGCGCAGGTTCCCCGGGCTCGGCATCCTCCACGTCGACGCCCACGCCGACCTGCGCGACGCCTACGAGGGCTTCGAGTGGAGCCACGCCAGCATCATGCACAACGTGGTGACCCGGATCGGGGCCGAGGGCGGGGTGGCATCCCTGGTCCAGGTCGGGATCCGGGACTTCGGGGAAGCCGAGTACGCCATGACCCAGGCCGGGGACATGGGGACCCGGATCGTCACCCACTTCGACCAGCGCCTGGCGGAGACCCGGATGCGGGGCGGGAGCTGGGCCAGCCTGGCGGAGCGGATCGTGGCCGACCTCCCGGAGCACGTCTACCTGAGCCTGGACATCGACGGCCTCGATCCCAAGCTCTGCCCCGACACCGGGACCCCGGTGCCGGGCGGGCTGGCCATCGACGAGCTCTGGGAGCTGCTGCGTGCGGTAGTGCGCAGCGGGCGCCGGATCGTGGGCGGGGACCTGAACGAGGTGGCGCCTTGCCGATCGCTGGATCCGGGCGAGTGGGGCAAGGACTGGAACGCCAACGTCGGCGCCCGGGTGCTCTACCGCTCGATCGGGGCGGCGCTGGCGGAGGCCGGCCCGGGTCGCTGAGACGAGTGGGCGCCTGGATCCGGCTCACGAGGGCCGGGAGTCCCGGGGGACGGAGCCCCGCCCGCCGGGCGAGCATCCCGGGTCAGAACGGGAGCGCGTCCAGGGCCTCCGCCATGGCTCCCTGCATGTCGAGGGCCTGGAGCGCCCGGTAGCCGGCTTCGGCCCGGCGACGGCGCTCGACCTCGGCACCCGGGGCACAGAGCTGGCGGCAGGTCTCGGGGAGCCGATCGGGGGGAGCGAAGGTCACGGCCCCACCGTAGGGGTCGTCCCCGGAGGCCTCGGACACCACGCAGCAACGGTTGTTCAGCAGGTAGGAGATCCGGATCTGCTCCAGGGCCGCGAGTTCGAAGAAGTGCAGGTTCAGGATCACCTTGGCCTTGGCGACCTCCTGGTCCCGGGCCTGGCCGTAGCTGCCGACCAGCATCTGGACCTTCAGGCCCTGGGCCGCGATCCGGTTGAGGATCTCCATGCGGCGGGGCGACTGGCGCCCGAAGAACAGGACGTCGATCGACTTGCCGGCCTCGGGGGCGACCGGGATCCGCTCCAGGGCCTTGGCATGCCCGATCGGGATGTAATGGGCCCGGGAGACGCCGATGCCCTGGAGGAAGGCCAGATTGTCCCGGGAATAGTCCCAGACCACCGGTGCGCGCTTCAGGAACTCGAGGAACCCGGGCCGCTTCGGGAGGTCGCCCAACCGGAGGTCGAGGGGTTCCGTCTGGAACAGGAACCAGGGCTTCCCGGTGGCCTCGATCTCGGCCAGGACACCCTCGTCGAGAAAGGCCGTGAAGCCGAGGATCAGGTTGGGCCGGTCCGCCACCAGGCCTCCCCTGGATCGCGAGACCTTGATTCCCAGCCTTCCCAGGGTCTCGGCGAGGAGCACGATCAGCTCTTCGTAGACCGGGTCATGGCGCTCGGTGGCCATGAGGGTGATGTTCAGTGCAGTGGGGCGGGGCATGGACCCTTCCTACCACCTTCGCGGCCGCCTTGCCCGAGGGTTGACCGCCTGATAGGCTCGGTCCATGCCCCGACTCCCGGTCGGAAAGCTCCCCTCCCGCACCCTCTCGAACCTGCTCTCCGGCTTCGTCGGCCGGGATGCGCGGGTGGTCGTGGGCCCGGCCGTGGGCGAGGACGCGGCCGCCATCGATTTCGGGAAGACCCTGCTGGTCGCCAAGTCGGACCCCATCACCTTCGCGGGGCGACGCACCGGCTGGTACGCGGTCCAGGTCAACGCCAACGATGTCGCTTGCATGGGGGCCCGACCCCGCTGGTTCCTGGCCACCGTGCTGCTCCCGGAAGGTTGCGAACAGGAGATGGCCGAGCGGGTCTTCGCCGATCTCCGGGGGGCGCTGGCCGAGGTGGGGGCGGAACTGGTCGGCGGCCATACCGAGGTCACGGCCGGTCTCGACCGCCCCATCGTGGCCGGCACCATGCTCGGGGAGACCACCCGGGAGCGCCTGGTCGACAATCGCCGGATCCAGGTCGACGACGACCTGATCCTGGTCAAGGGACTGGCGATCGAAGCCACCTCGATCATCGCCCGAGAACGCTCCCGGGAGCTGCGCAAGCGCTTCAGCCATACCTGGATCGAGACGGCCCAGGAGTACCTGTTCCGTCCCGGGATCTCGGTGGTGGAGCCGGCCCAGCGCATCCTCGAGGTGTGCCATCCGGATGCGTTGCACGACCCCACCGAGGGCGGGCTCCTGGGTGCGGTCCGCGAACTCTCGGTGCTCTCGGGGAAGGGCGCCCGGGTCTACGTCGACCACGTCCACATCTATCCCGAGACCGATGCGCTCTGCGCCGAGTACGGGCTGGACCCGCTGCGCCTGCTGGCCTCGGGGGCGTTGCTGGCCGCGGTCAGCCCCGAGGACACCGACGTGGTCCTGGACGCGGTGCGGGATCTGGGGATCGAGGCCTTCGTGGTCGGGCGCTTCACCGAGCCCGGCGAAGGGCTGGTGCTGGAGGAAGGCGGGGAGGAAACCCCCTTCCCCGAGGCCGAGGCCGACGAGATCACCCGGCTCTTCGAGGCCTGAGGCGGCCTCCCGGCTCCGGGCGACCGGGGCGGGAGCGTGGGGGCGCGCTACCCGCCCTTCCGCCCGAAGAAGGAGCGGATCGAGCCCAGGATGCCGGATCGGCCTGCGCTCCCCGGGGGGTCGACCAGCGCTTCGGCAGGCGCCGAGGGGATGGCCTGGACCGCATCCATGAGGCCGAGCACCAGCAGGCTGCCCCGGGCCACGCCCTGGACGCTGTCGAGGACCCGGAGCGCCCGGTCGTAGTCCTTCTGGCGGAGGCTGACCATGGCGTAGTCGAGGGCCACGTCGAGGTTCTCGGGGGCGTAGTAGAGCGCCTTCTCGAGCTGGCGGACCGCCAGGTCGGACCGACCCGAGGCGTCGAGCAGCATGGCCTGGAGGTAGAGCACCTCGGCGCTGGGTTCCTTGCCGGCCTGGGCGGCGAGCTCGGCGGCGATCCGGGCGGCCGACTTGGTGTCGCCGCCGCGCAGGGCACGGAGGGCCTCGTCCAGGGCCCGCATCTCGGAGGAGCCGAAGACCGCCAGCTTCACCGCCTCGTCGCCCTCGAGCCGGAGCTTGCCGAGGTCGACGAGCATCTGGCGGAGGTCCTGGTAGCGCTCGCCGGGGTCGTCCCGGAGAAGCCGCCGGCACAGCTCGTCGATCAGGGGCGGGACCTTGGGGTTGCGGCGGGAGGGGAGCGGGAGGTCGTCGGTGGTGGCCGCGATCGCTTCGTCGAAGGTGCGGGCCTGGATCGCCTTCCGGCCGGTGAGCATCTCGTAGAAGATGGCCCCCAGGCCGAAGATGTCGGTCCGGTGGTCGACCGGCTCGCCCCGCCGCTGCTCGGGGGCCGAGTAGATCAACGTGCCCATCACGGTGCCGACCGCGGTGCGCACATGGCCGTCGGAGGCGAAGGCGATCCCGAAGTCGTAGAGCTTGCCGCGGCCGTCGGGCTGGACCATCACGTTCTCGGGCTGGACGTCGCGGTGGATGATCCCGTTGCGATGGGCGCAGTTCAGGGCCGAGGCCAGGTCCTCGAAGATCGGCATGACCTCGGGGAGTTCCATGGGACCGCCGACCTGGTCCAGGCGTTCGGTCAGGGACTGGCCCCGGAGGAACTCCTGGGCCAGGAAGTAGCCGCCGTCCTGGAGCGGTCCCCCGTCGAGCAGGCGAACGATGCTGTCGTGCTGCAGCTTCTGGTAGATCTCGCCCTCGCGGCGGAGCCGGCCCAGGGCGCCCGGGTCGCTGCGGAATCGCTCCCGGGGCAGCTTGAGCGCGACGAAGCGAGGCTCCCGGACGTCATAGCCCAGGAAGACCTCGCTCATCCCGCCCTCGCCCAGGGGGGCGATGACGTAGTAGCGACCGAACCAGGTACCCGGTGTGAGGATCGCGGCCCCCAGGCCTGTCACCCCCATTCGTAACCCGCGGAGTGGGCCTCCGCCAAGGTCGAGCGAGGTTCGAGGTCGGGGCGAGCTGCAGATCAACCAGGACGGAGCCGTAGCGCCCCGGGTTCACCCCGGGGAAGCAGCGAAGGCGGTGTGTCTGGCATGTCCGAGAGCCCGGAGGTGAGCGCCATGT
>CAYOHP010000212.1:0-8339 GCA_964403795.1 uncultured bacterium | reverse complement strand
CTTCAGGATCCCGAGCAGCTTCATGGCCGGGGCGCTGGGCGGGTGGATGCGCTGGGCCGCCTCCAGGGCCTCGATCCCGGGCCGGTAGTCCCGGACGTCCTTGGCGGCCTCCGCCAGCAACATGGCGAGCTCCAGGCTGCCGCCCCGTACCGCCGGTGCCAGGAGGTCGACAACTTCGCGGTTCCGCCCCCGCCGGCGCAGCACCTCCGCCTTGAGCAGGAGCGAGCTGGGATGCGCCCGGTCGACCCGTTCCAGGGTGGCCACGAAGCGGTCGGCGTCGTCGAGCCGGTTGCGGGCCAGGGCCCGCCGGGCCAGGAAGGCGTAGACCTCCCCGTCGCGGTACTCGACCTTGGCGAGCGCCAAGGCGGCCTCGTGGGCCCGCTCGCTGTTGCCGGCCTGGCGGGAGAGCACGAAGGAGCGATAGAGCAGGTCGGAATCGCCGGGTCGGGCGGTGAGCGCCTTGGCGACCACGTCGTGGGCCTCCTCGGCCCGCCCCTCCGAGAGCAGATGGTCGGAATAGGCCCGCACCGCGTCCCGGTCCTCGGGAGCCACCGTGGCGGCCTGGCGCAGGTGCACCTCGACCAGACCGCCCGTCCCCTCCTCCCGCGCCAGTTCCGCAAGCCCGAGCAGGGGCCGCGGATCCCGGGGTGCCAGCCGGGCCGCCTTCTCGAAACGGGCCCTGGCACCCGCCCGGTCGCCCCTCAGGCGGGCGATCTCGCCGCGGATCCACTCCAGTCGTCCGCTCTGCGGTCCCTGCTCCCCCAGCGGCGCCAGGGCCTGGGCCGCCGCCTCGTGGTTGCCGGTCCCGAGCTCGAGCTCGGCCCGCTCGAGGGCGTACTCGCGGTCGAGGTCCACGACCTGGGTCGCCCGGATCTCGCCCGGCTCCGGGACCGGGGGCAGGTCCAGGGGGGAAGGCTGGGAGCCGCTCCCCGGACCGACCACCTCGGGACCCGGACTGCTCCAGTCGACCGGGCCGGCC
Source organism: uncultured bacterium (assembly GCA_964403795.1). Lineage (GTDB taxonomy): Bacteria > Muiribacteriota > UBA6191 > CAZXTJ01 > CAYOHP01 > CAYOHP01. The sequence continues at coordinate 7,360 of CAYOHP010000212.1, read as the reverse complement.
GCCGGACCGGGGCCCACGGCCGGTTCCTCGGGAGGGATCGCCTCTCCCCCTTGGAGCACGTCCTGGAGGCGGGTCAACCCGAGCTCCGCGGCCCTCTTCTGGTAGGCGGTCCGGGCGAACTGGTGGGCCCGCTCGTACTCGAGACGGGCTTCGGGATAGCGCTGCAGGTTGAAGAAGAAACGGGCCGCGTTCAGGTGCAGCTCGGGGCTCTGGGAGGTCGCCAACCGCGTGAGCAGGCCCTCGATGCCTTCCCGATCCCGACCCATCCGGGATCCCAGGGTGAAGATCGCCAGGGTGTAGAGGAGCACGACTGCCGCCACGAACGAGGCCTGGCGCATGCGCCCCCGGCGGCGGCCCGCCTCGCTCTCCCGGAGGAAGCCGCGTTCGGCCTCCTCCTCGTCGTCGAGGAGCTGGCTGTGGCGATCGAAGATGAACGCCACGAACCGGGCCACCTCGTAGGCGTCGTAGACGTTGAAGAGCCAGACCACCACGCCGCCCACGAACAAGGTCCCAATGAAGAACCCGTAGAGGACCGGACCGACCCAGGAGATCAGGGCCTCGGACACGACCCGGCCCCGCAGGTGGTCCCAGCCGTAGAGCATGAGCGAGAGCTGGGCCAGGAAGAAGACCAGGCCCCGTCTGGCCTGGCCGTTGTAGATCTGCCCGGCTCCCATCACCAGGGCGGAGAGGACGGCCGAGAAGACCGGCGTCTGGACCAGGGTGCGGGTCTCGGCGTCGGAGGCGCGGTCGTCGAAGGTGAGGAAGACCCGGGGATCGGGCCCCGGGGTCGGCGGATCGGAGCGAACCACGGGCGCCCTCACAAAATCTCCACCATGACCTCGTTCGCCAGCATACGCCCTCTCGCGGTCAGGCTCCAGACCGGACCTTCGGCGCTGACCAGGCCGAGCGCCCGGTAGCGCTCCAGGATGGCCAGGGTCCGCCGGCTCTCGGTCCGGGACTGCAGGGCGGCCGGATCCACGCCTTCGGCCAGGCGCAGCCCGAGCACCACCCGTTCCCGTTCGACCTCGACCCCGGTCAAGGACTCGACCAGGAACGGCCCCCGGTCCAGGCGCTGGTCCTCGAGGTAGGCCTCGAAGGAGGCCGAGTTGCGCTCCCGGTGGCCGGCCCGCCCGCCCCAGGCCCCCACCCCGAGGCCGAGGACCGGCTCGCCCTTCCAGTACTTCAGGTTGTGGCGGGACTCGTGCCCCGGGGCTGCGAAATTGGAGATCTCGTAGGGGCGCAGTCCCTCGGCTCCGAGGCGGGCCTCGGCATCCTCGTAGAGATCGGCCTGCAGATCCGGATCGGGCTCCCAGTCCGGTGCCAGGGGGCGCCGGCGGTTCCACTCGGCCCCTGCCTCGAGGGTGAGGGCATAGAGGGAAACGTGCCGGGGGGCCAGGGCCAGGGCCCTTTCGAGGGTCCGGGCGAAGCTTTCCCGGGTCTGGCCGGGCAGTCCGTAGATCAGGTCCAGGCTCACCCGTTCGAAGCCGGCAGCCATGGCCCGGTGCCAGGCGGCCTCGGCCTCGCAGGCGTCATGGGCCCGTCCCATCGCCGCCAGTTCGGAATCGACGAAGCTCTGGATCCCCAGGCTCAGGCGGTTGGCACCGAGCTCGCGGAGCCGGGAGAGCACCTCGGAGGTGGCCGATTCGGGATTCGCCTCCACCGTGATCTCGGCGTCCGGGACCACCGGGAACCGTGCCACCACCTCGGAGAAGACCCGGGACAGGCCGATCACCCCCAGGCGGGTCGGGGTTCCCCCGCCCAGGAAGACCGTCTCCACCCGGGCCGCCTGGGAATGCCGACGTCCCGCTTCGCGGGCCAGGGCGTCGAGATAGGCGGGTTGCTCGAGGTCGCGTCCTTCCCAGGTGACGAAGTCGCAGTACCCGCACCGCGAGGCGCAGAACGGGAGGTGGACGTAGAGACCTTCCCCCGGGGAAGATGCCTCAGGCACTGAGGGCAATGGCATCGATCTCGACCCGCACGTCCTTGGGCAGGCGCGCCACCTCGACGGTCGCCCGGGCCGGGAACGGCTCGCGGAAGAACTCGGCGTAGATGGCGTTCACCTTGGCGAACTCGCCCATGTCCTTGAGGAAGATGGTGGTCTTGACCACCCGGGAGAGCGAGCTCCCGGAGGCGGTCAGGACCGCCGCCAGGTTCTGGAGCACGAGCCGGGCCTGCTCCTCCACGCTCCCCGTCGAGAGGCTCCCGGTCCGGGGATCGATGGGGATCTGCCCGGAGCAGAAGACCATGCCGCCGGCCACCACCGCCTGCGAATAGGGTCCGACCGGAGCCGGAGCCTGGTCGGTCGTCACGGCCTCGAGACTGTTCGCGGTCACGGGTCTCCTCCTCGTCGCCATTCCCCGGGGGATCCCGTCCGGTCAGCCGGCCAGGTCCACGCCCAGGTCCCGGGCCCGGTCCCTGGCCGCGGGGGTCACGATGCAGCGGGGCGCCAGGCGGACCAGCCGGGCTCCCGATCGATAGAAGCGGACCACGTCGTCCTCGCCCAGGAATCGTCCCGGATGGTCGGTGGCGGGTCCCCCGGCGGCCTCCGGTGGCGAGGCCTCGGGCCTCCGGGCCGGGTCGTGGTGGCCGCAGAGCGGGCACGGACCGACACCCAGAAGCCGACGGAGGCGCGCGATCACGGCCTCGACGATCCGTTCGAGCTCCGCGGGACCCGGCACGGGGAACCCCTCCTCAGCCTCGCCATCCTACCAGAGACGGGTCGCGCCGGGGGCGCCGCTTGACGGGTCCGGACGCCGATCGTACGCTGCCCGCGGTGCGAGACCTGAACCCCGCACAGACGCTGGTCCTCTTGTTCGCGGGGGTGGTGCTCCTGGGAACGGGTCTGCTGGCCCTCCCGATGGCCTCGCCTTCCGGGACCTCGATCGGCTTCGTCGACGCCCTCTTCACCGCCACCTCGGCGGTCTGCGTCACCGGTCTGGCGGTCCTCGACACGCCGGTCGACTTCACGCCGTTCGGTCTCATGGTCATCCTGGCCCTGATCCAGGTCGGCGGCCTGGGGATCATGACCTTCGGCCTGCTCTTCATCCAGCTGCTGTCGGGTCGCCGGGTCGGTCTGGCGGACCAGATCCGCTTGAAGGAGGACCGGGGCACGGCCAACCTGGGCGAGGTGGCGGATCTGCTGCGCCAGATCGCCTTCTGGGTCCTGCTGGTCGAGACCATCGGGGCCGCGCTCCTGCTCCCGGTCTTCCTGGCCTCCCCGGCCGGGCCCCTGGGGCCCCTGGGGGACGCCTTCTTCCATTCCGTGAGCGCCTTCTGCAATGCCGGTTTCGCGCTCCGCTCGGACAGCCTGATGGCGTGGGCCGGGAGCTGGTACCTGAACCTGGTGATCATGGGCCTGATCGTCCTGGGCGGACTCGGGTTCGGGGTGCTCCGGGAGTTCTCGTTGGCGGTGCGCTACAAGGCCAGGAGGACCTGGTTCGGCTTCCCGGGGGAGGAGCGGAATCCCTTCCACCTCTCCTATCACGCCAAGCTGGCCCTGTGGACCTCGGCGATCCTGGCCCTGGCCGGGACCCTCCTCTTCCTCTGGTCCGAGGCCAACCACACCCTCCGGACCTTCGACCGGGACGACCGGGTGATCCGGGCCATGTTCCTCTCGATCACCGCCCGCACCGCCGGCTTCAACACGGTCCCGACCGAGGCCCTGGGGCCGGCCAGCGTCTGGCTCCTGATCCTGCTCATGGCGATCGGGGCGTCGCCGGGCGGATCGGGCGGTGGACTGAAGACCACCACCGTGGCCGTCCTCTACGCCTCCCTGCGCCAGGAGATGCGGGGCGGGGGCGAGGTGGTCCTCTCGGAGCGGACCATCCCCGACGCCACGGTACGCCGGGCCAATGCCCTGGTCTTCTCCTTCCTCTTCCTGTGGGGCGTGGCGTCCTTCGCACTGTGCCTGATCGAACCCTTCCGGCTCGACGAGGTGCTCTTCGAGGTGGTCTCGGCGCTGTCCACGGTGGGGCTCTCGATGGGCATCACCGCCAAGCTCTCGCCGATCGGCAAGCTGGTGATCGTCTCGCTGATGTTCGTCGGCAGGGTGGGCCCCATGACCATGGTCCTGGGCCTGCGTCCCGGTCGGGAGCGCGGGCGGGTCAAGTTCGCCCAAGCGACCGGGCTCGTGATCGGCTAGGCTGGACCCGATGCAGGTAGTCGTCATCGGTCTCGGCCTGTTCGGTGCGGCGGTCGCGGAGACCCTGGTCAAGAGCGGCCAGGAAGTCCTGGCGATCGACACCTCGGAGGACGTGGTCCAGCAGACCGTGGACCAGGGGATCCTGACCCACGCCGCCTGCGTGGACGCCACCCTGCGCTCCAACCTGGAGCGGCTGGGGGTGGGCAAGGACTACGACGTGGGCGTGATCGCGATCGGGACCCGGATCGAGGCCTCCATCGTGGCCACCATCCACCTGAAGGACCTGGGCGTCCGCAAGGTGGTCGCCAAGGCCCTGAACGCCACCCACGCCAAGATCCTCTCCAAGGTCGGGGCCGACAAGGTGCTGATCCCGGAGGTGCTGTCCGGGGAATCGACGGCCCGCAACCTGCTGAATCCCTCGGTGCTCGAGGAGCTCCGGTTCTCCGACGACTTCAGCATCCTGGAGTGCCTGGCGCCTCCCGCACTGACCGGGAAGAGCCTCGCCGAGAGCGACCTCCGGGCCACCTTCGGGGTGAACGTGTTCGGCTACAAGCGGGGCGGGACGGCCTCCTTCGAGGTGCCGCCGAGCTTCGTGATCGAGCCCGGGGACGTGCTCATCGTGGGCGTCTCCAAGCGCCACCGGGAGCGGTTCCTCAAGCTCACCGAGGCCGCCAGGGCATGAGTGGATCTTCCCTGCCGCTGGTCCTGGCCCTGGGCCTGAGCCTGGTGCTCTCCTCGCTCCCGGGTTGCGGCGGGGCCGGTGGAGAGGATCCCGGCACGGCGGCGGCAGCCGGCGAAGAGGCTGGCCCGGAGCCCATCCCGGTCCCCCCCGATCCGTCCGGGGCGACGGCCTCGACCGAGCCCCACGAGGAAGTCGCGGAGGAAGGCAGGGACGAGCCGCTGGTGCCGCCTCCCGGCGCCGCACCTCCCCCGGAGCCGACCTTCACACCCGAGGACGAGACCACCCTTTCGCCGGAAGAGACCCTGGCCGCCTGGATCGCGGCCCAGGAGGCCGGCGATTCCGGGTGGGCACTGCGCTACGTGGTCGAGTCCCAGCACGAGGCCGCGGCCGCCGCCATGGACCAGCTGGCCAGCGAGGACCTGGTGGCCTCCGGGCTCCAGTTCCGGGAGGAGGACTACCGGCTGGATTTCCGGGACGACCACCTGGCGATCTTCTGGTCGAGCGTCGCCCACCTCTACCTGGTGATGGTCAAGGACGGGGACGGAAGGTGGAAGCTGGACCCGTCCCGCACCGACGAGATGAATGCCGAGGCCGAGGGCGCCCGGGACGACGCCGGGACGCCCCCCGCCGGCTTGTCCCCGACTCCGCCCGAGCGGTAGGATCGGGGCATCGCTCCTGTAGCTCAGTGGATAGAGCACCGGTTTCCTAAACCGGTGGCCGCAAGTTCGATCCTTGCCAGGAGCACAGGTCGAAACTCTCGAGGAGGCGCACGGTGCCCCGGTTCGCGGATCAGCCGGACGAGATCTTCCCGGTCGGGAACCGCAAGGTCTACATCTACCTCACCACGCTCGAGGACGGTCGGGTGGCGGTCGACTACGAGGCGCGCCCGGCCGTGATCGAGCGCGCCCTGGACGCCCCCCCCTCCCCCCGGCGTCGGGTCTACGTGGGCAAGGACCGCGCCGATGCGCTCCGGATCGCCAAGGAGCGCTTCCGGCTCATGTTCCACATGCGCAAGCTCCACACCGTCGACCCCGGCAAGCTGCGCTATCACTAGCGAGACCGCCACGTCAGGCTCCGGGGGGTGAGGGGGGCCGCCCCCTCACCAAGCCCTGCAGTCCGCAGGACTGCCGCTCCGTAGGGGGCCCGCAGGGCCTCCTGTGGAGTGGGTACTGCCGCTCCGTAGGGGGCCCCGCAGGGCCTCCTGCGGAGTGGGTACTGCCGCTCCGTAGGGGTGCCGCAGGGCCTCGTGCGGAGTGGTCTACCTGCGGGAGTAGACCCTTGCGGGGAGCTGGGGCCGGGGCTCCTTGCGGACCTCGAGGTTCAGCACCATGGAGCCGTCGTCGGCTTCCTTGAGCTCGACCACCTTGATGGTCCCCTGGCCCCGGATCTTCTTCAGGAGCTCGATCATCGACTGCAGGTTGCGGTCGGCCTCGAGCGAGTTCTTGAACTCCCACTCGAAGGCCTGGGAGAAGATGTCCATGACCTGCCGGAACCTCTCCAGGTCGAGCGGCGTGATCTCGAAGTGGGCCAGCGCGTCCTTGCGGTGGATGTCGAGCAGCTTCTCGTAGTACGACCAGATGGCCCGCCCCATGCCCCGGTACTCGGGGAAGCGGAACTTCCTGAGCCTGCTGGAGGCCAGGTCCGGCTTGATGCCGAGTTTCTCCAGGCGGTCCAGGGTCTCGTAGACGAAGTCGCGACGGGGGATCGGCTTGTCGATCCGGAATTCGTAGCTGTCGAAGACCGGCGAACGGACCTTGGGCCGGACCGGTGGCGGGTCCTCCACCTTCTCGACCTTCTCGGGGATGCGGATCGAGAGCGAGATGCGCTCCCGGGGCAGGCTCTCGCGCTCGGGGATGGGGAGGGTCAGGGTGGTCTCCGCCCCGACCGAACCCACCGCCAGCAGGCCGGACAGGAGCCGGAGCCTCCGCTTGCCGCTCGCACCCATCGCGCACCCTCCTGCCCGGACCCCGCACCCCAAGGGCCTCCGTACCGCATGCATCGGCCATGCCGACCCGGGTCGAGAGCGACGGGACCGGTGTCCCGGGCGCCCTTCATGTGCGCACCAGGCCGGAGACGCTCTACGCGAGCGCCTTCACGGGAGGCGCGTCGGGGGCCTTCAGACCCTCGATCACGGAACGGAACCGGTCCTCGTCGACCGGTCCCACCGCCGTGATGGTGTCGAACCCGCCACGGAACACAAGTCGCGCCACCCGGAGGATGTCGGCCCGGCTCACCCGCTTCACCGAGGCCACCACCTCGTCGATGGGCACGATCCGCCCGAAGTAGTGGTACCCGACGCCCATCCGGGACATGCGGGCACCGGCCTTCTCCAGTCCCAGCTGGAGCGCCCCCATCACCATGTCCTTGAGCTGCGCCAGCCGGGTCTCGGTGATCCCCCGCTTGGCCAGGAGCTCGAGCTCCGCCAGGGTCACCTCGGCGACCTCCCGAAATCGCTCCGGGCTGGTGGCAGCATAGACCCCGAAGAGACCGGTGTCGTCATAGGACTGGACGAAGGAGTAGACGCTGTAGGCCAGGCC
>CAYOHP010000211.1:0-8366 GCA_964403795.1 uncultured bacterium | reverse complement strand
TGGCTCCGCCAGGGGGAGCAGCGAGGCGTAGCCCGTCGCTGGCGAGCCCCTTGCGGGCGAGCTGCAGGCTCACCACGAGGGGCGAGAGCCGCCCCGTATCCGGTCCGATCTCTCTCGGATGGGTTGCGTGCCGCTCCTGGAGCGGAATAGACTGCCACCCCTTAGCCGAGAGGGGTTGCCATGGCCATCCACCGCGAAGAGATCCGCAAGCTCTGGAGCGAGGGGCGGGTCGATGCCCTGGCCCGGATGCTGGCCGAGCGCCGCAGCGAGTGGTCCGCCTGGTCGGTGGATCGGGTCCGCTCCCTGTCGGCGGCCGCGGCCCTCGGGATCCTGACCCTGGTCGAGATGGGGTCGGGTCCCGGTGATCCGCTGGTGAGGGAGATGGGAGCCGCCCTGTTGGCGGCCCAGGACAGCCTGGGCGGCTGGGAGAACCCCTGGACCACCAGCCTCGTGCTGCGGGCCCTCTCGGCGGGAGAGATCGATGGGGCGGCCTTCGCCCGGGGGCTCGCCTACCTGGCCTCGACCCAGGAGGCGACCGGTGGGTGGGCCGGGTCCGACTCCGCCGGCCTGCATGACACGGCCTTCGTGCTCACCATGCTCGGTGACCTGGCGGATTTCCGGTCCGCCGTGGACGTGGGGCGGGCCGTGGATTGGTACGAGGCCGTGCAGCTGGCTCCCTCGGCAAGCCGCGCCAACGGCGTGGTCGATGCGGCGCTGCGCCAATGGACCGTGGCCTTGCAGCGGGTCGGCCGGGTTACCGGTCCGACCGTCCACTGAAGCAGGGAGCCCGGGTCCGGGACCCGGGCTCCGCTGGCTCTCGGTCGGCTCCCCCGGTCAGGTAGGAGGGGTACCGGTGGTCGGCACCGGGGCCGTCGGCGGGGTACCCGAGTCGGAGGTCTGCACCGGCCGATCCGGGGTGAAGGTGGTCGGGGTGGAGGTCCACTGCATCCCGCCACTGCCCTGCTGGATCGCATTGGTGAGGAACCGGCCGCTTTCCGGGTCCCACCGGTTGGTCACGTTGCCGCCGGCATCATAGGTCCAGAGGTCGTTCCAGAACCGGGTGCTGCGGTCCTGGTTGTAGCCACTGACGCCCGCCGTGTAGTGGCCGCCGCCCTGCATCTCGCCCACCACGCCGGTGAAGACGTTCCCGGTGAAGTTCGGGTTGTTCACGTTGTACGTCCCCTGGGCGACCCAGGCGACGTTCCCGCCGTTCTGCTGGATGGCGGTGGTGTTGGCGCCGTCGACCCGCTGGCCCCTCCACATGGTCCCGTTCACTCCCCGGACCTGGGTGACGCCCTGGGGACGGTTGTTGGCGTCGAGGAAGGGAATGTTCAAGGGCGAGTTGGCGAGCGGAGCGGCCGAGAACGGAGAGCTGGCCCAGCTGCTCCCGAAATTGCTGGCCCTGGGGTCGAAACCCGGGAACAGGTTGGCGCCGAAGCCGTTGTGGTTGGCGAGCCCGGCGCCGGCAGCGGCGGTGAGCAGGGTGCCCAGGGCGGCGTTGCGGGCCGTCCGCCCGGCGAAGGCGCCGGCAGGCGGAGCTCCCGTGGTCCCGGCATTGGGACCGGGCACGGTGGGGGAGGACGGGGCTGAGAGCCAGTTCCAGGCGGAAGAGCCCCAACCCGAGACGGTCGAGACGGGATCGCTGATGAGGTTCACCAGCGGATCGAGGAACGAGAACCAGGAGGATCCACCCGCAGAGGTCGTCGGCACGCCCATCCAGATCACGCATCCTTCTCGCCAGCCCGGCTCGAGGCTCGGGTGACTCGAGAAGAGCCAGATGCGTGCCAGGTTCAGGAGATCCCTTCGAGATGGGTGGTACGAGGTCGTCTGGGCGCAAGGACCCGGCTGGCGGTGTTCACCCGGGTATCCACCGGCTGCGACTCCCGGCCATCCCCGTGCCTACGTCAGGAGCCAGGGTCGCCGGGGCGGGGAACCGAGGCTCCCGGAGCTGCACCTGCCGCGGCCTGCAGGAGCCCGCTCGCGGGCATGGCCAGGGTCGGGTGCCACGGGTTCTCCCGGCAGCCCGACGCCATCAAGGGGTCGTAGAAGGCATGGCACAGACGGAGGAATGCCTCCAGGTCGAGGCCGAGGTGCCGGGGGCGATAGCCCTCGAGGTTGCCGAAGGCCAGTTCGAAGAGCCGGGCCGATGGACCCAGGCGGGCGCCGTGGACCCGATGTCCCGGAGCTCCGTGGTGGAGCTTCAGGTGGACGAAGGCGCCGGTCGCCTGGATCAGTCCCTTGTGGAATTTCCAATCCGGGTGGGTCTTCTCGAGGTCGCCCCAGAGTTCTTCGAGGACGTCATGGGCCTCGTAGTAGAGGTGGGCGTCGAAGCACCGGAAGTACGCGACATAGCGGGGATCCCAGCCCATGCCGTCGCAACCCTCGAGCAGCGGCTTGATCTTCTCGGCCTTGAGCCCCAGGACCCGCCTCCCGCTCCAGGGTAACGGAGCGGGAGGTCCGGAGCGAGGGGGCTACTCGTTGAACGAGCGGAACTTGTCCTCCTTGAGGGACAGGATCCGCATGGAGTTCTCGACCACGTAGAGCTTGATCCGGAGGAAGGTCGTGTTCCGGGCTCCGTCCGTGAACTTGACCTCGACGTAGGCATCGTCCCCGGTGTCGGTCAGGGTGCCACCCTGGTCGATCCGGTTGGGATTCCGGAAGATGTAGCTCGGCCAGTGGGCGTTGAGGTCACCCCGGGAGAGCACGAGCTGTCCGTTCCCGGAGCCGGGGTCGTTGATGGTCACGTCCACCGAGAACTCGCGGCTCGTCGAGGCGTCGATCTCCGGGCTGTCGGCTCCGTAGAGGGTGAAGCCCTCCTGGCCGGACACGGTGGTGACCGCCGGCAGGTAGCTGTTCAGGTTGTCCCAGGCGATGACCCGGAAGACGAGACGGGAGTCCTCGTCGACCCAGAGGCCGGGCCCGTGGGGCACCGAGCCGGTCTGGGCCGGGTCGTTGGCATCGCCCGGGGTCACCCCGGTGGCCGCGAAGAACTTCATCGGGTGGAAGGTTCCCTCGGCAATCTGGGCCAGCTGCCGCTCGTAGTCCGCACCGTCGCCATGGAGATCGAAGTCGAAGCGGAACTCCCGGCTCCCCGCCGGGATGGGGTCCGCCAGGCAGCCGCCCTCGAGAGGGTTGGGGACCTCGGAGCAGTAGCGCAGCGCGTGCTGGAGACCCTGGGCGCTGGGGAAGGCCGCGGTCGACTCGTCGTACGGCGTTCCCGCCGTATAGGCGTAGGGGTAGGCGGTGTACGGGAAGAGCACGGGAGGGGGCACCTGGCTGAGCTTGGAGCCTTCGTCCAGGGGCGTGAGCTTCGGATCCACGCTGGCCTGGTCGGGATTGGAGAGGGGCCCGATCGGCAGGCCGCTGGAGTCGGTGTCGAAGCTGGCGGCCTTCAGGAGTTCCTGCACGCTCGCCTGGCTCATCCCGCCCACGAAGGGATTCCCGAAGAAGGCGGTCCGGTCGTACTTGGTGTCGGTCACGGCCAGGATCACAGTCGGGGGGATCGTGTCCTTCACCGCGATCCCGGCCGCCCGTCCGAAGATGTCGCGGTCGGCGAAACCCACCGAAGCCGCCTTGGCCTGGATGGCGGTCTCCATGGCGGTGTTCGACATGGGGGGTGGCGTCAGGATGTCGGCGGCCCCGGGGAGCTGCTTGGCGACGTTGCGCGGCACCTTGCGGTCGGGGAAGAGGTTCACCCCGTAGTAGCCGCTGGGGCTGGTGCCGTCGGGGTTGGGACGATGATCTGGAGCCTGGGGCTCGCCCCGACCATCCCCTGGGTCGTACCAGAACGGGGCCGAGTTGGGACGCTCGAAGGGAGCGTTTCCGGCCCCGTAGAAGGGGCTCGGATTGGGATACGGCACGAGCTGCGCCGAGGTGCCGCCCCGGATGCGGCCATCGCTGGCACGCACGAAGAGCTTCAGGGTGTTCTGGTCGTACTTGGGGTGGACCTGGGGATCTGCCCCCTCCTTGCTGCCTTCGGCGAAGTCGAGGCCCATGGGCTCCTGGGCGTGGTCCAGGTCGATCTCGTAGATGGCCGCCGAGGCGAACGGCTCCTGGGTGCCGCCTTGGGCCTGCTGGAGCAGGACATAGGCCTTGGGGAGGTAGTTCACCACGACTCCGGGGTTGCCGTCCGAGCTGCCCTCGGGGTAGCGGAACGGATAGAACCGGAAGGTGGGCTGGGGCTCCATGCGGGAGTCGTCGCCGAGGAAGGTGACCCTGCGTCCGGTGACCACGGCCGGGACACCCGGATCGTCGCCGAACACCCGTTCCACGAACGCACCGGTGAGGAGATCGGGGTGCCCGGAGGCCTTGGGGGTGTAGCCGGCCTTCTCCGCCGTGTACCAGATCTGGATCGAGGGTGGGGTGCCGTTGCCGGCCAGGGCCGCATAGGGAGCCAGCTGGCCGGAGATGTCGCCGCCGCTCTCGAGGTAGACCGGGGCCGGAGGGTTCTGGGCCGGTCCGAAGGCCACCAGGCCGGGGTTCTCGTCGAAGACCGCCACCAGCATCTTGGTGGGCTTCCCGGCCTTCCGCATGGCCTCCCCCAGGCGCTGGCCGGTCTCGGCTCCCTCGATCACCGGGTCGGTGTAGTGGCTGCCGTTGCCTCCGCCCACGCTCCAGAGCCGGTCGCCCGGCTTCAGGAACTGGAAGTTGCGGGGAGCCGAGCCGTCCCGGACCACGATGTACCCGTAGCCGGGCTGGCCACCCGAGCCGCCGCCGCCGCCCGGGGGGGCATTGCCGGTGCTCTGGGGGAATTTGCCGCTGTACTGGTAGTTCAGGGTGGTCTGGGTACCCGTGGTCACGAACGGGGGATCGGTGGTGGCTCCCAGGGCGTTCTTGACCCAGCCGATCAGGACGTTCTTGATGCCGGTGGTCGGATCGCCGCTGGTGGCGGCCCCGATCAGCTGGTTGCGGAGGTTGGACCAGACCGGATCGTTGGCGGGCGGGGCGGGTGCCCAGGTGCAGCCCGAGTCGGGGGGATTGGTGCCCACTAGGCAGCCGAGCGCCCCGCGCACGGTGTCGACCCGCTGCACGAGTTGAGCCCCGTTCTTGGGGGCGGCGGTGTCGGTGGTCTTGATGGCGAGGGCGGCCAGGTCCACGTAGCCGATGTGCCCGACCGTAAGGTCCCATCCGAAGGGGGCACCACCCCCGCTCACTTCGGACCCGTACTTCCAGAGGAAGGACACGCCGACCTGGGTCACGTACCCGCCCGGCTCCGAGGGGATGTCGAACTGGTGTCGACGGCGGAAGCTGCATTCGAACTGGCGATCCCCGGGGCAGGCCGCGGTGATGGCCGCGTCGGCTCCGGTGTCGTACTCGGAACCGGCCGAGTAGCCGACCCCGCTGGCGTTCTGGCCGTTGACCGGCAGGTGGATGAGCCCGCCGTAGTCGTTGCGTCCCCCCAGGGCCTGGGGCTGCATGTCCCAGCGCCACTCGGACTGGACGGTGCCCGTCCCGGCCGTGGCATCGAGCTCGATCCACTGGTTGTTGGTGTCCCCGCTGGCGGCACCGGTGATCGAGGCCCAGACGTGGAGGCCCTTGATGTCCTGGCCGGAGACGTCGAGGGCGAACCAGACCTCGGGCGCCTCGGGCAGGCGGGCACCCATGTGCTGGTTCACGGTCCGGGCGACCTGGTAGGCATCGTTGCTGGTCCCGGAGCGGGTGTACCAGCGCTGCTTGGAGGCATCGAAGGACCCGGTCCAGCCGGTCGGCTGGGGGAGCTGGGTGTTCCCGCCCAGGGTCATGGAGAAGCCGGACGGGACGGCGGGGAAGCTGCCGTCGGGAAGGGGTTTGACTCCCGACCAGTCCACCACCAGGGCGGGGCGCAGGCCGCCGCCCGGATCGATGGCCCCGCCGGTGCCGCGGCTCATGAGTTCGCTCACCCGCATGCGGCCGGTGCGATTTCCGGCCTGGGAGGACTGGATGTCGCCGAGCAGGTTGCGGATCGCAAGGAAGTGCGGATTGCCCGAGGTTCCGAAGACCGAACCGGAGCGGGCGGCTCCCGCGTTCTTGTCGTAGTAGGCCTGGAAGTAGACGGTGGCGCCGGCAGGTACCTCGAGGCGGGCCATCATGAGGCTCGAGTCGAAGCAGTTCAGCTGGGGCGGACTGGCGGCCCCGTCGCAGAACTGGTAGTCGACCCCCGGCTGAGGATTCCCGAGCTCGTCGACGATGTCGATGGCTCCGTTGCGGGTGGTGCCGTCGGCAGGGTCGACGTAGCTGTACTCGATCTTCGAGGGGAGGATCACGATCTTGGGCGGGGGCGGACCGCTGCAGGCGAAGAGCGCGGTCGGAAGCGCGGTGGCGAGGAGCAGGACCGAGACCAGGTCCCGGATCCCGTGTCCGTCGCGGATCCCGTGGGCGGGTCCTGGATGGATGCGCATCACGCTGGGCTCCCTTTCTCGTCCCGCGCTACTTGGAGGAGCGGGTGATCTCCACGACCTTGACGACCTTCTCCTGGCGCTCCTTGGCATTGGCCGCGCCGGCATGACTCTGCAGCTTGTCCTGGATGGTCCCGATGGCATGGAACTCGATCACGTTCACCTTGCGGGCCTTGGCGGAGTCGTCGCTGTCGGCCCGGGTGAAGGTGGTGAGCGCCCGGGCGCTCTCGATCCGGTAGGCCCAACCCTGCTGCTCGGGATCGGTGTTCATGGTGAGGGGCATCCCGACGGTCTGGTCGGTGTTGATGTCCTCAATGAACTCGTCGAGGGCCTGGGTGACCTGGTTGCCCTGCTGGTCGTCCGGGGGGTCGACCACGAAGGGGCAGAGGCCCCGGGCCAGGGCGCTGGCGTCGTAGACCTCGTTGGGGAGGATCCGGACCTTGAGCAGGGCGTGCTGGAGGGCGGCCTGGGCCAGGTAGTAGGCCTTCAGCTGCTGGAAGGTCATGAGGTTCTGGCGCTTGTCCTCGACCCGGATGGTGCTCATCATGAACACGAAGACGGTGGCCAGGAAGCAGAAGCCCATCACCAGCGGGATGGCCACGGCCCGACGGCGGGAGCCGGGAATGCGGGGCGAAGTCGGGGCGATGCGATACGGGGTGGTGGGTATCACAGTCTGGCCCTCCGGGTGATCAGGACGACCGTCCGCTTCAGGTTCCGGGGATCCCCGTCGGCCTCGTAGGCAGGCTCCTTGGCGGTCTTCCACTTGACCGTGAGGCGGAGTTCCTTGAAGACCACCTGGGAGGCGTTCTTCTGGTCGAGCTCCGCCACCGTCTTGGTCCGGCTGCTCCCGGGGCCGTTGACGAGTTCGCTGTTGTTGGCATCGAGGGCCGTGATCTTGGCCTCGCCGCCGGTGGTGCAGTCGGGTGCCAGGGTCGGCCGGTGGTACTTCACGAGCCGGTGACGGGGCGTGATCGCGGTGTTCGAGATGTCGGTGACGTTCAGGGTCCACGAGACCGTGACCGAGTTGTCGGGCATCGCTTCCTCGCCGGTGAGACCGTCGGTCACGTCGTCGAACTTCTCGTTGTCGAGGAACCGGTTCATCACGGTGGCCGCGAAGTTGGCGGCCTGGGCCTCGGCCTTGGTGGCGGCCGTCTGGCCGGCGGTCCCGACCAGCATGGAGCCGATCGGTACCAGGGCCCCGGCGAGCAGTCCCACCGCGATCAGGATCTCCAGGAAGCTGGCGCCGCGACGCCGGGCACGGACGGGGAGGAGATGCCGCATCAGCTCTGCCCCTGGTAGCCGACCGGGACCCGGGCGGTGATCGTCTGGTTGACCTTGGTATCGGGGAAGACACCCCGGTTGGGATGGTGCAGGGTCAGGTCGACCCGGACCACCGAACCGGCCACCGCGTCGGTGGCGTCCGCCTTCCGTCCCCCCGGGGCTAAGGCCCGTTAGGGAAAGGGTCGATAGGCGCGCAGATGGTGGATCCCACCCTCGAGTTCCTCTTTCTCGCGGCGGTCCTGCTCGCGGTCGGGATCCTGCTCCGTCGCGTGGACACGCTCGAGAAGGGCTCCTCGCCGCGCGGATCCGCCCCCCCCGCGCCCCCCCCGGAGGAGAGCCGAGGCGCGGTCGATGCCGACACGGACACGTGGGCGCTCCTCGTCGCGCCGCTCTCGGCGATCCTCCACCAGTGCGAGCTCGCCCGCGGGCAGCGGCAGATGGACGCGCGCATGGAGACCGTCGAGAAGCACGCGGCGCGCATGCGCGACCTCCTCGCGCGGCTGCCCGGCGCGGAGCGGAAGATCCAGGAGGAGCTCGAGGAGGTGGAGCCCGAGGCGGTGCTCAAGGCGGCCGTCGACTCGTACTCGGGGCTCGCGCTCGACCGCGAAGTGAAGGTGCACATCGTCGCGGAGCCCGCGCCCCGGATCGTCGCGAACGTGCGGCTGCTCCATCGCGCGCTCCGCCACCTCGTGCGCACGGCGATCACGTCCG
>CAYOHP010000210.1:0-8447 GCA_964403795.1 uncultured bacterium | reverse complement strand
CCGGACCCGCCGGCTACACCGCCGCCATCTACGCTTCCCGCGCCGACCTCTCGGTGCTGGTGGTGGCAGGGGCCGAGCCGGGCGGCCAGCTCACCACCACCACCGAGGTCGAGAACTTCCCGGGCTTCCCGGAAGGCATCCAGGGTCCCGAACTCATGGACCGCATGCGGGCCCAGGCGGAGCGCTTCGGGACCAAGGTCCTCTTCGAGGCATGTTCGCGTCTCGACACCTCCACCCGCCCCTTCAGGCTCCAGGCCGGTCCCGAGGCCCTGACCGCCCGGAGCGTGATCCTGGCCACCGGGGCCTCGGCCAAGTACCTCGATCTCCCCAGCCTCCAGCGCCTGCGGGGCGGGGGTGGCGTGACCGCCTGCGCCACCTGCGACGGCGCCTTCTACCGCAACCAGGACGTGATCGTGGTCGGTGGCGGCGACACCGCCATGGAGGAAGCCAACTTCCTCACCCGGTTCTGCCGCTCGGTCACCGTGGTCCACCGCCGCGACAAGCTGCGGGCCTCGAAGATCATGCAGCAGCGGGCCTTGGCCAACCCCAAGATCAAGTTCGCCTGGAACTCCACCCTCGCCGAGGTACGGGGCGAGAAGAGCGTCGAGGGCGTGGTGCTCGAGGACGTGGAGAGCGGCGAGCGCACCGAGCTCCCGGTGACCGGGATCTTCATGGCCATCGGCCACCAGCCCAACACGGCCTTCCTGCAGGGTGGCCTGGAACTCGACGAGCAGGGCTACATCGTGGTCCAGGGCCAGGTCTCGACCTCGGTCCCCGGGATCTTCGCGGCCGGCGACGTCCGCGACACCCGCTACCGCCAGGCGATCAGCGCTGCCGGCTGGGGCTGCATGGCCGCCCTCGAGGCCGAGAAGTTCCTGGAGGCCGAGGGGCACTCCTAACCCAAACCCTAGCCCTAGCTGGCATGCACCGCGCACTTGCAGCGCGGACACGGCTTCGGCCCCGTCCCTCCCGAGGCATCGAAGCGATTCCCGCACCAGCATGCCAGGGTGCCGTCGGCGGCCCGCTTGGTGGCGTAGGCCACCGTCTCGGCACCCTTCGGCAGCTCCTTGCCGAAGACCAGCGGCCGATCCAGCACCAGGTGGCGGAAGTCCGCGCCGGTCACCACTGCACCCGTGAGGTCGGCCCCCGAGAGGTTGGCGAGCGAGAAGATCGCCCCCGAGAGGTCGGCGCCCCGGAAGCGCACCCCCGAGAGGTCGACCATCCGGTAGTCCAGGCCGGGGAGCTTCGCTCCCGACAGGTCGGCGCCCGCCAGCACCAGTCCCGGGGGAGCCAACCGGGGAAGCCTTACCTCCTTGAGGATCGCCCCGGAGAACCGGACCCGGTCCAGCTTCATCTTCTCGAGGTCGTGGCCGGAGAGGTCGGCCCCGTCCAGGTCGGCACCCGCCAGGTCGACCCCCGCCAGCTTGGCACCGGTCAGGCGTGCCCCCTTGAGGACGGCTCCGGCCAGCTTGGCTCCCGAGAGGTCGGCGTCCACCAGCACCACTCCCGAGAGCAGTCGGCCCTCGAGGTTCATGCCGGCCAGGTCTGCACCGGTCAGGTCGGCGCCCTCGAGCTCCACGTCCATGAGCTTGGCCCCGGCCAGCCGGACCTGGTGCATGCGAGCCGACGCCAGCGAGCCGCCGGAGAGCACAGCGCCTCGCAGGTCGAGCCCTGTGAGGTCGGCGAAGGAGAGGTCGGCGCCCTTCAGGCGGGCGTCCTCGACCTTGGCTCCTTCCAGCCGCGCCCCCTTGAGGCTGGCTCCCGAGAGGTCGGCTTCGGTGAGGTCGGTGCCCCGGAGGTCGGCACCGTCCAGACGGGCGCCCGAGAGATCGACGCCGGAGAGATCCCGGCCCCCCAGGTCGAGGCCCGAGAGATCGAGACCGCGCAGGCGGCAGCCCTTGAACGAGGCACCCGCCACCCGGGCCCCGGCGAGCTTCACCCCCGAGAGGTCGGCGCCGTCCAGTCGGGCGCCCTCGAGGTTCACCCCGGCGAGGTCGGCCCCCGAGAGCTTCATCCCCGAGAGATCGGCCCCGGAGAGATCCAGCCCGGCCAGTACCGCACCCTCGAGATCGGCCTCCCGGAGCTGCTCGGGGGAGAGCGCCAGCCCCCCGAGCCTGGCCCCGGCGAATCGGCACCCGGCCAGCCGGGCCCCCGTCAGCGAGGCACCCAGCAAGGTGGCTCCCGAGAGGTCGGCCTGGGAGAGGTCCGCTCCCTCGAGGGCTGCGTCCGAGAGGTTCGCCTCCCGGAACCCCGCACCGACGAGCCGGGCGCGCAGGAGTCGGGCGCCCAAGAGGTCGCTGCGGTCGAACCGGGCCGCCTCCAGCTGGGCCTCCACCAGGTCGATCCCGGCGAGCGACAGGCCGGTGAGGTCGATTCCCGGGAGCGAGACCCGGGAGAGGCGGGCCTGGCGCAGGCCCACCCCGCGGAGCCCGGTGGGGTCGAGTCTGGCTCCCGAGAGGTCGGCTCCCGAGAGGCTGGCACCTTCGAGCCTGGTCCTGGCCAGGTTCGCCTCCCCGAACCGGGTCCCGTTCAGGTCCATCCCCGAGAGGTCGACGTCGGAAAGATCGCCCTTGGAAAAATCCGCCCCCAGCAGGGTCGCTCCCTTGAGCGACGCTCCCTGGAGCCGGGCCCCGGAGAAGCTCGCCCCGTCGAGGCGGGCGCCATCGAGCCGGGATCTCGAGAGGTCGGCCCCGTCGAGGCGGGCGCCCGCCAGATCGGCCGAGGTGAGGTCGGCACCTGCAAGATCCACCCCCGCCAGGTCGAAGCCCTCGAGCCGGGCCCCCGAGAGATCGGCGCCTGCCAGCCTCGCCGTCTTCAGGTCGGCACCCGCCAGGCGGGCCTTGCCGAGCGAGACCCCTGCCAGATTGGCGTCCTTCAGCCGGGCGCCCCCGAGGCCCGCCTCCGAGAGGTTGGCGCCGGCCAGGTCGGCACCCGAGAGATCGACCTCCGCGAGGTCCACCGAGGTGAAGTCCGCATGGTTCAGGCTGGCCCGCGCCAGGTTGGCTCCCTTGAGCTTGGCGGCGGTGAAATCCGCCCGGGTCGCCAGGGTGCCCACCAGCTTGGCCCCCTCGAGGTCGGCTCCGGTCAGGCTGGCCATCTTCAGGTTGGTGCCCGAGAGGTCGGCCTCCATCAGCGAGGCCTCGTCGAAACGCGCCGACTCGAGGTTGGCGTTGGCCAGGCTGGCGCGCTCCATGCGGGCCGCGCCCAGGTCGCTGCGCACCAGCATGGCGCCCCTCAGGTTGGCCCCGTCCAGGATCGCCCCGGAGAGGCGGGCGTCGGGCCACGGGGCGCCCGAGAGGTCGGCACCCGGCAGGCGCACTCCCGTCATCTCGGCGCCCGCCAGTACCCGGGCATCGCAGGTGGCGCCCGCCAGGTAGGCGCCTTGCAGGTCGGCCCCCGCCAGGCTCGCCCCCGAGAGGCTGGCCCCCGCCAGTCGTGACCGGTGCAGGATCGCCCCGTCGAGGTGTTCCCCATCGAAGCCGGCACCGCCCAGATCCGCCTCGGTGAGATCGGCACCCCGGTAGCGACAGTTCCGGAAGACCGCGCCCGAAAGACGCGCCTTGACCAGCCGGGCGCCCGAGAGCGAGCAGTCCTCGAAACGGGCGTCCTCCAGGTCGCTCTCCACCAGCGAGACCCCGGAGAGCTCGAGGTTCTGGAAGCCGATCCGGGTCAGGTCGCAGCTCTCGAACCCCAGGCCGTCGACCGCGCAGTCCTCGATCCGGGCCCCCACCAGGCGACACCCGACCAGTCGGCTCTCCGAGAGCCGGCTCCCCCGGAGCAGGGCCTCGCCGAGATCGACTCCCTCCAGCCGGATGCCCCCGAACTCGCACTCGCTCACCAGGGCGCCGGGCAGGCGGGCCTTCCCCATCCGGGCACCCGAGAGGTCGACCTTCCGGAGGGTGGCTCCCGAGAGGTCGACTCCCGACAGGTCGGAGTCGCGGAGCCGGACGCCCACCAGGCCGATCCCCGGCAGTGCGAGTCCCGACAGGTCGGTCGACGAGAGATCGACCCCCCGGAGCGAGGCTTCGCCGAACCCCTCGGCCCTGGGGGCGTCGGAGCCCGAGAGGTCGGCCCCGTCGAGCACCGCCCCGGCGAGTCGGGCGCCCGCGAATCGGGCTCCCGCCAGTCGTGCCCGCGCCAGCCGGAGCCCGGAGAGGTCGAGTCCCGAGAGGTCGGATCCGGTGAGGTCGGCTCCCGAGAGGTCGACCTCGGAGAGGACCGCCCCGGCCAGCTTGGCGCCGCCCATGCGAGCGCCCTCGAAGCGGGCCCCGGAGAGCAGGGCACCGGACAGGTCAGCCCCCGAGAGGTTGACCCCGGAGAGATCCGCGCCCTCCAGGTTGGCGCCCGAGAAGTCGGCGTCGTCGGCGACCGCACCCTGGAGAGCCGCCCGCGACAGGTCCACCGAGGAGAGATCGACCAGGGACAGCCGGGATCCCCGCAGGTCCGCCTCCCGGAGCACGGCACCCAGCAGCACCGCCTGCCGCAGGTCGGTGCCCTCGAAACGGGCGCCCGTGAGGTCGCGACCCGAGAGGTCGACCCGGGACAGCTTGACCCCCGAGAACACCGCGCCGCGCAGGTCGCGGGCCTCGATCCGGGCCCCTTCGAGGTCGAGGCCCTCGATCCGGGTGGCCGCCGGGAACCCTCCGGTCAGCATGGCCCGCTTGAGCGACGCCCCCGAGAGGTCGGCGCCTTCGAGATCCAGGCCCCGGAGGTCGGCATCGGGCATGCGGATCCCGCGCAGATCGGCATCCCGGGCGCTGCAGTCCTCGAATCGACAGCCGTCGAACTGGGCTTCGGCCAGCACCGAGCGGTCGAGACGGGTACCCCGGAGCACGACCCCGGTGAGCACCAGACCCTTCAAGGCCAGCCCCGAGAGGTCCAGTCCGATCCATTCGCCGCCCGAGACCTTGGCCTGGTGCAGCTTGGCCTTGGCCAGGGAACAGTCGACCACCCGGCAGCGGTCGAGGCCGGCCCGCTCCAGGCGGGCTTCCACCAGCAACGTCCGTTCGAAGCTGCTCCCGGACAGATCGATCCCGCCGAGGTCGGCGCCGGTCAGGTCGCAGTCGATGAAGCTGCAGTCGGTGAAGCGGGCCTCGGCGGCGTGCATCCCCCGGAGCACCACCTTCTCGAAGCTGCATCCCGAGAAGGTGGCTCCTGCGAAGTCCGCCTGGGCCAGATCGAGGTCCCGGAACAGGCAGTCGACCAACGTTGCCTTGCGGAGCTGGGTGCCCTTGAGCGAACACCCGATCCAGGCCGACTGTTCCAGGGTCGATCCGGAGAACCCCGCCGCCTCGAGTTCGCAGCCCTCGAACATCACCGAGGACCCCAGCTTGCGGCCGGCGAAGGCCGCCTTCGGGAGGCGGCACTTCTTGAAGTGGACCTCCTGGAACGAGGTCCCGGAGAGGTCCGCCCCCTCGAACCCCATGGCCTCGAAGACCACGCCGCGGAAGGCCGTACCCGAGAAGTCCACCCGCTCGAGATCCACCATCTCGAAGTGGCTCTCGACGATCCGGGCCCCTTGGAAGGAGGTCTTCTCGAGCCCCAGGCGCTTGAGGGTCGCTCCCTTGAGCTCGACGCCCGAGAGATCGAGGCTGGAGAGCCCGAGGAGCGGCAGTCGGAGCTGGGCACGCCGCTCGACGAAGCGTGCCGGCTCCTGCATGAGGAGCCTCACCCATTCGGCCTTGTCAGGGCTGGCCATCCTCGGCGACGCCTCCCGCGCCGATGGTACCAGAGGCCGCCGTCCCGCCCCGCCGCTTCGACCCCGCCCTGCGCCTAACCCTTGCCGAAGAGCCCGAGCACGTCCTGCATCCGCTCCAGGCGGCTCGCCTGCGTCTTCGAGAACAACCCGGCCTCGTAGACCAGGCCCTTCAGGCGTGCCTGGTAGCGGGCCATCTTGCCGCCCGGGCCGCGGGACGCGAACAGGCCCTCGAGCCGGAACTCCCGGAACAGGAGGGCTCCGTCGGTCACGTCGAAGACGATGCGCTCCTGGCCCAGGCTCGCCAGCTGGGCTCCCCGCTTCTCGACCGCCTTGTGCTGGAACCGGCCGGAGATCACGGCCAGGGTCTTCCCGCCCGAGCGGACCAGACGCCGGAGCAGATACACGGCCTGGTGGACCTCGCGCCGGTCGCCCATGTCGACCGGGACCGACGCGGTCCAGGCCCGCCCCACCTTGACCGGGTGGTCGGGGAGATTGACCCTCAGCCAGTCGAGGAGCCGATCCTGGGCGGGGAGGCCCAGGGTGGCGTCCTCGGTGCCATCGGGACCGAAGGCCACCGGGATCACCAGACCCTCCTCGTCCGTCACCCTCTCGAGCACCATCTTGCCCTCCGACTGGAGCTTGGAGTGGCGGGCCGCCACCACCGTGTACTCGGCCCTCAGGATGCCACGGGTTTCCTGCGGGAGCGGCTGGCAGACGATCTGGTAGAGGCGATGGTGGGGTACCGGTCGCGCCGCGCCCGGGACCG
Organism: uncultured bacterium; assembly: GCA_964403795.1. Classification (GTDB taxonomy): domain Bacteria; phylum Muiribacteriota; class UBA6191; order CAZXTJ01; family CAYOHP01; genus CAYOHP01. The sequence goes on along the minus strand of CAYOHP010000210.1, from coordinate 1,983 downwards.
CGATGAGTGCCTGGATCTCCTCCACGTACTCGGCGCGGCGGGGCTTGGCCACCGCGTAGGTCAGCTTCACCGGGTCCTCGGTGTCCACGATCTCGAACCCGGCCTTGGCCAGCGCCGCGAGGTCGAGGTCCGAGACGTCGTCGAGGTCGGGCTCGGCGGGCAGGGCGGGAGCGGATTTCACGGTCGACCCCGGGGCCGGCGCCGGAGCCGGCGCCGGTCCTCCACCCGCACCGGAAGTGCCAGCCTGCACCGCGCCCGCGCCGGGAGTCGGAGCCGGGCCTGCGGTCCCGCTGACGGTGGCCGGGGCCACCGGATCGGCCGGCACGGCCTCCTTGTCGCGCTCGCGCTGGCGGTCGAGGATCTTCTCCTTGAGCTTGCGGAGCCGATCTCCCCCGCCCGCCGTTTCCTCGCCCTCGGCCCGCGCCACCGACCCCGAGACGAGCCCGAGGACCAGCGCACCGCCGACCAGGACGAGGATCCCCGGGACCCTCCGCATCCGTTTCCCAGTGGCCGCACCGATCATCGCGGACTCCTCTCGTCGCTCGCCCCGGCCGCCCCACCCGAAACGACTTGGTCGCGACCGGAGCCGAGAGGTTACCAGGCCGATCCTCCTCCTGCCACCCGCCGGCCGACCGCGCCCGAGGTCGTCGGCGCCCCGCCCGGGAAACGCTCCCGGTCGGCTTGCATCCCCCCATGGGTGCGGGTACCCTGGCCCCGGAGCCGGTCGGGACCCCCCGACAGGTGCATCCCGAAAGGATCCGGCCCATGGCCGACGCCCCCGAGGACTCGCCTCCCAAGCCCTCCGTACCCGCCACCGCGGAGGCTCCCGTCGAGACCTCGCACTCCCATGAGCGGATTCCCATGCTCCCGCTCCGGGAGACCGTGGTCTTCCCCTACATGGTGATCCCGCTCTTCGTGGGCCGCCCCAAGTCCCTGAAGGCCATCGAGCTGGCCATGGAAGCGAGCCGCGAGCTCCTGGTGGTGAGCCAGAAGCACGCCGCCACCGACGACCCCTCCCGGGCCGACATCTACGCGGTGGGCACGGTGTGCCGCATCATGCAGATGCTGAAGCTCCCCGACGGGATCATCAAGATCCTGGTCGAGGGCCTCTATCGGGCCCGGATCCTCGCCTACGCCTCCGACAAGGACGTCTTCGAGGTCTCGATCCAGCAGCTCCCCGAGGACACCGAGGGCACCAAGGACACCGCCGGGCTCCGGGCCAAGGTCCTGGCCCTCTTCGAGCAGTACCTGAACCTGAACAAGAAGATCCCCATCGAGATCCTGCACGTGGCCGGGAGCGTCTCCTCCCCGGGGCGCATGGCCGACATCATCTCCGCCCACCTGAACCTGAAGGTCGAGGTCAAGCAGAGCGTGCTCGAGGCGTTCAGCCCCGACCAGCGTCTCTCGATCCTGGCCGACCTGCTCGGCAACGAGATCAAGATCCTGGGCATGGAGAAGGAGATCCGGGGCAAGACCAAGAAGGACCTCGAGACCGTCCAGAAGGACTCCTACCTGCGCGACCAGATGCGCAACCTCCAGAAGGAGCTCGGCGACAACGAGACGACCCAGGCCGAGGTCGACGAGTACCGCCGTCGCATCGCCGAGGCGGGCATGCCCGACCACGCCCGGGAGCGCTGCGAGAAGGAGGTCGAGAAGCTCTCCAAGATGGCGGGGTCCTCGGCCGAGGCCAGCGTGCTGCGCAACTGGCTCGACATCATGGTCGACCTCCCGTGGGCCAAGACCACCGAGGACAACCTCGACGTCCGCCACGCCCAGGGCATCCTCGACTCCGACCACTACGGGCTCGAGGAGCCCAAGGAGCGGATCCTCGAGTACCTGGCCGTCTGCAAGCTGAAGGGCGGGATCAAGGGTCCCATCCTCTGCCTGCTCGGCCCCCCCGGCGTGGGCAAGACCTCGGTGGCGAAGAGCGTGGCCCGCGCCATGGGACGCCAGTACGGACGCATCGCCCTGGGTGGCATGCGC
>CAYOHP010000209.1:0-8624 GCA_964403795.1 uncultured bacterium | reverse complement strand
GCGCGCCTTCCATACTTTCCTCCACCCACAACTCGAGGTCGCGGCGGGTGAAGAGCAGGGTCGCCAGGCGCGCCAGGAGGGGCGCCACCGCCGGGTCCCCCGAGCCCGCCGGGACCCGGCTGGCCGCCAGCAGGCTCGCCTCCGCCAGGAACCCCGGCTCGGCCGCGGCCCGGGCCTCCACCAGCGCCAGGATCGCCTCGGCCGCGCCCGCCGCCGAGCCGGCGCGCTGGGCGGCTTCGAGGCCCTGGAGCGCCAGCTCGCCCGCCTCCTCGGGGCGGTCGAGGCAGAGCGCGGTCCGGGATTCCCCGAGCCGACGGGCCCACTCCGGCCGCGACCCGGGCTCCCCACGGGCCGCCGGTCCTCCCGCTCCCGGAGGATCGCCTGGGCGACCGTCGCCCCCGTCGGAATCCCGGCTCACGGGCGGGCACCCTCGCCGGTCCCCGGGGACTCCCGGCGCGATCTCACCTCTGGTCGGTGCGATCGCTGGGATCGCCCATCCGCAGCTGGCTCCCGGCGGTCCGGTCGGTGCGCCCGAAGGGCGCGCTCTCGCGCCAGGACTTCACCTTGAACGAGTCGGTCGGGTCGAGGAGCACCAGGGACTGCCCCGACTCGACCCGCGGCACGCCGGTGCGCCGATCGGTGGCGGTGCGGTTCCAGCGCAGCCGGAGGGCAGGCTTGCCGGTGGTCGTGAGGTCGCCGAGGTAGTGGACCTCGACCCGGATGTCGCCCTCGAGCTGGAAGTCCTCGCGGGCGGCATTGCGGAGGATCCCGACGTCGGCGTCGGCATTCAGGCTGAACATCTCGGCGAAGCCCCGCGGGTCCTCGTGCATGTAGGCATCGAGTCCCTCCGCGATATGGGCCCGGGCCGCCGCCATGGCGGCGTCCCGGGCCGCGGTGTCGAGCGGATCCGGGATCCGGGGGACCCGGCCGGGCGCCGGCTTGGGCGCCGCCTTCCCGAGACGGGCGCGCTCGGCGGCCGAGAGCACCAGGGGACCTGCAGGGGCGGTCGGACCGAGCTTCCGCCGCAGGTCTTCGATCCGGCTCCAGAAACTCCCCCCGGCCACCTCCTCGGCGGCCGACAGGGTCGTCGGACCCCACAGGCAGACGGCGAGCACCAGTGCCAGGCCCGGGATCCAAGGACGCATCTCCGTTCCCTTCGTTCCGACGACGCCCGCCTCGACCGGTTCGATCCCCGGTCCCGGGCGCGACCAACCCCGAGTGTACCTGTCGATCCGGTCCCCGGAGGGAACCCGCCCGGGTCACACCAGGCCGCGATCGAAGTTCCCGTGGTGGCCACCGGGCACCGACCGGCCGGACCGGACCATGCGCCAGGTGTCCCGGACCTCCTCCGGGAGGTAGGGCCGGTGCATGAAATCGGCCCGCACCCGCTCTGCCCCGGCCGACACCAGCTCCTCGAGCCGGTCCGCCAGGCAGTAGGCGCCCTGGTTCAGGACCAGCGTCCGGCAGTGGTCGTCGACCGCCAGCGCCTTCTCGCCGTGGGACGAGACCATCTCCATGGTCTCGAAGGCGCAGTTCGCCTTGCCCGGACAGCCCCCGATCAGGTTGGCGTAGGCGCAGCTCTCGGCCACGAACAGGGGAGTGTCCTGGTGGACGATCACCACCCCGCGACCCCCCAGCTCGGAGAGCAGGGCCCGCATGTTGGCGATCCCGTCCTCGGGACTGAGCGCCATGCGGGTGACGCCGCGGAGCGCCAGTTCGGCCGCCGCGGCCCGGTTCATCAGGTAGAGGGGCCAGTCGCTCGCCAGGTCGAGACCGCTGGCCCAGGGTGGGTCGCCGGTCCTTCCGCCGCCCATCCCTCCCGCCGATCCCACCCCCAGGAAACTCCATCCGCTGGCGTTGGCGATCTCCCACCGGGTGTACCCGGCGGCCCGCAGCTTCTCGAGCTTGGACCGGAGGCCCCGCTCCTCCCAGCGGCGGGTGAGCGGCGGAAGCGCCAGGCGCAGCACCCCGGGACCCACCCGGGCCTCGATCCGTGCGGCCGCCTCCAGGATCTCGGGAGCGGGATCCCGATCGATCTCCAGGACGACCTCGTCGAGGTCCTCCCAGTCGGCGTCCTCGAAGGCCGAGAGGAAGCTCGTACGGTCGACCTTGAGGGACCACCGGAGCGAGGCTGCCGAGGGGCTGGGCACCGGCGACGGACCCGGATCCGGCGAGGAACTCGTCGCCACCCCGGGGACGGGTGCCGCCCCCTGGCCCGGGGCCTGGTCCGCCCGGTGCCCGGGAAGCGGGCCGTCCGCCGTCAGCGACGTGGCCAGGATCCGGTCCAGGTACGCCTTGCGCCGGGCCGCCAGCTCCTCGCCCAGGGCCTCGGCCAGCTCCCGGCGCAGTCCGTTCCAGATCGAGACCGGGACCGACACCGCTTCGGGATTGGAGAGGGTGGCGGACCCGAGCACGAACCCGGTCCCTCCCAGACGCGAGAAGGCGGTCTCGAATCCGGCCTGGACCTTGGCCAGGTCCCGGGCCGGCTCGAACGACCCCGCCTGGATCCGGACCACCGTCACCGGGCCCCCCGGTCCCTCGACCTCCATGGCGACCGCCGCCCCGTTGCCTGCCAGCCGCGCCTCCACCCGCACCGGGTGGCCGCTCGGATCGGCCCGCAGCTCGGGGACCCGGAAGCGGCGCTTGACCGCCTGCGACGAGGAACACCAGACGGCAGCCCCGACCGGCACATGCGGGTGCCCCTTGGGAAGGCGCAGGTCGACGACGGATCCCGAACCCGCCTCGAAGACCTCGCGGGGCCGGCCCTCCCTCCGGGTGGGGTCCACGACCCGGAGCTCCTCGACCGCGAACCCGAAGGGACGGCCCAGCCGGGCCAGGTCGATCTGGATCCCGTCGTGGCGCTCGAGCGCCCTCCCGGTCCGGAACCGGAGGTAGGTGCTGCCCCGGGTCGGGGTGAGCACCCGCTCCACGGTGCCGATCCGGGTACCGCGGTGGCCCACGGTGTCCCGGTCCGCCACCTCCTTGTCCTTGAAGGAGTCGACGAACAGGCGGGTCCAGGGCCGGCTGAACACGGTCTGGAGGTCGGCCTCCATGTCGGTGCGTACCGCCGCATCGACCTCGCCGTCGAGCAGGCGGCGGTAGTAGTCGGTGCTGGCGGCCACGTAGAGGGCGTTCTTCTTGCGGCCCTCGATCTTCAGGCAGGAGACGCCCGCCTCCCGCAGCTCGTCCAGGCGGTCCGGCAGCGCCAGGTCCTTCATCGAGAAGGGGAACCCGGTGCGCGGATCGCGCCGGGTCGGGGTCCCGTCCCGGAGCCGGTCGGGCGCACCCGTCACGGTGTAGGAGTCCCGGCACGAGTAGGCGCAGGATCCCCGGTTCCCGCTCCGGCCCAGGGTCTGGGACGAGAACAGGCAGAGGCCGCTGTAGGCGTAGCAGAGCGCCCCGTGCACGAAGACCTCGGTCTCGATGGCTCCCGAGGCGGTCACGTCCCGGATCTCGTCGAGCGTCAGCTCCCGCGCCAGCACCACCCGCGAGAAGCCCATGCGGGCCAGGGTCTCGGCCCCCGCCCGGTTGTGGACCGCCAGCTGGGTACTGGCGTGGAGCGCCAGCCGCGGGAACCAGGCGCGGGCCAGGTGCAGCACCCCCAGGTCCTGCACGATCAGGGCGTCGACGCCGATCGCGTCCAGGGCCCCCAGGGTCTCCACCAGCTCCCGCAGCTCGTCCTGCCGGATCACCGTGTTCACCGCCACGAACACTTTGCGCCGCGGCCGCGCCCCGTGCGCCTGGGCGGTGATCTTCGCCACCTCCTCGAGGGTGAAGTTCTGGGCCTCGGCCCGGGCCGAGAACTTCTTGAGCCCCAGGTAGATGGCGTCGGCGCCGTAGTGGAAGGCAGCCAAGCCGCAGTCGAGCCCTCCCGCGGGGGCCAGGAGTTCGACCTTGTGCCCGGGACGGGGTCGGGGTCCGGGGCGTCGCTCGGACCCGGTCGACGCGGGCGATGGCGCCGCCGCTGCGTACTCGCCTTGGGGGGCGGCGGGTTCCGGGGAGTCGTCCTCCGCTGCGGGGACCCCGACGGCTGCCGATGAAGGAGTCAAGAGCCCTCCTCTCCGGGGGGCACCTCGAGTCTAGAACCAAGACCCCTTGCGGGTGCATCCTGGAGGGATCCCCGATGCCTTCCGAGCCAGCCGAGAAGCCGGCCGCCGCGGACCTCCCCGAGCTGCGCCCGCTCACCGCGGAGGACTTCGCCTTCGCCTGGGACCTGCACAAGCGCGCCCTGGGGCCCTGGGTGGCGGCGACCTGGGGCTGGGACGAAGCCGACCAGGAACGTCGGTTCCGCGAGTCCTTCCGGCCCGGGGCCCGCCAGGTGCTCCGTCAGGGCGGGGCCGACCTCGGCTGTCTCGGCCTCGAGACCCGTGCCGGACACCTCTACCTGGCCTACCTGGCGCTCCGCCCCGAGGCCCAGGGCAGGGGACTCGGGACCCGGATCGTGGCCGGGATCCTGGAGGACGCCGACCGCCGCGGCCTCCCGCTCCGGCTCGATGTGCTCAAGGCCAACCCGGCGGTGCGGCTCTACCGGAGGCTCGGGTTCGCCACCTTCGGCGAGGATCCCTTCCGGCTGCACCTGGAACGGCGGGCCGGCAGCCGGGACACCCCCGATGGTCCGCTCCCCTACCGGAGCGCGGTGGGCGCGGTGCTCCTCGATTCCCGGGGTCTGGTGCTGGCAGGCAGGAAGCCGGGTGGGGGCCTCATGTGGCAGCTTCCCCAGGGGGGTGTGAAGAAGCACGAGAGCCGGAACCGGGCGCTGCGGCGGGAACTCGCCGAGGAGCTGGGCACCGACCGGATCGAACTCCTCTCGGCCACCGCCCATCCGGTCCGCTACGAGTTCCCCCGCGCCCTCCGCCTCGAGAAGCGTCGGCGCGGCCAGGAGCTCCGCTTCTACCTGGGGCGGTTCCGGCCGGGGGCCCTTCCCGACCTCGCCCGGAGCGAGCACGAGTTCGTCGAGCTCCGCTGGCTCCCGCCCGGGGAACTCGTCGCCCAGGTCTTCGAGTGGAAGCAGCTCGCCTACGCCACGGTGCTCCGGGACCTCGGCGTGCTCCCCGATCCCCCCGTCGCCGACGCTCGCCCCGGCCCCAAGGACCCCCCACCGGTGGAGCTGCCCTTGCCATGATCGGGCGCGGCTTCCCCTGCCGCCCCGGGCCTGCCATGCTCCCACCGTGAGCCGGTCCTCGATCGATCTCGCCACCGTCCCGCCCCCGGAAGGCCTGCGCGCCGACTTCGACTTCGTCCGCTGCCTGGGAGCCGGCGGCATGGGTGCGGTCTTCGAGGCCCGCCGCCGCGCCGACGGGGTCCGGGTGGCGGTGAAGACGGTGCTGGTCCACGACCAGGCCGAGTACCGGGCCCGCTTCCGGCGGGAGGCCGAGCTGCTCGCGAACCTCGACCACCCCAACGTGGTCAGGGTCTTCGGCTCCGGCGAGTCCGACGGCATCCCCTACCTGGTGATGGAGTACCTCGAGGGCCGCGACCTCCGCGACTGCGACGAAGCCGCCGATCCCCGGCCGGTGCTGCTCCAGGTCGCCGAGGCCCTGGAGGCGCTCCACTCCCGGGGCGTGGTCCACCGGGACCTGAAGCCCGCCAACGTGATCGTGACCCCCGAGGGCCGGGCCGTGCTCCTCGACTTCGGCCTGGCCCGGCGCTCCGGCACCACCCGCATCACCCGCACCGGCGAGGTGCTCGGCACCTTCGCCTACCTCTCCCCCGAGCTGGTCCGGGGCGAGGAAGGGGGCTCGCCCTGCGACTGGTTCGCCTGGGGGGTGCTGGCCTTCCGCCTGCTCGAAGGCGGGCTTCCCTTCCTGCCCACCGAGATCTACAACACCCACCAGGGGCTGCCCCTGCCGCGGCCCCAGTTCGAGGTCCTGCCCAGGAACTCCCCCTGGGCGGCGCTGATCGACGCGCTGCTGGTCGACGACCCCGAGGAGCGGCCGGCGAACCTCGGCGAGGTCCGCATGATCCTGGGTCTCGATCTCCAAGGGGAAGGCGGGAAGCCGCGCCCCGAGCCCCCTCCCGAGGTCACGGCCGGGAAGCCCGTCCCCCCGTCGCTTCGCGCCCCGTGGCTGGTCGCGGGCCTGACCTGCCTGGCCGCGCTGGCGCTGGTCCTGGCCCCCCGGACCGCCCCCGGGCCCGCCGTCCGGCCGCCGCGGACCCCCGACCCGGTGCCGGTCGTGGCGCGGCCTCCGGGCTACCACCCGGGGTCGCCGCTCCCGGGTAGCGGCCGGCCGCCGGACCCGGGGCCGGCGCCGGGGCCTTCCCCGCCTCCCGGTCCCGCACCGGGGATCCCGGCCCCGACTTTCCCGGTGATCGTGCTCCGGGTGGACGCCCCGGCGCCGCCGCCCCTCCCGCTCCCCGAGCCGACCCTCGAGGAGACCGAGGACCCCGAGGCAGGGACGGCCCGGAGCGAGGGCGCACCCGAGCGGCGTCCCTCCCGCCTGACCCTCGCGCCCGGCCCCACCCTGGGCTCGCCCATCCTCCGGGCCGGCTTCCCCTGGGTCGGGGCGGCGGTCCTCCCCGACGCCACCGCCCTGCTCTCCGCCGGCCACGATCCCCGCCTGTTCGCACTCCCCGGCTTCGCGCCCATGCCCCGGGACCTCGGCGAGGACGTGGCCCTGGGCGTCGACCTCTCGTGGAACGACCTCCGCTACGCCCCCAGCCGGGGACCGGTCCCGTTGGCGCTCTGGGTGCTCCCGCTGGCCTCCGGGGGAATCCCGGTGCTGATCCCCCGCGGCACCGCCTTCCCGCATTCCGGGCCCGATCCGCTGCCCATGGCCATGAGTCTCGACGGGCGCTGGATGGCGGCATGGCTGGCCGGACCCGAACGGGTGCTCCTGCTCCCCACGGTCAGGGGTGGGGCGCCGAGGATCCTGGCCGTGGAGCGTCCCGAGGACGTCTCCGCCATGGTCTTCTCGCCGGGCGGCGACCGGCTGGCGGTGGCGAGCCGCGGCCGGCTCGAGGTGTTCCGTACCCTCGACGGGGGGCGCTCCCGGGAGATCGACCTCCCCGGCGAGTGGACCTCCGCCATGGCCTTCGCCCCGGACGGGAGCCGGCTCTACCTGGCCCCTTGCGACGAGGCTCCCGATGCCTCCCGGGTCCCGCTGGCGATCAGCCTCGACGCGCCTGCGAGCCTGGAGCCCATGCCGGGGTGGCCGGGCGATCCGGGCTGCCTGCATGCCCTGGCGGTCTCCGGGGACGGGACCCGGGTGGCGGCCTCCGACGGGAGCTTCGTGCGGGTGCGCCGGCTCGGCGCCTCCCGCTCCGACGCCGAGCTCGAACCCGGCCCCAAGGACCTGGTGGCACTCGGGTTCGGGCCCCGGGACGAGCTGCTGATCGGCTCCTCGGCCTCGGGTCTGGTCGCCTGGTCGGTGGCCACCGGCCGCCGGGCCGGCCCGGTGCCGGAACACTCCGGGCGCATCCTCTCTATGGTCTTCTCGGGAGATGGCACCCGCCTGGTGGTGGTCGGGGGCGGGAGGCTGGTCCACTGGGACCTGGCGGGTCCGTCGGTGCTCGCCAGCGACGACGACGGAGCGGGCTCGATCCTCCGGGGAGCGGGATACGCGGCCGACGAGGACGAACTCTGGACCCTGCGCCATCGCGGCAGGCCCGAGGAGCCCTACCTCCCCGGCTCGCTCCACCTCGACCGGATCCCGGCCCGGCGCGCCCGGCCTTCCCCCCTGGAGTTCGCCGCCAACGATCCGCGGTTCCTGGACGCCGGCCTCTACACCGCGGTGTCGCGGGACGGGCGGGTGCTCGCCACCCAGTCCGGCCAGGACGGGAGCGTCCGGGTGCGGGTGGCCGGTGGCGAGGGAGTCCGCCGGGAGGTGAGGCGGCAGCCCCGACCGCCCAGCGCCTGGGCCCTGGCCGGGGACGGGAGCCTGCTGGCGACCGGCAAGGCCGAGGCGCTGGACGGGATCGTCCTCGACGCGCTGAAGGGCGACGCTCCGCCCCGGACCCTGGAAGTGCCCCGGGGGGCACGGGACCTGCTGGCCCTCTCCGAGGACGGCGGCCGACTCGCCGTGGCCTCGCCCGAGGGTATCGTCCGGGTGCTCTCGACCGGGGACGGGAAGCTCCTGGCCAGCGTCTACGTGGATGCCCCCATCGGGGTGCTGGCGCTCTCCCCGGACGGGAGGGTGGTGGCCACCGCCAGTGGCACCGAGCTCCGGGTCGCCGAGGTGAGGGACGGGGTGGTGGCGGTTCGCCACTCGACCGCCGACCGCTTCCAGGCCTCGCCGATCGACGCGGTGGTCCTCTCGCCGCGGGGGCGTCGCCTGGTCACCGCCCACGTGGACGGGACGATGCGGGTCTTCGGCTACCAGCCGGCCCGCTGACTAGATGCCCAGCCAGGATCCTGGATCCGCGACCTTGGGTGGCTGGCCGCCCCCCGGTTCCGGTGCCGGGCCAGGGGCGACCTTGGCCGGGACGGAGGGGCCTCGGATCCCGGGCTTGGCGACGGGCTGGGCCTTGGGGGGTGGGAGGGCGCGGCTCCGGAGGTCGGCGATCTCGGCCTCCAGGAGTTCGTCCCTGGCCTGGGTCCTGGCGAGCCTGGTGGCCTCGTCGAAGCGCCGGGCGGCGGCCGCCAGGTCCCCGGATTCGGCCAGCAGGATCCCGAGCTCGGCGCGCCG
>CAYOHP010000208.1:0-8632 GCA_964403795.1 uncultured bacterium | reverse complement strand
GCCACCAGCGCGAGTGCCAGGGCCCCGGCCTCCCCGCCCGCGGAGACCGCCATCTCGGCTCCGGCCGGCCAGTCGGAGGCCGGGAGGCTGGCGAGCGCCAGGTGCCAGAGATCGCGGGCGAGCCCGGACGAATACCGGTGCCGCCCGAGGTGGTCGAGGACCTCGGCCAGGGAGGGACCGGGGAGGGGAAACCCCAGGGCCGCCAGGACCGGGACCTCCGGGATCCCGGGGCGGTCCAGCAGGGCGAGCAGGCTCGGGACCTCGATCGGGGCGCTCCCGACCAGGGACTGGAGCACGGCGACCCCGACCAGGCGGGGATCCTCGGCGTCCAGCAGGGTGGGGAGCATGGAGGGGCGGCTCGCGGCGAGAGCCAGGGCCACCTGGACGGCCGCGTTGCCGGTCGGACTCTCCAGGAGTTCGAGGCATTCGGGAGGCACGCCGGTTCTTCGGGCAGTCTCCAGGGCCACCAGGGCCCGGACCAGGACCTCCGCGACGGTCTCCCCGGAAGGGCTCGGGAGCTGGGGAGGCGGTAGCTCCAGGCCGGGTCCTTCGGCCGCGCCAGACGCCTCGGCCGGAGGCTCCCGGGAGGCGGGAGGGGCCACCGGTTCGTCGCCCGCCCGGGCGAAGAGGTCGTCGAAGGCGGACTGGAGCGCATCCGCCTCGTCGAAACGCACCACCGGTGTCGCCGCCGGGCCGCCGCCCGGCTCGGCGTCGGCTCCCTGGATCTCCGACGAGGGAGGGGAACCCTCGGCCTCCAGGGCGGCGTCGGAATGCGTTCCGAGCGACGCCGGGGAGGCTTCGGTCGGCTCCGGGTTCACTGGGTCCGAGGCGGTCGCGAGGTCTGCGGGCTCCTGGGGAGGCTCTTCCTCGGCCTCGGCCACGGCCACGGAAGCGGCCACGGAAGCGGCCTCCCGGGGGGAGTCGAGCAGGGCCAGGGCCTGGGCGCGAGCCTGGACGGCCTCGGCTTCCTCGTCGGCGCCCCCGGGATCGGCAGCCTCGAGGACGTCGTCGAGGCTCGGCGTGCCGTCGTCGGACCCCTCCCAGATCTCCTCGCCCGGCGGGGAAGTCCGGGTCTCCTCGGGTGCCTCTCCCTCGGGCTCCTCGGAGGCCGCCTCCACCGCCGCCTCGGGAACCGGCGGCGGACCGCTCCCGGGATCCGGGGGAGGCGCCGAGCTCCCGCCGCCGGCCGCCGCCTCCTCGTGGAGCAGGAACTGGATGAACCGATCCGTGACCGGTTGCCGGATCCCCCATCGTTCCCACTGGCCCATCAGCTCGCGAGCCCGTTCCTCCTGGGCCTCGATGCTCTTCTGGACCTTCTCGCTCGGCTTCAGGGCCTTGGCCCGCCGCCAGCAGTATTCGGACTCCGGGAGCAGGTTCGCCTTGTAGAAGCAGTTCCCGAGCGAGAAGAACAGGTCGGGGGAGTCGGGCTTGCGGCTGATCAGCTTCTTGTAGGTCTCGATCGCCCGGTCGATGCGATCCTGGGCGTAGTACATGAACGCCAGCCAGTCGAGGAGCTTCAGGTTGTCGGGGTCCTCGGCCAGGCTGGCCTCGGCCTCCTGGATCGCCTCCCGGTCGAAGAGGTGGTCGTACTTCTCGAGCACCGCCCGGCTGCCCCCCACGAGCTCGGACCGGATCTCCTGGTAGCGACGGAGCTGGTCCGCCAGCCCGACACTGCCGCCCGCTCCGGATCCTGGTCCCGAGCTCGGCTCCGGCTCACCCTGGGGCCCGTTCTCGGCCCTACCCGACCCGGGGAGAGGGATCGGCGGGACCGGAGGCGGGGTGGGGTCGACGGCGCCCCCGTCCGGAGGGGCGGCCTCGGCAACCACCGGAGCGGCCTCCGGCGGGGGAGGGGGACGACTGGGCCGGGAGGGAGGGGTGGACCCGACGACCTCCGCGGGGGCCCGGGCCGGCATCTTGTGGAAGGCCTCGGATTCCTCGGTCGGGACATAGGCGAAGTCGAGGGTCCGGCGTGCCAGCACCGACTCCTCTTCGCTGCGCTCGAGCTGCTTGTGTTCCTTGCCCTCGAGCTCGCGCAGGCGTCGCAGGCGGATGGCCGTGAAGACGATGAACCACCCCAGGATCGGCAGGGTGACCCACCAGAAGCGGGCAGAGAAGAGCAGGAACTGGTTGAGCTCGTTCATCGCCGCCGGGCCCTCCGGCCCTCGAGCCACGCCTCCGGCAGGATTCGAACCTGCGGCCACCGGCTTAGAAGGCCGATGCTCTATCCCCTGAGCTACGGAGGCCCGCCGGACGCCGAGTTCGGCCCCGGTGGAGGGTACCACGCCTCCCCCTTGCGACGCCGGGTGATAGGCTTCCCGACCCCGGCCGGGCGCGGCTCCGGACCGGACGAGCGACCCTCGGGAGCGGCGGCCTGGAGACCTACTTCTCGCGACATCCCGGATCGGACCCGGATCCGACCTGCATCTCGCTGCAATTCGAGGGGAGGAACCTCCCCTGGACGACCGACGCGGGGATCTTCTCCAAGGACGGCCTCGACCCAGGGAGCGCCCTGGTCCTGGAGGCGAGCGCTCCCTGCATCGCCGAGCGCGTCCTCGACCTCGGGGCGGGCCACGGGGTCCTGGGGCTCCTCCACCTGCTGCGCCAGGGGAGGGGACGGGCCTGGCTGGTCGAGCCCAACCTCCGGGCCTGCCTGGCGGCCTCCGCCAACCGGGATCGCCTCGGGCTCCCGGCGCTGGTCCTCCAGGCCGACGGAGCCGCCTGCCTGCCGGCCGCGTGCATGGACCTGGTCCTCACCAACCCCCCGATCCGGGCCGGCCTCCCGGTGGTCCGTCGCCTGCTCGCCGACGCGGCCCGGGTGCTGGTACCCGGCGGCCGCCTGCTCTTCGTGGGTCGCCCCAAGCAGGGCGGACGCCGCCTGGCCGAGATCGCCGCCGCCTCGATGGGATCCCCGGCCGAGAAGCTCCTCCGCCACAAGGGCTACGAGGTCTTCGAGCTGGTGAGGTCCGAGGCGCCCGTCGGGTAGGTGCGCCGGAGCCCGCCGCCATCGATGGTAGAGTCGCCGCCCATGGACCCGACCCTCGCCGCCGATGCCGGGTGGACGCCCGGCCAGCTCACCCTGCCTCGGGTCCGGCTCACCTCGGAGTCCTCGATCCGGAGCATGCTCCTGCTCCTCGCGGCGACCGCGGCCCTGCTGGCGATCGTGTTCAGCGGCATCGGGGTGCTGGCTCTCGTGGAGAGAGGACCGAGGGAGGCCTTCTGGCTCCTGGGCAGCCTGGCCTTTGCCGCCCTGGTCGCAGTCCCCTTGGCGGCGGCCGGCCGGAGCTACCGGGAATCCTGGGTGGTGGACAACCCGGGCCGCCGGCTCCAGTGGAGCCATCAGGTCTGGGGCCTGGAGTGGTGCGCCCGCTCGCTCCGGTTCGACGACGTGGCCGCGACCGGCGTCTCGGGGACCGAGATCCCGGGGAACTTCGCGGGCTTTCGGCATGCGCCGGTACTGGCCCTGAAGGACGGCACCCTGGTGACCCTGGGCGAGCACGAGCTCGGTAACTTCTCGCGGGCCTGCCAACGCGCCGAGGCGCTCGCCGCCCATCTTAGCGTCGCCTATGTGCCCGGGTCGGAGCTAGGGACCCTCTCGGTCGAGGGGCGGCTCGCGGACGACCGACCCGCACTGGCGACGGTGGCACGGAGCACCGACCTCGGCGGCGGCCCCGCCCGGGTCGCCTTCGCATGCCTGGGCCTGGTCTTCCTGCTCTTCCTCGCTTCCATGCTGCTCGCCCACCGCCTGCAACGCCTCTTCGGCTGACCGGATCGCCCGCCCGCGAGGTCCCTGGGTCCCGCTGCAGAGAGGAAGAATCCCGGCGGAAAAGAAAACACCGGCCCGGAGGCCGGTGCTTTCTTCGTAGTCGCCTAGGCGATTACGAGCTGACCGAGGACAGCGCGCCGCTGACCTGGCCGAGCAGGCGGTTGACCTGACCGCCGGCGGCCGTCAGAGCCGCGATGGCCACGATGGAGATCAGGCCCAGAATGAGGCCGTACTCCACCATTCCCTGTCCTTCGTCATCACGCAGGAAGCGATGCAGCAAAGGAATCCTCCTTTCGCTCCGCGAGACACACTTTCGAGAAGGTACTGCAAGTCGAACTCCGGAGTCATTCCGGTCGGTGGCGTCCCGCAACCTTCTCCTTTATCCCACGCCACCTTACAGGGGCTGTCGACGGGTTTGCAAGCCTGATGCCAAGCAGACCCGCATGCTGGGATCGGCTCCAGCAGACCCTTCCTCCCGTTCCTCGGCCATGAATCGCCCGGGAGGTCGCACAAGACCACCACGATTTCGTGGTCGAAGTACCACACCCCTGTGGCGAACTCGCATGGAGCCCTGGTCGCCCCGCACCCCGGCACGCCGGCCCGGCCGGTACGGAAGATCCGGGGATCCACCCGGATCCGTTCTGGCGAGGCGGGTAGGATCCGTCGATGATGGGGACGTGGACCTCGCGTGCCTGCGGCGCGAGCCGCTTGGCCGTCCTCGCCGAAGGGAGCGTGTCCGTCCGTATGCATGCGCTCGAGATCGCCGGCCTCGGGGTGCTCCAGGGAGCCACCGAGTTCCTGCCCATCTCGTCTTCGGGCCACCTCCGCCTGGCGGAGCTGCTGCTCGGCCACGTCCCCGAGTCGGTCGCCCTCGACGTGGCCCTCCACCTCGGCACCCTGGGCGCGGTCCTGGTCTTCTACCGCAAGGACGTCCTGCGCCTCGGCCGCTGCCTGCTCCCGGGTGGCGACCCGGAGGACCGGGTGCTGGTCGAGCGCATCGTGCTGGCCTCGATCCCGACCGCGATCCTCGGCCTGGGGATGAAGAAGGCCGGGGTCGAACGCCTGGGCAGCCTGGCCGTCGGCCTCGGCCTCTGGGTCACCGCCACCCTCGACTACTCCACCGAGCGGACCGGGGGAGGGGATCGCCCCATCACCCGGGGCCGGGCGCTGGCCATCGGGATCGTCCAGGGGATCGCGGTCCTCCCGGGAGTGAGTCGCTCCGGCAGCACCATCGCGGCCGCCATGGCGCTCGGGATCCCGGCGCTGGAAGCCGCCCGCTTCTCGTTCCTCTGCTCCATCCCGGCGGTGGCCGGGGCTGCCCTGCTCACGGCCCGTGACCTCCTGGAGGTCGCCGACTCGGGCGTCGATCCCGCCGGGATCGCACTCGGGGTGGCGCTCGCTTTCGGGGTCGGCATCATGGCGCTCCGTTTCCTCGTCACCCAGCTGGGGCGAGGATCCTTCCGGATCTGGGGCCACTACTGCCTGGCGCTCGGGACCGTGACCGTGCTCGTCAGCCTGCTCCGGGGGGTTCGATGAGGCGCACCACCCCCAGCGGCGTGGCCTCCCTGGCGCCCCCGTCCGGGCGCCACGAGGAACTCCAGGGCGTGCTCCTGCTGGCCGCCTCGGCCCTGGTCATGACCGGGACCACCGGGGGACAGGGCCAGCTCGGCGAAGCCGCCCAGGCGCTGATGGCAGCCTTCGGCCTGGCGGTCTTCTATCCCGCGCTGGTGCTCGCCCTCTGGGGCACCCGCCGCTTCCAGCACCAGGCCGCCTGGTCGAGCCGTACCGAGCTCGCCGCCTGGGCCGGTGGGGGCCCCGTGCTGCTGGCCGCCCTCGAGAAGGTGCGGCATGGCACCGGAGGCCGCATCGGCTTCTGGCTGGGCGCTTACCTCGACGTGCTCTTCGGACCCATCGGGGCCTGGGTGGCGTTGCTGGCCGCCTCGGTCGTCCTGCTCTGCATCGCACTCGACCTCTCGCCGCGGATCCTGGCGGCCCAGCTCGGGGGAATCGTCGAGACGGTCCTGGTAGTCCCCGCCCGCGCCGCGATCGAAGCGGGAATCCGCCTGCTCACGGGACTCCAGCACGTGATCTTCGTCGGCCTGCGCGACCTGTGGATCGTGATCGACCTCGTCTCCCGTCGCCTGGAGCGGGCCGCCGGCGGCCCCGACCTGGCGTCGGTGGTGGCGGCGCCGGTCGACGCCGGGATCCCGACCCCGGTTCCCCCGCCCGAGGCCGATCTCGCCGCGCCATCTCCCCCGCCCGAGCCTCCGCCGCCGGTGATCGTCGCCCCCCGCGACCCGGTGCCGCCCCCACCCGGGAGCCGGGAGCCCGCCCCCACCCTGCTCGACGACGACCTGCTCTCCCACGCCCGCATGGCCCGCGCCGTCTGCCTGCGCCGCGGCGCCCGTCCCTTGACTCCCGAGCCGTCCCTCCCCCACCGGCCGACCGGGGAAGGAGGCCAGGAGCGCGCCCTCCTTCCTTCCCCCGTGGCCGACGCGGGGGAGCGCGAGCCGACTCGGGTCGCGACCGTGCCCGCGGCCCCACCCCGCACCCCTCGCACCGCGCCGCCCCGCCCGGTCGTCGCCGACCCGGTAGCGCTCCCCCCCGGGGATGCACCCGCTGCCGAGGAGGCCGCGCCGGTCGTGGAGCGCCCCATGGAGGAGCGGGCCCGGCCCCGGATCGAAGGCACCCGGCGCGCCCTGGCGGTCTCCCGGGAGCCGGCCGTGGCCTTCGAGCTCCCCCCGCTCGACCTCTTCGACGCCCCGCCCATGGACCTCCCCCGTGAGGACGACTCCGAGCTCCATCGCAAGGCCGAGCTGATCCGGGTCACGCTCAAGCACTTCGGGATCGAGTCGAACATCACCCGGATCACCTGCGGTCCCACCATCACCCAGTTCGAGCTGGTGCCGGCCGCCGGGGTGAAGCTCTCCCGGGTGACCTCCCTGGCCGACGACCTGGCGATGTCGCTGGCGGTGGCCCGGGTGAGGATCGAGGCCCCCATCCCGGGGCGCGGCGCGGTCGGCATCGAGGTCCCCAACAAGACCGTGATCCCGGTCTACTTCCAGGAGATCGCCGCCGAGCCGGAATTCCGCTCCGCCGACGCCCCGCTGACCTATGTGCTGGGGAAGGGCATCTCGGGGGCCCCGGTGATCGCCGACCTCGGCAAGGCTCCCCACATGCTGGTGGCCGGCGCCACCGGGGCCGGCAAGTCGGTGTGCGTGAACACCTTGATCTGCTCGCTCCTGGTCCGCAACACGCCTTCCACGCTCCGCTTCCTCATGGTGGATCCCAAGCGGGTCGAGCTCATGGTCTACGACGGGATCCCCCACCTGATCGCGCCGGTGATCACCGATCCCGGGGCCGCCTCGGCGGCGCTCAAGTGGGCGGTGCTCGAGATGGAGCGACGCTACCGGGTGCTTTCGCTGGTCGGCTACCGCAACATCCAGAGCTACAACGAAGCGGTGGCCAAGGAGAAGATCGACTCGGTGGCGGTGGACGAGGATGGCCAGGAAATTCCGATCGTCCCCATGGCCTATCTGGTGATCGTGATCGACGAGCTGGCCGACCTGATGATGGTGGCCGCCAAGGACATCGAGGACTCGATCTGCCGACTGGCCCAGATGGCCCGGGCCGTCGGCATGCACCTGATCGTCGCCACCCAGCGGCCCTCGACCAACGTGATCACCGGCATCATCAAGGCCAACCTGCCGACCCGGATCGCCTTCCGGGTGGCCTCCAAGGTCGACTCCAAGGTGATCCTCGACCACATGGGGGCCGAGGCCCTGCTGGGGCGGGGCGACATGCTCTGGCAGCCGGTGGGGCAGCCGAAGTCGAGCCGCATCCAGGGCGCCTTCGTGCAGGACGACGAGATCAAGCGCCTGGTCGCCCACCTGGTCAAGCAGGGACCGCCCGAGTACCTCGACGTGGTGGCCACCGGCGCCCGTTCCGGGGAGCCCCAGGCGGTCGATCCCGAGAGCTTCAAGGACGAGTACCTGGGGGCCTGCATCCGGCTGGCCGTCGAGAAGGGCGAGGTCTCGACCTCGATGTTGCAGCGCCACTTCAAGATCGGATACAACAGGGCCGCCAACATCATCGACGTGATGGAGGCCCGGGGAATCGTGTCCGGACCGGAGTCCGGGCGTCGCCGGGAGGTCCGGATCGGCCCCGGCGAACTCGAGCGGCTCCTCGAGGACGTCTGAGGAGGCGGCCCCGGTGCAGGTCCACGACACCCTCTCCCGGCGCCTCCAGCCCCTGACCCCGGGCGAGGACGGCAAGCTCCGGATCTACGTCTGCGGGGTCACCGTCTACGACCGCTGCCACCTCGGCCACGGGCTCTCCCAGGTGGTCTTCGACGTGGCGGTGCGCTGGCTCCGGGACCGCTTCGGCGCCGAGCGGGTGAAGTACGTCGTCAACTTCACCGACATCGACGACAAGATCCTGGACGCCGCCGCCCGCCAGGGGGTCCCCTGGCAGGAGGTCTCGGAGCGCTACATCGAGACCTTCCACGAGGACATGCGGCTCCTGAACGTGGAGCCTGCCGACCTCTACCCCAAGGCCACCGAGAACGTGCCCGAGATGGTGGCCCTGATCCGGGAGCTCGAGGAGAGGGGCCTCGCCTACCTGGTCCCGGGCGACGGCGTGTACTTCAAGGTGCGCGGCTTCACCGGCTACGGCAAACTCTCGGGCCGGGGCCTCGACGACCCGCCCGAGGGCGGCGGCCGGGTGGAGCGGGACGCCCGCTTCGACCACCCCGCCGACTTCTGTCTGTGGAAGTTCTGGGACCGGCCCGAGGCCTGGGACTCGCCCTGGGGCAAGGGGCGTCCGGGGTGGCACATCGAATGCTCGGCAATGTCGGAGGAGTACTTGGGT
>CAYOHP010000207.1:0-8843 GCA_964403795.1 uncultured bacterium | reverse complement strand
GGCGACCGTTGTCGAACAGCGCGTCCACCGCCTCCTGGAGCATCCGCTTCTCGTTCTTGATGATGATCTCGGGGGCGTTGAGCTTGATGAGCCGCGCCAGCCGGTTGTTCCGGTTGATCACCCGGCGGTACAGGTCGTTCAGGTCGGAGGTGGCGAAGCGGCCACCGTCGAGCTGGACCATGGGCCGGAGATCGGGCGGGATCACCGGCAGCAGGTCGAGGATCATCCATTCGGGCTTGGACTTCGAGTGCTGGTACATCTCGGCCAGCTCGAGCCGCTTGATGATGTTCTGCTTCTGGCTGCCGGTCTTGTCCTTGAGCTTGCGCTTCAGGTCGTCGACGAGCTTGGGGAGATCGAGGTCCTGGAGCAGGGCCTTGATGGCACCTGCGCCCATGTCGGCCTTGAACATGTCCCCGTACTTGGACCGGTAGTCCTGGTACTCCTTCTCGGCCAGGATCTGCTTCTTGAGCAGCGGGAGATTCCCCGGGTCCAGCACGATGTAGCTGTTGAAGTACAGCACCTTCTCGAAATCACGCGAGGTGATGTCGAGAAGCATCGCGATGTAATGGGGGGTGCCCTTCGAGTACCAGATATGGGCCACCGGGCAGACCAGCTCGATGTGCCCCATCCGCTCCCGGCGCTCGGCCGCCCGGGTGATCTCGACGCCGCACCGCTCGCAGATGATGCCCTTGTAGCGGATGCTCTTGTACTTGCCGCAGAAGCACTCGTAGTCCCGGGTGGGACCGAAGATCTTCTCGCAGAAGAGACCGTCGCGCTCGGGGCGATGGGTCCGGTAGTTGATGGTCTCCGGCTTCTTGACGACGCCATGGGACCAGGCCCGGATCTGCTCGGGGGAGGCGATGCTGATCTGGATGGACTTCAGGTTCTCGAAGCTTTCCACGTGGGGTTCCCTCCAGGGGAGCCGGTCCTGACGGGCCGGTGCGGATGTCTATCTAGGATGGGTCTCAGTCGACGAAGTGGAGATCGACCTTGAGGCCGAGGCTCTGCAACTCGCAGACCACGACCTTGAAGGACTCGGGCACGCTCGGCCTCATCTCGTCGTCGCCCTTGATGATGGTCTCGTAGACGGTGACACGGCCCTCGACGTCGTCGGACTTGATGGTCAGGAGCTCGCGCAGGGTATGGGCGGCCCCGTAGGCCTCCAGCGCCCAGACCTCCATCTCCCCGAAGCGCTGGCCACCGAACTGCGCCTTGCCACCCAGCGGCTGCTGGGTCACCAGGGAGTAGGGACCGGTCGCCCGGGCGTGGATCTTGTCGTCGACCAGGTGGGCCAGCTTCATCATGTAGATCTGCCCGACCATGATCTCGTGGTCGAAGGGTTCACCCGTGACCCCGTCGTAGAGCACCGCCTTGCCGGTGTCGGGCAGGCCGGCCTTGACCAGCTCGCCCCGCACGAAGTCCTCGTTGGAGATCCCCTGGCCCTTGTTGAAGAGCTCGGTGGCGTAGAAGGTGTCCAGCGCCTTTCCGGCCCACCCCAAGTGGGTCTCGAGCACCTGACCGATGTTCATTCGGGAGGGCACGCCCAGCGGGTTGAGCACGATGTCGATGGTGGTGCCGTCGGCCAGTCGGGGCATGTCCTCGATCGGCTCGATCCGGGCCACGACGCCCTTGTTGCCGTGGCGACCGGCCATCTTGTCGCCTTCCATGATGGCCCGCTTCTGGGCCACGAACACCCGCACCAGCTTGTTGACGCCGTAGGGGAGCTCGTCGCCCTTCTCCCGGGAGAAGACCATCACGTCGACGACCTTCCCCTTCTCGCCGTGGGGGACGGTGAGCGAGGTGTTGCGGACCTCACGCGCCTTCTCGCCGAAGATGGCCCGGAGCAGCTTGTCCTCGGCGGTCAGCTCGGTCTCGCCCTTGGGGGTGATCTTGCCCACCAGCACGTCGCCGGGGTTCACCTCGGCGCCGATCCGGATGATCCCCTCGTCGTCCAGGTTGGCGAGCACGTCCTCGCCGACGTTGGGGATGTCCTTGGTGATCTCCTCGGGTCAGAGCTTGGTGTCCCGGGCCTCGGTCTCGTAGGAGTTGATGTGGATCGAGGTGAAGAGGTCCTCCCGGACCATGCGGTCCGAGAGAACGATCGCGTCCTCGAAGTTGTACCCGTGGTACGGCATGAAGGCGACCAGGATGTTCCGGCCCAGGGCGAGCTCGCCCCGGCAGGTCCCGGGTCCGTCGGCGATGGCGTCGCCGGCCTTGACCTTGTCCCCGTTGCGCACGATCGGCTTCTGGTTGAAGGAGGTGCACTGGTTGGTGCGGGCGAACTTCATCAGCCGGTACTCGTCCTTGATGGGACGGACCAGCTTCAGCTGCCCCGAGAAGCCCTTCAGCTTCTTCTCCACCACGTCGGAGGTGACGAGGGTGCCCTTGGCGAGCACGGTCTTCCCCGACTTGGGGTCCACCGCGTCCTCGGTCAGCTCGTAGCCGTCGACGTACTTGAGTTCCTCGCCCGAGGCGACCCGGTGGTCGTCCTGGCCCGGCTCCCGGTCGATCACGACCCGGGACGAGTCCACGTGGGACACGGTCCCGGGATACTTCGACACGATCACGGAGCCCGAATCCCGGGCCGCCGCACCCTCCACCCCGGTGCCCACGTAGGGGGGCTCGGTGCAGACCAGCGGCACGGCCTGGCGCTGCATGTTGGTGCCCATCAGGGCCCGGTTGGCGTCGTCATGCTCCAGGAACGGGATCAGTCCGGTGGCGACCGACACCATCTGGAGCGGCGAGACCTGGATGGCGTCGATCTTCTCGATGGTGCGGAAGGTGAACTCCTGGGTGCCACCGACCAGCGCCTTGCAGGCGGTCTCCTCCTCGGCGGGCAGGGCCTTCTTGAAGATCCGGGCGTCATAGGGGGAGACGGTGTACTTCTCCTCCTGGATGGCGTCCAGGAAGGCGGGCTTGCCGACGGGGCGACCGTCCGCCACTTCCTTGAGCGGGGAGATCAGGAAGCCGTAGTCGTCCATGGTGGCGCACATGGTGAGCGACGAGATCAGACCGGCGTTGGGGCCTTCAGGGGTCTCGATGGCGCACAGGCGACCGAAGTGGGTCGGGTGCACGTCCCGGACCTCGTAGCCGGCCCGCTCCCGACGGAGACCGCCGGGGCCGAGGGCGGAGAGGCGGCGCTTGTGGGTGAGCTCGGAGAGCGGGTTCACCTGGTCCATGAACTGCGAGAGCTGGCTGGACCCGAAGAACTCCTCGATCACGCCCACGATCGGCCGGGTGTTGATCAGCACCTGGGGGGTGAGCGAGTTGATGTCCTGGATCGTCATCCGCTCCCGGATCACCCGCTCCATACGGGCCAGGCTGACCCGGAACTGGTTCTGGAGCAGCTCGCCGCAGCGGCGTACCCGCCGGTTGCCCAGGTGGTCGATGTCGTCGATGTTGCCCACCCCGAACGACAGGTCGATCAGGTAGCGGATCACGCCGACGATGTCGGTCCGATCGAGGACCCGGCCCTTGGAGAGGGTGACCTCGTCCACGCCCCGGTCCTGGATGGTGTAGAGGGCCATCTCGTCGATCCGCTTGCCGATCGCGATCAGCTCGTCCTTGGTCTTGGGGTCGACGACCGGGGTGGCCAGCTGATAGCCGATCAGCTCCAGCCGGCGCTCCTCGTCCAGGTCGGACATGCGGGCCGTGAAGACCTCGCTCTCCTGGCGGACGATCAGTTCGATCCCGTCGACGGTCTTGATGTGGACCTTGCGGTGCCCGAGCTCCTCGATCCGGTGGCCCGCCGCGGGCCGGATCCTCAGGCCCGGCTCGGCCAGGATCTCGCCGGTATCGGGGTCGACGATCGACTCGTGGGACGCGGTCTGCCCGATGATCCGCTCCGAGAGCGAGACCTTCTGGTTCAGCTTGTAGCGACCGACCGCCCCGAGGTCGTAGCGGGTGGGATTGAAGAACAGGCCATGGAGCAGCTGCCGGGCGTTGTCCTCGATGAAGGGCTCGCCGGGCCGCAGCTTCTTGTAGATGGCGTCCAGGGCCTCGAGGGCGTTGGTGGTCTTGTCGACCTTCAGGGTCTTCTGGATCGACTCGGCGTTGTCGAAGAGGTCCAGGATCTCCTCGTCGGTCTCGTACCCGAGGGCCCGGAGGAAGACGGTGACGGGGATCTTCCGCTTGCGGTCCAGGCGGACGTAGATCAGGTCCTTCAGGGCGTCGAGCTCGTACTCGAGCCATGCGCCCCGGTAGGGGACGATCTTGGCGGTGTAGATCTTGGAGGCGTAGTCGAAGTACACGCCCGGGGACCGGTGCAGCTGGCTGACGACCACCCGCTCGGCACCGTTGACGATGAAGGTGCCGCGGTCGGTCATCAGCGGCAGGTTCACCACGAAGAGGTCCTGCTCCTTGACCTCGCCGGAGAGCTTGTTGATGAGCCGCACCCGCATGTTGAGCGGCATGCTGTAGGTCAGGTCACGGCGCATGCACTCCTCGGGGGAGTAGCGCACCCGGTACTTGTAGTCGCCGAAACGGACCACCGAGACGCCCGGCTCGCGATCCATCGCATCCGCCAGCACCGAGTCCTTGTGGACGACCTGGCCGGGTACCGCCGAGTCCTTGCCCCCGGAGAGACCCAGGGTGTACTCGATGAACTCGAGCACGATGTTCCCCGTGTAGTCCCGGATC
The DNA here is from genome assembly GCA_964403795.1 of uncultured bacterium. GTDB lineage: Bacteria > Muiribacteriota > UBA6191 > CAZXTJ01 > CAYOHP01 > CAYOHP01. The sequence goes on along the minus strand of CAYOHP010000207.1, from coordinate 4,205 downwards.
GGGAACACGTCGAGGAAAGCCTCCTGCAGGCCGCGGCGCTCGCGATCAGGCGGGAGGACGTCGGCCTGCAGGAACTCGTGGAACGACTCCGTCTGGATCGCCATGAGGTTCGGCAGCGAGAAGTCCTCGGCGGCGGTGGGGTTGATGGAGCATCGGTCGGTCTTGATCTTGTGGGCGTGGTTCTGCATCGGCGTCCGATTTTCCCCTGACAGGCAACGATGGGTTCCCGGGCATCCCGTGCGGATCGGGAAGTCCGGGCCTCGGGGTCGCTCCCGGCGTGCGTCGCCCGGAGATCCCGTGGTACGCGGCGGAAAGCCGCGAAGCCCCGACTACCCCGGGGTGCCGGTGGGCACCCCGAGGGACGGGGAATCCCGGAAGCCCGACGCCGTGGGTACGGCGCGGGCTCCGGGAGGATGCGTCACTTGAGCTCGACGGTGGCGCCCGACTCCTCGAGGGCGGCCTTGAGCTTCTCGGCCTCGTCCTTCTTCAGCTTCTCCTTGACGGTGCCGGGAGCGCCGTCGACGAGGGCCTTGGCCTCCTTGAGCGCCAGGCCGGTGGCCTCGCGGACGACCTTGATGACCTTGACCTTCTGGTCGCCCGAAGCCGTCAGCACGACGTCGAACTCGGTCTTCTCGGCCGCCGCCGGGGCAGCTCCACCGCCGGCACCGGGGGCCGCGGCCATCATGACCATTCCGCCGCCGGAACTGGCCTTGACGTCCCACTTGGTCTCGATCGCCTTGACGAGAGCGTTCAACTCGAGGACCGTCATCTTCTCGATGGCCTCGATGAGCTGTGCCTGATCCACAATCCACCTCCGGGGGGATTTTCCTCGTTGTCACCGGCTGTGCCCGCTCCGGGCCCTGGCCGGTTTCCGATGTGCATGCTGCCCGAGGGCAGCGAAGGTAACCCTGGGGAGACCGGCTCCCCGCAACTCCTCTATGCCTGGGGCTCCGCCTTGCCGCGCTTGTCGGCCACTGCGCCGAGCACGCCTACGGTCTGGGAGAGCGGTGCCTGGAGCACGTTGACCAGCCTCTGGAGCGGCGCCACCAGGACACCGGCCAGCCTGGACAACAGCACCGGGCGGGGCGGGATGTCGGCGAGGGCCTTCAGATCGGAGCTCGAGAGCACCGTTCCCTCGAAGAATCCCGCCTTGATCTGCAGGTGTTCCTCGTTGTCCTTGGCGAACTCCGAGAGCACCTTGACGACGGCCACGGGATCCTTGCCCCCGAAGACATAGGCGGTCTCGCCCTTCATCTGGGGGTGGAGGCCCTTGTAGCAGTCCTCGCCGAGGATCCGCTTGGCCAACGTGTTCTTGATCACCTGGTAGCTGGCGCCGGTCTCCCGGACCGCCTTGCGCAGCCGGGTGTCGGTCGCCACATCGATGCCACGGAAGCCCGTGAGCACCACGATCGAGGCCTGCCGGGCGGCCTCGAGGCCCTCGGCGATGACCGCGTCCTTCTGACTCCTAGTGAGCGCCATGATGGGTGCCCATCCTCCTCCGCGTCCCGGGCTCAGGCGATGAGGTTCGCCTTGCGGGCATCGTCCAGGTCGTTCTTGATCCCTGCGACCTCGACCCGGACCCCCGGGCTCATGGTCGAGGAGAGCGTGATCCGCTGCATGTAGTTGCCCTTGGCAGTGGCCGGCTTGGCCCGGGTCAGGGCGTTCAGGACCACCACCACGTTCTCGTAGATCTGGGTCTCGGCGAAGCTGGTCTTGCCCGCCACCACGTGGATGATCCCGTACTTGTCGACCCGGTACTCGAGCTGACCGGCCTTGAGTTCCCGGACCGCCCGGGCGACGTCCCGGGTCACGGTGCCGACCTTGGGGTTGGGCATCAGGCCTCGGGGGCCGAGCACCTTGCCGAGGCGTCCGACGTACTTCATCATGTCGGGGGCGGCCACGACCTTCTCGAAGTCGGTCCAGTTGTCGTTCAGGATCCGGTCGGCCATGTCCTGGCTGCCGACGAAGTCGGCGCCTGCGGCCTTGGCCTCGTTGGCGAGCTCGCCCTCGGCGAAGACCAGCACCCGGACCTCGCTGCCGATCCCGTGGGGCAGGGCCACCACGCCGCGGACCATCTGGTCGGCGTGCTTGGGGTCTACCCCGAGGTTCACGGTCAGCTCGACGGTCTCGTCGAACTTGGCGTACTTGATGTCCTTGAGGATCCGCACCGCCTCGCGCAGGGCGTACTCCTTGGACTGGTCGTACTTCTTCAGCGCATCGGTGCGCTTCTTGGATACCGGCATGGCGAAACTATCCCTCGACCTTGATTCCCATGCTCCGGGCGGTTCCCCGGACCATGGACATGGCGGACTCGATGGAACTGGCGTTGAGATCGGGCATCTTCTGGGTGGCGATCTCCCGGACCTGGGCGGCGGTGACCTTGCCGACCGTCTCGAGCTTGGAGTTCTTGGCACCCTTGGCCTGCTTGGCGGCCTGCAGCAGCAGGACCGAGGCGGGCGGGGTCTTGACCACGAAGTCGAAGCTGCGGTCCTGGTAGACCGTGATGACCACGGGCAGCACCAGGCCCATGTTGGCCTTGGTCCGCTCGTTGAACTGCTTGCAGAACTCCATGATGTTCACGCCGTGCTGACCCAGGGCCGGGCCGACCGGCGGGGCGGGGTTGGCCTGGCCGCCCTTCACCTGGAGCTTCACCATCGCCTGCACGGGCTTGCCTGCTGCTGCCATCGCTCCACACCTATCCTTGATGCCTGACGGGATGCGTCCCGGGCGCCCCGGAGGGGGCGTCCCTGGTTCAGGCTTCCTCGACCTCGAGGAAGCTCAGTTCCACGGCCGTCTCCCGGCCGAAGATATGGACCATCACCCGGAGGCGCTTCTTGTCCGAGTAGACCTTGTCGACGTGACCGATGAAATCGGAGAACGGGCCGTCGGTGATCCGCACCGACTGGCCTTCCTGGAAGGTGACGTGGGTGACGGGCTTGGTCTCCTGCAGGCCCATCTGGTACCGGATCGTCTCGACTTCCTTGGGCTCGAGCGGAGTGGGACGACGCCCCAGGCCGACGAAGCCGGTGACACCGGGGGTGTTGCGGACCACCGCCCAGGACTCGTCGTTCAGCTTCATGCGGACCAGGATGTAGCCCGGGAAGACCTTGCGGGCGTTCTTGCTCTTCTTGCCCGTCCCGTTGGCGTCGCCCGCCTCGGGCTCCATGGGAACGAGGATGTCGAAGATCTGGTCCTGCATCTTCATGACCGCGATGCGGTGCTCCAGGTTCGCCTTCACCTTGTGCTCCATGGAGGAGTTGGTGTGAACGACGTACCACTGCCCCTCGTCGCTCTCGTACATCTCTTCGAGCACTTCGTCTTCCTCGGACTCGTCGGAGGCCCGTACGGCCTCGTGGACCCCCTGCCCGCCTAGCGGGCGAGGAGCAGGATTCGGGCGTTGTTCAGCAGCAGGTCGCAGAGGGCGATGAACCCCGACAGCAGGACCGTGGAGACGATCACCACCAGGGTCGAGGACCGGATGGTCTCGACGCTCGGCCAGGTGACCAGCCCCTTCCCGGGCCGGACCTCGCGCCAGACCTCGTTCAGGAACTTCTGGAAGTCCGCCAGCATGTCGAACATCGATCATTACCCCTGATTCGCAGTCGTGGGGGCCGGGATGGCAGGAGCGGAGGGACTCGAACCCACGACCGCCGGATTTGGAATCCGGTGCTCTACCAACTGAGCTACGCTCCTCCGGGCTTCCCTCGAACGCGCTATCTGCACTCCTGGTGAAGTCGATGCCCGTTGCACTTCGGGCAGAACTTCCTGAGTTCCAGCCGCTCGGACCCGACGCCCCGGGATCGGGTCGCCTTGTAGTTGCGGCTGCCGCAACTGGAGCACGCCATCGCCACACCCTTGTTCTTCTGCTTCCGGGTTCGGGAGAAGGTCTGCTCCATTTGCGCCACCTCTCCGGAGAGGACTCCGTGCTCGCCGTGCGGGTCGGTCGCCCGCGAAGCGGCCTGGAGGGCCTGATCCAGCGAAGTGAGCGGGAAAGCTAACACGGTCCTTCCGCGAGCGTCAACAGGCGGGGAGGCAATTCTTCTGCCATCCCACCCGCCGCCGCATGCGAAAGGCCCGGGCCGCGGGAGCGACAGGCTCCCGAGGGACCCGGGCCTCTCCGGGGCTGACCCCGGCGGCTCCCGCCTAGGAAACCACCTCGACGACCACGCCGGCGCCCACGGTCCGTCCGCCCTCGCGGATCGCGA
>CAYOHP010000206.1:0-8898 GCA_964403795.1 uncultured bacterium | reverse complement strand
GACCCGAAACTCGAGCTGACGCGCGAGCGCCGAGCGAGAAGCCCGGGGGCGCGGTGTCGGGGCCGGCGGCTGCGGCCCCACGCGCGGCCCCCGCGGGAGGCCCGCGGGGGCCGCGACCCGCGGGGGAACGTGGCCCGCGACCCGAGGGCGAGGGCGGTCGCCGCCGGCGGCGCCGGCGCCGCGGCCCGCGACCCGAGGGGAGCCGCCCCGAGGGCGCCCCCAGGGAGGCCGAAGGTCGCCCGGGCGAGGGCGGCGACCGAGGGCGCGGCGAGGACCGCGGTCCCCGGCGCGAGCGCCTTGCAGAGCCGGAGGTCGTGCCCTTCGAGGGGCTCGACAGCCGGTTCTTGCCCGACGGGGACTGAGGGAGCGAGGGCGTCTCCCCACCCGGGAGCGCCCGACGGACCCTGATCCCTGGAGCCGAGAAGCCCCGGAAGCCCGCTTCCGGGGCTTCTCGCGTTCGGAGCCTCCGGAGCGGGCTATCCGAGCGACTCTTCGGAACCGGCCCGGGCGGCTCCCAGGGCTGCGATCGCGCCGAAGAGCATGGCGCCCTGGGCCGCGGCCAGGCCGAAGTCGAGGTCGCGGAAAGCCGCCAGGTACATCCGGTGGACCACCACCGTCGAGCTGAACCCCGGGCCGCCGTCGGTCAGGAGGAAGACCTGTCCGAAGGCCTGGAAGCTGTCCACGATCCCGGTGATGGCCAGGAACATCGTGGTGGTTCCCAGGGCGGGAAGCGTCACATGGTAGAACCGGAGCCAGGGGCCGGCCCCGTCGACCTCGGCCGCCTCGTAGAGCTCCCGGTCCACGTTCTCCAGGGCCGCCAGGTACACCAGCAGGGAACCGCCCGGTCCCCGCACCAGCACCACCAGGAGGACCGCCCAGAAGGAGAGCTGGGTGGATCCCAGGAATCCGAGCGGGCGGGGATCCCGAGCCAGGGCCGGATCGATCCCGAGCGCCACCCACGCGAGGCCGAGCCCGACCAGGCCGGTCCCCAGGAGATCCCTCCGCACCCGGTAGCGCTGCGGCTCCCGGACCCCGGCCGGGGCCCGGACCAGGAGACCCAGGGCCAGCCAGCCGAGGCCGACGATCCCCAGGGCGACCGGTACCCGTTCCAGGCAGGGGAGCAGGGCCCGCACCAGTCCCCCGAGCCAGCTCCCGGGCGCGGCCAGCTTCTCGAGCAGCCCGCCCCGCTCGTCCAGGATCTGCCGCCAGACCAGGGCGAGCGCCACGATCGAGGCCACCCCGGGGAGGTAGAAGGCGCCCCGGAACAGGGTCCGCATCCGCTGCCCCAGGGGCTGGATGCACAGCGCCAGGAACAGGGCCGAGCCCAGGTTGGCGGGCACCACGACCGCGGCATAGAGCAGGGTGTTCCGGCAGCCCCGCAGGAACCCCGGGTCCTCCACGGCCCGGACGAAGTTCGAGAGGCCTTCGAAACCGAGGTCGGCCCCGGCTTCGAGCCGGAGGACCGCCAGCGCCAGGCCGGCGATCGCGGGACCGACCAGGAACAGGAACAAGGTCGCGGTGGCGGGCAGGGCCAGGGCGAAGGCGCCAGGACTGGTGCGGAACATCCCGGCGAGCGCCAGGCCCGGAGGCAGCAGTACCAGCAGCGACACCAGGCCCATCCCGGCGAAGACCCATCCCGGGACGGGATCGGCGCGGGGACGCACCGCAAGCACCCCGCGGGCCGCGGTCTCCAGCTCCGCCGCGAAGCGGTCGACCGGGGTCCGTCCCTCGCCCGGCTCCCCCGGCTCGCCCGGAGCCTGATCCTTTGCGCCATCTCCCGCTCCGCCTGCCTCCCGCGCTTCCCCGAGCCAGGTCTGGATCCGACGCTTGAGCAGCTCGTCGAAGGCGGCCCACCGGGAGTGGGGCGGCAGGTCGGCGGCCTCCGCCAGCAGGGCACCCGCCTGCCGTTCCAGGGGCCGGTCGGCATAGAGCTCGCCGGCGGAGCGACGGGCGGGCATCTGCCCGTAGTCCCGGAGCACGGCTTGCCCCTCCCCCATGGTGAGGAAGCGGGCCAGGGCCTGGGCCATCCGGGTCGCTTCGGGCGGGCGGCCGGGGCGGCGCAGCACGAACCAGCCGACCGTCGCCGAAGGAGCCAGGCCGGGCCCGGACTCCTGGGGCGGGAGCGCCGCCAGCCCGAACCGGAAGCCCGCCTGGCGGGTCAGGCCCCCGATGGCCCAGAGTCCGAAGCCCGCCATGGCCACCTGCCGGTCGCGGGCGAAGGCCAGCCAGACCTCCCGCTCGCTCCAGCCGGGTGCCCCGGGAGGGACGATCCCGCCGTCCAACCAGTCCCGCAGGCGGGAGTACGCGGCCTCGACGCCCGGCCCTCGCAGTCCGAGTCGGCCCTCGGCATCCAGGAGTCGTCTGCCCGGCGCCTCCAGGAGCGCCATCTCGGCACTCCGGGCGGGTGCGAACGCGAATCCCAAGGGATAGGGAGCCCCGGGATCCGCGGCTCTCCTGGCAGCCAGGGCCGCCAGCGCCGACCGGAATCCTTCGGGCGTGAAACGCCCTCCCTCGGGGGGCGAGACGCCGGCGGCCTCCAGGGCCTCGAGGTTCAGGTAGAGGAGGTCCCCCTTGCGGCACCAGGGCCAGCCCCAGGTCCGGCCCTGGTAGCCGAAGGCCGCCAGGGCCTGGGGATGGTAGTCGTCGCGGTCCTCGTCGGTGAGGAAGTCGTCGATCGGCTCGATCGCCCCGGTCTCGAGCAGCGCCGGATCCAGGGTTCCCGACACCAGGTCGGGAGGGCGTCCCGCGAAGACGCCGATCCGCAGCTTCTCGCCGCCCGCCTTCCAGGTCAGCTTGGTCAGCCGGATCCGGACTCCCGGATGGTCCCGCTCGAAGCTCGCGAGCAGGCGCTCGATCCAGGCGAACCGGTTCGAGGGGTCCTCGGGGCTGGCGATCCGGGGATACTCCCAGACCTCGAGATCCAGGGCGGGGGCCGGACCCGCCGTCAGCACCCAGAGCAGGATCGCGACCCGGAGGAGACGGCCCCAGCCGAACCCCCGGAGTCCCTCGGCCCCTGGCCGCACCCTCATGCCCCGGCCAGCACCCGGCCCGTCGGCGCCGCGGACGGTCGCGAACCGAGCGCCACGTCCTGGTACCAGGTTGCCAGCTCGGCGACGGTCTGGCGACGGCGGATGCAGCGGACCTCGCCGGCTTCGACCCACACCTCGGCGGGAATCGGGCGGGTGTTGTAGTTGGAGCTGCGGGAGATCCCGTAGGCCCCGCAGGTCGCCATCACCAGCCGATCCCCCACCCGGAGTTCGGGCAGCGGACGGGCCCGGGCGAACACGTCACCGGTGTTGCACAGGTGACCGACCACGTGGACCGGTCGGACCGGGCGGCTGTGCCCCGCGGCGAGGTCGGGGATGATCTCGTGATAGGAGGCGTACAGACTGGTTCCCAGATAGTGGTTGAAGCTCGAGTCGCAGAGGGCGAAGCGGGTCCCGTCCTCCTGGACCTTGGTCGAGACCACCGTGACGGCCAGCACCCCGGCCTCGGCGACGAACGCCTGGCCCGGCTCCAGCCGCACCTCGAACCCCGGTCCCCGGGCCCCTGGCCGGCTCTCCACCAGGCGTCGCAGCCGGGCGGCATAGGTGGCCAGGTCGAAGGCCGGATCGGCCGGGTGGTGGGGCACTCCCAGGCCCCCGCCGAGGCTCAACCAATCGAGCCCGCCGAGCTCGCGAGCCAGGACCTCCATGCGGTCCGCGGTGCGCACGAAGTGGTGGACGTCCAGGCCGCCGCTCCCGGTGTGGCAATGGAGCCCGACCAGGGGCACCCCCCGTCCCCGCAGCTTGGCGAACAGGTCGCCCACCTCGTGCCACGGGGTCCCGAGCTTCGCCTCCGAGCCGGCGGTGGTGCAGGAGGCATGGCTGCCGGCCCCCTCCCCCGGATTGACCCGGAGGCCGAACGGCCTCCGGGGATGGCGGGCGGCGAACCCCAGGGCCTGGTCGGCGGCGTCGAGGTTCAACTCCACCCCGGAGGCGGCCAGGAAGTCCATCTCGTCCACGGTCAGCGCGCATCCGGTGAACGAGATCTCGGAAGGAGCGAACCCGGCGGCCAGGGCCGCCTCCACCTCGCCGGGGCTGCAGGCGTCGAGGCCGACCCCGAACGAGCGGGCCCGCAACCACACGAAGGGATTGGGGTTCGACTTGCCCGCCAGGTACACCCGGCACCCGGCCCCACCCAGGGCACCGCGGACCGCCTCTACCGAGCTGTCGAACACCCGCGCCGAGAGGACGTAGAGCGGGCTGCCGGCGAGCTCGAAGAGCCTCGACAGCGCCACGCCCTCGATCTCCAGGCCGCCGGGACCGATCGACCAGGGCCGCCTCTCGTCGCGCATGGCGCCCTCCCTCAGGCCTTGGAGCCGCCGAGCCGGTGCATGCCCGCCGGCATGAACGGGCGGAGCACTTCGGGGACCGAGATCGAACCGTCCTCGGCCTGGTGGTTCTCCAGGATCGCGATCAGGGTCCGTCCCACCGCCACCGCGGTGCCGTTCAGGGTATGGACCAACCGGGGCTTCTCGCCCTCTGTCTGGCAGCGGGCCTGGAGCCGGCGGGCCTGGAAATCGGTGCAGTTCGAGCACGAGGTCAGTTCCCGGTAACGCCCCTGACCGGGGAACCAGCCCTCGAGGTCGTACTTCTTGGCGGCCGGTGCGCCCAGGTCGCCGTCGCAGACGTTCACGACCCGGTAGGGGATCCCCAGGCTGGCCATGATCCCCTCCTCGATCGAGAGCAGGAGCTCATGCTCCTCCCAGCTCTTGTCGGGCTCGGTGAAGGAGAACATCTCGAGCTTGTCGAACTGGTGGACCCGGAAGATGCCCCGGGTGTCCTTCCCCGCCGCCCCCGCCTCCTTGCGGAAGCAGGTCGAGAACCCGGAGTAGCGGAGCGGCAAGCGATCGGCGGCCAGGATCTCCTCCATGTGGAGCCCGGCCAGGGGGACCTCGGCGGTGCCCACCAGGTAGTGGTCCTCGCCTTCCACCTTGTAGATCTCGAAGGCTTCCGCCGGGAAGAACCCGGTGCCCCGCATGGCCGACTCCCGCACCAGGACCGGCGGGATGGTGGCCTTGAAGCCCTTCTCCTCGAGCCTGCGGGTGGCCCAGGTCACCAGCGCCAGCTCCAGGTGGACCAGGGCGCCGTGGAGGTACCCGAAGCGGCTGCCCGCCACCTTGGCACCCCGCTCGAGGTCGATCCACCCATGGGGGACCGCCAGATCGAGGTGGTCCTTGGCCCCGCCCGGGAACTCGCCGGGGGTTCCTACGTTCCGCTCGACGCGGTTGGCCTCCTCGCCCCCGCCGGTGGCGGCGCTCTCGTGGGGAGGGTTGGGGACGAGCAGCCAGAGCCGGTCCCGCTCGGGCTCCACCTCGGCGAGCCTGGCCTCCTTGGAGGCCAGCTCGACCTTCAGGCCCTTGCCCTTCTCGACCAGGGCCGGGCGGGTCGCGGGGGTGGCGCCCTGGATGGCCTTGGTGGTCTCGTTGCGCTCGCCCCGCAGGCGTTCGACCTCGGTGAGCAGCTCCCGGTATTCGCCGTCGAGAGCGACCAGGCGATCGAAGTCCGGGACCGAGTACCGCTTGCCGCGGAGCCGGGCCCGGAAGGCCTCAGGATCCTTTCGGAGCTCCTTCAGATCGATCACGCGCGCCGTCCTTGCCGTCCCGGGGACGAGTGCCCCGCGCCGGCTTGTCTACCACGCCGGCCCCTTCCGGCGCTCGTACTCCCCACCACACCAGGACGGCCAGGGCGCCGAAGACCACGCCCGATACGAAGGAGCCCCACCAGGGCGTCGCCACCTCCCAGGCACGGGCGGTGCGGATCCCCACCAGGAGCACCGGGACCGAGGCCCCGAGCCAGGCCAGGTCGCCGTCGGTGCGGGCGCCCCGCACCGCCCAGAGTGCGACCAGCAGGCCGGCGACGAACACCAGGAGCATTCCCTGGGAGACATCCTCCTCGCGGGCCAGCGGGACCTCGAGGACCGCGGTCCGGCCGGCCGGCAGGTCCTGCCAGGAGGCCCGGGCCACCCGACCCGTCGAGTGGGGGGGCATGACCCCGACCTGGTCCGCCTCGCTGGCGGCGGCCGGATCGACGGCCCCGGCGCCAGGACCGGTCGCGCCCTGGCTCGTCCCGCTGGTCTCGGCGGAACCCGGGGCGGAAACCCTCACCACCCGGGGGTCTCCGAGCACCATCCCCGGTCCGGCCCGTACCGCCCAGGCCAGGAGACCCACCGGCTCGGTCAGGGTCGGCAGCGAGAGCCGCGGCACGGTGTCCTGGGGTTCCAGGGCGAACTGGTAGGCCAACTTCACGCCCACCCCGTCGCCCACCCGGAAGCGGACCGTGCGTCCCTGGGAGCGATCGAGGATCAGGGGCCGGAGCGTCCCGTCCTCGAACAGGGAGACGGTCTCCGCACCCTTGGGAAGCTCGGCCACCAGGTCGACCCAACGCGCCCCCCGGGGCAGGGAGAAGGTCACCGCCGTCGAGGCCTGGCCTCCGTCATGGAGCAGGGTCTCGGCCTGGGCATCGACCCGCAGGTCGACCTCCCGGGCTTCCCGCTTGGAGATCACGATCCGGGGGCGATCCCTGCCGGTGCGGGAGGTCCGGTAGCCGCCCGGTCCCCAGGCCCGGCGGAGTTCCTGGGGGATCGCGTTGGCGGGACCGGGACCCGACTCGCCGAAGGGCTCGATCCCCGACAAGGCGCCGTCATCCCCGGGATTCCGGTCATCGAGCGCCACCCAACCCTGCTCCCGAGGTCGACCCGGGGGGCCGGGGATCCAGGGCAGGTCGATCTCCTCGCCATAGCGTCCCGGACCGGCCGCTTGCGCCACCACCTCCAGGCGCCGGGGACCGGCACCCGGTCCGATCAGGATCCGGAGTTCTCCCTCTTCCTGGCGGAAGGGCAGGACCCCGCCGGTCTCGTGGACCCGGACCGCGAGCACCCGCATCTTCGGCGTGATCGGGAGGCGGAGCTCGGAAGGCGGAGCGGGGTCGAGGTCGGTAACCAGGAAATCGGCCGCCACCGCCTCCAGCAGGACCCGGTAGCGCACGTCCACCCGGAAGGGCCGGGGCGGAGCCAGGATCCGCTCGACCTCCGCCTTGGCCACCAGGCGTTCCTCGGGCCGATCCGGGGCCGACCAGACCAGCCCCAGCCGGCTGCCTCCCCCCAGATGTCCCGTGAACCCGGAGTCGGGACCGGACCGTCCCTCGACCCCGACCACCTCGATCCCGGCGGGGGCCGACACCTCGAAGGGCCGATCGGGCCCGGGTTCGAGGACCACGCCCCGACCGGTCGAGAGGTCCAGGGGAGCCGGCAGGAAGCGGGCGGTGTACCTGGCACGAGGGCCCGGCCCCACCAGCATCTCGAGCCATGGAGTCCCGCCTCCGCCCTCGACCGGCACGAAGGCGGTGTGGACCGGACGCCCTTCGGCCTCGACCTCGACCCCCGACGCCAGGGTCCGGGCCAGGCGCACCCGCACCATGGTCCTGGCGGCCGCCACCGTGCCCGCCAGGCGGACCTCGAGACGTCCCTCCACCAGCCCGGCGGTCAGGCGGACTCCTTCGCCGCTACCCCCCGGAGGGAGCGCCGGGCCGACCGGAGCGGGTTCCGCTGCCGAGGCGGCCGCCCCGGTGGCCGACGGGTTCGCCCCCGAGTCCTCGGCAGCCCTCCCGGGAGCCGCACCCGCCAGGACCATGGCAAGCACCAGCGCCAGACGGACCCCCGGACCCGGCGTGATCCTTCGACCGGCCCTCACGATTTCCCCCCGGCCTCGGCCTCGCCATCCTCGACCAGGAAGGTGATTCCGTCGTCCTCCCGGAAGACTTCCTCGTAGGTGACTTCGTTCTCCCGCAGCGGCCCCCGGCCGTAGCTCTCCTCGTCCTCGGAGTCGGCGCTGCCGGCCCCCCGGGCCTCCCGGACCCGGCGGACCTCGATCTCGCGCCGGACCCGCTCCCAGCTCTCGGCCGCCCGCCGCCCCCCGCGTTCGCCCGCCAGGACCAGGGCGGAGAGGAGCAGACCGGCCGTGGCGATCGGCCCCTCCAGAGGGAAGCGGAGATCGAAGAAGATCGCCGCGAAGGCCACCGCCCCCACCCCGATCAGGCCAGCCGGGCCGGGGACCATGCGGCAGGCGATCACGGAGGCCACCCCGAGCAGCAGCAGGAGGAAGGCCCCCAGCCGCACCGTCCCGCGGCTCGCCACCCGGAGATCGATCCTGCCTCGCTTGGGTCGGGCCCGTTGCACCCTCCAGTCGTCCTCGGGAGGCTCGGCCGCGGCCGGTTCGACCCCGCCCACTGCCTCCCCCGCGGCAGCCTCGCTCCCCAGGATCGACTCGCCGGCCCTGCCCGGGACCATCCCCCGGGGATCGCGCACCATGGGTGCGCCCCGGTCCCAACCGGCGCCCTCGGCTCCGGCCGGCCCCCCCGAGCTGCCGTGGCCGCTGGCGGAAGGATGGCCTCCCCCGGTGATCCCCGGCGAAGTCCCATGCCCACCTCGGGGATCGAGCCCCGGACTCGTGCCCAACCCGCCACCACCTCCGGGCTCGCCCTCCCCGGTTCCCCGGTACATGTGGGCGACCTGGCGCACCGTCTCACGCATCCGCTGGAAGAGCGGACTGCCTCCGTCCCCTGGACCTCCCAGGCGGGGATCGCTGCCGAGCCCGGGGCGATCCCCGGTCGGTGGCACGGAACGGGCCGCGTCGATCAGGATCTGGGCCAGCGCCAGGGCCGCCAGCATCGCCGAGACCGTGAAGCCGGCCTGTCGGGTGGGCGGGAAGAGGAACAGGTACGAGTAGGCGGCCACCAGGGCCGCCGCCGCCAGGAGCAGGGGCACCCCGGCATCCCTGGCCACCGCCCGCATCCCGTCGGCCAGCGTGCGGATCCAGCGCAGCGGGTAGGCGAGGCGGGCCCCGGCCGAGTGGGCATC
>CAYOHP010000205.1:0-8990 GCA_964403795.1 uncultured bacterium | reverse complement strand
CCCCACTCCCCGGCCGCCGACTCCGCTTCCCCCCACTCCCCGGCCGCCGACCCCACCTCCCCCCACGCCCCGGCCGCCGACCCCGCTTCCCCCCACGCCCCGGCCGCCGACTCCGCCTCCCCCCACGCCCCGGCCGCCGACTCCGCTTCCCCCCACTCCCCGGCCGCCGACCCCGCCCATCTCGCCACAGCGTCCACCCAGCCCCCTTGCCCGGGACCCCGACCTGGGCCTGATCTGGCTCGACCAGACCCGGCGCAAGCTGGCGGCGGGCCGCCTCGACGAGGCCCAGATCGACTACCAGAAGGCGCTCGGGTATGGATCGAGCGATCCGGACCTCGCCCGGGAACTCGGCGACCTCGCCGCCTTCGTGCCTCCGGCGCCGGCCCTCCCCCCGGTCCGGCCAGTGCCGACCCCGGACCCGATCCCGCCGACTCCGACCCGGCCCCCGCAGCCTCCCACGCCGCCCGAGCCGGCCCCGGCGACGCCGCCCCCCCCCGACCCCAGCCCGACTCCGGCACCACCCGGTTCGCCCTCTCCAACCCTGTCCCCGCCGACCTCGGCCCCGGCTGTACCCGCCACACCCGGCCCTACCCTTCCCTCCCCGAGGTCACCTGGGACACCGCACCCTGCACCCGCTGGTTCCGGTCCCCTGCTCGGTTTGATCCTGCTGGCGGCCGCCCTCGCCCTGATCGTCTGGGTACGCGACGAGTAGCCCTGTACTCTGGAGCCGAACTTCGGGAGGTCCTCTTGCGCTCTCCCCTCCGCTACCCCGTCCTCGCGGCCGCAACCTGGATCGGCCTCTCCCTCCTCAGTGATCCAGCCCTGGCAGAACGCCCTGGAGCCGCCGCCGGCGCCCGGATCCGCGCTGCCCTCGAGGCCCGCAAGAACGTCGCGCCGCAGGCCTCGGGCGACGCCGGGGCCCGTGCCGGGGCGGTCCAGGGTGCCTGGCGACAGGCGATCCAGGATCGCCGGGCCGCCATGGGAGCCGCAGGCAGAGGCTCCGGTGCCGGCGGCGCCGGCGGCGCACCCGCCACCGGAGCCTGGCGCCAAGCCCTCGAGGCCCGCCGAGCTGCCTGGGGCGAGAAGCATGGCACCGACCGCGCCGCCAAGATGCAACAGCTCAAGGAACAGTGGCAGTCCATGCGCGCCTCGAACCCCGAGATGGGGAACCTGGGGGAACGCCTCAAGGCCTTCCAGCAGGCCCAGCGCTCCGGGGACCCGGCCGCCCTGGCGGCCCGACGCCAGGAGCTGGCGGAGCGCTGGAAGACCATGGCCCCAGAAGGCCGCGAGCAGCTCTCCCAGCGCATGCCCGAGCTGGCGCAGCGCCTGCAGACCTTGAAGGATCGAGCCCCGGATTCCCGCACCACCGGGGTTTCCGGCCAGGCCACCGGACCGGGGGGCCGCACCGCGACCTACCAGGGCACCGCCACCCGCGGCCGCGGCGAGTGGGTCAAACAGGGGACCTGGACCGGACCCGAGGGGCGCACCGTCGGGACCGAGGCTCGCACCACCCGGGAAGGCGACTCCGTCCACCACCAGCAGCAATGGACCGGAGGCCAGGGCCGTACCGCCACCCTCGACGGCACCACCCGGAGAGTCGAGGGAGGCGCCGATTTCGACCGCGCCTTCACCGGTCCCGAGGGTGGAACCACCCGGACCGAGGGGAGCCACCGCCGCACCGACTCCGGCTGGACCACCGACAAGACCGTGACCGGCCCCAAGGGCGGCACCACCACCGTCCACACCGATCGGGAGCGGACCGAGACCGGCTGGACCACCGACCGCGAGGTTACCGGCCCGGGGGGGAACACCCGTCATCAGACCGGCGTCACCGAGCGGACCGACGACGGCCGCGTCACCGACTGGACCGATGACCGCGGCCAGACCGCCACCCACACCGTCGCCCGGGAGGCAGACGCCGGCGGTGGGCACCGGACAGGGACCTGGGAAGCCGGCGGCAAGTCCTGGGCTACGGAGTCGGACTGGGTCCTGGAGGCGCTCGAAGAGGAGTGACCCTGGGGAGGGGACTATCCCTGGAAGATCTCGCCCCGGGCCAGGCAGTCCGCCAGCCGCCCGTACACGCTGCGCAGGCGCTTGCGGGACGGCGACCGGCCCACGGCAGTCCGGATCCGGCGCGCCAGGCAGCCGTGGTCGGCATAGACCCGTAGCGGCTCGGACCACTCGCGGGCGATTCCCCGCTTCCCGGCGAGGTGGCGCTCGGCGAGCTCACACCAGAGGTCGCGGGCCGTCACACCCGGAAGGGCCTCCGATCCCAGCAGCTCGAGGTAGCGCTCGTCGTAGATCCGGGCCCCGTCGCCTTCCTGGATGCAGGCGAGCAGCAGCGGATGGAGCTGATCCTCGGGCATCGCCCGCTGCTCCTCCTGGTTCGCCAGCCGGCCCTCGCAGAGCGCCTGCAACACGCTCCGCACCAGGGCCGCGATCGCCAGGTCGGCCCTGGGGCACTCCTGGATGTCGATCACCCGGATCTCGATGGCCCAGCGATCCCAGCGGGCGATCGCTCCCCGGGCATTGGCGAACTCGCCCCTAAGGACCTGGTCGGGGTCCCAGGGCGAGAGGTCGTCCCAGATCCGGTGCAGGATCTCCCGCTCGTACTCGCGCCGGGTGAAGAGCCGCTCCGGGATGACCCGTCCGGTCATCGAGGGCAGCTTCTTCGAGTTGGTCCGGTAGGTGTCCATGCGGGAGTCGAGGTACCCGGTGTCCTTCCCTTCCGCGTAGGGGGAGCTGGCGGCCAGCGCCGGCAAGAGCGGCAGCACCAGACGGATGGCGGCATGCAGCTTGCCGAACTGCCGGTCGTCGGCGAACGGCAGGTTGATATGCATGCTCTGCAGGTTGGCCCAGCCGTGGCCGCGGCAGTCGAAGATGCGGTTGTAGGACTCGTAGATCCGGTTGTACTCGTGGGGCCAGAGGCGCATCTCCCGCCAGGGGTCCATCCAGGGGTGCATGGCGGTGCCGAGCAGTCGCGCCCCCATCCCCTCCAGGATCCGATTCACCTTGGCGAGCGACCGCTGGAACCGGGCGGCGCAGCCCTCGAGCCGGTCCGCCGGTCCGTTGGTCTTCAGCTCGATCACATGGAGCACCAGCTCGTTCGACCAGCCGATGGCCCCGTCCTCCCAGTCGCTCTGGTAGGAACCGGTGACGGCCTTCATCACCTCATCGGTGATGGGACGGACCTCGAAGGTCTCCCGGTCGACGATCATGTACTCGAGCTCGATCCCATAGCCTTCGAACAGGCCGAGCCGGGGACGGCGGGCGCTCATCGGGAACCCCGGGACGCACCCGGGAGCGCGCCTCCCGGCCTTCCCCTCGACGATGTCATCGCCGCACCGTGCGGCCGCGGTTCTCGAGCCGCTCCAGGAAGGTCCGCATGATCGCCATGTAGAGCTCGTCGCCGAGGATCTGGTCCTCGACCCCGGCGTCGATCGAGGGGTTGTCGTTCACTTCCATCACCAGGAAGCGTCCGCCCACCTCCTTGACGTCGACCCCGTAGAGCCCGTCCCCCATCAGGTTGGCGGCCTTGAGCGCGATCTTCACGGCCTGCTTGGGGAGCCGGTCGACGGGCATGGTCTCGAAGTCGCCGAACTCCTTCTTCTTGCCGTCCTCGCTGGTGACCTGGATCTTCCAGTGCCCCTTGGCCATGTGGTACTTGCAGCCGTAGAGCGCCCGGCCGTCGAGCACCCCGACCCGCCAGTCGAAGTCCGAGGGCACGAATTCCTGGACCACCGCCAGGTCCGACTCCTCGAAGAAGTCCTCCAGGTGCTGGCGCAGCTCGGCCTCGTCCTTGGCCTTGGCGACCCCCATCGAGAACGAGCTGTCGGGCTGCTTCACCACGCAGGGGAAGCCGATCCGCTCGGCCACCTCGTGCTGGTTGTCGGGGTGGACCACCATGGTCTTCGGGCACGGGATGTTGTGCCGCTCGAAGACCTCCGCCTGGTAGACCTTGTTGGTGCACCGCAGGATCGACTCGGGGTCGTCGATCACCACCAGCCCCTCCATGGCGGCCCGCCGCGAGAAGCGGTAGGTGTGGTGGTTGACGCTGGTGGTCTCCCGGATGAAGAGGGCGTCGTACTCGGCGATCGAGCCGTAGTCGTCCTTCTCGATGGTGGTGGCGCAGATCCCCAGGTCGTCGGCGGCGTCGATGAACTTCTTGATCGCCTTGGAATTCGAGGGGCAGTTGATCTCCTCCTCGTTGACCAGCACCGCCATCTCGTAGCGGTGTTCCCGGAGCGACTTGCGGGCATGCCGCGGGTGCTTCAGGTGGCGTTCGGTCTGGGCCACGAAGAAGGTCTCGTGGCTGGGGGGCAGCTCGTCGAGCGCCAGGGTGCGGATCCGCTCCAGCCGCCAACGGCCTTCGGGGTTCTTCTCGAACTCGGCCCGGAGCAGCGGCGCCGGGAACTGCCCGTAGAGCGCGCTGGCGAGCCGGTTGTACTTCTCGGAGAGGTTGCGCCCGAAGTAGATCGAGAGCCGGAAGTGGCTGGTCTGGATCCGCTTCAGGGTCTTCTGCACCAGCTCCTCGTGCTCCTGGGAGACCCAGCGGATCAGCGAGGTCTGGCGGATGTCCTGGAGGGTCGCCAGCGAGGGGAGCGGCCGGTGCCCCCGGGCGGTGCCCAGCAGGGAGACGTAGTAGCCGATCGTCTGGTAGCCGCGGGTGCGGCACAGGTTGAAGACCCGCACGTCCTTCAAGGCCCCGTACCGGGGGTCGATCAGGTAGTCGCGGGCCGCCACCACCTCGACTCCCTTGACCTCCAGGTGCCAGGTCTTCGGGTTCTCGAGCACCACCAGGGTGGTGGACATGCAGCTCCCTCCCTAACCTTATCGCGGCTGGACCACGAGAAGGTTGGCATCGTAGGTGACCATGCCCAGGAGGATCGACGCAATGGCGCGCTGCGTGTCCACCGCATAGCGCTGGCCCCGGTAGGCCGGGTTGTCCCGGAGCGGGTCCGAGATCAGCACATGGTTGCGCCGGGTGTCGAAGCCGGAGAGGACCACGAAGTGCCCGGTGGGACGCCCCCGCACGTCGTCGTATTCCATCTGGTCGTGCTCGTTCACCCGCTCCCGCGAGCAGTTGTAGAGGTAGGTCGCCGAGAGCCCGGCCAGGATCGGGATCTCCCTCACCAGGTAGTGGCGGATCAGGCCCGGGGTCAGGTCCCGCCAGCGCACCCTTCCCCCGAGCGCCAGGAACTCGAGATACCCGTCGACCGCCACCTGCAGCTTCGTATCCTGGGGGAAGGCTGCCGCCATCGCCATGAGCTTCTGGCGGAGTTCCACGCCGGGAGTGGTGAACCAGCTGGGGTCGTAGACCTGCAGGTTGTAGGTGTAGATGCTGGCGTCATAGCCGCGCCGCAGGGCATGGCACCCGAGCAGGACCGCCAGGGTCCCGCCTTCCTCCAGGGTCCCGACCTCCCGGATCACCTGGGCCAGCTGCAAGTCCTCGCCCCAGTACCGGTAGACCGCATGGAGACAGGTCGGGCCGCAGGTCGAGTCGTCGGGCTGGGGCAGGATGTCGAGTTCGAGCGACCGCTTGGGGGGAAGGTCCACCGACTCCCTGAAGTCCGGCAAGGGGCTCCGTTCGTCCGCCGAACTCCCTCCCCGGCGGGAGCTCCAGCATACCCCGATGCCGCGGCGCGGTCGCCGGGCCCGACCCGCCGCGCTTGCATCCGGACCTCCCATGGCTCCACGCTCGGCGGGACGAAGGGACGGTCCTCCATGGCGAGGGCACGACGGAGCAGGCGTGGAGGACTCCTGGGGGCATCCTTCCTGGCGGCACTGGCGGTGGCCCCGGCCTCCGGCCAGGAGGCCGACAACCCGGTGACGATGCTGGAGCCCTATGTGGATCAGCTCGCCGGGGCCAACGTCGAGGTCTCGGCGATCCGGGCCCGGATCGAGGACCTGAAGGTCCGGTGGAGACGCCTCTCTTCGCTGCAGATCGAGCTCGACCAGCTCTCCGAGGAGTTCGACGACGCCTTCCAGGCCCTGAACACCGCCATCGCCGAGGCCTCGACCGCAGCCGGCCTCCCCCCTCCCGACGTCGGCGAGGAAGCCGACGCCAGCGACACCGGAGCCGGCGATGCCGAGGCATGGAACCTCTCCTCGGGCTCGTCGGGCGGGGCACCGGGCGGGATGTTCCCGGGCGGAGCCCCGGGCCAGCCGTTCCCGGGCGGCTTCCCCGGCGGGGCACCGGGCGGGTTCCCCGGCGCGCCGAGCTTCCCCGGAGGGATGCCCCCGTTCCCGGGCGGGAAGGGTGGAGGACCGTTCGGCGGACCTCCGGGAGGCGGTCCCTTCGGGGGGCCTCCCGGCGGAGGCGGCCCCTTCGGCGGGTCTCCGGGTGGAGCCGGACCCTTCGGAGGGCCTCCCGGTGCGGGCGCTGGCCCGTTCGGGGGCGCGGGTCCGGGACGCGGCGGACCGTTCGGGGGACCGCCCAGCGGGATGCCCGGCCTCACCGGGATGATGGGCGCCATGAACCAGGGCCCGATGCAGGGTCTGCGCCAGCTCCTCTCGCTTCTCGCCATGCAGGGCATGGACACGAGTTCGCTCACGGCCGAGCTCGCGCCCATCGAGAAGGACTTCCAGCGGCTCCAGGAGCTCCAGCAGCAGGCCGCGGCCGCCGCCGCCTCGGGCCAGAAGACCTCCCCCGAGATGGCCGCCGAGGTGAAGGCGCTGGGCGAACGGATCCAGCCGGCGCTCGAGCGCTTCGGCCAGAAGGTCCAGTCGATGGCTGCCGGCAGCATGGGCGGCATGATCGGAGGCCCCATGAAGCCTCCGGCCAAGTCGCCCTTCGGCGGCAACTGAGAGACCTGGGGACCGTGGCTCCCAGGCCCCTCGAGTTCGCGGCACCGACCTTCCCTCCCCGGGAAGGCTGGTCACCCGCACCCTCGGAGGGAGTCTGGGAGGCGGCGCGCAACTTCGTCAGCGGTGACCCCGAGGGCGACCGGATCCGCATCCGCTTCTTCGTCCGGGACGTAGACGGGGCCTTCGTGGGCTGGGTCTGGTTCGGCCCCCGCGCCGAGGGCCCGCCCCTCTCGGCCCATGGCGGTTCGATCGCGGCGGTGCTCGACGACGCCATGGGGCGCGCCTGCTGGGTCGCCGGCCACATGGTCCTGGCAGGCCGGATCTCGATCGATTTCCGGCGCCGGGTCCCGCTGGGGCAGGTGCACGAGGTGGAAGCCTGGGTCGACTCGGTCGACGGCCGCAAGGTCAAGGCGAAGGGCCGCCTCCTGGGCTCCGACGAGTCGGTCCTGGCGGAGAGCGAAGGCACCTTCATCCAGGTCACCCGGGAGCACTTCGAGGCCGAACGCAAGCGCCTCCAGGAACTCGGGTACCAGGTGTAGGCGGGGCCAGGAACGCCGCCCCCGGAGGCCGGCGGGCGGCCTGGGCCCTCAGCGCCCCGGTTCGAGCTTCCGGCGCAGGTCGCGGAAGACCTTGCGGGTCCGCTTCGGCAGCTCCGGCTGGCGCGGGTCGCCGGACCGCACCACCGCCACGCCCGGTTCCAGGTCGCCGGTGCCGCGACTGCGTACCGGTTCTCCCCCCGCCACCGAGACCTCGACATGGCCGGGATCGGGAGGTACCACCTCGACCACGGGTTGGCTGCCTTCCTCTTCGAAGAGATCGCCCCCACCGGTGAACAGGCCGGCGAATCGGGAGACGCCCTGGCGGAACCCTTCGAAGACGCCGAGCGAGCCCTCGGGAGCGCTCCCGAGCGCCGAGTCGACGCCTTGCTGGAGCGGCCCCATCAGGCTCTGCAGGAGCTCGTGGCGCAGCTCCAGGCTCTCCATGATCTGCTGGTCGGTGGCGCCCGGGGCCCCCATCGAACGGATCTTGGCGATCTGGGGCGCATGGGCCTTCAACCAGTCGCCGACCGCACCCTCGACCACTTCCAGGTCGGCCCCCGAGGACCCCATCAGACTCGAGACCTTGTCCCTGAGGGTCCCCCAGGCCGAGGGGTTGGCCTCCGCCCAGGTCGCGACCTGCTCCGCCATGCCCGACGGATCGGGATCGGCAGCCGGTGTCCCGGCACCGACCGCCCCCGCGAGCAGGATCAGGGGAAGGACCAAGCGAGCGTCGCGCGCCCGGGTCACAGCACGCCCATCGCGGCCACGAGCCAGAGCGCCGGCATGCCCACGAAAGCGAACAGGGTCCGTTGCAGGACCGACTTCACCGAGTCCTTCAGGTACCAGGGCTTGTAGACCTCGGCCACCGAG
Source organism: uncultured bacterium (assembly GCA_964403795.1). Lineage (GTDB taxonomy): Bacteria > Muiribacteriota > UBA6191 > CAZXTJ01 > CAYOHP01 > CAYOHP01. The sequence continues at coordinate 774 of CAYOHP010000205.1, read as the reverse complement.
TCGGGAGTCCCGGTGAAGGCGACCGCCAGGATCGCAGGATCGGTGATCCCGGCCTCCATCAGCTGTTGCCGGACGGGCACGCCGTCGCCCCGGATTCGCCCGTGGAGGGTGCAGGCCAGGTCGCCCTGGGTATCGAGCCAGACATAGCGGGTACCCGGAGCCTGGGACGCCACCGGGCAAACCACCTTGGCCTGGAGGTATCCGTCGGCCACGAGTTTCTCCTGGAGGCGCTCGTCGAAGTCGATCCCTGGGAGGTTGTGGTCGAGCAGGGACATCTCCCGGGCTCCCAGCAAGGTCTTCTGGTTGGCGAAGCAGGCCCGCAGCATGGCGCGCCCGCTGGGACGCCGGTGGTGACCCCCGCAGGCTTCGGCGGACGTCGCCATCCCGAAGACCTGGGCGGCGAGCACCAGCGCCAGGGCCAGCAGGGGGGTGGCTCGCACCCGCATTCCGCGCTCCCGGACGGCGGCCTGGCGCAGGTGGATCAGCGTGATCGCAGCGGTTCCCAGCGAGAAACACCCGAACACCAGGACCGTGGCCAGGGCGGCTCCCACGGGTTCGATGGCCCGCGCCCTGGGCATCGCGCTGCCGACCATGAGGAGGCTCCAGAACGAGAGGGCCGCCAGCACCATGGAACCGATCACCGCGGCGCCGACCGCGGTCAGCACAGGGACCGACGGCGAACCCTGGCGCCATGCCGAGGCCAGGGCCGAGAGCGGCCCGTGGGGCCGACGCAGGACCTCGGGGACCGCGAACACGCTGAGCCGGAGCTGGAGG
>CAYOHP010000204.1:0-9129 GCA_964403795.1 uncultured bacterium | reverse complement strand
TCGACGGGCTTCCCGGAGACCGACCACGTAGCCTCCCCGGTAGAGGATCTGGCCGGCCTCCAAGCCGACCTTCTCCTCGAGCGCGACCTGGATCTCGATCAGGGTCTCGGGGTGGACCAGCAGCAGCCGGAATCCATGGGCCGAGAGGGCGCCCCGGTTCTCGTCGATCCGGAGCTGGGAGATGTCGGGCTTGATGAGCGGGAGTTCGGGGACCGGGGGCGCCGGGATCCCCTCGCCGGTGGCCACCGCATCCATGGGGATCTCCCGGGGAGGGGGCGCGGTGGGGGTGGGCTTCCGGGCGATCACGCTGGTCACGGCCGTGAGCGGGCCCGAGGTCCGGGAGCTGCGTACCGGCGAGACCTCGTCGGCGGCGAGCGGAGCCGGGCTGCGGCTGGTGCGAGGAGGGGAGCGGTCCTTCTTGGTGGTGGCTTCGGCAGCGGCGGCTTCGGGCACGGAGGGTCCCTTCTTGGGGTCGGTCTTCGGGGTAGGGGCTGGGGACGGCTTGCCGCCCGAGGGAGCGGCGCCGGCCTTCGGGGTAGGGCTCGGGGCGACCTTGGCCTCGACCTTGCCCCCTTTGGGTGAGGGCCTGGCAGGGGCCGGCTTGGGGCTCGCCTTGGCGGCCGCGGCCGGCTTTGCCGGGGCCTTGCCCCCGGCCTTCGACTTGTCCTTCTTCCCGGAGGGCGCGGCCGACGACGAGGGCTTGCGACTCGACTGATTCCTGGGCCTGTCGGACGCTTCCACGCGGACTCCGATCTCGCTTCCCGACGCTCTGTGCCGGGCTCCGACCTCCGGAGCCCGGGCCACAGTAGAAGCCGGCATCCGGGATCGGCAAGGTGCTCCCGGTGGGCCTCCCTCCATGGATCGAAGCGGCTCCCGGGAAGACGAAGGCCAAAATCCTCGCTCGGGGACGTGCTTCCTGGGTCAGGGGGAAGGCCGGTTCGAGGGTCCCGGGGAGGGTCCGAAGCTCCCCAGGGGCCGCCGGAGTGTCGAATCATGACTCCATCGAATGTTGCGTGACACCATTGAGTGCTCGATGGGCCTAGTTGGAATTGTTCGTGGCGCACGCCGCCATCCTGGCACGGGATGTGGTCAGGATCCGGTTCGATGGCGACTCCAGGGCTCGAGCTCCAGCCGATGATGCGCCGCACCGGGCGCTGCCCGGTCTGCGGGGACGCCCTGGACCGGGGTCCCATGGCGGACTGCGGTCTGTGCCAGGCGGCGACCCACGCCGAGTGCCGGTCCTTCGCCCCGGGCTGTCCGACCTACGGGTGCCGGGGGACGCTGGTGGTCCGCGGTCTCTCGGAGCCCGTCGGCCGGACCCGGCGGATCCAGCCGGTCTCGACCGGCACCGAGGCTCGCACGCACCGGAGCCAGGCCAGGGTCCCGCGACTGGTGCCGCGTTCCGTAGGAGGGGCCGGATCGGACCAGGTCTCGCAGGGCAACGCTCCCCTCCCGGAACCGGCGCCGCCCGCGGAGATCGCCTGGCTGCTCCTGGCGATCGTGGTCGGCGGCCTGCTCGACTCCTGGCTTCCGTCAGGTGCACTCCGGGGGGCTGCCTGGATGGTGGGCCTGGCGGTCTACGGCAGCGTGCTGGTCCGCCTGGCCGGGGGTCTGGCGGACGGCTTCGTGCGGATGTTCTACGGGGTCTGAAGCGGGCAGGCCTTCAGAAGAGCCGGTGGATCTGGTCGGTGCGCACCGACGTGCCGGGGCACCCGTAGACCGAGCACCGTCCCGCGTAGGTCCAGCACTCGGGATGATGACCGGTTCCGCAGTCGTCGCAGTGGACCGCGGCCCCCGGTGACCCCAGGCCCTCGCCGCAGACCGGGCAGTTGCCGGAACCCTCCCGGCCTTGCCCGAGGAGCAGCAGGTCACCCGGGTCCTCGAGCAGGGAGGCGGATTCGACCAAGGCGGGATCCTCGAAGGCCCGGGTGACCTCCTCGGCGAGCTTGCGGCTGCGCCCCCCGTACCCATAGGCCGCCGAGGCGGCGGTGACCAGGAACAGGCAGACCCCGAGCAGCGGGTTCATGGGAGGCATCACCAGGGCCGCCAGCACCAGGGCCCCCACCAGGAACTCGCGGCTGCCGCCGCCGAGCACCGCGTGGCGAGGGATGTGTCCCTCGGCGAGCCGGCGGAGCTTGCGCTGGAACCCGGCCCTCCCCCAGAGCGACCCGGCCAGGGCCGCCAACGGGAGCAGGGCCGCGAACCCGGCGGCCGCCAGGCCGGGGAGGGCGCCGAGTCCCATGACCAGCGATCCCAGGAACAGGCTCCCGGCCGCGATCCGGCTGGCCTCGACCTCGTGGCCGAGCGAGGCCTTCAAGGTCTTGAAGCCGGTCTCGGTCAGGAGCAGCTCGCGCCCGGTCTGGGGGTCGGGCACCACCAGGGCGCCCTGGCCCTGGGGCAGCCTCGCCGGCGTGGCCTTCACAGCGATTCCCTCCTCGGCGACAGTCTGGCGCCGTTCCGGGGACTCCGCAACCTGGGGCGGGCGGTCGAAGGGAGGAGTGGATGCGGCTTGCCACCCTGGTCCTTGCACTCCTCGTCACCGGCCTGAGAGCCGGGGACGGGGTTCCCGGGGCGCGGCTCCCGACCTTCCACCCGGGGAACGTGGGGATCGAAGTGCCGGGGCGAGGTCTGGCCCTGGTCGAGGTCGTGCTCGAGGACACCCCGACCCGGGCGACGGTGACCCCGGAGCTCGAGCGACGGGTCGGGCCCGGGCGGAGCTTCGTCCCGGTGGTCCTCACCGGGTGGGAGGATCCGCGGGGGCGGGGCCTTCTGCTCCGGAGCGTGCCGGCCTGGTACCTGTACCGGGAAGGGCGCCTGGTCGAGACCGGGATGCGAGCGATGAAACGGTTCCGGGACGCCCCCATCGAAGGGGCGGACTCCCGGTTCGCGGTCGACCCCGGAAGAGGTAGTCTCCCTCCAGGCCTCTAGCCAATGGGAGTGCATCTCTTCCGGGACCGGGAACTCGTCGCCACCCCCGAGGGGTTCGCCACCCCGCGGGTCGTGGCCGGCACCCCGGCCAAGAAAGTCGTCTTCTCCTGGAATGCCACGCTCGAGCCAGGCGAAGGCCTGGAAGCCGAGGCGCGGGTCTGGGTCGCCGGCGTGGAGAGCCCCTGGATCCGGGTAGGGGTCCGGGGCGCGGCCGCCTCTTTGGCGCCCCCGGTCTGCCCGCCCGGGCTGCGGCTCGACGCCGACGAACTGGTCTCCTGCGACGACCCGATCGAGGCGGTGGAGTTGCGGGTGCGGGGCCCGAGCCGGCGGCCGCGGCGCTTGGGCGTCACCTGGTGGCCGAGCTTCGAACGCTTCGAGGTGCCGACCCGGGAGGTCCGATCGGCCTGCATCCCGGAGAGGATCGCCCAGTACCACCTGGATCCGGAGCGGGGGGGCCGGGTCTGCGGACCCTCGTCCTTGACCATGGCGTTTCGGGCCTTGGGGGTGGAGATCGATCCCCTCGAGGTGGCGGAGCGGGCCAAGGACCGGTGGGCCGACATCTACGGGAATTGGACCTACCTGGCGGCCTTGGCCGGGGAGCTGGGATTCGCTTCCTGGGTCGAGCGGGGGGGCGGGCCGCGCCGGCTCCAGGAGCACCTGGAGCGGGGACGGTTGGCGGTGGTCTCGCTCCAGTGGGGACCCGGGGAGCTGCCCGAGGCCTCGAGCCCGTCCTCGGCGGGACATCTGGTGCTGGCGGTGGGGGTGGACCCGGAGGCGCTTTCGGTGCTCGATCCGGCCTTCCGGGATCCCGGGGTGCAGGTGCTCCGGTACTCCTGGCAGTCGGTGCTCCGGGCCTGGAAGTCCGGGGCCATGGTGGTGGTGGGACCGGAGCGGGACCCGGCGTAACCCGGAGTCCTCCCGGGACACCAAGGAACCGCACGGGACTCCGGGGGACGTCGCCCCCGGGGATCCCGGTGCCGATCCGAGAGGAACCCCCCATGCTCGAATCCATGCGGTCTTCGACCGGACTGTTGCTGGCGTTGCTGGCGGCCTCGGCGGCCTCGGCCGAAGGGACCCTGGACGTGGTCTCCTCGGTCGCGACCCGCATCTACCTCGACGGGGAGTATGTGGGGGAGGCCCCGCTGCGCCTCTCCGGGATCGCCGCCGGCGACCACCAGGTCCAGGCCGAGTCGCCCACGACGGGCGAGGTGCGGACCTTCCGGTTCCACTCGCCGACCAACGCCCACGTCGAGAAGCGCCTGGACGTCGACCAGGGCGCCCTGGGCGCGCCGGTCCCGGCTCCGGCCGCGGTGGTCGTCCCCCGGACCAGCCTGCGCCGGGTGCGCACCGTGGCCGTCCCGGCTCCCACCTGCGTGGTTTCGCCCCCGGTCCGGGTGGTGGCCCCGGCGTACTCCAGCCCGGTGGTCTACACCGAGGCGCCGATCCGCACCCGGCGGGAGGTCGCCAAGGTCCACACCAGGAATGCCCTGCTCGGCGCCACCGTGGCGAGCCAGGTCTTCACCGGGAACGGCCGGGACCGCAACCGCTACCGCAATGTGGGCCTAGGCCTGACCCTGCTGAACGAACTCTTCCGCTGACGTCCCGGGGTCCCCGGAGGCACGGCGGGCCTCCGTTGCACTTGCGAGCGCCCCGGGCAGGGGAGGCATGACCCAGTGGCGCCCCTGGCGTAGGCAGCCGGTCCCGGTCCAGGACCGCGTAGCGCTCGCCCCGGGGGTCCGGGGGGTCGACCCCCGGACCTACTAGATCATCTCCTTGAACTTCTTCTTGGGGGCCATCGAGCCGCCGCCTGCGCCGCTGCTGGCGGAGGTGGCGGAGCTCCCGGCCCCGAGCGAAGCTCCCGCCATGCTCGAGTCGGCCATGGCGGCGGCATGGGCCTGCTTCCCGAGGACCGGGCGCTTGAAGATGAGGAACGACCCTCCGGTTCCCACCGTGCAGACCAGCTCCCAGCCCTCGATCCCCATGAGGTTCAGGTGCTCCGGGCCCTGGTAGATCTCCTGCCGGTACTCCCACTTGGTCAGCGTGGCCAACTTGGCTCCTTCGGGTCCCGCGAAGGGTACGTGACATGGGTCCCCTCGTCAAAAGATGTCAGGTCGGCTGCTGGGGCCGACCGGCGGCCGAGGGGGTCAGGGGTCGGCGAGGCCAGATCGGAGGCCCGACGGGTGGGTCTCGTCCTCCGCCGACGACCCGGGTCGGGCCGATCCATGGATCCTAGGAGGGTCTCCATGGGATCCGATTCGAGATTCGCGGGAGCGGTACCGGGTCTGGCACTCCTGTGCCTGGCTGCCTCCGGCCTTCAGGCCCGTCCTCTGGCTCCGCCGCTCACGCCGGAGGTGCGCTGGACGACGGGAGGCCTGCGCCCGGCCCGCGCCCACCACAAGTCCTATGCGGCCGAGGATCTCGACCTCGATCCGGAACTCGCCCGCCGGATCCCCAGGCACCTCGACCCCCTCGACCTCCGGGCCCGGGAGGCATTCGGCTCGGGGATCATCGAGATCGGCGAGAGCCTGAAGGAAGCCCTGGCCGAGGACGGGTGCGGGATCCGGGAGGCCTTTTCGGGGGGGCCCTACGCGGTCACCGAGCTCCTGGTCCGCTCCCGGTCCCCGAACTTCTATCCCCACGACTACGGCATCGGGTTCCGCTTCGTGATCACGATCCGCGGTCTCTACCGCTCCCATGAGGCGAACTGGGTGGAGCCCACCGACTTCGAACTCGATCTCGACATGCTGATCGGCGAGGACGGCCTGGTGCGGGCCGACATGCGGCCCTCGGCCTCGGCCGCTCCCGAGGCGCAGGCCGGGGCTCCGCCCGGGATCCGGGAGCACCTCGAGATCTCCTCGGCCCATGTGGCCAACGCCTTCGGTCCGCTCGAACTCCAGGCCATGGAGGCCCGGGCCCGCGATCTCGCCCGGGACCGGGTCCCGCTCCGCAAGCCCGCACCCGGACGGCGCATCCCCAATGCCTTCCGGGACGAATCCTACACGGCCCTGTTCACGGCCGAGCCCTTGCCGGCGAGCAGCCCCAACGGCCGGGTGCGACCCTCGAAGGACCACCTGAAGCTCGACCTGGAAGGGGACGGCCGGCCGGATCCGGAGGGCCTCCGGGTGGTGAACCACCTGCGCCGGATCGAGCGCGGCCCGCTCACCCGCGGCGGGAGGTCGAGCTTCGACTTCCAATCCCATGCGGGCTGGGAGCTCTACGTGGGCGACACCGAACGACCGGTGCTGGCCCGCCCCACGGGACGGCTCAAGTTCGTCCTGGTCGGCGACACCGACGGGGACGGGCTGCCCGACCTGGTGCTGGTGGAGGACCAGGCCGAGGCCCGGACCCACCACGATCCCTACCATCCGGTACACGAGGTCTACCTCCGGCCCGCGGTCTACTTCCTGGATGGCCAGGACATGGCCCGGGGGGTCTTCGACCTGGGCCCCGTGCGCTTCGACTTCCCGCCCGGGGCCGACGGGAGCGAGATCCGCTCGGCCCGCCTGGTGGCGCGGCATGTGGAGGGGGTCTTCCGGGACTGGGACGTGGAGCTCGAACTCTTCGATCCCCTGGGCCGGATCATGGAGAAGGGCCTGGTCTTCGACCGCTATCCCGCCAACCGCAAGCTCCCGGAGGACGTCGGGTTCCAGCGGGCCGAGTTCGCGGGTCCGCCGCCTGCGGGCCGGGTCCGGGGCGTGAAGTTCCGGGTCCACTTCGGGATGAACAAGACCGACCTCGATGCCGCCGCCGTGACCGAACTCGAGCGGGCGATGAAGCAGATCGCGGGCGGGGACGTCGTCCAGGTACGCCTGGTCGGGCACACCTGCGAGCAGCAGAGCTACGAGTACAACCTGAAGCTCGGGTCTACCCGGGTCCGGGCGGTCCAGGGCTGGCTCGCCCGCCAGGGGATCCGGCCCGAACGGATGAAGACCGAGACCCGGGGCGAGTACGACCCGCTGACCACCAATACCACCGACGACGGTCGCCACATGAACCGCAGGGTGGACGGCTGGCTGCTGGTGCGCCCGGCGCCTCCCTCGAAGCCGCCGTGGTACGGCCGCATCGGGGTCCGCGAGGATCCCGACCTGCACCGTCGCCTCGGTCGCCAATGACGCCCCGGGTACGGTTCGCTACCTCCGGTTGAAAACCGGATCGGCGGGACCTACTCTCGCCCCCCGAGATGCTCCATCCCCACACCGAGCTCCGGTTCGTGAACGACGTCATCGGGTACGGGGTCTTCGCGACCCGGCCCATCCCCATGGGAACCATCACCTGGGTCCGCTGCGACCTCGACCAGATCCTCTCGCCGGAGCGGGTGGCGGCCCTCGAGCCCCATTACGCCGAGATCGTCCACAAGTACTCGTTCGTGGACGGGCGGGGCGACTTCATCCTGTGCTGGGACCTGGGGCGTTTCGTGAACCACCATTGCGAAGCCAACTGCCGCAGCGCCGGGTACGAGTTCGAAGTGGCGATCCGGGACATCGCGGCCGGCGAGGAACTCACCGACGACTACGGTTCGTTGAACCTCGAGTACGGGTTCGAGTGCCATTGCCGCTCGCCCCGCTGCCGCGGGCGGGTACTGCCGGAGGACACCGAGAACCTGGCCGACGAGTGGGACGCGCTGGTGGAAGGCCCGGTACGCCGGATCCGCGACCTGGAGCAGCCGCTCTGGCCCTTCTATCGCAACTCGGCGCCCCTGCTGGCGGCGCTCGAGGGCCGCGAGCCGATCCGTTCCTGCCGCCTCCACTTCGCCGGCGACAAGGTCCACCGGAGGGCCTGAAGTCCGGGGGACCGGAGGCCCCCTGGACTACTTCAGCAGGGTGCCGAAGTGGACCAGTCCGGCCACGAACGGCAGCAGATCGCCCACTCCCAGGATCTGGTCCCACTCGTTGACGACCTTGCCCCAGGGCTTGCCCGTGCGGTCCGACACCGTTCCGTCGTAGCCGAAGCGGGCGAGCACGGTCCCGGCCCGGACCACCTCGTAGCCGCCCTCGCCGCGGCGCACGAAGCAGCTCATGCCGCCGTCGGGGGTATAGGCATCGCTCATCCGCTTCCCGGCGTGGAAGATCCCGATGTAGAAGTCGTTGCCCTCGAAACGGCCGCTCCGGTAGCCGACCCGCACCGCGTGGGGGCTGGCGACCAGCTTGAAGTCGCCGGCCTCGAGGATCCGGCCGGTGCGCACCAGCTCGCCGCCCCGGGCGAAGAAGGCCTTGTCGAGGTCGGGGGTCTGGCGTTTCCAGGCCTCGATGCCGGCCGCGGTGATCTCGAGCGGGAGGGTCGCCATCGCCAGCGGGACGCCCTCGACGACGGGGGCGCTCGAATCGAGGCGGATCCGGAGCTGGTGCTTGCCCGGAGGCAGGCCCGCCAGGGTCTGCCAGGTGGTCCGGTTGAAGAGGTTGTTCCCGTAGACGTAGCAGTCCTGGGCCGGATCCGAGGCGATCGGGATGGTGAGGTACCCGGCATTCCCGATCTCGGCTTCGGCCTCGGCCCGGATGTGTACGTAGCGGACGCTGGCCGAGGTGTAGTCGAGCTCGGTGTCGCCCAGGTCGAGGTAGACCACGAAGTGCACCTGGTCGGTGATCACCGGGTTCTTCAGCGAGCGGAGGATGGGCCCGGGGAACTTCGCATGGAGGTAGATCGGGTCCCCGGCCGAGAACGAGGTCTCGGCGGGGGCGCCCGGGGTGGACCGCTTCGAGAACGACAGGGTCACGCCCGAGGTGATCTCGGAGGGATCCACCACGGGAGCCTTGGCCTTGGCCGCGGGGGCGCTCGGAGCGGCGGCCGCAGCCGCCTTGGATGCGGCCCGCTCGGCCTGGGCCTTCTCGACCGCGGCGAGATGGGATTCGGCCGAGGCCAGGGCTGCCGCCAGACCGGAAGCCCCCGGGCGGGTCGCCATGAGGGCCTTGGCCAGCCTCACGGCGGCCTTGGCACCCTCGGGTTCGGAGCCGGCCTGGATCGCCATCTCGATCGCCCCGGCAGGACCACCCGGGTGCCTGTCGAGCTTGGCACGGGCCTCGAAGATGGCCGGCAGGTAGAAGGTGGAGATCTTCTCCGCCAGGGGTCCGCCGAGATCGGGCCGTCGGTTCCCGCCCCAGGGCAGGTCCCCGTAGCGACCCTTCTCCTCCATCCCGTAGTACTTGAAGAACGACGGGAAGCGGGTCCGGTCGGCAGCCAGGCGGGTCTCGAAGCGGGCCAGGTCGA
>CAYOHP010000203.1:0-9245 GCA_964403795.1 uncultured bacterium | reverse complement strand
GTGTTGGGGGCGGCCAGCGGGATCCAGGCGAGACCCTCGCGGGTCACGGCTTCCCGGACCTCTGCGGCGTGCTCCGGGGGCAGGTCGGGGACCAGCACACCCGAGGCGCCCGAGGCCCTGGCGCGGGCCGCGAACGCGGCCGCGCCCATGCAGAGCAGCGGGTTCACGCTCCCCATCAGGACCACCGGGGCGGAGAGGTCGCGGCGGACCTCGCGGAGCTGGTCGAGGGCCCGCTTCCAGGTGGTGCCGTCGGCGATCGAGCGATGGTAGGAAGCCTGGACCACCGGTCCGTCCGCCAGCGAATCGGAGAAGGGGAGTCCGACCTCGAGGACGTCGGCACCGCCCCGGTCCAGGGCCGAGAGCAGGCCCGGGGTCTCGTCGCGGCACGGGTACCCGGCGGTGAGGAACAGGACCAGGGCCCCGGGGACGCCGGTCACCGCAGCCTCGATCGCGGCGGCGCCCGGGTTCCGGTCCGGGGACGGGGGAGCCGGGCGGGGGACCGGGGAGCGGCGGGAGGCGCGGCTCATGGCCTTCCCCCGAGCGAACGCATGAGGGTGGGCACGTCCTTGTCGCCCCGGCCCGAGAGCCCGAGCACCACCAGCGACCCGGGCTCGATCCGGTCCTTGCCCTTCTCGAGCCAGGCCAGGGCGTGGCTCGACTCGAGCGCCGGGAGGATGCCTTCGAGCCGGGCGAGTCGGGCGCAGGCGTCGAGGGCCTCGCGGTCGGAGACCCGGGCGAACTCGATCCTCCCCGTGGAAGCGTGGAAGGCGTGCTCGGGGCCCACGGCCGGATAGTCGAGGCCGGCCGAGATCGAGGCGGTGGTGGCGATCTGGCCGTCCCGGTCCTGGAGGACCATGGTCCGGGACCCATGGAGGACTCCCGGTGAGCCTCCCGAGAAGCGGGCCGCATGCTCGCCGAGGCGCTTGCCGTGGCCGCCCGCCTCCACCCCGACCATGCGGACCGAGGGGTCGTCGAGGAAGGGGTGGAAGAGCCCGATGGCGTTCGAGCCGCCTCCCACGCAGGCCACCAGCCAATCCGGGGAGCGGCGGTCGCCCAGGGCGTGGAGCTGGGCCCGGACCTCGCTGCCGATCACCGACTGGAAGTGGCGGCAGATCAGCGGGTAGGGGTGGGGCCCGAGGGCCGAGCCGAGCAGGTAGTGGGTGTCGTCGGGGCGGGCGATCCAGTCGCGGATGGCGGCGTTGCAGGCTTCCTTGAGGGTCCTCTCGCCCCAGGGGACCGGGACCACGGTGGCGCCCATCAGGCGCATCCGGAAGACGTTCAGCTCCTGGCGGGCCATGTCACTCTCGCCCATGTAGACCACGCACTCGAGCCCCAGCTTGGCGGCGCAGGCGGCGGTCGCCACCCCGTGCTGGCCGGCGCCGGTCTCGGCCACGATCCGGCGCTTGCCCATGCGGCGGGCGAGCTGGATCTGCCCGAGGGCGTTGTTCAGCTTGTGGGCCCCGGTGTGGACCATGTCCTCCCGCTTCAGGAAGAGGCGGAAGCGTCCCCCCAGGTGGGCCTCGAGGCGGGTGGCCGGATAGAGGGGTGTGGGGCGGCCTGCGAAATCGCGATGGAGCTCGGCGAGTTCGGCGGCGAAGGCGGGATCGGCGATGGCGGCCTCGAAGGTGCGGGCGAGCTCGTCGAGCGCCGGCAGCAGGGTCTCGGGGACGAAGCGTCCCCCGAACTCCCCGTAGAAGCCATGGGAATCCGGCCATGACGCGGCTGGGAGCGAAGGCCGCGGCGGCTCCGGTTCCCGGGACGGGGTGGAGGCGCGTCGGGTCATGGGGCTCCTTCCCGGAAGATCGCGGCATGGGCGGCCCGGGCCCGCGTCACGAAGGCTTCGACCCGGGCCGGGTCCTTGACCCCGGGCGAGGTTTCGAGTCCGCTCGAGGCGTCCAGGGCCGCGGGCCGGTGGCGGGTCACGGTCTCGGCCACGTTCTCGGGGGTGAGACCTCCGGCCAGCGCGGTGCGCGGCAGGGTGAGCCAGGGCACGAGCGCGGTCGGGTCATGACGCGCTCCGGTGCCTCCCGGTCGTCCCGGGCGGCGGGGGTCGAGGAGGACGTGGTGGTTCCGGGAGGCGGACAGGAAGGCCTGGGCGGCGGTCCGGTCGTCGCTCGCCGGGTCGAAGGCACGCCAGGCTTGGCGCCCGGAGAGCGAGGGATGCTCGGGGGGCGCGGCGCCATGGATCTGGAAGGCCGAGAACCCGCCCTGGATCACGATCCGCGGGATCTCGGACTCGTCCCCGGCAGCGAACACCGCCACCGTGAAGGCCCAGGCAGGGAGCTCGGCGGCGATCGCCAGGTAGGCGTCGAGGCCCAGGTACCGGGGGGAGCCGGGATGGAAGACGAAGCCCAGGGCGTCGGCTCCCATGGACAGGGCGTGACAGGCGTCCTGGGGACGGGTCAGCCCGCAGATCTTGATGCGCAGCGGACTCCGGGGTCCGGACACCTCACACCAGACCCATCAGGCCCTGGACCGCGGCCAGCACGTCCTCCTGCTTCATCAGGTGGGAGCCGACCAGGAAGGCCTTGGCTCCGAGCTCCGAGAGTTCCTGGATCTCGGCATAGCTGCGGATGCCGCTCTCGGAGACAGCGAGGGTGCCGGGCGGGATCCGGGGCAGCAGGCGGCGGGAGACGTCGAGGCTCACGTCGAGGCTCTCCAGATCCCGGTTGTTGATGCCGATCACCCTGGCTCCGGAGGCCAGCGCCGCGTCGAGTTCGGCATCGGCGTGGACCTCCACGAGGGGTTCGATCCGCACCGAGCGGGCCAGCTTCACCAGGGAGACGAGCTCCTCGGGGGACAGGGCTGCCACGATCAGCAGCACCGCGTCGGCGCCGGCCGAGGCGGCCTCGTGGATCTGGTAGGGATCGACCACGAAGTCCTTGCGCAGGAGCGGCAGGGGGACCTCGTCCCGGATCCGGGAGAGGTCGTCGAGGCTGCCGCCGAAGTGCAGGCCGTCGGTGAGGACCGAGATGGCGGCGGCCCCCGCCTTGCGGTACTTGCGGGCCCGGGCGACCACGTCGTCGTGGGGACGGAGGTCGCCCTCGGAAGGGCTCCGGCGCTTGACCTCGCAGATCAGGCGGATCCCCGGGCGGGACAGGGCCTCGACGAATCGGTGGTGCCCGGTCTCGGGACGGGGAGGCAGGGCCGCGGCCGGGAGGATCCGCTTCCTCTCCTCGACCTCGGCCCGCTTGCGGGGAAGCAGCTCGTGCAGGAAACCCATCGCCGGCACAGTACCGCGCTCCGGGCAGGGGTAGGATCGCACCGACCCAGGAGGGAGACCTTGGAAGAGCCCGGAGGCGATCCCGAGGGAGTGGTGGGGAGAGGGATCCCGGGGTGGGCCGGCGTCCTGGTCCTGGCCGTGGGCTTCGGGCTCCTCTGGTGGCGGGCCCCGCTCCTCCTGGGGGAACCCCGCCTCTGGGCCGAGGAGGGGAGCTGCTACCTGGCGGCGGCTCTCCGGCAATCCCCGCTCGCCACCGTGGCGATGGTGCCCGATTGGGTCGGCTACCTCGGGTTGGCCGCCAATCTGGCTGCGGTGGTCGGCGCCACCGCGGTGCCGCTGGAGGGCGCGGCCGCGGCCATGACGGGATCCGCCCTGCTGGTCCAGGCATGGGTGGTGGCGCTGCTCGCCTCGGGTCGGTCGCTCTGGTTCGGTGGGGTCGTCGGCAGGATGGCGGCCCTGGTGGCCCTCCTCGGGATGGTGCCGACCGCCGAGATCTGGCTCACCATGCTGGGGGCCCAGTTCTGGTGCCTGGTGGCGGCGCTCCTGATCCTGGGCGAGGACCTCCGGGAGAGCTCGACGCGGAGACGGTGGTTCTCGGATCTCTCGCTCGGGTTCGCAGTGCTCGGCGGGGTGGCCCCGGTGCTGGCGGCTCCGGCCTTTCTCGCTAGGGCCCGACTGCTGCCGGATCCGGCCCATCGGCGCCAGGCCTGGATCGCGATCGCCGGCGCGGGGTTGCAGCTGGCGGCCCTGGCGATGACCGCAGGGCGGAACCCGGAGCTGCTGGGGCCCCGTTGGCGGGGCATGGAGCCGGGGATGGCGGCCGTGGTGACCTGGACGCGGGTGGTGGTCCTCCCGGTGCTGGGCCTCGAGACCGGGTCTGCCCATGCCTTGGCGTTCCGGAGGCTGGCCGAGACCGACGGGGACGGCTTCTCGGTGGTGGCGACCAGCCTGGGGATCGTGCTGGTGGTCGCCGTGGGCGTGGCCGGAGCCAGCCTCGACCGGGTGAGGGCGATCCTCCTGGGTACGGCGCTCGTGCCCTGCCTGGGCGCGGCGCTGGGCTCGGGGCTCGGGAGGGCGGTCGAGTACCTGGATCCGGTCCACGGCAGCCGCTATCTGGTCGGTCCGTGCTGGCTGCTGGAGCTGGGGTGCGCGGCGCTCGCCGGGAGCGGGGGTCGGGATCGAGGCGCCGGGTCGGCGGGGGTGAGCCTGGTGGCGAGGGCGCTGCTCGCCTTGATGGCGGTCGCGGCGTTCCGGGACGGCCGGCTCTCGGTGTACCGGAGTTTCGTCCTGCCCCACCGGCACCTCTCCTGGGCTGCCGAGGTGGCGCGTGCCCGCCGGGAGCCGGGCTACCACCCCAGGATCTGGCCTGCGTTCGGAGAGTGGCGAGTGGAGCTGCCCCCGATGGGTCCGCCGGATTCCGTGCCTTGACCGGTCCCCCGATGCCGCCTACGCTGGCGGCGCGTGCCCGCGGGGGCGCGCACCCTAGACCGATGCCCTCGTCCGGGATCCGGCAGGGCGACCGGCCCCAGGCCGGCCGTCCAAGGCGACCTCGTCCGGGTGCAGGCTGCGGCGATCCGCCGTGGCCAGGAATGCGGAAGACCTCGTTTCCGCCGGTGTTTGCCGTGGCGGGGCCGCCACGGCACACCGGCGGAAACCGGTCCTCAGGGTAGGGAAGCGCCCCCGGGGCACGCCTCCGCGCTCTCGCACATGGAGGCGAGCGCCAGGTAGCCCCGGGCCCGGTCGTCCAGGAGTTCAGGGCGGAGCGCCCCGGTGGAGTCCCGGGCCTGGTGGACCATGGCGCGGATCCGGCGCCGCAGTTCCCGGGGGAGCCGGGCTCCTTCGTTCACGACCAGGCCGGTCACCTGCTGGCGCCGGTGGCGGCCGAGCGCCCGGGTCTTCTCGGGAGCCAGCCGGAAACCCTCGGCCTCGACCAGGCTCGCGACCTCCCTGGCGAAGTCCTCCGGGCAAGTGTCCCCGGAGAAGGTAAGGTCGTCGGCGTAGCGCGAGTAGGCGAGGCCGTGATGGGCAGCCAGGTCCGCCAGTCGGGCATCGGCAGGGGCGAAGGCCAGGTTGGCGAGATGGGGACTGGTGGGGGCTCCCTGGGGCAGGAGGCCGTGGCGGGTGGCAAGCGCCAGCACCAGGTCACGCACCTGCGGGTCGGCGAGGTGGGGCGCGAGGGTGAGGTCGAGGCGGTCCCGGGTGACCGAGGGAAAGAAATCGCGGAGGTCGAAACCGAGGACCCAGGCGCACCCCGCATGACGCGAGGCATGGGAGAGGATCGAACGACCCGGCACGAAGCCGTGGGCAGGGTCCGGCGCCGGGATCCGGTACAGCACCCGCTGCAGGAGCCGGCGCTGGAGAGCGGCCAGGCGGTCCTCGGGGGCGTCGATCCAGCGGGGTCGCCGGCCGGGCCGAGGGACCGGGAAGCGACGGTAGAGGGTGTCGGCCTCGGCGGCCAGCGCCTGGAGATCCTCGAGGGCCAGGCCGAGGAGGTCGGCCAGGCCCATCGGGTCGAGGGTGTCGGACGGACCAGGCGGAGAGGGCGCGACGTCCATCACTTGCGGAGCACCGGAGCCCGATCGGAGTTTCCGGTGAGGTAGCGGAGGAACCCGGGAGCCGGACGGAACGAGACCTGGCGGCTCTCGGAGCGGGCGTACCGAGCGTGGGTCCGGGGATCCCGGCCCTGCCCTGCAGGACGGAGCCGGGACCGGAATACCCCCCGCCTCGCCCACTCGAGGTCGAGACCGAGGGTGCCGAACACGAAGAGACTTGCCCTGAGCATGCGCTCCAGGAGATGAACGACCTCGGGGAGCGGCAGGCGGGTCCGTCGATGGATGGCGAAGGCGACCTGGCGACGGATCGAGACCCCGTCGGGTCGGCCGGCGATGGGTCCGGGATCCCTCCCGGAATCGATGCGGCGGCTCCAGCGGGCCACCCAGAGGGAGTCGGGCGCCGGTTCCCGGAGCGGGAGGGCGTCGATCGGGCGGCGCCGGGCCGAGGTCGAGAACCGGAAGCGCAGACGCCGGGGCCGGCTGGGAGGCGGGGCCGGCGGGGTCGCGGGGAAGATCTTGAAGAAGCCCTTGAAGTAGGGCTCCGGCTTGGCGGGCGGAGGCGGCGGGGGATCGAGGCGGAACGTCCCGAAGTTGGGGATGCAGAATCGGAGCCTCTGCCGGAGCTCGTCGGCCACCACCGCCCAGAAGGCGTCGACGACCAGCTCGGCGCGGTCGCGAGGGAGGCCGGTGGCCCTCGCCATGTCGTCGATCAAGGCCGTGGAGGCCAGGCGCCCGCCGCGGGCCGCATCCCCGATCGGGGAAGGTGCGGGATCGGGGTCCTGGCGGGCGCGGGCCGGGGGCCCGGCCGGGCGAATCGGTTCGGGGTCGAGGAACCGGATCCCGGGAGCCTCGGGGGGAGCCCTCGGCGGGGTCGGTTCGGGGCGGGGTCCGGGGCCGGGGACTGCGGGATCCGGACCGGCGGCCGCTCCCGCGATGGCTTCGGCGAAGGCCCGGCATGACGGGAAGCGGGCGGCCGGGTCCTTGGCCAGGGCCCGCAGGATCGCTGCAGAGGCCGATCCGGGCAGCCCGGGGAGGGGCCGGGGCGTGCCATGGAGGATCTGCTGGGAGAGGCCGGCGCCCATGAAGGGAGGATCGCCGGAGAGGAGCTCGTAGACGGTGGCCGCCAGGGCGTACTGGTCGGAGCGGGCGTCGGGACGGGCACCCGTCAGCTGTTCGGGGGCGACGTAGTCGAGGGTCCCGGCCGGCTCGAGGCCGGTCATGCGGGTCATCGAATCCCGGACCTGGGCGGCCACCCCGAAGTCGGTGACCTTGACCCTCACACGGTCGCCCTCGCGATGGATCATGAGGTTCGAAGGCTTCACGTCGCGGTGCACGATGCCCTGCTCATGGGCGTAGTCGAGCGCCGGGGCCACCTCGGAGAGGAGGCCGACCACCTGGGCGAAATCGAGGCGTTCGTCCGGGCTCTCGAGAGCCAGCTCGCCCAGCGTCGGACCCGAGAGGAGTTCGAGCACCAGGAAGACCGTGGCTCCGTCCTCCTCGTATCCGAGCAGGCGCACGATTCCCGGGTGGGAGAGGGCCAGGGCGGCCAGGGCCTCCTTCTTCAGGCGGCTCCGGGCCTTCTGGTCGTGGAGCAGCTCGGGCGGCAACACCTTGATCGCCACCGGCAGGTCTCCGAGCCGGGTGTCGATCGCGGCGTAGACGATCCCCATGGCGCCCCGTCCGAGCTCCTTGCCGAGCCGGTACCGGCCGGAGAGGGTCTGACCCGGGGTCACGAAGTACGAGGTGGGGGCGTCGGCCCCTGCCGGGGCCGACCGGCGGCGGGAGCCTCCCGGGGCGGGTCCTGAAGGCGGCTCCGGGGGCGGCGAGGCAGGAGCCGCGGCAGTCCCCGGGGCGGAGGGAACCGGGCCCCCGCAACCAGGGCAGGCGGCGGCCCGGTCCGAGACCGAGCGTCCGCAATCGGGGCAGGTGACCAGGGGCAGGGCAGGACCTCCGGGCGACACCGTACCCGACCAGAGGAGCGCCGGCCGATGCAACAGGAACTCGTGGTCGGAGCGATCCGGTGCGACTGCTCCTTGCCCCTGGGCGGGGCGGAGTGCGACGCTGGGAACGTGCGCTGCAAACGATGCGGAGCTGCCGAGAGCCGGGTACTCGACTCGCGCCCCAGCCAGGATGCCATCCGCATCCGGCGCCGCCGCGAGTGCGAGGGCTGCGGCTTCCGCTGGAGCACCCTCGAGGCCGAGGAGGTCGTGCCGCTCAGGGTCCTCAAGAAGGACGGTCGGCGCCAACCCCTGGAACGGGAGAAGATCCTGCGCGGGATCGAGCGGGCCTGCGAGAAGCGACCCATCCCCTACGAGACCTTGGAAGCCGTCGCCGACGGGATCCTCCAGGGCCTTTCCGGCCTCGGCGAGAAGGAGATCCCGGCGGCCGAGATCGGGGACCGGGTGCTCCACGCCCTGCGCCAGCTCGACGCGGTGGCCTATGTCCGCTTCATGAGCGTCTACCGCCAATTCGACACCGTCGAGGACTTCATCGCCGAGCTCTCCACCCTGGTCGAGCGCGACGACGAACGGCGCAGCGCTGCTTGCGGGGCGGGTGCGCGGCAAGTGGCGGGGGGAAGGCCGTGAGGAGCGTCCTCCCGTGGCCGGGGCGCGGCTCCCTGCCTTCCACCCTCGTCCTCTGCCTGGCGATGTGGCTCTCGGCGGCCTTCGCCGCACCCAAGCCGGACGGGCGCTTCCACATGGCGCGCCTGCGCTATGCCGGCGGGGGCGACTGGTACTCGAACCGCACCAGCCTGCCGAACCTGCTGGCCCAGCTCGAGGCCCGCACCGGTCTCCAGACGGCCCGTGACGAGGACGTGGTGAGCTTCCGGGACACCGATCCCTTCTACTACCCGGTGATCTACATGAACGGGCACGGGAACATCGCCTTCTCCCGGCGGGAGGTCGAGGTCCTGAGGGCCTACCTCGATGCCGGAGGGTTCCTGTGGGCTGACGACAACTACGGGATGGACCCGAGCTTCCGGCGGGAGTTGCGCAAGGTCTACCCCGACAAGGAACTCGTCGACGTGCCCTACGACCACCCCATCTACCACTCGATGTACGACTTCGAGCGCGGGCCCCCCAAGGTGCACGAGCACGACGGCAAGCCCCCGCAGGGACTCGGGATCTTCGACCAGGGGCGGCTCACGGTCTTCTACACCTACGAGGCCGACATCGGGGACGGGCTCGAGGATCCGCTGGTGCACAAGGACCCCCCGGAGATCCGGGAGGCTGCCATGCGCATGGCGCTGAACGTCCTGGTCTACGCCATGGGGAATTAGTCGGCAGCTCGGGCCAAGGCCCTCGCTCGCGGGCGGGCTTCGCCTCGCTGCTTCCCCGGGCAGAGCCCGGGGCGCTCCGGCTGCCGCCGTGTGAGCCTGCGGCTCGGCCGCAAGGGCCTCGCCAGCGACGGGCTTCGCCTGTCGGGTAGCCGGGGGCGGTTGCCCGCCCCCGGCTCCCACAGAACCGTAC
>CAYOHP010000202.1:0-9291 GCA_964403795.1 uncultured bacterium | reverse complement strand
CAGCGAGGCGGAGCCCGTCGCTGGCGAGGCCCTTGCGGCCGAGCCGCAGGCTCACGGGACATGGTCCTCCCGTGGTAGCGTTGCCCGGAGCGAGAGGGGTCGAGGCCGATGACGGTGACGGGTCCGCTGCCGAGCTGGTCGCAGAAGCGCAAGCGGGGGCTCACCCTGCTACCCGTCGCCGACCTGGTGCGGTCGCTGGCCCGTCCCGGGGCTCCCTCCCCGGCGCCCGCCTCCTCCCCGCCGCCTCGCCCTGCGGCGGCCCCCAAGCCCTGAGCGCCCGGCCCGGGCGGAGGCCCGGCGGCTCGACCCGGCTCTACGCGCTCCTCGGCCGTCCCGTGTCGCACTCGCTCTCGCCGGCGATCCACAATCCGCTCTTCTCGGGCCTGGGCAAGGACGCTCTGTACCTGGCGATGGAGTGCGGACCCGAGGATCTCGCCGCGGTGCTCCCGGCCTTCCTCCGCCTGCCGTTCGACGGCTTGAACCTCACCTATCCGCTCAAGGAGTCGGCGCTCCCCTTCCTCGCCGAGGTCGCCCCTTCGGCCCGTCGCCTGGAGTCCGTGAACACCCTGGTCCGCACCCCGGCCGGCTGGAAGGGACTCTCGACCGACGGACCCGGATTGGTGCTGGCGCTCCGGGAGGGCCATGGGTTCGAGCCGCGGGGGAGGCGGGTGGTGGTCCTGGGGGCCGGCGGCGCCGCCCGCGCCGCGGCCGCGGCCCTGCTCGAGGAAGGCGAGGTCGCCGGACTCGCGGTGGTGAACCGGAGTCCCGAGCGTTTCGGACTCCCCTTCTTCGACTGGCTCCGTGCCCGGGGCGGCGAGTGCCTCCCGCTCGCCCACCCCGAGGTGTCGGAGCGGCTCCGGGCCTCCGATCTGGTGGTGCACGCGACCTCCTTCGGCCTGGAGGGTGGGGGCGCCGCGCCTCCCTGGGATCTCCGTGGACTCCGCCCCGGGACCCTGGTCCTCGACATGAACTACCGCCTCGGCAGGGACACGCCGCTCCTCGCCGCCCTGCCCCCGGGACAACCCCGCGCCGACGGCCGGGGGATGCTGGCCGGCCAGGCGGTGTTGGCCTTCGAGGTCTGGACCGGCCATCGGCCCGCCTTCGCCGAGGCCGTGGAGGCCGCCGGTCTCGAGGTGCCGTGCAGTCCGTCGGGAACCCCGGGCCCGGGCCGCAGGTCCTAGCCTCGGAGCCTGATCCCGAGCAGATTCTCGACCCTCGCGGCCGGTCGCGGCCGAGTTGACTCGACCAGGGTCGGAGGGTACGTTTCTCTGGGCGGGACCGGCAGAAAGGCGAGGCAGCGATGGCTCAGGGACCAGGCACCGGCTTGGGTGCCGGCGGGGCGGGACGGAAGGCCAAGCTCCGCCTCGGCGAGGCGCTGATCGCGGCCGGCCTCATCAACCAGGAGCAGCTCCGCGAGGCGATCGCCCGCCAGAAGCAGAGCGGCAAGCGGCTCGGCCAGGTGCTGGTCGAGATGCGGGTGGTGACCGAGCGGGACATCACCGAGGTCCTGTCCAAGCAGCTGAACGTCCCGTTCATCGACCTCTCGAACTACATCGTCGATCCCGCCATCGCCAAGCTGGTCCCCGACCACATCGCCGAGCGCCACCAGATGATCCCCATCAACAAGGTGGGCAACAAGCTGACGGTGGCGATGGTCGACCCCCTGAACATCCTCGCCATCGACGACGTCTCGCTGATGACCGGCCTCCAGGTGAAGACCGTGGTGGCCACCCCGTCCGACATCCAGAAGGCGCTGGCCGAGGCCTACGGCGCCAACTCGAAGATGGACGACCTGATGGACGAGATGCAGGACATCGGCAAGGACAACGACGCCGACGACCTGGCCTCGTTGAACGACGACCTGGGCGAGAACGACGCCCCCATCATCCGCCTCTGCAACCTGATCATCACCCAGGCGGTCCAGGGCGGCGTCTCGGACATCCACATCGAGCCCTTCGAGAAGGAACTCCGGATCCGGTACCGGGCCGACGGCGTGCTCTACACCTCGATGAGCCCCCCCAAGCGGGCCCAGGCGGCCATCAGCAGCCGTATCAAGATCATGTCGGCCCTGGACATCGCCGAGAAGCGGCTCCCGCAGGACGGTCGCATCAAGATCCGGGTCAACAACCGTTCGATCGACCTCCGCGTCTCCGTGCTCCCGACGGTCTGGGGCGAGAAGGTCGTCATGCGAATCCTCGACCAGTCGGGGCTGCGCGTGAACCTGGAGGACCTCGGCTTCGAGCCGACCACCTATGCCCGGTTCAAGGAAGGCATCGCCTATCCTTACGGGATCATCCTGGTGACCGGTCCCACCGGTTCGGGCAAGACCACCACGCTCTACTCGGCGCTCTCCACCCTGAACCAGCCCACGGTCAACATCATGACCGCCGAGGACCCGGTCGAGTACCAGCTGATGGGCGTCAACCAGTGCCAGGCCAAGCCCGACATCGGACTCGACTTCCCGGCCATCCTCCGCTCCTTCCTGCGGCAGGACCCCGACATCATCATGGTGGGCGAGATCCGCGACCTCGAGACCGGATCGATCGCCATCAAGGCCTCGCTCACCGGCCACCTGGTGCTCTCGACCCTCCACACCAACGACGCTCCCTCGACCATCTCGCGGCTCATCGACATGGGCATCGAGCCCTTCATGGTGACTTCGTCGGTCATCCTCATCCAGGCCCAGCGCCTGGTCCGCAAGATCTGCAAGGACTGCAAGATGGAGTACCGGCCCAAGCCGGAGACCATCCAGAACTTCGGGATCAATGCCGACCTGCTGCGGCGCATCGAGCTGCCCCAGGTGGACGAGAAGAACATCAAGTTCTTCAAGGGCAAGGGTTGCGAGACCTGCAACGGCGACGGGTACAAGGGTCGTATCGGCATCTACGAGGTGCTCCTGATGACCGAGTCCCTGCGCCAGTGCATCATCCGAGGCGGGTCCGTGACCGACATCCGGCGCATCGCCCGCCAGGACGGCATGCTGAGCCTGCGCGAGAGCGCGGTCCGCAAGGCCCTGATCGGGATCACCACCGTCGAGGAAGTCGTCCGGGTCACCGCCGCCGAGAAGTAGGGTGGCGACGCCCCAATCCCCGCCTCCCGCAGGCTCTTGCGTGCCGTGGTGGGGCCGGGCTCCGGTTCGTGTACGGTAGCGGTGGGCCCGGACCCGGGCCCACCGCGTAGAGACCCGGTCCCGGGTCGGCCGGACGGCCCGCCCGGCTCATGGAACGAGGGGAAACCCAGCCTTGTTCGTCCTGAACGATCTCCTGAACCTGGTGGTGGACAACGACGCCTCCGACCTGCACCTCACGGTGGGTTCGCCCCCGATCCTGCGGGTGGACGGCGAGCTGATCGCCACCGACCTCGACGTGCTCACCCCCATGGACACCCGCTCGCTCATCTACAACATGCTCACCTCGGAGCAGCAGAAGAGCTTCGAACGGGACCTCGAGCTCGACATCTCCTACTCGGTGCACGGCTTCGGGCGCTTCCGCGTCAACGTCTACAAGCAGCGCGGCTGCATCGCCGCCGCCTTCCGGGTGATCCCCTCGAAGATCCCCAGCCTCGAGGAACTGCGGATCGACACCACGGTCGCCGAGTTCTCCAAGTACAACAAGGGACTGGTGCTGGTGACCGGGCCCACCGGCTCGGGCAAGTCGACCACCCTGGCGGCCTTGATCGACCTCATCAACGAGAGCCGGCGCTGCCACATCATCACCATCGAGGATCCGATCGAGTATCTGCACTACCACAAGAAGTCGGTCATCAATCAGCGCGAGCTCCACGTCGACACCCTCTCCTTCCACGCCGCCCTGAAGCACGTGCTCCGCGAGGACCCGGACGTGATCCTGGTGGGCGAGCTCCGGGACTTCGAGACCATCGAGATGGCGCTCACCCTCTCCGAGACCGGCCACCTGGTGTTCGGGACCCTCCACACCACCGACGCCGCCCAGACCATCAACCGGCTCGTGGACGCCTTCCCCCCCCACCAGCAGAACCAGGCCCGGACCCAGATCTCCTTCGTGCTCCGGGCCGTGGTCGCCCAGCAGCTCCTGGCCCAGGCCTCGGGCAAGGGCCGGGTGGTCTCCGAGGAGATCCTGGTGGTCAACCCCGCGGTCCAGAACATCATCCGGGAGCAGAAGATCCAGCAGCTCTACACGGTGATGCAGACGGGGCAGAATCTGGGGATGAAGACCTTCGAACAGTCGCTCCGCGACCTCTACCAGCGGGGCGAGATCACCTACCAGGAGGCCATGACCCACACCATGCGGCCCGACGAGCTCGGCCGCATGTTGAAGTCCTAGATCGGGGCCGCCCCCCTCCCAGGGGAGCGGTCGGCGTCAGTTCCAGGGAACCTCGAAGCCCCCCCGGTGGTCCAAGGGCCGGGGAAGTACGGAGGCCAGCATGGCGACCTTTGCCTATTCCGCCCGTAACTGGGAAGGCAAGATCATCCAGAACGAGATGGAGGGCGACTCCAAGGAGACCGTCGTCGCCAAGCTCCGGGAGAAGGGCTTCTTCGTCACCCAGATCAAGGAGAAGCGGGCTGCGGCCTCGATTCCCTTCTTCGGGATGGGGAAGGTCACCACCAAGGAAGTGGCGATCTTCGCCCAGATGTTCTCGGTCATGATCTCCTCGGGCGTGCCCCTGGTGCGCTGTCTCTCGATCCTCCAGGTGCAGATCGAGAACCCGACCTTCGCCAAGATGATCGGCCAGATCCGGACCGACGTGGAAGGCGGCATGACCTTCAGCTCGGCGCTGGCCAAGCACCCCCAGGCCTTCGACGACCTGTTCGTGAACCTGGTCAAGGCCGGCGAGGCCGGCGGTATCCTGGACAAGATCCTCGACCGGTTGGCGGGCTACCTGGAGAAGGCCGAGGAGTTGAAGGCCAAGGTCAAGGGAGCGCTCACCTACCCGGTCGTGGTCGTCTCGATCGCGGTGCTGGTGGTGGTGGCCCTGGTCATGTTCGTCCTGCCCCAGTTCAAGTCGATCTTCCTCTCGATGAACGTGGAGCTTCCGGTGGTCACCCAGGCGCTCCTGGCCACCTCGGACATCATGCAGGCCTACTGGTTCCTGATCCTCCCGGGCATGGCGCTGGTGCCGATGTGCGTGGCCCACTTCTTCCGGACCACCCAGGGGCGGCGGATCTGGGACACCAACATCCTGCGGATGCCGGCCATCGGGATGATGATGCGCAAGGTGGCGGTGGCCCGGTTCACCCGGACGCTCGGCACCATGATCTCCTCGGGTGTGCCGATCCTCCAGGGCCTGGAGGTCACGGCGGCCACCGCCGGTAACGTGGTCATCAAGGAAGCCGTCGACAAGACCCGGGCGTCGATCCGGGAAGGCGAGTCGATCGCCGAGCCGCTGCGCCACTCGCAGGTCTTCCCTCCCATGGTGGTGCAGATGATCTCGGTCGGCGAGGAGACCGGTGAGCTCGACAAGATGCTCATGAAGATCGCCGAGTTCTACGACACCGAGGTGGACAACGCGGTGAAGGGCCTCACCTCGGTCATCGAGCCGATCGTCATCGTGTTCATGGGCGTGGTCATCGGCGGCATCGTGCTGGCGGTGTTCATGCCGATGCTGAAGCTGGTGAACAACGTCGGCTAGGCGGCCGGCCTCCGGCCGGTCGTCTCCGGTCGTGCCCCCCACCCGGGTACGACGCTCGCCCCCCTGGTGCCCCGGCACCGGGGGGGCGTTGTCTTGTCACCCGCGTTCATCCCGCTTCCCGTGCCGGTCTCGAAGATTCTCCCGGATTTCTTGAACCGCCCTGCATGCAGGCCGGTCCAAGTCCTCGAAGCCGGGACGAAGAACAATTAGGACTTCACCGGCCAAGGGTTACACTGGAGACACGGCCGGCACCGACGCCGACCGAAGAAAGGAGGTCGCACTTGAAGACTCGGCGACAGAAGCGAGACCGCAAGGGCTTCACCCTCATTGAACTGATGATCGTCATCGCCATCATCGGAGTCCTTGCCGCCATCGCAGTTCCGAACTTCCGTGCGGCACGCGAGCGAGCCAACATCCGGGCTTGCTACGCGAACCAGAAGACCATCGCGGGTGCGGTGGAGATGTACAACCTGGACTTCAACCAGAACCTCACCACCATCCCGTGGACCGAGCTCAAGACCGCCGGGTACCTGCAGAGCATCCCGACGGATCCGGGCGCCGGTCCGAACTCGAACTCGAACTACACCCTGACGGGGAACTCCGGCGACGGAATCTCCTGCAGCGTGCACGGTTCGATCCGGGAGCAGGCCGCCTCCTAATCGGGGACGGTCCGGTCCGGTACGAAGAGAGCGGAGCTCCGGCTCCGCTCTCTTCGCGTGGTCCGGGTCGGCGGTTTGGATCCCGGAGAACGATTGGTCTACCTTTGCGGGTGATGGTCCGTCCGTCCATGTCGTGCGGTCGCGGCGCCTCCCGGGGCGCGACCCGACGATCCGCCTTCACCCTGATCGAGCTGATGATCGTGATCGCCATCATCGCGGTCCTGGCCGCGATCGCGGTCCCCAATTTCCGGGCGATCCGGGAGAAGTCGCAGATCAAGGCCTGCTACGCCAACCTGCGGACGATCCATGGCGCGGTCGAGTGGTATTCGGCCGACCTGAACCAGCCCTACCAGGTCTCGGCCGATGCCGACTTCGGGGTCCTGGTCCAGAAGGGCTACCTGAACGACGTCCCGACCTGTCCCAAGACCGGGAGCTATACGGCCAACGGCGGCAACGAGCAGGCCGTGTGCTCGGTCCACGGGACCATCACCGACTGATGGAGCCCGGTCCGGCTCCGGGCGGCCCGCGGCCTGGCTTCCTCTGGCTGGCGCTGCTGGTCTCCCTGCCGGTCTTCCTCCATGGCCTCTCGGCGCTCCGCTCCCCGCCGCTCTCGGTGCTCTGCTTCCACGCCGTGGGCGAGACGCCTCCCGACCCTTGGACCGTGGACCGCGCCCGCTTCGAGGCGATGCTGGCCGCGGTTGCCGGGACGGGGTTGCCGGTGGTCGGTCCGGACGCGCTCGCGACCGGTGGCCCGGGGGTGCTCCTCAGCTTCGACGACGGGCGCCGGAGCCACCTCGAGACGGTCGCTCCCCGGCTCTCGGCCCGGGGCTGGAAGGGCTTGTTCTTCCTGATCACCGGCGAGGGACAGGGCGCCCTCACCCCCCCCGATCTCGCTACCCTGGTCGCCGGTGGCCACATCCTGGGCGCCCACTCGCGGACCCATCGGAGCCTGCTCCGGGCCCCCGGCGAACCCGAGGACGCCTACGCGACCCGACTCGGCGACGAGGTCGGCGGCTCCCGCAAGGACCTCGAGGCGATCCTCGGGAGGCCGGTCGAGCTCTACGCCTACCCGCTCGGCGACTTCGACGCTTCCGCCCGCGCCGAGGTCGCCCGCGCCGGCCTGACGGCCGCCTTCACCGTCGACTTCGGTCACTTCACCCTAGGCGACGACCCGCTCCTGGTGCCGCGCTATCTGGTGACCTCGACCACGACCCCGGAGGCGATCCGGGACTTCCTGACCACCCCGGCCCGGAATGCCACCCTGGAACTGGTGGTCTCCGGCCTGCTGGCCGCGGCCGCGGTCCTGGGCCTGGCCCGCCGGGCCGGAGCGGGAGGGATCCCGGTTGCGGCCTGAGCTCCTCGACCGCCTGCGCTGCCCCGCCTGCCGTGACGACCGGGCCCGACTCTCGCTCGCTCCCGGCGCCGCCGAGGGGACGGTCGGTCCCCATCGCGAATTCCGCTCCGGGAGCCTCCTCTGCTCCGCTTGCCGCCTCTCGCTGCCGCTCGCCGAGGGCGTCCCGGATCTGCTCCACCAGCCCAGCGAGGCGATCCGCTCCGAGCTCGCCGGCACCGACCGCAGCTTCGGGGAGGCCACCCCCGAAGCGATCGCCGCCATGCTGCGCCAGCCGGGGATCGACGACCCTTCCCATGCGGCCCACTGGCTCTCGGTGAGGGGGAACCTCGCCCAGCTCCTCTCCATGGTCGGGGCCGAGCCGGACCGGCCGGGCACCCTGGTGCTCGACCTGGGCTGCGGAAGCGCCTACTCCACGGCCGCCCTGGCCGACCTCCGCCCCGAGGTCGTGGGCCTCGACATCTCGGTCCATGCCACGGCCGGGCTGGGCGCGGCCGGGCACCGCCTAGCCGCGGGCGCTCCCTACTTCGACCGGGTCCGGGCCGACATGGAGAACCTGCCCTTCCGGACGGGGACCGCGGGACTCGTCACTGCGCTCGCTTCCCTCCACCACGCCGACGATCTCACCGCCACCCTCCGGGAGATCCACCGGGTGCTGGCTCCCGGAGGGGTGCTCCTGGTCGCCGGCGAGCCGGTGGTCGGTCTCCTCAAGAACCGCAGCCACGGCGAGCACGAGATCGAGGAGATGGGCTGGAACGAGCATGCCTACTCCCGGACCGGGTATCTCCGGGCCCTCTGGGCTGCGGGGTTCGCCGCCGAGGTCCGCTTCCCCACCATGATCGAGTCCCGGCTGGAGCAGGCGAACTGGGGCGAGGGACTCGCCAACCGGCTCCTGGGACCGCTGGCCGCCTTCCTCTGGAAACTGCCGGGGATTGCCCGCCTGGCCAGGACCGCCGGCTTCCCCCTGGCCCAGCACCTCTTCGGCCTGCCCTTCATGGCTCGGGCCGTGAGGTGTACTTGAACCCCCCGCTCCCCGCTTGCTAAGGTGGCTCCGGCCCCTGCGCCACCCGTGATGGATCTCGGTGTTTTGAGCCAACACCCTCGAGATGGGGAATCCGGTTCTCGCGGGTCGGCTCCCGCAAGGGAGACGATCCATGAGGCGGACAACCGACCTGTTTTGCGACAGGTTCAAAGCCACCTCCACACGGTGTCTGCGGAGGCCTTTTCCCGGGCCGAGAGAGCCCGGGGCGGCGAGCGACGCGAAGGTTGGAATCCGTGAGCAATGGTGAAGCGCTGGGCATGATCGAGACCAAGGGTCTGGTCGGGCTGATCGAGGCCTCGGACGCCATGGTCAAGGCCGCCAACGTGCAGCTGGTGGCCTACGAGAAGATCGGCGGCGGGTTCGTCACCGCCCTGGTCAGGGGCGACGTGGCCGCCGTCAAGGCTGCCACCGATGCCGGTGCCGCCGCCGCCAACCGGGTCGGCGAGCTGGTCGCGGTGCACGTGATCCCGAGGCCGCATGCCGCCCTCGAGACCGTGCTCCCGATCAACGAGAACTGGGGCAAGAAGAAGTAGTCCCGGAGGGTCCGACCCCGGGCCCGCGCCGCGCGGCGCGGGCCCAGGGCCGACGGGAGGCCGTACCGTGGATGTCGCCCGGGGCGTGGGGACCGTGGG
>CAYOHP010000201.1:0-9427 GCA_964403795.1 uncultured bacterium | reverse complement strand
CGGTCTTGTCCTTCCGCCCTGCCCGCGCTCTCGCCCTCACCCTCGCAGCCCTGGCGGCCTCGTCGCTCTCCGCCGAGACCGTCCCCCCCGATCGCTGGAGTTCGGACGCCGAACTCGGCGACGATTTCTTCGGGGACGTGATCCACCGCTACCAGGGCTATCGCGACGTGGCGGCCCCCGCCAGCGCCCCGACCGCCGCCGACCCCGCCGCCGGCTACGGCCAGCCCGGCCAGTACGGGATCCCGGCCTCCATCAGCCAGCAGTCCCAGCTCCCCCAGAACCGTACGCCCTGGTCGTCGGTGTGGTGGCCGCGAAGGCCCGCCGGCCTCGCCTTCCAGCCGCTCTCCCAGGGTCTCTCCCCGCTCGAGAAGTTCGACACCATGGTCTGGAACCGCACCGGCCGCAACCCGCTCGCTACCCTCTGGGAAGCCGACCCCGCCAACGCCCACAACGAAGCTCCCCGCCAGGGAGCCCAGGACTGGGCCGGCCACTGCAACGGCCTGGCGGCGGCCTCGATCCTGGTGCCGGAGCCTCCCGCACAGCTCCGCATCCAGCTCCAGAGGGGCGCTGCCCTGAAGCTCCAGATCGCCCGGCCCGAGCAGGCCCAGTACGGCATCACCCGCTGGGGCGAGCAGGCCTATCGGACCGTGGGCGTGGAGGGAGGGGTCCTCGACCTCACCTCCGACGACCTGAAGGGCTGGCTCTCCGAGCAGTTCATGGCCTGCACGGTGCTCCAGTTCCGCAACCCCAACCTGCTCGGGACCCGCTACAACCGGCCCCAGATCGACTGGAACGACCCCTCGTTCCAGGACATCTACCCGCACTACTTCCACTTCCTGCTCCAGGACTTCCTGAAGAACCGCCAGCAGTCGCTGGTCATCGAGGTGGACCCCCACATGCCGGTGAACAACCACCCGGCCTACGCCTTCCAGGCGAACGGCACCCGGCAGGGCAACGCCATCTCGGTCCACACCCGGGTCTGGCTCACCGACTACGCCCCGACCTGGCAGTTCCGGGGCACCCAGGGCCAGGTCCGCGACTACACCTACACCCTGTGGTTCGACCAGTGGGGCAGGGTGGCGGGCGGCCAGTGGACCGGGGATAGCGTGGTGCGCCATCCCGACTTCTGCTGGATCCCGACCGGCGACCGCGCCCCGTGGGGCAACGTCGAGAACCCCCGCCTCGACCCGCAGTGGGTCACCGGCACGATCCGCCAGGCCCAGGGCTGGTAGGGGATGGCTACGGCCGGCTGACTTCCCAGGCGCCCTTGCGGGCGGCCACGAAGACCCGCATCCGCTCGGTCCCGCCGCCCTCCGGGCGTACCACCAGCGACACCTCGCGGGTCGGCACCTCGCAGAGCCGATGGTCGAGCTCCCGGGAGGCGCTGACCCGAGCCTCGCCGCCCGGGAAGCGACCGCGTGCCCAGCGCAGGGCGGCGCTCTCGGGGTCCTCGGAGGGAAGGGGCGTGGCCGGCCCGCTCCGGGTGGTCCGCCAGTTCCGGAACGCCTCGAGCAGATCCAGGAAGGCGCACTTCACCTGGGTGGTGGGGCAGGCGACCTCGGTCAGGCCGGGAGCGTGGGTGAGGTGGAACGAGGGCCCTTCGGAACCGGCCCAGCCCGCCGGGGCGAGCGCCAGGCAAAGGGCCACGGCCATCCCGGCCACGGATGTAGTCCTCACGATCAACCTCCTCGGCGCCCCCAGCCTAGTTCCCGGGTCGAAGACGTCAATCCCGTGCCCCGAGGCCGGGGAAGAGAGGCCTTCCGCCAAAAGCACAGTTATGGGTGCTTTTCTGTGGTTTTGGTGGAAGGCACCCTCCGCGCCCCGAGACGGGTTCCGCAGCCGGCCTATCCGTCCGGCCCTCCCCATGCCTTGGTTTACATAACGTCACTTATCGGCAATTCGCCCCAGAAGTCCGAGCGAGGAGGCTGGTGCTTCAGACCCCGGTACGGGAGGCGCTCCGGGCGGCCTCGATCAGGGCCTCGAGGAAGGCCTGGACCGACGGGTACCGCTCCTCGGCCGCCCCGGCCATGCCCCGGGCCAGGACCCGGTCGAGCACGTCCGGCATTCCCGGTCGGACCGAGGCCAGGGTTCGCGGCCGGATCCGCTGACGGTCTTCGGGATCGTGCGGGAGCTCCCCGGTCAGCAGCTGGAAGGCCGTGGCGGTGAGCGCGAACTGGTCGGCCGGCTCGGCCACCCGCTCGCCCCGGAGCTGCTCGGGCGGCATGTACGGGAGGCTCCCCATGAGGATGCCGGAACGGGTCAGCCCGCCCGCGTCGTGCATCGCCGCCAGGCCGAAGTCGAGGAGCTTCACCGGCCCGCCCTTGCAGAGCATGAGGTTCGCCGGCTTCACGTCCCGGTGGATGATTCCCTGGCCATGGGCGTGGGCCAGGCCCCGCCCCGCCTGGACCACCCAGCCGAGCGCCACCCCCGCCTTGGGCACACCCCCAGCCCGGAGCTCCTCGCCGAGGTCGCGCCCTTCGAGGAACTCGAGGACCATGGCCGGCAGGCCATCGGCCAGGAGCACCACGTCGAAGACCCGGGCGATGTTCTCGTGGCCGAGTCGGGCCAGGGCCCGGGCCTCCCGGAGGAAGCGCTCCCGGAACTCGCCCAGGCTCGACAGGTGTGGCGGCGGAACCTTGATCGCCACGTGCCGGTGCAGGGTCTCGTCCCAGGCCTGGACCACGGTTCCCATGCCCCCTGAGCCGAGCAACTTGAAATGGGTGTAACGGGTGTTTATTGGCCCTAATGCGGCAGCCAACCAAGCGGGCAGATCCGAGGATCCCACCGCCTCGCCGCCGGACCTTCCCCCACCAGGGAACGCCCCACCTCCGGACCCGGAGACCGGTCCGCGGGCTACCGCCTGGGTTTCCCCGGGCTCGCCCGGCTTGGAGGAACCCCGAGGAATCGGTTCCGGGCCCCGACCCGCCTCCGGTTCCTGCCCCGTGGCCCGGACCTCGACCCGAGTCTGGGCCGGATCGGCGCGGTCACCCCTGGGAGAGCCGGTCCCTGGCACCGGAGCCCCCGGGGCGCTGCCACCGGACCGTCGCCTCCACCAGGCCGTCCCTCCGGCCCCGGCCAGCAGCCCGAGGAGCACCGCCGGGAGCGGGAAGGGCGGACGGTGGCCGGTACCTCCACCACGGGGTGCGGTCCCCGGGGGGCCATCTCCAAGAGGTAGTGGCGCGGGCGTCGGGGAACCCTCCTGGGGTTCCGCCAGCGAAAGCAAGGTGGGAAGGGCCGGAGGAGAGCCAGGGAATCCGAGGGGCTGGGCCGGGACCTCCGAGGGCCCGGCGACGACCGGCGACGGGGACGGCGTGGCACCGAAGAGGGAGCGCGCCGGGATCTCGGGCGGCAGCGTCCCGGGGACCACCTCGCCCCCCGGCCCTTGGTCAGGATCCTTCATGTTGGCAGCCGCCACCTGGAAGATCGTCTTCCAGGGACCGGCCTCGAGGGGCTCCTCGAAGTCGAGGACCCGGTCCAGCCCTTCGTCGAGGTCGATCGCCTCGGACCGGATCTCGGGGTCGTCCTGGAGCAACTCCCGGGCCCGGGCACAGATCTCGTCGGCCAGGCGGAGTGGATCCGGGATCCCGGAAGCGCCCTCGCTCGGCGGATCCCCGGCCGGCGCCCAGAAGTTCTCGGCGACCGGGAGATCCCCGCAGAAGGTCTGGTTCCAGGTCAGCTCGAAGGCACTGCCGAGGTCCAGGAACCGGAGCATCTTCACGGTGGGCACCAGCAGCTCGGGGAGCACCGGGTGCTCCCGGAGAGCGTGCAGGGCGGCTTCCACTCGCTCCGGATCCGGGAGCGGGAAGGACAGGGCGGCCGCCTCCGGACCCGCAGCCAGCCGGAGCGGTCGGCTCTCCTCCTGGATCCAGCGCTGGATGCGGGCCCACCACTCCAGGACCGCCAGCGGCAGGGGGCTCCACTCGTCGAGTTCGGCTTGCGGGACCCGACCCGAGAGCCCGGCGAGCGCGTCGATCCGGATCGGCGGCCCGAAGGCCATCCGTGCCACCTGGCTGGACCAGTCCCGGAACCAGTCCGGGAGGTTCCTGGCAAGCCGGTCGGAGAGACCTTCGTGGGGACGCTTGGCCCTCAGGCCCTGGGCGACCGCCAGGAGTTCCTCGAAGTCCCCGGGCGGATCCTCCCTGAGGGCCGTCACCTGGCTCCGGAAGCTCCCGGGCTCGTTCCCCTCCTCCCCGGGCAGCCTGGCTTCCGGGGAGGCCCGGAGCCGGCGCGGACGGACTCCCCCCTGGGCCTGTCCGAGGCCCCGCCGGGAACGCAGCCGCCCCACCGGATCGGTCCCCCCTGCCGAAGAGGCGCTCGTCCCTGGGCCGCTCCCCAGGGCCAGCACCGAGAGGCCGGCGATCACGGAGACATGGCGGAGGCTCCGGAGCCCTTGCATCGATCGCGCTCCCTCGGCCGGGAGCATACTCCGGGCCGACCCCGGACGCGACCAGGAGCCGGCCGCACCTCGGTGCGACAGGCTCCTGGTCCCTGCCCCACCCGGCATCGGGAGGGAGCGGGTCTCGGTCGGTCGGCCCGGGAATTCTCCCAGGCCTACCCGATCACTCCGCGACGCCCTGGCTGGGGGGCTCGTCGGACGAGCCGCCGCCCGGGTTCCCGCCGCAGCACATCTCGGCCACGATCGAGCCCAGGGTGGTGCGGGCCGTCTCCCAGGCCGGGAGGTAGGCGGCGCAGGTCTCGGCCGCGCCATTGGCGATCAGGAAGTTGGCGGTCTGCATGTTGGCGACCATCCGCTTGACCTTCATCCGGCCGACGAGGGTGCGGGCCTTGCACTTGGCAGCCCGGTCCCGGAACTCAAGGGCGATCTTGCGGATGTCCTTCATGGTCCCCCGGAGTTCCCAGTTCAGGATCTTGTGGGGATGGCAGGTGCCCTGCGCCGGCAGGGCCGCGTCGTGGGCCGCCGAGGCCTGGTCGGCGAGCTGGTTCGAGAGGGTCACGAACACGGAGTCGTCGGCAAACGAAGCGCTCGCGGCCACCAGGGCCACGAACAGGAAGCGAGCGAGGGTCTTCAAGGTCTTTCCTCCCGGGGTGGAGCCCCCCAGTATCTGTGCGCCCCCGGAGGCATCTCCTCGCGGCGAGCCGGCGAGTTTAGGTCCGGCAGGTCCGGATCCGCAAGCAGATTCCGGCGCACCGCGACGGCTCGCCGCGGCCGGCCATCGACCCGGCCGAGGCGGCCGCCACCGCGATCCGGGACCGGATCTCCCCGGGTAGCCGAGTTCCGGGAACGGCCCGGGACCGGAAGGATCCTTCCCCCTTCCCCGGCAGATTTCTTCCCGCCATGGCTCGGTCCCGGTGCCGACCCGCTCCCCAAGCGCCTTCCGGGCGGCGCCTCGGGCTGGCACCGGTCCTGCGAAGAGGCGGTCATCGGACCCGGCGGACCCGCCGGGACCGGATCCGAAAGGCAAGCGATGACTCCCTCGTTGCGCTCCCTCTCCCTCGCCACCTTGGCCGCCCTGCTCCTGGTCGCCCCCGGCCAGGCCGACCAGACCTACCGCTACGACCAGGAGGCCGCCTTCCGCGGCAAGGGCACCCTGGAGGCGAGCGGGGTCGGCACCGCCAAGGTGAAGGGCAAGTGCGAGATCCGGTCGCGGGGCCTGGGCACCGTCAGGGCCCCGGCCTGGGTCTGGTACAAGACCAACCTCCATCCCACGACCTGGAAGCTCACCAACGGCTCCCCCATCTCGGGCTTCGGGTGGATCCTCCTCCGGCCCGACAACGAGGGCCAGGAGGTCACCCTCGAGGGCCTCGCCGAGCTCCACGTCCACACCCGCATGGGAGGCCCCGCCGAGGTCACGGTGAGCGGCAAGGGCAGCGTCAGGGCCAGCGAGACCTATCTGGTCCTCCGGGGTGCCACGGCCGGCAACTGATCGGGCGGCGGCTCCGCCAGGCGCGGAAGTGGGCGCACTTGAAGCGCCCCTGGCTCCGCCAGGGGGAGCAGCGAGGCGTACCCCGCAGCCAGCGAGCTGCCAGGCGACGAGGGGAAGGCCCGGATCCAGGCCGACTCTGGATCCGGGCCTTCCCTCCTCTCGGACCCTCCTCCCACGACGTCGGGAGATCGTGGTCGGGCCTGCACCCGGCCTGGGTGCCTCCCGGTACAGTGGGCGGGTGCCGCGGCTCCGTTCCGTCTCCTCCCTCCTCCGGTTCCTCCCGGTCGCGGCCCTCGCCTACGCTCCCGGTGCGGCCGTCGCAAGCGACCTGCGTGCCTGGTCGGAGGCGACCCTGACGGCCCTGGGGTCCGACCCGAGAGCGCCCGGGGGAGCCCGGTTCGACCGCTCGCGAATCCGGGAGGCCTTCGCCCGGATCCCCGAGGCATGTCCCGAGCTCGGGACCGAGGTCGAGGCGCTCTCCTCCCTGCTCCCGCAGGCCGAACGCGAGCGGATCCCCGAGGACTCCCGGCGCACCTTCGAGGATCTGATGGCCTGGGCCGCGGCTTTCGTCCACGGGAACCCGGTCGGTACGGGCGCCCCCTCCGCCTGCCCTCGCATCCCTCCGCCCCTCCCCCGGCTCGCCGAGGCCCGGGAACGTTTCGCCGGCATGCAGAAGGCTTCCTCGGTGACCCTCCCGGCCTCGGTCGTCTGCCTGGTCGCCATGTTCGACTGGGATCCGGTTCCCGAGCTGGCGGTCCCTGCCCTGGTTGCCCGCTACCGGGACCGCCTCCCCGACAACCCCGAGGTCCGGGCCGCCCTGCGCGACGACCTGACCACCCTGCTCCGCACCGCCAGGCGCCGCCCCGAGGCAGCCCCGCTCCCGACCGTCGCCCCCCTGCGGGACGAGGTGCCCGGATCACCTGCCCCGCACCGGCCGCCCTGGGCCAGGCTGGCCGCCGGGGCCCTTGCTGCCCTGGGGGTAGCCGGCCTGTGGGCCGTCCGCCGCCGCGGCCCGGGGCACGGCTCCCGGCCTTCCCCCGAGGACCCCTCGCTTCCCCGGTCCCCGGCTCTGTCCCCCGCAGCCCGCGCAACCCCGGCACCAGGTCCGGAGGCGCCGGCACCCGGTAACCCGGCCTCGGCAGCCACGGCCTCCTCCCCCACCGCCTCGCCCACCCAGGGGATGTTCACGGTGGAGGCGCTGGCGGCCCGGATCCCGGAGCGGTACCGGGGCCCCCGCCTCCTCGGCAAGGGAGGAATGGGTCTGGTCTTCGCCGCCGAGGACACGGCGCTCTCGCGCCCGGTGGCGGTGAAGCTGCTCTCGCCGCTCCTGGTCGGGGAGGACCTGGCCCGGGAGCGCTTCGTCCGGGAGGCCCGGACCCTGGCCGGCATCTCGCACCCCAACATCGTCCGGGTCCACGACGTGGCGAGCGAACCCTGGCCGATCCTCACCATGGAGCTCCTCGAGGGCGAGACCCTGGGGGCGCGCCTGGAGCGGGGCCCGCTCGCCACCGACGAGTTCTTCGCCATGGCCCTGGGGCTCACCGCGGCCCTAGCCCATTGCCACGACAAGGGGCTCCTCCACCGGGACGTGAAGCCCGAGAACCTCTTCCTGTGCCGGGACGGGACCACCAGGCTGGCCGACTTCGGGCTGGCGCTGGACACCGCCGACGAGCGCCTGACCCGCACCGGGGCCCTGCTCGGATCTCCCCTCTTCATGGCTCCCGAGCAGCTGATGGGGCTCTCCGCCGACGTCCGCTCCGAGGTCTACTCCACCGGCCTCACCCTGTTCGAGGCGCTGGCCGGGCGACTGCCCTTCGAGCGGCGCGAGTACCACAAGAAACTGGAAGGCTTCCCGGTGCGCCCCGAGGACCTCGGCCCCGGTCGGGGCGAGCTCTTGGCTCCGGTGCTGGCCCGGGCCCTGGCGGCGCGACCGGAACAGCGCTACGCCTCGATCGCCGAGCTGGCGGAGGCGCTGGCGGCGGCCCGCCGGGCCCTGGCGCAAGCGGCCGACCGGCCCGCCGAGCTGCTCTCGGCCCTCGAGTCGCTGCGGGCGGAGACCTTCCACTCGCTGTCCTCCAAGCTGGCGGTCGCCAAGACCTTCGCCGGCAAGCCGGAGCGCTTCGCGGCCGCCTTCCTGACCCCGGAGGCGCTCGCCGACGTGCTGCGCCTGCTCTCCGGGCCCGACGGAGCGCTGGCCCGCATGGAGCGGCTCCGGGACCTGGCCTCGGCCTGTCGCGACCATGCCGGCCTGGAGCCGGTCCGGGAAGCGGTGGCGAGCCTGGACTCCGGCAAGGAGGCTCTCCGCCAGCTGGCCGGGAACTTCCACCGCCTCTGGTCGGGCCTGTCGGAGGGCCGGCCCCCTCCCGATCCCGCCGCCCTCCAGGCCCGCCTGGTCGATCTGGCCGGCCGCTTCCGGTCCTGGAACGAGTCGCTGCGCACCCGGCTGGCTCCCTTCCGGATCGATCCCTGCGAACGTCTCGAGGCCAGGGCCCGGTCGTTCGCGGCTCGGGGCCTCTCGCTCTCGGTGGAAGGCATCCGCCCGCCCCCGGTCTTCCATCCCGACGGCCCGGCGCTCTGCGCCGACCTCGGGACGGTGTTCGACGTCCTGCTGGAGAACGCCTCCCAGGCCGGCGCGGGCAGGATCCGGGCGGTCCCCGACCCGAGCCGCGGGACCCTGGTGCTGGAGGACGACGGGCGGGGCCTCCCCCCCGGGGATCCCGAGCGGCTCTTCGCCGAGGGCGTCACCACCCGGGAGGACGGCACCGGCACCGGCCTCCCGCTGGCGAGGCGCCTGCTCCGCGCCCGGGGGGGAGACCTCACCCTCGAGCCGGCAGCAACCGGCGCCCGGGCCCGGCTCCGCCTGCCTCAGACCGGCTACGGTACCGACCCCGGAGGCTCCTCGTGAGGGCACTGGTCATCGAGGACGACGCCACCTTCCGGGGGATCCTGGTCGCGGGCCTCCGCGACGAGGTGGTCCCCGGCTTCGAGGTCGAGGCCGCCGGCGACCTGGAGACCGGCATGGCCAGGGTGGCGGCCGAGGCCTTCCACCTGGTGGTGCTCGACATGGGGCTCCCGGAGCGTCGGGGGGGACCGGTCGACCCCGAGGGCGGGCGTCGGGTGCTGGAGGCGATCGACAAGGCGGGCCGCTCGCCGAGGGTCGTGGTGGTCTCGGGGATCGAGCGGGAGGCCGCGGTCCGCCTGCTGCTGGCCCACCGGATCCACGATTTCATGTTCAAGGACACGGCCTGGGACGAGATCGTGGCCCGGCTCTCGGCCCAGGCGACCCTGGCCGAGCGCCTCGACCTGGCCGACCGCTCGCTCGCCACCCTGGCCGAGAGCCGCTCGGGCGAACCGGTGGGCGAGGACCCGGCGCTCCGGCACCAGCTCGCCCGGGCTCAAAAGGCCGCCGCCACCGACGCCACCGTGCTCGTCACCGGGGAGTCCGGCACCGGCAAGGAACTCGTCGCCCGGCTGGTCCACGAGGCGAGCCCTCGCCGGGGCGGACCCTTCGTGGTGGTGAACTGCGCGGCGCTCTCCGAGAG
>CAYOHP010000200.1:0-9481 GCA_964403795.1 uncultured bacterium | reverse complement strand
CGTTTCTTCCAGGACGTGCTCTCCCGGGCCTACACGGTGGCGCCGAAGTCGGTGGACCTGGCGATCGTGATCGACTCCATCGAGAGGATGTTCGAGCACAAGTCCTCCAAGGAGTTCCAGCTCGACAAGGCCACCCAGCTCCTCGAGAAGACCAAGGAGACCTTCATCCACGGGATGATCAAGGACTTCGTGCAGACCATCGTCCCGGAGCACTTCCGGGAGTACGGGCAGAACCTCTACCTGAACTTCCTCGACGCGGTCGGGAAGAAGGTCGACGGGGTTTCCCTCTCCCCCTCGGAGACCAAGCTGGTCGACGAGATCGAGGACCTGCTGGTCGAGCGGGAGAAGATCAGTCCCAAGGGTCGGCCCAGCTTCGAGAACGTCCTGGTGGAGCGCAAGGGCGAGCTGAAGGACATGAGCTACCAGGAGAACGAGCAGCTCTCCGAGGTGGTCAACGAGCAGGTCTTCCACCATGTGAAGAACTTCCTGCGGCTCTCCAGCAAGAACCAGGAGATCGACGTCGAGGCGGCCCGGATCCGCAAGATCCTGATGGACTACCTGCGGGAGCGCCGCGGCTACTCCGAGAACTGCGCCGAGGTCCTCTTCTCCATCCTCGGCGCTCATGTGTAAGCACGGGGGGCGTCCCCCGGGGCCGATCCCCGCGCCCGACCGAGGAACCGGAGCGGATCCGTGGAACACTAGGAGGGAGGAGGCCTTCCTTGGGATCCCGCCGCGAACGGTTCCGGATCGACCGGGGTCGCCTCGCGCAGGCCGAGCATGACCTGCAGCTCAAGGAGTACCTGAAGACCAACCTCGACGCCCTGGTGCGGCGCCAGAAGCTGGTGGTCGACGGCAAGGTCAAGACCGCCATCGCCACCCTCGACCTCCCGACCCTCGAGTACGGACGACCGGAGAAGCAGGTCCTGGGCCGGGGCGAGGGACAGGGCGGGGGCCAGGCCAAACCGGGCCAGGGACAGGGCGAGCCGGTCGAGGTCCTCGACATGAGCGGCCGCCAGGGGGCCGACCACCACGGCGAGAACCAGAGCGTGGAGCTCGACTTCGAGGAGTTCGTGCGGCTGGCCCAGGAGCAGCTCCTCGAGGAACTCGAGCTCCCCCCGCTCGGCCCGCCCCGCTCCGGCGGGGAAGTCGAGAGCGCCGAGGCCATGGAGGACTCCGACCTGGACCGCCCCGGACTGAGGAGCGAGGTGGACCTGGAGCGGACCATGATCGAGAGCCTCCAGCGCCACATCCGGGAGAGGGGCGAGCCCGGCTACGACATCGACCTGCGCCACGACGGCTGGTACCAGGTCGACGTCCCCGAGATCGAGAAGACCAACCGGGCGCTCGAGGTCTACCTCCTGGACATCTCGGGCTCGGTCTCGGGCCACAACATCGCGCTGATCCGGAAGTTCGTCTTCATCCTCTGGTACTACCTGGACCGTCGCTACCGGACCAACTCGCGACGATTCGTGATCTTCCAGGACGAGGCCCAGGAGATCGCCCGGGAGGAGTTCTTCGCCATCGAGTCCAAGGGCGGCACCCACATCTCGGCGGGCCTGGAGAAGGCGGTGGCGGCCCTGGACGGGGCCGAGCAGTACGACAAGTTCCTGTTCTTCTTCTCCGACGGCGACAACTCGTCCTCCGACGACGACGCCGCCCGGGTCGCGCTGGAGAAGGCCCTGGCCGGTTTCGACCTGGTCTGCTACGGGCGCATCAACCCCTGCGACAGCCCGCTGTCGCCCTTCAACAAGCTGGTCCGGGAGAAGCTGGCCGAACCGGGGACGCGCCTTTCGTTCTCCGACATCAAGGACCTCGACAACGTGCGGGAGACCGTGAAGAAGTTCCTGGCGGTCCTGGAGACCAAGTGACCCCCGCCTGCCCCCACACCGGCCCCGGCGACTACCAGGAGGCGATCACCCGCCTCCACGGGATCGGCCATGAACTGGGCCTGAAGCTCCCGGCGGTCCACTTCCGGATGGCGGTGGCCGACGACCTGGCCGAGATCGCCAGCTTCGGCCTTCCCAACCGCTTCAACCACTGGTACTTCGGGGGCATCTTCAAGAACCTGAAGATCCAGCAGGACCAGGAGATGTTCAAGATCCTGGAGCTGGTGCTGAACACCGAGCCGATCCACGCCTACCTGCTCGATTCCAACACCAGGCTCGAGAACCTGACGGTGATCGCCCACGTGATGGGCCACGTCGACTTCTTCGTGGGCAACTGCTGGTTCTCCCGCAGCGACAAGCAGATGCTCAACCGCTGCGAGGTCCACTCCCGCACCATCCGCGACCTCCGGGAGATCCACGGCAAGAAGAAGGTGGACGAGCTGATCACCGCGGCCCTCACCCTGGCCACCAGCATCTCGGTCTTCGAGCGGGACCCCGCCCGCCGCTTGAGGCGGCCGTTCTACTTCCTGCTCCACCGGCTCGAGACGGCCGTGGAGAAGGACCCGGGCGACGAGGACGCGCGCCTCAAGTACCGGATCCTCGACATGATGCGCCGGGAGCAGGAGTACTTCGACCTGATCGCCCGGACCCAGATCATGAACGAGGGCTGGGCCAGCTTCGTCGAGTTCAAGCTGCTCGAGCGCTTCCTTCCCAAGGAGGACTGGCTGACCTTCTCGCTCGACTTCTCGAAGCGCCCCGCCCCCTACCTGATCGGGTTCTCCCTCTGGCAGGAGATCTTCCGCAAGAAGGGCTGGCCCGGAGTCTTCCAGGTGCGGGCCTACTACGAGGACGTGGCCTTCGTGGACGAGTTCCTGGAGGCCGAGACCTCCAAGGCCCTCGACCTCTTCGTGCTCGACCGGGACTCGGGCGAGAAGGACTACGACGTCAAGAAGGTCAAGGAGCGGATCCTGGAGGAGAAGCTCCACAAGAACGCCCCGGTGGTCGAGGTCGACCGGTACGACGAGGCCACCGGGCACGTGCATCTGAAGCACATGGACGAGGCCCGCACCCTCGACAAGAAGCGCAGCGAGCTCTTCCTGCAGGAGCTGCACCGGCTCTGGCCCCGGGAGATCACCCTCTCGGATGCCGAGAGCGACTACCGCTTCACCGCCACCGGCTTCTCCCGCGAGAAGCGTTAGGACGGTGCTGCAGGCCTAGAAGATGGCGATGTCGCCGGTGGCGTCGAGCCGGGTGGTCCGCACGTCGACGTCGAGTTCGACCCCGGCGGTCCAATCGATCTCCCCGGGCTGCACGACCTGGGGCGGGGTCTCGGGCCGGGTCGCCTCCTGGACAGGGGCCGCTCCGGTCACCGGCGCCACCGGGACGGGAGCGCTCCCCAGGAGCACCACCAGTACCAAGGGCAACAGTCCGGCCATGGCCGCCTCGTCTCTCCCCCACTCCCGACATCGACAGGATCGGCCCAGGCTCGAAGTCCTTCGTCGCTCCCGGGGGAAGGCCGGGAGGCGAGCCCCCGGACCGGAACCAGGTCCCGCCTACAGTGGTCCCCGTGACGCGCCTGACGCTCGGCCCGGGAGAGGTCCATGTCCGCTTCGCCGTGCTCGGCGACTTCCCCCTCCCCGTCCTCGAGGCCTCGGCCCTCGGCTGGCTCGACCCCGAGGAGCGGGCCCTGCTCCAACGGCGCCGCACCCCGGGAGGCCGCCACGAGTACCTGCTGACCCGGGCGGTGTGCCGGGGCCTGCTCTCCTGTTACGCCCCGGTGGAGCCCCGGACCTGGCGGTTCTCCACCAATGCCTGGGGCCGACCCGAGATCGCCGGCCCGGATCCCTGCGACCGGCTCCGGTTCAACCTCTCGAACACCCACGGGCTGGTGGCGGTGATCCTGACCCGGGGGCTGGACGCCGGGGTGGACGTGGAGGACTCGGAGCGACCCGGGCGGACCGTGGAGATCGCCGACCGGTTCTTCGCGGGATCCGAGGTCGAGGACCTCCATCGGGTGCCCGTCCAGGACCGGCGCAACCGGTTCTTCGACTTCTGGACCCTGAAGGAGGCCTACATCAAGGCCCGGGGGATGGGCCTGGCCCTCCCCCTCGACCAGTTCGGGTTCCGCCTGCCGCCCGGCTGCCCCGGGGAGGCGATCCCGGACGGGGCCATCGGGATCGGCTTCGGGCCCGGGATCGAGGATGATCCCGGAGCCTGGGAGTTCCGGCTGCGCCGGCCCACCGGTCGCCACGTCCTGGCCGCCGGGGTACGCCGGCCGACCGGCGTGGACCTCGTCTGGAGCTTCGGACGACTCGATCCCGGGGGCCTGCTGGCGATCCGGGGCCGGTGATGGTATCTTTCGCCGCGGAGCCCGCTCCGGAGCGGGTTCCAGGTCCAGATCCGCCCCCCGGGCGGGTCCCAGAGAGGGTTACCGGTAGGCCATGCCGATCTACGAGTACCACTGCAGCGCATGCGAGGCGCGTTTCGACGTGCTCCAGAAGCGGACGGACCCGGCGGTCTCGGTCTGCGAGGCGTGCCAGGTCGAAGGCTCGGTCCGCAGACTGGTCTCGGCCCCCGCAGCGATCCTCAAGGGTTCCGGCTTCTACGAGACCGAGTACGGCCGGGCCAAGCACAACCACCCGGACAAGGCGAAGAGCGACGCCTCCGGGGGATCCCCCAAGAAGGCCGAGTCCTCCGGGTCCGGAGGAGGCTGCGGGGCCACCGGAGCAGCCAAGGCCGGAGGTTGCGGCCAGGGCGCCTGCAAGGCGGCTCCCGGATAGCTCCTGCGGCTCGGCGCAACCCGGGCACCCATGGCACCGTAGTGCATGTCGGGTACCCGAAGGCTCGCGGGCGCGGCCCCTCGGACGAGGGACGGCGCCGGACCCCGGGACCCCGGTCGGTACGGGCCGCCGTCCTCGTGACGGGGCCCCGTGAGTTGGGGAGCTTCGGATGAGCTTGCAGCGCCTGGCCCTGGCCTCGGTCCTCGCGGGTGGTCTCGCCCTGGGTTTCGCCCCGGCGGCACGGGCCAACAACCCCTGGGAGGACCTGAACACCTATCAGAACCGGACCCAGACAGCGGCCCGCAACTACCACACCGACGTGAACCGGGCCCAGCAGTCCTACCAGACCGAGGCCTACCGGGCCTACGAGGACTACCAGCGGGTGATCCAGCGGGAGTACAACAGCCGCCGGCCCAACTACCAGAACACCCAGCGAGCGGGCTACGACTACTCCCGGGACATCCAGGAAGCCCGCAACAACTACTACAACCGGCTCCAGAAGGCCCAGCGGGAGTACTACGAGGCGATGGAGCGGGCCCGCCGCCAGTACTACCAGAACCAGGGCAGCTACTACAGGTCGGCCTACGACTGGGAGCACCGGGGCAGCAGCGGCAGCGGCTCCCTCTGGGATCGCATCACCGGGCGCCAGACCCACTACAACGACTGGAACAACCGTTACCGCTACGACAGCCCGACCTACGGCTACGACTACGGCAACTACTACTGGGACCAGCCGTGGCGCCCCTACATGGAGCAGGACCGCTATGCCCGCTCCATGGACAACCGCAACGTCACCTACTGGCAGGACAACCGGGGCGGCTGGGGCTACTACACCCCGCATGAGGACCGGCGCTACCAGAACTGGGGCTGGAACCTCTCGGTCGGGATGAGCTCACCCGGAGCCTACTCGTATGTGAACCACGACCCCTACACCTACGCCTACAACCCCAACAACTCGTACAACTACTACCGGGACTACCGGTGGAACGACTACCGGCTCCAGTACAACAACCGGCCCTCGTTCCAGCTCGCCGCCGGCACCAGCTACTACGGCGACTCGTACTTCTACGGGAACCTGCACTATCCCTTCTAGTTTGGCGGAGGGGGGACGGTGCCCCCCTCCTGCACCTTCCCCCACTTTCCCGGGCCTGGTGGGGCAGACCTCGGCGC
Source organism: uncultured bacterium (assembly GCA_964403795.1). Lineage (GTDB taxonomy): Bacteria > Muiribacteriota > UBA6191 > CAZXTJ01 > CAYOHP01 > CAYOHP01. The sequence goes on along the minus strand of CAYOHP010000200.1, from coordinate 3,645 downwards.
CTGCCGGCGGCTGGACCTGGATGGGTCCTGGCAGCCAGGAGCCAGCGGGCCGGCGTCAGGCGCCGTCACGCTGGCGTTGACGAGGGTCCGCGGCCCCGGTGCCCCCCTCCTGCACCTTCCCCCACTTTCCCGGGCCTGGTGGGGCAGACCTCGGCGCCTGCCGGCGGCTGGACCTGGATGGGTCCTGGCAGCCAGGAGCCAGCGGGCCGGCGTCAGGCGCCGTCACGCTGGCGTTGACGAGGGTGGCGAGGCCCATCGAGTCGAGCACCTCCACGACCCGCCAAGCTAGGGGAGGCGAATGCCTTGGGCGGCGAGGGTGGCACGGGCCCGCTCCATGCAGCGCCGCACGTGCTCCGCTTCGTCCGGAGAGGCATCCAGCCTCTGGAGCACCTGCTCGGGATGCTCGAGCAGTGCCACGCAGGCGGCGGCTTCCTTCTCCAGGGGGGACCCCGCCTCCCGGACCAGCCTGAGGGTCGGTACCCCCTCCTGGTACCGTCGCCGGGCCAGGGCCAGCAACATCGCGTCCTCGATCTCGCAATAGCAGCGTCGGAGGCAGCGACGGTCGGGGAGTTTGCCGCCTGGATCCGTCACTTCGCTCCTGCCGCCATCTGCTCGGCCCGCTTCTCGTGCCACTTGGCCTTGTCGGGCTCGCGGAATGCCTTGTAGAGCTCCGCCAGGCGCCGGTGGGTGTCGACGGTCTCGTGGATCCGGCTCGACTGCCGGAGCAGGACGATCGCCTCGTCGATCGAGTTCGAGCGGACCCGGAGCTCGGCGATCTCGCGGAGCCGCAGCTTCATGGCCTCGCGGGCCGGGATCCCGAGGGTCTTCAGGACCGGCCGGTACTTGTCGAAGAGCCCGTCGACCTCGGTCTTGCCGGCCAGCCGGAATCCCTCGGCAATACGGGTGGCGGCCACCTCCTGGTGGCCCGCGGCCAGGGCCGCTTCCCCGGCCAGGAACCCGACGCCGGCGTGGTTGGGGAGGGATGCCAGGAGCTCGCCGGCGGCCCGATCGGCCTGGACCGCATCCCCGGCCTTGAGCAGGGTCCGGATCCGATCGGTCCAGGCATCGAGGTGCCGCAGGGTCGTCTCGGATCCGCCGATGCGAGCCGCCTGGCCGGCCCGCTCCCAACGCCCCTTCTCGATCAGCTCCGGGAGTTCCCGGGGCTGGGGCGCAGGTTCCGGGGGCAGGGTCGGCACCGAGACCACCGCTGCCGGGACGGGCATCGGAACACCGCCACCCGGCGGGGCACCGCCCGAGCCGACCGGTGCGGCGATGCCCGGAATCGGTCCGGAGGAGCCACCGGGGACCGCCGGCCCTGGCGGTGAGGTCGGCGGGGGTCCCGCCGCGCCGGGCCCCGGAACGGGCACGCTCCCGGGGCCTTCCGGCGCCACCGGCCCCGGAGGTCCGGGCACCACCACCCGGACCGTGGCTCCCCACCCCATCTGGGCCCGCATCGCCGCCACCACATCCGGCCGGACCGCCAGGATCCCGAGGACGATCACCACCACCACGACCGCGGCTCCCGACCAGAAGCTCCCCTGGTCCCGGTGCCGGATCGGCCCTTTGATCTTGATGCCGGTCCGCTCGCCGCGGGCCACCATGGCGAGCGCCTTGGCCATGGTGGCGGCACTCTTGAAGCGATCCTCGGGGGCCTTCTCCATGGCCTTCAGGACCACCAGGTCGAGTTCGGCGGGCAGCGACGAGACCAGGTCGACCGGCGTCAGGGGCGCGGCATGGATGTGGTGGTGGACCACGTCCATCGGATCCTTGGCATGGAACGGCACCGACCCGGTGAGCATCTCGTAGAGCATGATCCCGGCCGAGTACACGTCGGCGGGAGGTCCGACCGCCTTGGCATTGCGGATCTGCTCCGGCGCCATGTAGTAGGGCGTGCCCATGGCCGTCCCGGTCCGGGTCAGCATCACGCTCGCTTCCATGTGCTTGGCGATGCCGAAGTCCGAGATCCTGGCATTCCCGGAGTTGTCGATCAGGATGTTCTCGGGCTTCAGGTCCCGATGGATCATCCCCGCCTGGTGGGCGTGCTCGAGGCCATCCAGGATCTGGCCCATCAGGCGCATGGCTTCGGCAGGATCGAGGCGCCCCTTCTTCCGCTCGTAGTCGTAGAGGCTGGAGCCGTCCACGAAATCCATGGCGACGTAGAACCGGTCCCCCTCGACCCCGGCATCGCGGGTACGGACGATGTGGGGATGGTCGAGCTTGTCCGAGAGCCGCATCTCGCGCCAGAAGCGATGCAGCACCTCGGGTTTCTTCACCAGGTGGCGGTGCAGGACCTTCAGGGCCACCGGGCCCAGCTTGGGGTGGCGGGCCAGGTAGACGGTAGCCATCCCGCCCGACCCGAGTTCCCGTTCGATGGTGAACGGCCCGAAGGCTCCGACCAGGACGTCCTCGGGCGAATTCACGACGGCTGCTCGCGCCCCGGGTCCATCCCCGGGGCTACTCCCCGCCGCCCAGCGCGCCCTCGGGCGCCAGTTCCGGAGCGAAGGCCCGTCCTCGGGTCTCGGCCTCCGGGGCATCGTTGTCGGGGGCGGCGAGAGGCTCGCGTCGGACCGGCTCCGGCTCGGGCAGGGGCGGCAGGGTCTCGCCCCGGATCAGCTTCTCGAGCTCTCCGCCGTCGAGGACCTCGCGATCGCGCAGCGCCTCGGCGATCCTCTCCAGGGCCGGCATGTGCTCCCGGACCAGGGTCCTGGCGCGTTCGTAGGCCTCGTGCACGATCCGGGAGACCTCGGCATCGATCAGGGCCGCGGTCGACTCGGAGAAGGTCTTCTCCCTGGTCATCTCGCGGCCCAGGAAGACCCAGTGCCCGTCGTCGGAGAACGAGACGGGTCCGAGCTTCGGCGACATCCCGAACTCGCAGACCATGCGCCGGGCCAGCCGGGTGGCCTTGCGGATGTCGTCGGAGGCCCCGGCCGAGATGTGCCCGAAGCGCGCCTCCTCGGCGACCCTCCCCCCCATGGCGGTGGCCAGGTCCTTCAGCATCTCGTCCATGTTGCCCTGCATGTGCTTGACCTCGTCCGGGAGGAACGAGGTCACGCCCAAGGCCCGTCCCCGGGGGATCACCGAGACCTTGTGGACCGGGTCGGCGCTCCCCACCAGCCGGGAGACCAGGGCATGGCCGGCCTCGTGCCAGGCGGTGCACTCCTTGACCTTGTCGGTGAGCACCCGGCTCTTGCGCTCGGGCCCCATGAGCACCTTGTCGCGGGCGTTCTCGAGGTCGACCATCCGGACCCGGGTCCGGTTGAACCGGGCCGCCATCAGCGCCGCTTCGTTCACCATGTTGGCGATGTCGGCGCCCGAGAATCCGGGGGTCGCCCGGGCCAGGACCTTGAGGTCGACGCCCTCCTCGACCGGGACCTTCTCGATGTGGACCTTGAAGATCGCTTCCCGCCCCACCACGTCGGGCAGGTCGACGAAGATCTGGCGATCGAAGCGACCGGGACGGAGCAGGGCGGGATCGAGCACGTCGGGCCGGTTGGTGGCCGCGATCAGGATCAGGCCCTCGTTGGTCTCGAAACCGTCCATCTCGACCAGCAACTGGTTCAGGGTCTGCTCGCGTTCGTCGTGCCCGCCCCCCAGCCCGGCTCCCCGCTGCCGCCCCACGGCGTCGATCTCGTCGATGAACATCAG
>CAYOHP010000199.1:0-9492 GCA_964403795.1 uncultured bacterium | reverse complement strand
GCTCCAGGCCATGAACACCGGCCACGACGGGTCGCTCACCACCGGCCACGCCAACGCCCCGCCCGACATGTGCGCCCGCATCGAGACCATGGTGATGATGGCCGGCATGGACCTCCCGGGCACCGTGATCCGGGAGCAGATCGCCAACGCGGTCCACCTGATCATCCAGCAGAACCGGCTCCAGGACGGCAGCCGCAAGGTCACCCACGTCACCGAGGTCTGCGGCCTCGACAAGGAAGGCAACGTCCGCCTCAGGAACATCTTCGAGTGGCAGCAGTGGGGCGTCGACGAGAAGGGCAAGGTGATCGGGGCCCTGGTCCCGACCGGCATCCTGCCCACCTTCATGCTGAAGTTCCTGTCCAACTCGATCAAGCTCCCGGACGGGCTGTTCGGCGACAAGATCGACCTGCCCGCCGAGATCGCCCGCCTGGAACGGGAGGAGAAGGAACGGGAGATGCGGGAGCGGGAGCGGCTCCAGGGCATCGCCGCCCGCCAGAAGGCCCAGATGGAGGAGGACCGGAAGAAGAACCCGGACCGCTACCGCACCCTCGACATGCCGCCCTTCCGATGGATGAAGACCATCGAGGACAACAAGAAGATGATCGCGGCCCGGGCCCCCAAGGCCGCCGAGGAGGCCACCCAGAATTCGATCAAGCGCGGGCTGCTCGGGGCCCTGGTGAAGAAGGCGGGAGGCGGGAAGGCGGTCAAGACGCCCGAGCAGTGGATCGAGGAGAAGAAGATGATGGCGGCGGCCATCATGAACCGGATGTCCGAGGACATGGCCTACGGCACCGGGTACGCGGAATCCGGCGACCGGACGGAGGACGAGAAGAACCTCAGGATCGCGATCCAGCGCCACCTCGAGACCCTGCGCGCCGAGAAGGGCTGGAAGATCACGCCCAGCCAGGCCCAGGAACTCCTGGGCGAGATGCTCCACGACATCCTGGGGTTCGGTCCCATCCAGGTACTGCTCGACGACCCTTCGGTCTCCGAGGTCATGGTCAACGGCCCCAAGATGATCTACGTGGAGCGCAAGGGGAAGCTCACCCTCTCGGACGTGACCTTCACCGACGACGCCCACGTGGCCCACATCATCCAGAAGATCGTAGCGCCGCTCGGGAGACGCTGCGACCTGGCCCAGCCCCTGGTGGACGCCCGGCTCCCGGACGGCTCGCGGGTCAACGCCCTGATCCCTCCCGTGGCGCTCTGCGGTCCCACCATCACCATCCGGAAGTTCTCGAAGAGTCCGCTCCGGATCACCGACCTCATCAAGTTCGGGGCGCTCACCGAGGAGATGGCCTTCTTCCTCCAGAGCTGCATCCGGATCAACCTGAACGTGGTGGTCTCGGGGGGCACCGGCTCGGGCAAGACCACCATGTTGAACGCCCTGTCGAGCTACATCACCGACGGCGAGCGGATCCTGACCGTGGAGGACGCAGCCGAACTCCAGCTCCAGCAGGACCACGTGGTCTCGCTCGAGACCCGCCCGGCCAACATCGAGGGCAAGGGCCAGGTCACCATCCGGGAGCTGATCCGCAACTGCCTGCGCATGCGGCCCGAGCGGATCATCGTCGGCGAGTGCCGCGGCGGCGAGGCCCTCGACATGCTCCAGGCCATGCACACCTGTCCCAACGGGTCGCTGACCACCGGCCACGCCAACAGCCCCCAGGACATGGTGAGCCGGATCGAGACCATGGTGATGATGGCGGGGATGGACCTGCCCTCGGCGGTGATCCGGGACCAGATCAGCCACGCCGCCAACCTGATCGTGCAGCAGAGCCGGCTCCACGACGGCTCCCGCAAGATCACCTACGTGACCGAGGTCCACGGGCTGAACCCGGACGGGACCGTGAAGCTGATCGACATCTTCCGGTGGGAGCAGTACGGGGTCGACGAGGCGACCCACAAGATCATCGGGAAGCTGGTACCGACCGGGGCGGTGCCGACCTTCCTGCTCCGGTTCCGGGAGTGCGGGATCGAGCTTCCCCAGGGGACCTTCGGACCCGACGTCGACATCCAGGCCGAGATGGAGCGCATGTCGGCCGCCAACAAGGCCGCCGAGAACGCCGAGTTCGAGTGGCAGAAGGCGCGCAGCGAGGCCCGCAAGCGGGGGGTGGTGCTCACCCGCAAGGCCTTCACCTTCGAGGCCCAGCAGGAGGAGGCCGACCGCCATGCCCTGATCGAGCACATCACCGACGACACCACCTTCGCCGAGTACGAGCGGTTGAAGGCCGGCTTCGAGGCGCTCCAGATCACCAGCGACGCGGGCGGTGGCATCAAGGAGGGTGAGGCCGGCTACGGCCTCGACCAGGCGCTCGGCGACGACGACGTGCTCCGGCTGGGGACCGACACGCCGGCGACCGAAGGCGGCGAGCTGGGACGGAGCCAGGCCCAGGCCTTCATGGCGGCGCCCGCCCCGGCCCTGCCGGCGGCCGCCGGCGACGCGCCCGCGGCCGACCCGGCCCGTCCGGGCTCCAGTCCGGGGGGGGCCGCCCGACCCGCCTCCAGCCCGGGGGGCGGCACCCTGGCCGACCGGCTGCGCCGGGAGCGGACCGGGGATCCGCCCCAGGGGCCCGGGACCGCTCCCGCCAAGGGCGTCGGAGTCGCCCCCCCCTTGCCGGCACCCCCGATCCCCGCGGCCCAGGCTCCGGCGCCGCCGCCTCCTCCGGCTCCGGGCCTGGCCCCCCCGGTCCCCGCGGCCCGGGCCCCGGCTCCCCCGCCTCCCCCGGCTCCGGGCCTGGCACCGCCGGTCCCCGCGGCCCGGGCCCCGGCTCCCCCGCCTCCCCCGGCTCCCGGCCTCGCACCTCCTGGCCCGGCGGCCCTGGCTCCCGCGCCCCCACCTCCCCCAGCCCCGGGCCTGGCGCCCCCGGCTCCCGCGGTCCGCGCCCCGACGCCTCCGCCTCCTCCGGCCCCGGGCCTCGCGCCCCCTCCACCTCCTCCGGGGGCTCCGCCGTCTCCTGCCCTGGGAGCCGCGGCCCGGCCTCCGGCACCGCCCCCGGCACCGCCCCCGGCGCCGTCACCCGGACCGGCGACGGCGGGACCTCCGCCCACCCCGGAGGCCGGAAAGCCTGCCGGGGGCGACCCCGCCGACACCCGGGCCGCCTTCGGGGGTGGCCCCAAGGGCGGCGGCCTGCTCGACCGGCTGAAGAAGTTCAACAAGACCTGAGCCGGAGGCGCCGGTCTCGGCCTCGGGCCTCGGCCCCACCCGGTCGATGACCCGAGCGGAGGGCCATGCGACCGCCAGGCCAGACCGCCGTCCTCGGATCCGCGTTCCTGGGGTTCTGCCTGCTGGCGACGCCGGACCGGGCTGTCTGTGCGACGCCCACGGGGACCCCGCCCGGGGCTTCCCCGGCCCCTCGGCCCGCGATCCCGGCCGCTTCCGCGTCCGCCACCTCCCACCAGCTCCGGGTGGTCTCGGGGAGCGTGCGCTGGCGGCCGGGCGGCCAGGGCGCCTGGCGGGAGGCTGCCGGCAGCCTGTTCCTCTACCCCGGCGACGAGATCGAAGTGGCGCCCGGCGCCGAGGCCACCTTGGCCTCGCCCGGTGCGACACCCCGGGCACTGGGGGCGCCGGGCACCCACCGCGTCGGGGGCCAGGGCCCCGAGCCCGGAGCCAGGGCCGGCGATCCCTCCGGCGGGCCCAGCCGCACCGAGGCCCGGGCCGCCTCGACCCCGGACCGGGAGTACTTCGCCCAACTGCGCCCGGTCGGCGGCCCCTCGTGGATCCGGCCGGAAGGCGGACACTGGCTGGAGGTCCGGGGGCTCACTTCGCTCATGCCCGGCACCGAGGTGAAGGTGGGAGCGTCCTGCCGGGCCGAGGTGGCCGCCCGCGGCGACTACCAGCTCCGGGCCGGACCCGGGGCCCTGTTCACGGTGCTCCGGCGCACCGCCCACCTGCACTCGGGTCGGCTGGCGATGCAGGCCGAGCGGGCGGGCTCCCAGGCCGTCCTCACCTCGCCCGAGGCGGTGGCGCGCAGCGTCGGGGGTCTCTTGGCTGCGGAGGCCGTCGAGGACGAGGGCACGGTGTTCCATGCCTTCCAAGGACTGTGGCGGATCGAGAACCGTCCTCCGGAACCCGAACTGCCCCATGCCCTCTACCTGCCGGCCGGCAAGCACACCCGCTTCGGGGCTCCCTCGGCCCCGCCCGAGGTGCCGCTCCGCTTCGACACCGAGACCACCCTCTCGTTCTTCACCGAGAACTGGGACCAGGACCGGGAGCCACCTCCTCCGGTGGTGCCCGAGGACCAGGAGGGCGACGCCGCGGTCCGGGAGTTCCGGGAGGACCAGGCCCCCGAACCCTCCGAGGCCCCCGCCGAGACCCGGAGGGAAGCGGAGGACGCCGCCAAGGCCGGTCCCCGCCCCATGGATGCCAAGGACCGGACCCGGTGGCTGCGCCTGAAGGTGCTCTCCAGCCGCTCCCCGACGGCCCGCCGGTACTACCTCGACTTCCGACGCGCCTTTGCCGACGACCCGGCCCATCCCCTGCCCCCGGGCCAGCCGGCCCGGCCCCGGGGCTACACCGAGGGCGCCTCCAAGCGGGTCCTCGACGAGCAGGAAGCCTGGATCGTGGCCCGCAACCAGCAGAACCTCCGCCGGCGCGAGGTCGGGACCTGGAACTCGGACCGGGAGCGCCACGACATGGCCCGTCCCGAGGCCGAGCGCTTCCTGCGGGAACATCGCGAGACCCTCTTCGGGTTCGAGCCCCTGCCCTACCAGACCCGCTCGCTCCTGGGCCCGACCCGCCAGCGGGTCGGTGACCTCCTCACCCGGGCCACCGCTGCCGACCAGCAGGCCCGGAGCCTGGTCGGGACGCCCGGCTTCGAGGCCCAGGTGGCGCAGCTCTTCGCCGAGCGCGACGCCCTGCTCCGGGAGGCCGATCGGCGCAAGGACCAGCTCGAGGAGCTGATCGAACTACACTGATTGCCTGGGAAGGTGGAGGCCCTGGCGAGGAATCCTGTCCTGGCGGCGCGGGCGTTGGCGGTCCTCCTCCCGCTGGCGGCCTCGACCGGCTGCGGGCGCTTCGTCCCGCCCGAGGACGGAGGACGGCGCGACGACCTCCTGGAGGTCGGCCGCGATCTGGTCCAGGCGCTCAGGGAGCGGGACTACCCGCGCCTCTACAGCCTGGTCTCGGGAGCCTACCAGGAGCGGCGGAGCTACGAGGCCTTCCTGGCCTCCAACCGGAGCCAGGAATCGGGCTACGAGCTGGCGCCCTGCCGCTACGTGCCGGAGCTCTCCCGGATCGGGGAGCAGTCCTCGATGCTGGTCTTCCGCACCAGCTTCCAGCGCCCCGGCTCCCCGGAGCCCCCGCTGGCCCGGCGCCTGGTCCTGGTCATGGTCCGGGACCGGGACGGCTGGTCGCTGGAGGAGATCCTGAACCTGCCGGACCCGGGGTAGGCAGCCGGCGGGAACCGGCCGCCGACCGATCAGAGCCTGAGCCACCCCCGCCCGGCGAGCACCAGGGAGGCGGCGGCCACCGCCGCGGTCTCGACCCGGAGCACGTGCCCACCGAGCGAGACCACCCTGGCCCCGGCCTCCCGGGCCGCTTCCAGCTCCCCCGGCGTGAAGCCCCCCTCGGGTCCGATCAGGAGTCCGAGCGGTCCCTGGCCCGGATCGAGGCCGGGGGCCCCGGTGGGATCGAGGACCACCGCCGCCCGTCCTTGGGCCCGGCAGGCGGAGAGGGCCGAGGCCAGGTCCTCGGCCTCGCCCAGTCCCGGCATGTGGGAGCGCCCGCTCTGCTCCAGGGCCGAGACCGCCAGCCGACGGCAGCGCTCGCCGAGCTTCGGCGACGGCCGGCCCTGGACCCGCTCGGTGACCAGCGGCACCAGCCGCCTCACGCCCAGCTCCACCAGCCGGACCAGGGCCCCCTCGAAGGCGTCGCCGCGGGCCAGGCCGATCCAGACCGTGAGGTCGGGGTGGGGGTCGGGGCCGGTACCAGCCACCGCCTCGACCTCCAGGCACCCGCCCTCGCCGAGCCGTCCTCGGACCCGGACCCCTCCCTCGGGATCCAGCAGGGTGACGGGCTCTCCCGGCCGGAGGCGCAGCACCTTGACGAGGCGATGGGCGTCCTCCCGTCCGAGCCGGATCGCGGATCCGGACCCCGCCTGGGGGGCCAGCCCCTCGACGACCAGGTGCAGCATCGGACCTCCTCGGGCTCAGAAGAGCATGCGGTGGAGGATCTCCTCGGCCATCTGCTCCTTGGAGACCTCGCGCTCGACCACGCCCGCCCGCACCGCGCTCCCCGGCATCCCGAAGACCACGCTCGAGCGCCGGCTCTCGGCCAGGGTCGCCGCCCGGGCCGCGGCCAGCTTCTTCATGCCCTCGGTACCGTCCGAGCCCATCCCGGTCAGGATCACGCCGATGGTGCGTTCGCCTTCGAGGCGGGCCGCCGATTCGAACAGGGCGTCCACGCTGGGAAGGGTCGAGCGGCGTTCCTCCCGGACCCGCACCACCAGCTTGCCGGCCTTGCGCTCGAGCTCCGACAGGTAGCCGCCGGGCGCCACCAGGACCGTGCCGGGCGCCAGCACCGAGCCGTCGGCGGCCTCCTCCACCGGGAGCCGGCAGACCGAGCCCAGCTGGCGGGCCAGCTCGGCGGTGAACCCTCCCCTCGGCATGTGCTGGGCCACCACGAAACGGGCCGGGAAGTCCCCGGGGAAGCACGCCAGGATGGTGCGCAACGCCTTCGGTCCCCCGGTCGAGGCGCCCAGGATCACGAGGTCGCGACGGGGACTCATCGGGAAGCTGGCGGCGAGCAGCTCGGGCCGGTCGGCCAGCAGGCGGGCGAGGTCGGCTCCGGCGGCGGCCTTCACCTTCTGGCGCAGCACGTCGCCGTGTTCGGCCAGGGCCACCGGGTCCTCCCCGGCGGGCTTGGCGAAGAAGTCGACGGCGCCCGCGGCCAGGGCTTCGAGCGTCACCCGGGCCTCGGCCCGGGTGGCCGAACTCACCATCACGCACGGCAGGCGGTACATGCGGACGATCTCGCCCAGGGTGGCGAGACCGTCGAGGTTGGGCATGTGGACGTCGAGGGTCACCACGTCGACCCCGCTCCGGTTCTGGCGGAGGAAGTCCAGCGCCAGGATCCCGTCCGGGGCGGTGCCCACCACGGTGAGCTCCGGATCCGCCTCCAGGGCCTTGGAGAGGAAGCGCCGGGTGACCGGGGAGTCGTCGACGACCAGGACCCGGACCTTGGTCCCGGTCACCCGCCGCCCTTCCAGAAGGACTCCAGACGGTAGCGGTCGCGGGCCTCCCGGGAGAGCACGTGCACGATCACCGAGCCGTAGTCGAGCAGGGTCCAGGCGGGGCTGCCCCGATCCGGGGGGTGCACCGGCATGTGGCCGAGGCCCTTCAACTCGAGGTGGATGTTGTCGGCGATCGCCCGGCAGTGGACGTCGCTGGTGCCGGAGCAGAACACCAGCCAATCGGCGAGCGAGGTCCGGTCGCCGACGAAGAGGGCGGAGATGTCCTGCGCCTTCATGTCGTCGGCGAGCTCGAGGATCCGATCCTTCAAGCCTTCCGGACGGTCCAGCCCGATGCCCGCGGGGGCTCCTGCCTCTTGGCTCTCCATCCCTGCCCTTTCGTCGTGGCTGGCGGGCGCCTCAGCGCTTCCGCCGCCGCTTGCCCTGGTCGCCGGGCGGTCGTCCCCCGGTCCCGCCCCCCCGACCGGCCCCGGGACGGCCCGCCTCGGGGGCCGGAGCCGGCATGGGTGCCGGGGTCGGTGCCGGGGTCGGCGCGGGATCCGGGACCGGATCGTCGGAACCGAAGACCGCCGAGTGCAGGTCGGAGAGGATCACCCGGAGGACGGCCGCGACCGGCACTGCCAGCATCATACCCGGCAGGCCCATCCAGTGCTCGCCGATCGCCAGGGACAGCATGATCCACAGGGGGTGGAGTTCCACCGAAGGCCCCAGGATCCGGGGCTGGAAGAGGTAGCCGTCGAGGAGTTGTAGCACCACGAACAGGAGGGCGATGGCCCCGCAGGACATCAGGCCCTCGATCCCCAGGCCGCCCTGCCAGAGGGCCAGGAAGAAGGCCGGGACCAGCCCGACCACCACTCCGAGGTAGGGGACCAGATTGGCGATGCCCGACATGGGACCGAGGACCACCGCGAACGGGATCCCGATGGCCATGAGCCCGAGCGTCATCACCGCCCCGAAGAGGAAGGCGATCAGGAGCTGGCCGCGCACGAACCCGCCCAGGGTGCGGTCGACCCGGGCCAGGAAGCCCCGCATCCATCCGTGGTAGGCGGGGGGAACCAGGAGCAGGAAGCCCTCCGAGAGCCCCGGGAACTCGAGCATGAAGTAGAAGAGCAGGACCGGCACCAGCATCAGCTGCATGGAGGCCGAGACCGCGGTGGTGAGCATGCCGGCCCCACCCCGGAGCACGGTGGAGAGCGCGTCCCGGAGCTTCTGGAACACGGTGGCGACCAGGCGCGACACCTCGACGGGATCGGAGACCAGGCTCCGCACCCGCTCGGAGAGGTCCTCGGGTAGCGGCAACGAGTGGAGGCGGTCCTGGATCCCACGCACCATCCGGGTCGCCTGGACCTGGAGGTCGGCGGTCTCGACCCCTTGGGCGATCCGCACCATCCCGGTGGCGACGTTCACCACCAGGGGGAGGCCGACCATCATCATCAGGCCCGCTCCCAGGATGTAGGTGATGAGCACGCAGGTCATGCGGGAGAGCCGGACCCGACCCAGCCGCACCCGACCCAGCCAGACCAGGAGAGGCTCGAGCACGTAGGCGATCACCAGGGCGATCAGGAACGGGACCAGCACCCCGACGAGCACCCGGAACAGGAGTGCCGAACCGACCAGGATGGCGAGGGCCAGGAGCGGGTCCTTGCGTCGGCGGAGGCTCTCGAGGAGACGCTCGAGGTCCATCGCTCAGGAGACGCGCGGGGCCCGGTAGCCGGGCCGGACCGGGGCGCGCCGGGTCTCGGCATACGGGTCGGGTCGACCCCAGGGCCGGACTCCTCCCCCTACCACCGAGAAGCGGGGCGGGTCGGTCGGCACGATCGCCGCGGCCCTCTCGGCCGGACCGGGCTCGAAGCCGGCGGTCGCCGCGCCCGTGGCCGGCACCGGCTCGGGCCGGACCCAACCGGAGCCTTCACAGGCGTGGCAGGGAACCGGCTCGGGTTCCGGGACCGAAGCCTGGGCACGGCGGTCGAGCTCGGCGAGCGAGTGCCGCGCCACCGCCTCGAAGCGTTCCCCGAGTTCGTCGACCGCGGCCGCCAGCCGTCCCAGGCGGTGCGCCTCGTCGCCGGCTTCGCCGCGATCCCGGGTCACCATCCAGGTGAGGACCGCCTGCCAGACGACCAGGCCGATCGCGACCATCCAGACGACGATCGTTGCGGCCGACAAACCGATCCCTCCGGAGAACACGCGGGCCTCCATCCCGATCATCGACCCCGGCGGGCCGGAGGCTTAGGGGATCAGGCTCGACCACCGTGTGAGCCGGCAGCTCGCCCGCAAGGGGCTCGCTTGCGACGGGCTCCGCCTC
>CAYOHP010000198.1:0-9517 GCA_964403795.1 uncultured bacterium | reverse complement strand
GGCGGCAGCCGGAGCGCCCCTGGCTTCGCCAGGGGGAGCAGCGAAGGCGTAGCCCATCGCTGGCGAGGCCCTTGCGGCCGAGCCGCAGGCTCACCAGGTTCGCCATCCGGCGGGTCGACGCCAGGGAGAACCCTCCGGGCTCGAACCGGCCGTCGCCACCCCTGGAGACCCGTACCTCACCCATCCCCGGGATGGTACGCTGGAGGGGCCCGGAAATCCGGCGGGTCAGGAGCGCAGGGACCCTGATCCGGCTCTCGGCACCGGCCGACGGGCGTGCCCCGCTACCGGTCGTCCGCCTCCTCGGGCGCCTCGACGCGGCGGTCTGCGGCCTCCTCCCGGGACTCCCCCTCGGGAGGCCGGGCGAAGCCCCGCACCTTCATGAGCAGGGCCACCATGGGCTCGCCCCCCGGCTCGAGCGCCCGGCAGTCCTGGTGGACCAACCGGCACAGGTTGATCCGCTCCTCCAGCCCGATCAGCCGGTGGGTGTGCCCGTCGTAGGCGGGGTACCGGTCGAAGGCGTGGCGCAGGTCCTCGGGGTGTCGATGGCACGAGATGCAGGACCCGTGCCCCGGGGAGGGCGGCCGCTCGAACAACCGGTCCCCCAGCTCCCGCATCTCCGCGGGGGTGCGGGGGCGGTCGAGGCGGGAAGGCGGGGAGCCGCGCCCTCGGGCTCCCGGCGAGGGCCTCCGGCCGTGGGTCAGCTCCTCGTAATCCGAGCGCTCGTCGTAGGGATCGAAGTCGTAGTCGGCCTCCCCGGTGGCGAACCCGGGATCCAGGCTCAGGCGGGCCGGCGGAATGGCGGCGCCCCGCAGGCGCATGGTTTCGCGAGGCCCGGGGGCCTCCGGATAGGGATAAGGGAACTCCTGGTACTTCCCGCCCAGGGCCACCCCGGGCTGGGGGAGACGCCCCTCGGTCTTGCGCCGTCCCCGCAGGAACCAGGGATCGGGCTTGCCCTGGCGCCTTGCTTCCAGCTCCTCGAGCCAGTACCAGTAGGCGTACTCGGGCGGGGGCGGGCGGGACCGGTCCAGCACCGCCGGCCGGGGCGGGCGCCTCGGGAACAGGCTCCCGGGCTGGCGATGGTCCGGGGGGCGGGGCTCGAGTTCCCGGGGTTGGGCGGCCCAGCCGGAGCCGGCCAGGCAGACGACGAGGCTCAACCCTGAGAAACGGCGCATCCCTCCTTGGTATCGGCGACCGGCGCCTCCCCGGCGAGCCGCGCCCGCCAGGCCTGGGCCTCGCGCAGCATGACGGCATAGACCGGCAGGTACTCGAGGAACCGGACCCCGGGCAGGTAGCGGTACTCCAGGAAGTAGAGGTAGTAGATCGAGACCGTCCCCGAGAGCAGCATCAGGGAAGGACTCGCCAGGGTCGCGGCCAACGGCAGGCACCAGGGCAGGTACCAGGGATCGGCCACCGGAGAGAGCAGGAAGAGGGCGGCCAGGGCGAGCAGGCAGCGCTCCACCAAGGACCGGTCCTCCCGGTCCGGCAGGCGGACGATGGCCAAGAGCACCCCGGCGTAGAGCACCCCGGTGACCAGTTTGGCCCAACGGAATCCGTCCAGCGTGAAGTGGAAGTAGACGTCGGGCCGTCCCGCGGTCCCCGGTTCCCAGAGGAGACTGAGCTTCCCCCCCGGGAGCGGGAGGGCCTCCATGAGCGAGAGCAGCAGGGCGAAGAACCCGGAGTTGAACTCCCAGTCCCGGGCGAAGGCCACGAACCCCCGGAAGGTGGCCGGCCCCAGCCCGGCGAAGGGGATCCAGCTGACCGCGATCGCCAGCACCAGGGTGGCGAGCCCTCGGGCCCCGAGGCGCCGGGCCAGCACCGGGACCAGCACCAGGGGGTAGAGCTTCGAGGAAATGGCGAGGCCCAGGGAGGCTCCGGCCAGTCCGGCGCTCCGGCGCAGGAGCAGCAGGAGCGAGAGCAGCAGGAAGGCCGTCGCCAGGGGATCGAAATGCCCGGTGTTGGCGTACTCCTTGATGGGAAGCGGGTTCCAGGCGTAGAGCAGGAACCAGGCCGGGGGCAGCCCCAGCTCCAGGAGCAGGAGCAGCGTCAGGCCCGCGATCCCGAGATCCAGGAGCGCGATGGCCGCCTTCCACACCCAGAGACTGCCGGGAGCGACCAGGCCGGAGAGACCGAAGGCGATCTCGGTGACGGGGGGATAGCAGGTCGGGATATGCGGGTGGTTGACCCTCCGGAGGTGCATCCGGATCACCGGGTCCTCGAGCGAGGCCCGGATCTCGGCGAGGGTCTCCCGCTCGGCCTCGGAGTAGAGGTCCTCCTCGGGGTAGAGCTTGCCCTCGTCGGGGTCGTCGGAGCGGCGCAGGATCTCGCCGGGCGCGAACTGGTAGGGGTTGAAGCCCCGGGACACCAGCCAGCCGTCCCACATGTAGCGGTGCCCGTCGGTCTCGAGCACCACCGGGAAGCGCCAGGCCAGGTAGCGGAGCACCGCGGCCCCCAGGAAGATCAGGATCAGGGTCCGGCGATCCGAGGGCGGCTTCCGTACCACCGCCATGCCCGCCACCGCGAAGGCGCACCACGAGACCGCGTAGCAGGCCATGAAGCCGGCCACCGGGTCGCTGGGGATGTCGAGGGTCGCCATGGCCAGGAAGCCGGAGGCGATCCCGAGGAAGGCGGCGAGCAGGAGCACGGGCCGAAGGGTACCCCGGAGCCGCCATGCTCGTTGACCCGAGCGGCCCGGGCATGGTATTGATGGGACGCCCGGGCTTCATGGCCCGCGACGGCGGTCCCGAGGACCTCCGCCCGCCGGCCCCAGGTTCGCCCCCTGGCGAAGTCCCCCGGGTATCCCCGCACCGAGCCTTCTCCTCCCGGAGAGCGCCCGGCGCAGGGCCTCTCGCACCGAGGGGACAAGACCGCGGGCGACCCGACGACGTGCCTTGAGGAGGCCTGGATCCGATGAGCGACTCCGACGTGAACGACGAGACGGCAGGGGAGGGCGAGGGCGACGGACGGTCCCGGCGCCGCCGCAGGACCGGGCGAGGCCCGCGACGCCAAGGCCGCGCCGAGGAGAGCCGAGACGAGGTCGTCGAGGCCGCTCCTGCCGAGGAGGCCGCCGAAGCCGCCGATCTCGACGACGGGGACGGGGACGACGAGGACGACGTCGAGGGTGACGACGGGGACGAGGGCGACGACCAGGAGGGCGGAGGGGACGCCTACGAAGCCGCCCCGGCCGGGGGCGGGTCGGAGTCGCGGGGCGAGCCCCAGCGGCGCCTCGACTTCCGCTCGCTCGGCGAGCTGTCCCAGGAGAAGCTCCTGTCCTTCGCCAAGGCCCAGGGTTTCCAGTTCGACTCCCGCTGGAACAAGAAGCGCTTCCTCTTCGAGTTCTACCGCTCGGTCGTCGAGAAGATGAGCCGCGGGCTCACGCTGTCCCGGGGCGTGCTCGAGATCCTTCCGGAGGGCTACGGCTTCGTCCGGACCCAGATGGCCGAGCTCGACGACACCGACGTGTACGTGAGCCAGAGCCAGATCCGGCGCTTCGGCCTGCGCACCGGCGACGAGGTCGTCGGCCAGGTCCGCCCGCCCAAGGACAACGAGTCCTACTACGCCCTGATCAAGGTCGAGGAAGTCAACGGCGAGGACCCGGCCAGGTTCGTGGAGGACCGGGCGATCTTCGAGAAGCTGGTCCCGCTCTTCCCGTTCGAGCGCATCCGCATGGAGCGCAAGGACCCCAAGGCCATCGACGTCCGGCTGCTCGACATGATCTGCCCCATCGGCAAGGGCCAGCGCGGCCTGATCGTGGCGCCCCCCAAGGCCGGCAAGACGACCCTGTTGAAGAGCGTCGCCAACTCGATCACCGAGAACCACCCCGAGTGCGAGCTCATCATCCTGCTCATCGACGAGCGCCCGGAGGAAGTCACCGACATCCAGAGGGGCGTCGACGCGCAGGTGGTGGCGAGCTGCTTCGACCAGCCGGTCTCGAACCACATCCGGGTCACCGAGATGGTGCTCGAGATGGCCAAGCGGCGGGTCGAGATGGGCAAGGACGTCTGCATCCTGCTCGACTCGATCACCCGGCTGGCCCGGGCCTACAACATCTCGGTGCCGTCCTCGGGCCAGACCCTCTCGGGCGGCGTGAACCCCCACGCCCTCTACAAGCCGAAGCGCTTCTTCGGGTCCGCCCGCAAGATCGAGAACGGCGGCAGCCTGACGATCCTGGCCACGGCCCTGGTCGACACCGGCAACAAGATGGACGACTTCATCTACGAGGAGTTCAAGGGCACCGGCAACATGGAACTGATCCTGGACCGGGACCTGTTCCACAAGCGGCTCTTCCCCTCGGTGGACATCAAGCTGTCCTCGACCCGCAAGGACGACCTGCTGCTCCCCGAGGAGATGCTGAAGCGGACCTGGGTGCTGCGCAGGGTGCTCGCCTCGATGCCCGCCGACGAGGCGCTCGGCATGATGTTGAAGCACCTCGGGCGCACCGCCTCGAACGCCGAGTTCCTGGCGTCGCTGAACAAGGCGGACCTGAGCTAATCGCCTGTCGTACCAGGGAGCCGGATCGAGCTGGCCTCGATCCGGCTCCTTCTTGTTTCCGGCGCCCGGCGCCCGGCCGACGGCCCCCGGCCCACGGCGTTCTTGACTCGCCGGGAGCGTCCCCGTACCCTCGGACGGCCCCATGATCGGTATGCCCAGGCGGATGGTCGGAGCCCTCGGTTTCGTCGCTTCGGTGGTCGCATCGTCGCGGGCGCCCGCCATCCTGCGCACTCCCGAGAACGGGCTGGTGGTGCGGACCTTCGAGTTCCCCGAGACCGAAGCCGTGGCCCTGTCCAACCTGGTGGTGCGGGGCTTCGCCTTCGGTTCGTCGCGGGCCGAGTGGCGGATCGAGGAGGGGCACGTCGCCCTCTTCGACACCGACGACGACCTGCAGCTCTCCGAGCCCCCCTTCGAGACCCGGGTCGAGATTCCCAAGGAGCCCGGCGGCGCCCAGCCCTCCTCCCACGAGGTCCGCCTCGACAAGGTGCTCCCGAGGGTGGGCGACACCTGGACCTCGCTGGCCGAGCGGGAGGGGGTGGCCCCCGGCCTGGCGGCGCTCTGGAACGGGGCTTCCGACGTCTCGGCCACCATGGATCCGAGCCATGCCGTCGAGATCGTGCGGGGGTCGGTCGAGAGCCACCGGGTCGCCCCGGGGGACACCCTCTGGTCGATCAGCCGCCGCTTCCGGGTCCCGCTCCGGGACATCCTCTGGATGAACCGGTCCAAGGGGCTGGCGCTCCCGGTCGATCGGGTGCTCTGGCTGCCCCGGGGGCCCCTCGCTCCCTCGCTCGAGGCCAAGGTGGCCGCCGACCTCGGGGTCTCCACCCTGGTCTCCCGGGCCAGCGCCGAGATCCGGGACGGGAGCGAGAACGCGGCCTCGCGGACGATCGGGATCCACGTGGAGAACCCGGTCCCGGGACGCATCACCAGCGGGTACGGCTGGCGACGCCACCCCATCCTGCAGAAGCCCAGCTTCCACCGGGGCGTGGACATCCAGGCCAGCGAGGGCACCGCGATCCGGGCGCTGGCGGCCGGCACCGTGGTGTTCGCGGGGGACGCGGGTGCGGGAGGCAAGAGCATCATCCTCCGCCACGAGGACCAGCTCTATTCCATCTACGCCCACTGCGCCTCCATCTTCCTCTCCAAGGGCGACGAGGTCCCGGCCGGAGCCGAGATCGGGCGGGTGGGCAAGTCCGGCCTGGCGACGGCACCCCATCTGCACTTCGCCATGAAGCGCGGACCTACCTCCATCGATCCCCTGCCCTACCTGCGGAGATGAGCCCCAAGTCCGCGACCGGTGAGGGAGAGCTCGCCAGGAACCGCAAGGCCGGCTTCGAGTACGAGATCCTCGAGAAGTTCGAGTGCGGGATCCAGCTCACCGGCACCGAGGTGAAGTCGCTCCGCGGCGGGGGGGGCAGCTTCGCCGACTCGTACGTCCATGTCGATCGGGGCGAGGCATGGCTGGAGGGGTTCCACATCCGCGGCTACGAGCATGCCGGCCCCGCCTTCCAGCACCCCCCGGTGCGGACCCGCAAGCTGCTCCTCGCTCGCCGCGAGATCGAACGCCTGCGGGCCGAGGCCGGCACCCGGGGACACACCATCGTTCCGCTCCGGGTCTTCACCCGGGGGCGATGGATCAAGCTCGAGGTGGCCGTGGCCCGGGGCAAGAAGCTCCACGACAAGCGACGGGCCGAGAAGGAGCGGATCATGGACCGAGAGGCAGCCCGGGCCGTCCGGGACCGACGCCGATGAACGCGGGCAATCCGGGGAAGTCCGGGATCCGCCCGGCCGTGAAGCGGATCCTCAGGGACCTGCAGGACGCCGACGAGGACATCGCCACCTACGCGTCCATGAACATCCTGCGACTACGGGAGGTGAACGCCGACGAGATCCGGACCCTGGTCCCGGTGCTGCGGAGCGCCACCACCCACGTCTCGATCAGCGTCCGCTTCTTCGCCAAGAAGGCCCTGAACGCGCTGCGCCACCAGATGGCGAAGTACCCCGAGTTCCGGGCCGAGATCGACGCCATCCGCACCGAGACCATGGGAACGAGCTGGATCGACCTGCTCGCCAACCTCGAGGAAGCCGACACCGAGAAGAAGCTGGTGGTCCTGGACCTGCTCCGGGATGTCCAGGACCCCTCGCTGGCGGCCGCCACCCTCGAGTTCATGAAGCGCGAGCAGGACGCCTTCGTCCTCGCCGAGGCGGTCCGGGTCTGCGGCATGGTGGGCGACGAGAGCCATCTCCCGGCGCTCGAGAACTACCTGGGCCATGGCGATTCCCGGGTCCGGTCCAACACCGTCGAGGCCATGGAGGAGATCGGCGGCAAGCTGGTCATGCTCCAGATCCTCCCCCTGCTCGACGACGAGGACAACCGGGTCAGGGCCACCGTCGCCAAGCTGCTGGCCAAGTACGGCGAGCACAACGTGCTCCACGCCCTGGCCGACATGCTGCACTCGGTGGAGCTGTGGATGCGGGAATCCGCCACCTACGCGCTCGGGTTCGTCCCCTACCGGGAGGCCGAGGAGCTCCTCTTCGAGGCCCTGCTGGACGTGAACCAGGAGGTGCAGATGAAGGCGGTCTACTCCCTCCAGCTGCTCCACTCCCGGCGGGCCAAGGAGCTGCTCGAGACCCTGGTGCGGCAGGCCGACCCCAAGCTCGGGGAACTCGCCGCCACCGCCCTCCTCCGCATCGGGTCGGAGCCCCGCGACTACGAGTTCTTCGACCCCGCCAACCGCACCCTGGAGGGCTCCTTCAAGCAGCGGCTCCGCACCGCCAAGCGGGTCGAGTCCCGGGAGGCCTCCGGCGAGGTCGCCGCCCCGGGGGCTCCCGGGAGCGTCTCGGGCGAGATCCCGACCGCCGAGGCCCCCAAGGGGTTCCTGGCCCGGATGCGGGCCCGTCGCGAGGAGGAGAAGCTCCGGGAAGTGGTCGCCGAGGAGCGCCTGGGCCTGGCCGGGGACCTGCAGCTCAAGCTGGCCGAGGTGGGGCGCCTCTCGCTCGAGGCCTTCCGGGGGGGGGAATTCCAGGACCTCGGGTTCATGAAGGAACTCTCCAACGACGTGAAGAAGATCCTCTACCTGATCGACCTCAAGGAAGGCCAGAAGAAGGAGATCCAGGAGGAGGCGAGCCGTTCCTCGTTCCTGGGTTTCCTGCGCGAGTCGCTGCTCCGCTTCTCGCGGGAGAAGCAGGTGGAGAGCCGGGTATCGTCCCTCCAGGACCGGTTGGTCCGCAAGTACGCGGAGATCGGGGAGCGTCTGCTCGGGAGCTTCCCGCCCGAGGCCGTCGAGCTGATGAGCTTCAAGGAGCTGCCGGTCGAGATCGCCCGCTTGAAGCGGCGCCTGGGCGAGATCGACGCCCTGCCGCCGCCCCCCGGGTAGCCGCAGCCTCTCCGGCCCGCTCGGGGAGCGGTCCTCAGAGACGCCCGAAGGATTCGTCGCGGTCCTGGAGTCCGGCGACGACCGGACCGGATCGCCGGCCCGGCAGGACCATGAGCACGGTGGAGACGGGGCGCTCGCCCCCGTCCGAGGGCCGGTTCTGGACCGCCCCACCGCGGACCAGGGTGCTCGACCCTCCGCCATCGAGGTTCATCGCATCCTGGCATCCGAGTTCCGCCAGGATCTCGGCCATCTCGTAGAGGTCCACTCCGGTGTTCACGCCCGCCTTGCGTCCGTCGACCACGGCCAGGAGCAGCAGCCCGTCCGGCCGCACGCCGACGGCCGTCCGCGGGTGCTTCTCGGTGACCAGGGCCCGGGAGAACCCTTCCTCGCGCCAATCGACCCGGACCCGTCCCTCCCGGAGCAGGATGGGCCCGCCGCCCACCGCGAGGTCGGCCCGATCCCAGGGCGGAGTGAGCCCCGAGACCATCCGGACCTTCTCGCCGAGCCCCAGGGAAGCGAGCCGCTCGGCGGTCTCGCCTCCTTCCACCGCGAGCACGAACCCGTCCCGGGGGATCTCCTGGTTGCCGTCGGAGACCGCCACGGCCACGTGATCGCGGACCGCGACCTCCAGGCCGCCTCCCGGGGTTCCCGTGGTCTCCCCCCACTCCGGGGTATAGAGGATCGCCTTCCCCGGCTTGCGGACCTGGTTGACCCCGTCGATGGTCACGCTCCCCACGCTGGTGTCGAACCTTCCGGAGTAGCCCGGGTTGCCGACCAGCATCCGGCGCCCGCCGTCGAAGATCCCGAGGACTCCCCGGGACATGAGCGGGAGCGAGACGACCCGGCCCCGGGTCGCCAGCAGGCCCAAGGGATCGCCCCCCTTGGAGAAGAACGAGGCGTTCACGGCAGCCAGGGCTCCGTGGGCCCTGGCCATGGCCGAGGTCGACTGCTTGTCCAGCAGCGATCGGGCCCCCCATCCCAGGCCCAGTTCCACATCCGGAGACGCGGTGTCGACCTCCAGCACGAAGAGATCGCTCCCCTCGCCGGCCGCCGACTGGTACCGGTACCGGGATTCGAAGAGACCCGGGGCCACGGGCTTGCGCGACAACCGGTTCACGGAGGCACCGGGCGGCAGGCCCGACCGGTCCCGTTCCGGCTGGAACCGGATGGAGAGGACCCGTCCCTCGCCGACGGGGAGGGGAAGACGCGGCTGGACCTCGCCCTGCAGCGACAGGTGGAGCGTGCTCCGCCGGCCGGTTCCGGCCTCGGACACCTGCTTCAGGAACGACAGCGGCGGGACCCTGGCCGCCAGGCCCTTGGAAGCCACCGGGAAGAGCGACAGTTCGAGCCGCCGCGAACCCTCCTCGTAGGAGGTGCGGAACAAGACCGTCCGGTCGAACTCGAAGCGCAGGGCGTATCCCTCGCCCGATCCCTCCACCAGAACCCCCGTCAGGGTGGCTTCCTCGGGTTCGGCCGGGGCGGCCGCCACCGGCTCCACCGCCGCGGCTCCAGCGGGTCCTGGCGGGGACGAGGACGGAGGAGGAGGAGGAGGAGGGAGGCTCCCGGACCGATCCGGCACCGGAGTCGGGGGCGGGGGTGGGGGCGGAGCCAGCGGCGGGAGGGGCCCTCGGGAGGGCCCTCCCGGGACGACC
>CAYOHP010000197.1:0-9572 GCA_964403795.1 uncultured bacterium | reverse complement strand
GACGGCCCGGCCGATGGCCTGGCGCAGCTCGGGAATGCCCTCGTCCCTGGAGCCGACGGTGGCCACCACCTCGGCCCCGAGGAGCGCTCCGAGGCGGGCCGCGTCGACCTCCAGTCCGGCGGCGCGGGCCTCGTCCATCATGTTCAGGGCCAGGACCACCGGCACCCCGGTCTCGAGGATCTGCACCGCCAGGTAGAGGCTCCGCTCCAGGGCGGTGGCATCCACCACCACCACCACGGCCGCCGGCCGGGTCGCGTTCCCGTGCAGCCCGAGCAGGGCGTCCACCGCCACCTGCTCCTCGGGGGAGCGGGCCGAGAGGCTGTAGGTGCCGGGCAGGTCGCAGATCTCGGCCGAGGTCCCGGGGACCACCTCGACCTCCCGGCTCTTCCGCTCGACCGTGACGCCGGGGTAGTTCCCGACCCGGGCGCGGGCGCCGGTCAAGGCGTTGAAGATGGTGGTCTTCCCCGAGTTGGGGTTGCCCGCCACCAACACCAGCGGCATGGCCGGGACGGCGCCGGGAACCGGGACCCGGGCCCCGTAGAGCGGCCCGGCCGGCGGGCCCGGCGGGGGCGGTGGAGGAGTCCCGGGGGCGAGCTCCAGGACCTCGATGGCGTGCCCGTCGTCGAGGCGCAACGAGAGCCGGTAGTTGCGGACCCGGACCTCGATCGGGTCCCCCAGGGCGGCCCGCCGCACCACCTCGACCTCGGTGGCCGGGAGCAGGCCCATCTCCAGCAGGCGGCGGGCCAGCACCCGGTCGCCTCCGACCCGGCAGACCAGGGCCCGGACCCCGAGCCCGAGGCCCCCCAGGGTACCGGCGAGGCCGACACCGGCGACCGGGGACGAGGCGGGACCGCCTCCGGGCGAGGCATCGCGGACGGGATTGCCGGGTTCGGGACTCACAGGGCCTCCAGGATACCGACCGTATCCTCCTGGAATTGAGAGTTATTTTCAAGAGGCCGGGGCGGGCTCCCGGAGGACGATGCGAGTACCCTCACAGGCGTGCCGCCCCGGCTGATTCTCCGTGATCGCTACGAGCTGGTCCGCGAGGTCGGGCGCGGCGGGGCCGGGGCGGTCTTCCTGGCCCGCGACCGCACCCTGGACCGGGACGTGGCCGTCAAGGTCATGCACCGCCGGGAAGGCGGGACCGACCTCGCCAGCCTCGACCGTTTCGCCCGCGAGGCCCGCCTGCTGGTCGACCTACCCCATCCGGCGCTGGTCCCCATCCTGGATGCCGCGCTCGACGGCGAGCCGCCCTTCCTGGTCTTTCCCTGGATGCCGGGCGGGGACCTCCGGACCCGGATCCGCTCGGGTCCGGCCACCCAGGAGGAGCTGGTGCGCCACGGGAGCCGGTTGGCCTCCGCCCTCGGGCACCTGCACCGCCACGGCGTGCTGCACCGGGACGTGAAGCCGGAGAACATCCTGCTCGACGCCCGGGGCGAGGCCTCGCTCGGGGATCTGGGCCTGGGGATCGGCACCGAGCTCGATCCCCTCACCCGCACCGGCGTGGTGGTGGGTACGCCCCGTTACATGGCCCCCGAGACCCTGGAGAGAGGAGCCCACGGGCCCACCTCGGACCTCTACTCGCTCGGTATGGTGCTCCTCGAGCTCTGCCGCGGCCGGAGCCTCGAGGCCACCCTCCCCACCGGCGCCCAGGTGCAGGCCGCAGTCTCCGAACTTCCCGAGCCCGCACTCCGGGAGATCCTCCGCCGCCTGCTCCGCACCGATCCGGCCTCCCGGACCGCCGATGCGGGGATCCTCGCCACCGAGCTCACCGCCCTGGGTTCGGGCCTGGCACCGGTGCCGGCTCCGACCCCGGGGCTCTTGCCGCTCCCCGACGAAGCTTCGCCCACGCACACGGGGTTTGCTCCCGTCGCACTTCCGGGCGCCGCCGCGGCCGGCAGTCCCGGGCCCCGGGGGGCCGAGCCGGGAGACCGGTTGCCAGGGCCGGTCCCGGGGTCGCCGGCTGCGAGACCAGCCGCTGGGCCCGGCCCGACCCAGGCTTCCGGAGGCGGGCTCGATCGGCCACCGGTCGCCTTGGGCCGTCGTTCGCCCGCGGGGTTGGCGGTCCTGGCGATGCTCCTCGGGATGGCGGCCGGCTTCGGGCTCCGGGGCGGCTGCCCGGGACCGGGCCCGGGCCCGGGCCCCGCCGCGGACCTCGGGGCGGACCTGGACCGGGACGGAGCGGGACTGGGCCCGGACCTCAGCCAGGCCCTGGCCCGCCTGGTCGAGCAGCACCGCTACCCCGATGGCTCGGTGCGGGTGGCGCTGGCCGGGGTCTCCTACCTGGAGCACGAGGCGAGTGTGGTCCGGGAGCTCCTCGATCCCCGGTTCCCGATCCGCTGGGCCCGCTTCTGGAGCGCCCTGGCGGCCTGGGCCGAAGGCTTCTCCCGCGACCCCGAGGGTCGCCTCGCCCTCGATCGGGAGGTCCGCCGTCACCTCCTCGTCCCGGTCCACCACCTGCTCTGCGACCTGGTGATCGCCGAGCTCTGGGTACTCCGGGCCAGCTCGCCGGTGGTGGCCCGCATCCTCGGCCCGCCCCGGGCGGACCTCGCCGAGCTCGGGCGCTCCGACATCGAGACCGTGCGGAGCCGCCTCCACGAGCTGCAGGAGCAGATCCGCAGCGCCCTGGCCGCCATCCCCATGCTGCGCGACCCGCCCGGCGACGGCTCGGCCCTGCTCCGGCTCCGCCTGGTGGGACTGTTCGCCGATCAGGACCTCGAGGGCGGCATCCGTCTCGGTCGTACCCGGGCACGGGAGCTCCTGGGAACCTCCCCCGAGGACGCGGCCGCCTTCCTGGTGGCGAGCCTGACCTGCCTCCCCACCATGCTGAGCGACGCCTCGGTCGACGCCCGGCGCCGGCGCGAGCTCTACCAGGAAGCCGTGGAGTTCCTCCGGGCCTGGCCCCCGGGTCCCACCCGCACCCATCGCCTGGAGCTGGCTGCCGACCTGGTCCTCTACTGGTTCTCCACCGGGATCCAGGAGCTTCCCCCCGGGGAGCGGGAGGCCGCCATCGAGCTGGCCCTCAGGACCGTCGACGAGGAGCTCGACCGGGATCCATGGCTCGCGCTCCAGGTGCTCACCTTCACCGTCCACCAGGAGACCACCGCCTCGCTCTTTCTGGGGGGAGGCGGCGACGCCAAGGCCGAGGCCCACATGACCCGGGTCGAGGCGGTCCGCCGGAAGGCCCTGGCCCTGGTGGAGGCCGCCGGGGCCGCCCGGGGTCCGGGGCGCTGAGGTCCAGGCAGGTCCCCGCAGCCCGGCTCGCGGACCCAGCCGAGCCTCAGCTCCGAAGCGCCAGGCGACGGGCCGTGAGCCCCTCGGCCTCCTCGAGCCGGTGGGTGGCGACCACCAGGGCTGCTGCCGGCACCATTGCCCGGACCCGGGCCAGGAGTCCCTCCCGGGTGGCCTCGTCGAGGCTGTCGAGGGGCTCGTCCAGGAGCACCAGGTCGGGCCCGCCAGCGATCGCGGCGGCGATCTCGAGGCGGCGCCGGTAGCCGAGCGAGAGCTCCGCCACCCGGCGGTCCGGGACCGCCGCCAGCCCCAGGGCCTCGGCCAGGGCGGCCGGGTCGGGAGGCGAGTCCGTGGCCTGGGGCGGGCCCGGTCCCCGGACCTCCCACCAGTGGGCCAGGATCTCCTCCACCGTGGCCTCGGGGTCGAGGAAGCCCTGGCTGCCGAGGTGCCCGATCCGGGCCCTCACCCGGTGGTCCACGGCAGGGTCGAGCCCGAGGACTGCGACCCGACCCCGGGTGGGAACCCGTCGCCCCGCAGCCAGGGCGAGCAGCGTGCTCTTCCCCGAGCCGTTCCTCCCGGTGACGAGCAGGGTCTCGCCCCGACCCAGCTCGAGGTCGAGCGGGCCCAGGGCCCGGAGGCCGCCGTACCAGCGCTCCGCCGCCTCCAGCCGGAGCACCGGGGCCGGCCCGCTCCCGGATCCCGCCTCAGTGTCCGGCAGGACAGCCCTCTCCCCGGGGATCGGAAGCGGCCTCCCGCCAGCCGGGGCCGATCGCCACCGCTTCGACCCGTCCCCCGACCACCGGCACTAGCTCGATCCGATGACCTCGGGCCTCCAGGCCACGGATCACGTCCCGGGGCAGGTCGTCCTCGACCTTGAGCACCGGCGGCTGCCATTGGTGATGCACCCGGGGTGCGTCCAGGGCCTGTTGCACGTCCCGGCCGAAGACCAGCACGTTCAGGATGGTCTGCAGGGTGGCGGTGATGATGCGGGGCCCGCCGGCGGCCCCCAGGGCCAGGACCGGGGACCCGTCCCGGAACACGAGGGTGGGGCTCATCGAGGAGAGCGGCACCTTGCCGGGGGCCACCGCGTTCGCCTCCCCGCCCACCAGCCCGAAGGCGTTGGGGACACCGGGGGCGATCGCGAAATCGTCCATCTGGTTGTTCAGGACCAGGCCCCGGCCCGGCACCGTGACCAGCGACCCGAAGGTGTAGTTGATGGTGGTGGTGACGGCGGCCACGTTGCCGTGGCGATCGACCACCGTGAGGTGGTTGGTCCCTCCGTCCTCGGGTCCGGGAACGGGTTTCCCGCCTTCCCCCCCCAGACCTGCGAACCCGTAGCGGTCGTCGGGCGAGACCCGGTGGGGCCGGATCGCCCGGGCCAGGCGGGCGGCGTACTCGGGCGACACGAGGCGGGAGAGCGGCACCGGGTAGAAATCGGGATCGCCCATGTCGCGGGCCCGATCCGAGAAGGCGTGCTTCATGGCCTCTGCCAGCAGGTGCAGGTAGGCCGAGGAGTTGCGGCCCAGTCCCGCCAGGTCGAAGCGGTCGAGGGTCTGGAGGATCTCGACCAGCACCGCGCCCCCCGAGGAAGGCGGGGGCATCGACACGATGCGGTGGCCGTGGAAGCTGCCCTCGACCGGGACCCGCTCCCGGACCCGGTAGCCGGCGAGGTCGGAGGCCGAGAGCACTCCGCCCTCGGCCTTGACCGCGGCCACCAGCTCCTGACCCAGCTCGCCCCGGTAGAACCAATCGGCCCCCCGCGCCGCGAGCGTCTCCAGGGTGTCCGCCAGCTCCGGGTTCCGCCACGACTGGCCCCGGGCCAGCAGGCGACCTCCCGGCGCATACAGGGCGGCGAGCCCGGGGGCCCGCGCCAGGCGCTCCGCCATGTCGTCGGAGATCCGTTCGAAGAACCGGTGGACCGTGACCCCGTCCCGGGCATGCCCGGCCGCGGCCCTGAACAACCGGGCCCAGGGCAGCCGCCCGAAGCGACGGTGCAGCTCGGCCATGCCGGCCACCTCGCCGGGGACCGCCACCGCCAGCCCTCCGGTCCGGGAACTCTCGGGATCGGGCACCCCGTTGCGGAGGAACATGTCGCGGGACGCCGCCCGGGGCGCCACCTCCCGGGCATCGAGCACCAGGGTGCGACCCTCGGAGGCCCGGTGGAGCAGCATGAAACAGCCGCCCCCGAGCCCGCTCGACATCGGGGTCACCACCCCGAGGGTGGCCATGACCGCGATCGCGGCGTCGGCCGCGTCCCCGCCCTCGGCGAGGATCTCGGCCCCGGCCCGGCTCGCCGCCTCGTGGCCCGAGGCCACCACCCCGCCGGCGACCCGGAGCGGGGGCAGGCTGGCCGCGGCGATCGGTCCCGAGGTCCCGACCAGGGCCAGGGCCAGCGCCAGCGCCAAGGCCACCCCGAGGCGTCGCACCGTCCCGGCCCGGGCCGGGCCCTCGCCAGCCACGGGCACCCTCAACGTCCTCGCCCCCAGGCTTCCGGCCGGGGGGCGTCGGCGGGGTACTTCACGGCATTGCGCTCCATCTTCTGCCTCCAGGCTTCCGCCAGGTCGATGCCCAGCCGGTTGGCCAGGCTCATGGAATAGGCGAGGACATCGGCCAGCTCGTCGGCGGCGGCCCGGGAGGTCTCCTCCGGGAGCGCCTCGGGAGCCGACTCCTCGGGGCTCAACCACTGGAAGAGTTCCAGCAGCTCGGCGGCCTCCACCGAGAGGGCCATCGCCAGGTTCTTGGGCTGGTGCCAGCGCTCGAAGCCTCGCGACCGGGCGAAGGCCGCCATCTCGGCCTGGAGCTCCGCCAGCCGCGGTTCGGGCCTGGGCCCCGAGACCAGCCCCAGGAGCGCCGGGTGGAGGTGCCCGTTGGTGGCCACCACGGCCCGGCCCTCGAGCCAGTCGTCCCCCCCCTTCCCGTCGCTCACGCGGCCGCCGGCCTCGGTCACGATCAGGCTCCCGGCCGCCACGTCCCAGGACGAGAGGTTCCACTCCCAGAACCCGTCGAGCACCCCCTCGCCCACCATGCACAGGTCGAGGGCCGCGGCCCCCATGCGGCGGATCCCGCCGGCGGCGTTGACCACCTGTTCGAGCCGGGTCAGGCGCACCCGCTCGTGGGTCCGGGAGTCGGCGAAGCCGGTGGCCAGCAGCGCCGCGTCGAGGGCCCGCTGGTCGGAGCACCGGATGGGCGTGCCGTTGGCCGTGGCGCCCTTGCCCCGCTCCGCCGCCCACAGGGTGCCGAGCGCGGGCGCCAGGACCACGCCCGCTTCCATGCGTCCCTGCCGCTGGTAGCCCAGGCTCACCCCGAAGTACGGGATCCGGTGCAGGAAGTTGGTGGTGCCGTCGAGGGGGTCCAGGTACCAGCGATCCCCGCTCGAACCGGGGCGGGACGAGTGCTCCTCGGCCACGATCCCGTCGTCCGGGAAGCGCTCGAGGATCCGCCCCACCACCAGGTCCTCGGTGGAGCGGTCGACGTGGCTGACCAGGTCGCGGGGCCCCTTCTGCTCGATCTCGGCACTGGCCACCTTGCCGAAGTAGCGCATCAGGTGGTCGCCCGCCTCCCGGGCGGTCTCGATCAGGAAATCCAGCATGGGTCCTCCAAGGGCGGGGGCATGGTAGCCCCGGCCTCCGGCAGGATCGCGGCCCGTCGTCCCCGAGCGCTCCGGTGGAAGGCCGCCAGGAACGCCCCGGGGTCCTCCCAGGGGGTGATCCCCCAGCTCCGCACCCGCTCGGGGGGGAGCCCGGAGAGCAGGTGGATCGCGAACCGCCGGGCCTTGGCCAGCAGGCTCCAGGCGAAGATCCCGCGCAGTTCGAATTGCTGGCGCAGCCGCTCGGCGATCCGCTCGGGGCTCCCCAGGTCGAGCAGCTCGCCGGCTCCCCGAGGACCCACGCCCTCGGGCAGGGCGGCGGCGAAGAACAGGCTCCCGCCGGGTGCGAGCCAGTGGGCCGCGGCGTCGATCCCCTTGTGGGCCTGGACCAGGTCGGTGTCGTCGGGCGGGCTGCCGGCCGAGGCCAGGATCACCTGGTAGCTCTCCGGGGTTCCCGGACCCTGGTGGGTCCGGGCCCACAGGTCGGCGGCTGCCCGCAGCGCCGGGAGCCCCTCCCCGGCGGTCACTCCGGCGGCCCGCCCGGACTCGTCGAGCCGGACATGCACCGAGAAGAGGCGAGGACCCATGGCGGCGGCCTCCCTGAGGTCGGCGTGCAGGGGGTTTTGCTCCAGGACCCCGGGCCCGATCCCCCGGCGGATCCTGCCGGCCTCCCGGTCGAAGGCCAGGGCGTGGTTGGCAAGCAGGGTATCGATGCGGGCCACCCCGGGGACCAGGAACTTCGGCCCGCCCCCGAAGCCCGCGAAGTAGTGGTGCTTCACGCTCCCCAGCGAGACCAGCCGGTCGGCGGCCGCGATCCCGGCGTCGAGCGCCACCGGGGTCCCCCGGGAGGTCGTCCCCAGTCCGGTCCAGCCGTCCTCGCGGTAGGCGTGGACCGAGCGCACCTTGACTCCCTCGAGGCTCCCGACCAGGGAGGGGAGCTCGGAGGCGTCCACGGGTCGGTGGGCTCCGCAGGCGATGGCGACTTCCAGGGCGGCGGCGGGCGCCAGGGAACGGATCCGCTCCAGGAGCCGGGGCAGGAGGCGCGGCACGTCGGCCTTGCGGGTGCCGTCCGGGACCAGGACCGCGATCCTCTCCGCGCCCGAGAGGTAGGCTGCCAACCCGGGCCCGGCCGGGGGGGTCTCGCAGGCGGCCTCCAGGTCTCCGAGCGGGTCGGACCCGGTACCGCGCGGCTCCGGCGGCGGGGCCAGGCTGGGGAGGTCGGCGTCGAGGACGAGCGGGGTCGGTCGGTACGCGAGGGTGGGCACCCGCCCAGGGTACAGTGGGGCTCCGCCGCGGCACCGGACCCTGGGGCGCGGCCAGCCGGAAGGACCCGGGACCATGTCGGCCAAGCATCGCTACTACCAGGAGTCGGGGAAGTTCGGCCCGGGAGGCATCCTCACCACGCTGGGGATCGGGGTCGCGGTCGGGATGATCGCGGGCGCCCTCTACGGCGCCCTGGATCACTGGAATCCGTTCCTGTACTTCAACTTCCTGGGGACCCTGGGCCTGGCCGTGGTGGCCGGCGTGGCGGTCGGCGCCGGCGTCAAGGTGGGCCATGTCCGCAATGGCTGG
The DNA here is from genome assembly GCA_964403795.1 of uncultured bacterium. Taxonomy (GTDB): domain Bacteria; phylum Muiribacteriota; class UBA6191; order CAZXTJ01; family CAYOHP01; genus CAYOHP01. The sequence goes on along the minus strand of CAYOHP010000197.1, from coordinate 1,183 downwards.
GCCGGCGGTGCGGTGGCGCTCCTGGTCGGGCTCGCGACCTACTGGGCCTCCTGGGTCGGCTGGCTCTGGGCCCGCTCGGGCCGGGAGATGGTGCTCACCGATCCGGGGGCGATCTGGGCGGTGGCCAACCTGCTGAACACCACCGGCGTCTGGAGCATCCGGCGCTTCGTCCCGACCGGATGGCTGCTCTGGATCATCTGGGGTGCCGAGCTCCTGATCGTGGTGGGAGGTACGGGCCTGGTGGGCCTGGGCGCCTCCCTCGGGAACCCCTACTGCGAACGCTGCCGCCGCTGGGCCGACGATGAGGCCTCGACCCGGGTCGAGCCGCCTGCCGACCCGGCCGGGATGGTCCCGCCCCTGGAGGCTGAGGACTACTCGGCGCTGACCTCGCTTGGCGCACCGAACCACCCGGACCGCTATCTCCAGGTCGAGTCGAAGCGCTGCCCCGGCTGCCAGGAACTCCACGCCCTGACCGTGACCGACGTGACCGTGACCCGGTCCAAGAACGAGAAGGGCGAGGAGAAGGAGGAAGAGTCGAAGACCAAGCTGGTCGAGAACCTCCTGGTGCCGGCCAAGGTCCACGCCTGGGTGGGAGAGACACGGAGTCCGGCGCCATCCACATCGGAGGCCCCGACCGGGAACGCCTAAGACACCCTCCCGGGAACACCGGTCTGGCGTGGTGGCCGGCGGGACGCCCCTGGTACATTGACCGTCCCGGACCCCCGACCGGGGAGTCCGGCAGTGGAGTGCGACGCCCAAGCGAGGGCCCGATGAGCCAGCCGACGCCTTCCCGGCCCCTGACCCTGGCCGTGGTCATGGGTGGTCCGAGCCCCGAGCACGAGGTCTCGCTCAGGACCGCCAGCGTGATCCTCGAGGCCCTCGACCGGGAGCGCTTCTCGGTCTGGCCCTTCCTGCTGACCCGGGACCTCGACTGGATCGCCGGGGAACGGCCGCTCTCGGCCGGGGAGCCGTTCGACGTGGAGCGCCTGCGCTCCGGGGCTCGCCTGGGTCGGGCCCGCGGTCTCGATCTCCTGGGGCGCGCCGAGGCCGCCTTCCTCGCCATGCACGGGGCCTTCGGCGAGGACGGCGTGATCCAGGGCCTGCTCGAGTTCCTGGGCGTGCCCTACACCGGCTCCGGGGTGGCGGGCAGCGCCTTCGCCATGGACAAGGTCAAGACCAAGGA
>CAYOHP010000196.1:0-9801 GCA_964403795.1 uncultured bacterium | reverse complement strand
CCCGATCTTCATGCGGATCTGGTTGATGAAGATGACGGTGGTATTGGTCTTCGAGATCGAGCCGGTGATCTTCCGCATCGCCTGGCTCATCAGCCGGGCCTGGAGACCCATGTGGGAGTCGCCCATCTCGCCTTCGAGCTCGGCCTTGGGGACCAATGCGGCCACCGAGTCGAGGACCACGATGTCGAGCGAGCCCGAGCGGATCAGGAGATCCATGATCTCGAGGGCTTCCTCGCCGGTGGAGGGCTGGCTCACCAGCAGGTTGTCCACGTCGACCCCGAGCGAAGCCGCGTAGGTCGGGTCGAGGGCGTGCTCCACGTCGATGAAGGCGGCGGTTCCGCCCCGCTTCTGGGCCTGGGCGATGGTCGAGAGGGCGATGGTGGTCTTGCCCGAGGACTCGGGGCCGTAGATCTCGGTGATCCGGCCCTTGGGGATGCCCCCGATCCCGAGTGCCCAGTCCACCGTCAGCGACCCGGTGGGGATGACCGCCACGGTCTGGTCGGCGTAGGCCTTGCCGAGACGCATGATGGCGCCCTTGCCGTAGGTCTTGGTGATCTGGGTGAGGGCGTTGTCCAGGGCCGCGCTCTTGGCCTTGGGGTCTGCGCCCGGGGTGGTTTCGACGCTCTTCGACATGTTCAAGAACCCTTCCGGGCGCCCGGGTTTCGTCCGGTCGTTGCCCACGGAGCCATCCTACACCCGTTTTCGGCAGATAGGGAGCAAAAGTTCACTGTCACGCGCTGGCACGGGGACCGGACCTTCCGCCAGGAGGCCCGCCGGCCTGCGGAAGATCGGCGAGGGATGCGCCTCCACGCCGGGGCCCCGGGCCGGGACCGACACCCACCCAGGGGGGACTCCCGAAGCCGGATCCGCGGGTAGGCTCGACCCGGAGGTGGCTCCTTGGACCCGCTCGCCCCCCATCGCCTCATCCCGCAACGTCCGTTCCGGAGCTACCGGCAGTACCGGGAAGCCACCGGGATGCCCTCCGTCGCCGCGCTCGGGGCCGGGGGGGCCGAAGCGGTGGTCTCCGAGATCGCCGCCGCCGGACTCCGGGGCCGGGGCGGAGCCGGCTTCCCCGCCGGGACCAAGTGGGACACCCTGAGGCGCCACCCCTGTCCCCGGCGCTCGGTGGTGATGAACGCCGCCGAGGGCGAACCCGGCACCTTCAAGGACCGGTGGATCCTGCGGCACAACCCGTATGCGGCCCTCGAGGGAATGGCGATCGCGGCCCGCGTCCTCGCCACCGACGACCTCCGGATCGGGATCAAGGCCGGCTACCGGGTGGAGATCGCCCGTCTGGAATCCGCCATCGCCGAGATGGCCGAGCACGGAGTCTGGGAAGGCCGGGAGCCGGTGATCACGGCCGGCCCGGACGAGTACCTCTTCGGGGAGGAGAAGGCCCTGCTCAGCGTGCTCGACGGGGGGCCGCCGCTTCCCCGGGAGGCGCACTACCCACCCTACGAATGGGGGCTCGGGCCGACCCAGGCCAGCCCCAACCCGGCCCTGGTCCAGAACGTCCAGACCTTGGCGCTGGTGCCGGGAATCCTGGCCCGGGGCGCCGCCAGCTTCCGGGAACTCGGCACACCCGACACTCCCGGGACCCTGGTGGTCACGATCTGCGGCGAGGTCCGCTCGCCCGGGATCCACGAGGTCCAGGCGGGAGTCCCCCTCGGGGAACTCTTCCACGGTCTCGGGGGCGGACCCCTGCCGGGGCGGCGCTTCCGGGGCGCCCTCTCCGGGGTCTCGAACCGGGTGATCCCGGCCGAGGCCTTCGACACCCCGGCCGAGTTCGGGGCGCTCGCCGCCCTCGGCTCGGGTCTCGGCTCGGCGGGCTTCATCCTGCTCGACGACCGCTCCGATCTGGCGGAGGTCACCCGGGAGGTCGCCCGGTTCCTGGCGGTCGAGTCGTGCAGCCAGTGCACCGCCTGCAAGCACGGGCTGCTGGCGTCCTCCCAGGCCCTGGAGCGACTGGCGGAACTCGAGCACCACGAGGCGAGCGACCTGGCCAGGGCCGTCGAGGCCGCCCGCTCGGCACCCCGCCAGAACCGCTGCTACCTGCCGGTCCAGGGATCGGTCCTGATCCCGAGCCTGGTGGAAGCCTTCCCGGAGGACTTCTGGCCCGAGACCATGGCGGCCCGACGGGCCGAGGAACGGGAACCCTGGAGGATCCCCAAGCTCGTCGACTACGACCCGGCCACGGCCCGCTTCGAGCTCGACCCGAGGCAAGCCTGCAAGCAGCCGGACTGGAGCTACGCCCCGACGCCCCCGGCCCGGATCAGGCCGCCTTGAGGCCCCGGAAGTAGAGCGAGAACTCGCAGCGCACGCAACGCACCCGCAGCGCCGGGGGGGTGGCCGCTCCCTGGTCCGGGTCGGCGTGGATCGCGGTCACGATCCGCAGCTCGGGACGGGAGGGCGACTGGATCATGCGGCCGCGGCAGACGGGGCAGACCATGGGTTCCTCCTCGTCCCAATCCATCGGCAGCAGGGCACCTCGAGCGAAGTCGGGGCCGGCTACTCCCGGGTCGCAGCCGAGAGCTCCCGCACCGCCTCCAGTACCTCGTCGGCCGTCAAGCGACGGAAGCATGCACACTCCCGGACCGCCACGGTGCAGGGCCGCTCGCACTCGACCCGGCGCACCACCCGGACCGCCAGGCCCCGGGGACCCCAGCGCACCGGATCGGTGGGCCCGAAGACGGCGACGACCGGCGCGCCCACCGCCGCGGCCAGATGGGCCGGGCCCGAATCGTGGGCGACCACCAGGCGGGCCGACGCCAGCGCTCCCGCCAGCGCCCGGAGGTCCAGAGGCGCCACGGTCGCCGCCCCGGGACCCGCGGCCGCCGCCAGCTCGGCCGCCAGCGCCTGGTCGCCGGGACCGGCCACCACCCGGAGCGCCGACCCGGTCTCCCCGGGCAGGCGCCGAGCCAGCTCCCGGAGCACATCGAGCCCCAGGCGCTTGGCCGGGTTCCCGGCCCCGGGATGGAGAACCACGGCAGCTCCGGAGCCTCCCAGCAGCCGGGTCCCCGCCTCCCTCTCGGCCGGCGTGAGGACCACCCTGGGAAGGGGCTGCCCGGGACCCGGGCCCGCCGCCGGCCCCTCCCGGGCCTCGCCCCGGCAGGCCGCCACCAGGGCCCGCGCCGCCCGCAGCCCCGCGTCCACCGTGTGCTCGGCCTCGCCCCGCGCCGGCACGGCCACGGTGAACAGCCCGGCCGGAGCCCGGCCCGAGAAACCCACCCGCAGCCGAGCCCCCGCGGCCAGGGACCAGAGCCCCGAGCGGAGGTCGTCGTGGAGGCAGAGGGTGGCGTCCAGGCCTTCCCCCCGCAAGGCGAGCGCGGTCCCGAACACCGCCCGCCAGCCGGGAGTCGCTTCCCAGGAGTGGCAGGACCAGGGGGCATCCAGGTCGACCACCCGATCGACGGCCGGGTGCCCGGCCAGGACCGGCTGGCTCGGGCGCTTGGCCGCCACCAGGATCTCGGCCCCGGGCAGGCCGTCCCGGACCGCCTGGAGCGCGGCGGTCGCCATCACCAGGTCTCCCATGTGGTCCGGCTTCACCACCAGGATGCGAAGGCGCCCCGACTCCCCCCCCGGCCCAGGGCGGAACCACCCGAGCCCCCCGAGCAGTCGGGCGAGCCCGGCCGCGGCCGACCGGGCCAGCCGCTCCAGCCCGCCGCCACCCCGGCTCACGGCCGCGACCCCAGCAGTTCCCGGTAGAGCGCGAGGTGTTCGCCCACGGTGCGCACCACCGAGAACCGGGCCTCGATCCGCTCCCGGCCCGCCCGGCCCAAGGCCGCGCCCCGCCCGGGGTCGGCCGCCCAGACCGAGAGCGCCTCGCCCAGCGCCGCCCCGTCCCCGATCGGCACCAGGGTTCCGGTCCCGCCGTCCACCACCACCTCGGCGGTCCCGGGTACCGAGGTCGCCGCCACCGGCAGTCCGGTGGCCATCGCCTCCAGTACCGAGAGCGGCATCCCCTCCCAGCGGGACGAGAGGGCATAGGCATCGCTGGCCGCCAGCAGCCGGGCCACGTCGTCCCGGTTGCCGAGCAGGCGCACCACATCGCCGAGACCGAGCTCCCGGATCCGGGCCTCCGCCTCCCGGAAGAGCGGGCCGTCCCCGGCCATCCAGGCGACCACCGGACGAGGCGAGCGCTCCACCAGCCGGGCCACCGCCGCCAGGAACGAGAGCGGGTCCTTCTGGGGCGAGAGCCGGGCGGCAGACCCCACCACGAAGGCCTCCGCCGCCCAGCCGAGCCGACGTCGCTCCTCCTGCCGGGCCTCGGGCCCGAGGGGGCGATACCTGGTGGTGTCGATCCCGTTCCCGATCACCACGATCCGCCCCGGGTCCTGTCCCTGCCGCACCAGGTCGTCGGCCACCGCCTGCGAGACCGCCACCACCCGGTCCGAGAGCGATGCGGTGGCGTTGTCGAGCGGCCGGTACCAGAGCCGGCCCTTCAGGAAATCCCGCCAGGTCCGGTCCCCCCGGGGGTCGCCGAGCCCAAGCGTGAGGTGCACGGTCGAGACGTGCCGGGGCGTGCCCGCGATCGCCGCCGCCACCCGGGTCAGCACGTTCACCAGCATCCCGTGGGAGTGCACCAGCTCGATGCGCCGGTCCCTGAGGACCCCGGCCAGCCGCAGCACCGCGGCCAGGTCGTAGGTGGTCGCAAACGGCACCACGTGGGGGAAGGCCGAAAGCCGCGCCCCGGCCTCCAGCACCGGTCCCTCGGCGGGAGCCACCAGGTGGACCTCATGGCGCTCTGCGACCAGGCCTTCCACCAGCTGGAGGAGCACCCGCTCCCCGCCGGAGATGTCGGCCTTGTAGGCGACCTGGAGGATCCTCACGGTGCGGTCCCGGCTCCGGCCCGCGTCCACCACTCGAGGATGCGCTCGGCCATGATCCGGTGGCTCTCGGGTCCCGGGTGCGGGTCCCAGCCGAGGGTCTTGTATTCGGCGTCGGTGAGGGCGGCCTTGACGTCGAAGCCGTGGCGTTCCGCCAGTGCCTCGAAGTCGGCTCGGGCCTCGTCCAGGAAGCTCCGGCGCAGCGGCATCACCAGCAGGCGGGCTCCGCCGCTCGCCGAGAGCGCCCTGGCCAGCTCGACGATGGGACCCGCGATCCGCGGCTCGAGCGGATACGGATCGCTTCCCGGGACCGAGAAACGTCGGCCCGAGATCGAGCGCACCAGGCATGCCAGGACCGAGCGGTCGAGCAGCGCGGCCTTCGCCAGGATCTTCGAGGTCGCCGGCGGAGCGTCACGGGGAGCCAGCAGGTCGTACCCGGCGCTCCGCACCAGCCCGTAGGGATCGGCTCCGTCGTTCGAATCCACGAACAGCACCACCCCCGCGGGTCGCAGGGACCCGGTCGAGAGCAGACGGTCCACGGCCTGCCTGGCGTTGTAGCCGGGCACCGCCAGGTTCCGCACCCGGATCCCGGGGCCGAGTCGAGCCGCCACATGGTCGGCGTGGGTCGCTCCCTGGCCGACTCCGAACCCGAAGCACGAGCTGTCGCCGAGCGCCACCAGATCCGGTGCGCCGGGAGCCGTCTCGGGGGTGCGGCGATGGCCTCGCTCGTCGACTTCGACCCAGGCGCCATAGGCGTAACCTGCGAATCCTGGTCGCAGCCGGTAGCCGCTTCCCGGATCCGGCTCGAAGAGCGGGGGGACGCTGAGGCCGGGCGAGACCGCGTCCAGGGGGATCCCGAACCGGACGCGGACTGCCGCTTCGGCCACCACCAGGGCGAAGCCCAGCGCGAACCCGGAAACCGCCAGGGAGGCCAGCGGGCCGGGCCGCGGCCGGGAACCCGGGGGGCGGGTCTGCGGGTCGGTCACGCGGGCGCTCCCGCGATCGTCTGGGGAGTCCGGGAGCTTCCCGGCAGGGGATCGACGAGTCCCGCGGCAGCGCCGAAACAGAGGCCGATCGCCCAGTTCACGTGGATCCCGAAGTAGGTGTCCTCGACCAGGCCGTGGAGCATCACCGCCAGGATCGCGCCCCGGAGTCCGACCTCCTCGGGGACCGGTCCGAGGCGCCGGCGGATTCCCAGGAGGGACACCAGGATCGTAGCCAGCCACGCCACATGGAGGAGGAGGCCGGGGAAGCCGGTTTCGACGAAGCTCGAGAGGTAGATGTTGAACCCCACCGAAAAGGTCTTCGAATCGAAGGGCACCCCGGTGAACCAGCTCCGGCCCGGTCCGATCCCGGTCCAGGGGTTGGCAAGGCCGGCCGTCACTGCCTGGTACCAGATCATCATGCGGGCCCCCATGGTCTGGGGGAAGTCGGCGAGAAGATCCGGCTCGACCCAGGGGGCCTCGGTGAACTCGGCCTCCATGAACCCGTTCACCGCCAGCCACACCTTGCTGGTCTCGAAGACCCGGGGTGCCACCGAGATGGCGTGCGGGATCCTCGAGAAGCCATGGGGCGAGTGCTGGTAGAGGGTGGCGGTGGCGAAGCCCAGGGTCACCAGGAAGGCCAGGCCGAGGCTCCTCCCCAGGTTCCGGGTCGCCACGTAGAACGCTCCCGCCAGGGCCCCGACCAGACCGCCCCGGGAGCCCGAGACCCAGAGTCCTCCCAGGGTCGCGAGCACCATCAACAAGCCGGGAATTCGCGAGCCCCCGGGTCGTGGCACCAGCATGCGCGCCACCTGCATCGGGACCGAGAGGCCCACGAACATCCCCAGCGAGTTGGGGTTCCCGAAGGCACCCGACGAACGGCCCATGTGGTGGGAGCCGGGCAGGAGGATCACCGCCACCAGGGCCGCGATCAGCCCAGCGAGAGAGAGGTTGCTCCCGTATCGTTCCAGACTGGGACGGTCCCGGACGAGCAGGCGGGCAGTCACGAAGGCGGACAGGAACATGCCCAGCGCCAGGACCCTGCCCGTGGTTCCCCGGCCCTCGGTCAGGGCCGCGGTCACGAGCACCCACCCCGCCAGCGCCAGGGTGAGGCCGTCGAGCCGGGTGAACCGCCATGCGATGGCCCCGGTCAAGGCCCGGAATCCGGTCGTGAGTACGGTCACCAGCAGGATGATCCCGCTGGGGTGGGCATCGAAGGCCCCCAGGGGCATCTGGGCGTCGACGGCGGACGAGACCAGGAGCAGGAAACCGAGCAGCGCCTGGGGTCTAGCCAGCGCCAGCCAGCCGGCCGCGAGCAGGATGGGAGCGAAGACGACCGGCGGGAACATCCCGGAAAGGATACCGCCCTACGATCCCCGTACCAGCCGCTTGAGCGCCGAGTAGGCCGCCGTGGTCTTCAGCCCGAGCCGCACCACCCCGTCGGCCCTTGCCATGGGAATCCTCGGCACCTGGTAGCGCCCCGGGTGCGGGGTGTAGACGGCCAGCCCCCAGGTGTAGCCCGCCCTCTCGGTCGCCCTCCGCACCCGCGCATTGTGGGCCCCGAACGGATAGGAGACCGTCTCGACCGGCCTTCCCAGGAGCTCCTCGAGTTCGCCCTTGGAGCGCCTCAGCTCGTCCTCGAGCTCCCGGTCGGCGAGGCTCGTCAGGTCCACGTGGCGATGTCCGTGGGTGCCGAAGCCGACCAGACCCGAGGCCGCCAGCTCCCGGGCCAGCGAGCGGGGAAGGCCGGGGAGCGGTCCGTTGGGCGTCTCCCAGTCCCGGTCGAGGTAGCCGGTCGAGACGAAGATCGTGGCCGGGATGCCGAACTCGCGGAGCACCGGGAGCACCTCGTCGTAGTGGTCCCGGTAGCCGTCGTCGAAGGTCACCGCGCTGCACGCGGCCGGGGTCTCCAGGGCCGGGGCCAGCGGCAGGGGGGGAAGGTGGGAGGCCCGTAGCCAGGCCATGTGGCGACGGAACTCGGACGGAGGGGTGTCGATGGCCGCGGGCAGGGGCCGCGGCTGGGCGCTCACCGTGTGGTAGGCGAGGATGCGGGCCCGGTTCCACACCGCGAGCGTGCCTCCCTCGCTTGGTCCCAGGCCTCGAGCTGCTCCCGGGCGATCCGGGCCCAAGCGTAGCGCGAGGCGGCCAGGGCCCGGGCCTCGCAGCCGAGGCGGACCAGCTCGTCGGGGCGGGCGTCGAGCCGGGCGAGGTGGGCGGCCAGGGCCTCCGCGTCCCCCTCGGGGAACACGATTCCGGCCTTCCCCACGACCTGCGGCAGCTCGCCGGAATCGGAGACGACCACCGCCAGACCGGTCGCCATGGCCTCGACCACGGCCCGTCCGAACTGCTCCTTCAGGTCCGGCAGGGTGCGGGAAGCCTGCACCAGGACGTCGGCGGCCCGGAGGCGCCCCGGCATCTCGCCAGGGGGGACCGAGCCCGAGAAGGCCACCCGGTCACCGAGCCCGAGGTCGCGGGCGAGGCTCGCCAGGAAAGCCCTGGCCGGCCCGGTGCCGATCACCTCGAGGCGGGCCTCCCGGACCCGAGCCATGGCCGTGAGCACCAGGTCCACACCCTTCTGGGACTCGAGCTTGCCGACCACCACCAGGCGCAGCGGCCCGCTCGGGCGGGGACCGGTGCGGGGACGGAAGACCTCGGGATCGATCCCCAGCGGCGCCACCCGCAGGAGGCCCGCGAAGCCCTTTCGCCGGAGCACTCCGGCCACCGTCTCCGAGACCGGGAACATGAGATCGGCAGCGGCGAGGACCCGCTTCTCCCAGGCCGAGAGCGGCCAGCTCCGGTGCTTCAGGAGGTTCTGCGCCGAGTAGCAGGCGAAGGCCGCCTCCGGGGCCGCGGCGCGGGTGAGGTCCAGCACCTGGGCGCTGGCCCGGAAGAAGGGCTCGCCCCAGACCTCGACCCCCGAGGGCCGGGTCCGCCTCATCAGGCTCGCCACTCCCGGATAGGCGTGGAAGACGTTCCGGAGCGGGGTGGTGGGCAGCCACAGCCCCGAGGGTCGGATCGGGACCACCCGGAGACCCGGATGGGCGGAACCCGGGTCGGGTGCGAACTCGATCCGGCGATGGAACTGGGTCCACCACTCGGGGACGACCAGGGTCACCTCGGCGCCCAGGCGCGCCATCTCCAGGTAGCGCTTGCGGTACTCCGGGACGATGGCACTGGGGGCGAAGGCCAGCAGGCGGAAGGTCATGACGCCCGGCTCCTGGTGGGAGCGAGGGCGGTCGCACCCGGGGTGCCGGCGGTGCGACCGGCCGCGGTAGCCTCGGGGGCCAGGAGGCGAGCGTGGCGGGACCGGGTCGGATCTTGATCGTCGGCGCCGGGCCGACCGGCCTCGGCTGCGCCCACCGGCTGGAGGAACTCGGTCACCACGACTGGATCCTCCTCGAGGCCGACGCCTGGGCCGGGGGCCTGGCGGCCTCCTTCGTGGACCCCGAGGGCTTCACCTGGGACATCGGCGGGCACGTCCAGTTCTCGCACTACCACTACTTCGACCGGTTGATGGACTCGCTCCTGCCCGACGAGTGGCTGACCCACCAGCGGGAGTCCTGGATCCGGATCGCCGGGCGCTGGGTTCCCTATCCCTTCCAGTACAACATCCGCCACCTCCCCCACGAACGGATGAAGGCGTGCCTGCTGGGGCTGGTCGAGGCGCGCCTGGCCGAGTCGCCGGGGAGACCCGCCCACTTCGAGGAGTGGATCCTCCGCCAGTTCGGGCCGGGCATCGCCCGGGAGTTCATGCTCCCCTACAACTTCAAGGTCTGGGCTTACCCGCCGAGCGCCCTCGCCTACGACTGGATCGGGGAGCGGGTCGCCCGGGTCGACCTGGGGAAGAGCATCGTCAACGTGCTCGACGGTCGGGACGAGATCTCCTGGGGCCCCAACCAGACCTTCCGCTTCCCGGTTAGGGGCGGTACCGGCGAGATCTGGCGGCGGCTGGCGGCCCGGCTCCCCCCCGAGCGGGTCCGCTTCGGGACCAG
>CAYOHP010000195.1:0-9907 GCA_964403795.1 uncultured bacterium | reverse complement strand
TCGACCAGTCCTTCGACCTCACTGCCTACAAGAATGCCGGAGCCAAGATCCGCTTCGAGTCGAGGGACGATACCGACGACGACGACAACATGGTGGTCGACGAGATCGCCATCGAGGAGTCCGAGACCGTCGACTGTCGCGACAACGGGCACCTCCAGGTCGCCTTCAACAGCGCCGCCCGGCGGGCCATCGACCTCTCGAACTACGTGGCCCCCGAGCTCAAGTTCGACTACTTCGTTTTCGCCGACGATCCCGCCACCGACCAGTACGTGGTCGAGGTGTCCGAGAACGGCGGCACCACCTGGATCCCGATGGCGACCTATGCGCCGGACGCCGTGCCCTACTTCTATGACAGTTTCAACAACGGATACGCGGCCGGCTGGGTCGAGAGCGGGGACGGGAGCGGCTCGACCGGCGGCCGCATCCTGATCACCAACTCGGGCGTCCCGTCCTGCAACGGCTCCTCGAACTGGCTGCGGCTCGAGGGCGACGGCTCCGACAACTGGGTCGAGATCCCGCTGGATCTGACCCTCTACCAGGTCCCGGTCCTCAACTTCAATCGAGACATCACGAGCTGGGACAACGGCCAGGACACCGCCACTGTCGACGTCTACAACGGTTCGAGCTGGGTCAACCTGCGGACCTACACGAACGACGTCTCCTGCGGCTCCGAGTCGAACATCGCGCTCTCGTCCTACAAGGTGGCCAATGCCAAGATCCGCTTCCGGACGCTGAACGACGTCGAGACCGGGGACTACTTCTGGGTCGACCGCGTCGAGGTCAAGGACGTCGGCCCCGGCCCCTCCTGCAACCTCTCCACCACCCTCAATCTGGCCTCGTTTGGCGGCAAGAGCCTGATCCTGCGCTTCCGCGGCCAGGGGAACGAGGCCGAGGACGCCCTCTACGTCAACAACCTCTCCATCGTGGACGTGGCGGCCGCCAAGCCCTGCGTCGCCACCCAGCACCTGCGCGTCTCGGGTCCGGGCAGCGTCAACGCGGAGCGGTCCGTGGACTTGAGTTCGTTCAACGCCCCCCGCCTCGAGTTCGACTACTCCGGCTACGCCGACGACGCCGGCGATACCGTGGTCGCCCAGTACTGGAACGGCACCTGGAACACCATCGGCACCAACCTGGCCGTGTCCGGTTCCGACCTCTTCGAGGACTGGACCGGGAGCTACGGCGCAGGCTGGAGCGAGGCGGGGAGCGACGACAACAACCCCTCCGGCGGCCGTGTCCAGGTCCGGGGCAGCGGTACCCCGAGCTGCATGAGCGGGAACTTCCTGCAGGTGGAGGGCGACGGGTCCGACAACTGGGTGGAACTCACGGTCAACCTGACCACCTTCAGCCAGCCCCGCCTCAGCTACAAGTACGAGGTCAACAGCTGGGACAACGGCAACGACACCGCGAGGGTCGAGCTGTGGAACGGAAGCACCTGGGTGGTCCTGGCCACCTACACCAACAACGCCTCCTGCACCACGCTGGGTTCGCCCATCAACCTGAACGCCTATACCGGAGTTGCCGCCGCCAAGATCCGCTTCCGGACCCAGAGCGACGTGGACACCGGCGACTACTTCCGGATCGACGACGTCCGCATCTACGAATCCGACCCCAACGCCTGCAGCAGTTTCTCCCAGGCCTTCCCGAAGACCGCCACCAAGATCCGATTCGCCGCCTCCGGGGTCGAGGCCGGCGACCTGGTCGTGATCGACGACCTGAAGATCCGGGACGTTCCCTCCAGCCTCCAGTCCGTCCCGTTCCTCAACTACCCGGGTCTGGTCAACTCGACCCTGGTTCTCGACCACTACGACGACACGGGCGACCCCAACGAGTGCCTCCGCACCGCGGTCGCCGGCGGGATGACGGGCGCCGCCCTCGAGTGCACCGGGAACAATACCGGATCCAGCGGCACCAACAACGACCGGGACTTCTTCTATGCCAGTGCCGGTACACACTTCAACATCCCGACCGGATCCGTGGAGTTCTGGCTCTTTCCGGACGACATCACATCGAATCGCTCCCTCATGGGGCGGGACACGAGTGGTGCCGGCACCGGCGAGTTCGATCTCGGGATCAACGCGAGTGTCGTCGATCTGTTCACGGAGACCGGCGGGTCCGGCTGTTCCCAGAGCTCACCCGCCGGTGCACTCGTGGTGAGCCAGTGGAACCACGTCATGTTCCGTTGGGCCAAGGGCGTTCGCGGTCCCGAACTCTGGGTCAACGGCAAGAAGGCCGCACCCACCTGTTCGACCCTCACCGCCTGGGAGTGGACGGCAGCCCAGGATCTCGTAGTCGGTAGCTCCAACCTTGACGGCACCGCGACGGGCAACGCCCTGGGTACTGCCAACCGGATGAATGCCAAGCTCGACCAGATCCGGATCACGAAGAGCTACCTTCCGCCGCCTACGAGCCAGCTCGGCAGCTGCGGCATCCTGGTCCGCAACACCGAGACCATGCCGCCCTCGATCCTGCGGAGCGCCGAGTGGCATCTGGGCAACAGCGACGACATGGACTTGCGCGCGCCCCGGGCCTATTGGTTCCAGGCGAACGGCACCCGGAACAGCACCCTGGTCGGCGCCGACGAGAATGCCTGGCACCAGGTCGACAGCGACAACCCCGATCGCGGCCACAACTGGGTCCACTTCGTGGGCTCCGACTACCCGGCCTGGGGCCTGGCTGCCCCCTACAACTACGGCGCCTTCGACGGGAAGTGGCCCCGGGTGAACTCGGCGGCCGGCCACCTGGCCGGCCTCTTCCCGGTGGTCGAGGACGGCTTCGAGTGGGACGTGCAGCGCTTCTCGAACTGCTCCGGCCAGACCCCCTTCGAATTCCGCATGACCAGCCACGCCCTGACCACTCCGGTCGTGGACAACGGCGAGACCATCGTCTTCAAGCTGAACCCGCCGGTCTCCACCGAGCGCTTCTTCTTCGACGCCGCCAACCTCTCGAACGCCGACGGCAACCTCACGGTCCAGATCCGCGTCCACTCCGTGGACGTCACCCGGGCCGCCGCCAACCAGCTCTTCCCGCTGCTGACCGCCACCCCCTACGGGACCGGGACCTGGAACAACCGGACCTACACCTTCCCCCAGACCATCCGGGCCGAGCGGATCGGCATCAAGGTCCTCGACCAGAGCGGGGTCGACTCGGAGTCCATGCAGGTCCAGCAGCTCCGCCTGTACAACGCCGGGAGCCCCACCTCCGACCCTGCCGGCGTCTCCAACGGCACCCAGACCCTGCTCGACACCGATCCCGAGAAGTTCTACCTGAAGAAGGACGAGTGCCCGAGCTCCGGCGGCACCGACGTCGGCGCCACCGCCAGCAACGTCTGCATCGCCAGCGACCCGCCGCCGCTGGCCAACGAGCTCCGCTGGCAGGAGCGACGCTCCAACGGCATCACCGCCAACACCATCTACCAGATCACGGTCTACGGGTGGGTCGCTTCCTCAGGCTTCGGCGCCTTCCAGCCCATCGCCTGCGCGCCCAACTGCCACACCTCGCTGCCCTGGACCCCGCCCCCGACCAACACCGTCGGTGTCCAGGTCCGCTGGGGGGCGCTGGAGACCTACGCCAGCGACCCCGGCTTCCCGAACACCGGCATCGGCGTCTCCAACGACATCCCTGGGAGCTGGCAGACCGACTGGGTCCAGACGGATCCGCCGACCGGCTTCACCTCGACTTCCGTCCCGGGTTCGACCAACGAGTCGCCCAAGCTGTACATGATCGAGAACTCCCGCATGGAGTTCCGGTTGACCGCCAAGGACAAGCTCGGCAACCTGGGCCCGCCCTTGGCGCTCTTCAACTTCGGCCTTGACGCCGGCCCTCCCCAGATCATCTCCGAGCAGGTGTACAAGCGCCCGTCGACCGGCGAGGTCCTGATCGGCAGCGGCGGCGGCGCCACCCTGGCCTGCGATCTCCCCGGACCGGCTCCCGATACCTGCTTCGCACCCGACACCGAGCGGGAGTTCCGCATCGTGGTCAGTGCCACGGACCTCTCGGGCATGGCCGCTCCCAACGGCGGCTACGACTACGCCTGGAGCCTGAACGGCACCGCCAGCCCCGACGGTACGATCGATGTCCCGGGCAACACCCTGGACCTCCGGCTCGACACCACCAGTGACGGGCAGTGGATCCTGAAGTACCAGGCCTATGACGCCCCCGGGAATCCGACCGGCGTCCGGGTCCTCACGGTGCTGCGTGACCGCACCGCCCCGACCTGCACCGGCGGCACCGGGGTCACCGAGAACGCCAATCCCACCGCCGACTCGCTCAACTGCAACATGAACGACAACGTCGACTCGACGGTCTACGTGCGCTTCTTCAAGGACGCCGCCGCTCCTGTCGACGGCCTCACCCCGGACACCGAGTTCACGCCGGGTGCCCTGTCCCCGCCACTGACCGAGATCCCCATGCCCAAGACCGTGACCTATGCGCTGGGCTCCAACGACACCGACCTCCTGGGCTTCGACCGCTTCTGGCTGCGCCTGGAAGACCGCTCCGGCAACTGGGCCTTCGTGGGCCCCTTCCGCAACGACGTGACGCCCCCCTCGGGGATCACCGGGATCTCGGCTGCGACCTATCAGGGAGGCCCGAGCAACACCGTCAACGTCACTTGGACCGCGGCGGCGGGCGACGGCGCCAGCCAGGCCCCCTCGGGAGTGGCCGGCTACAACGTGTATGCGAACACCGGCAGCGCCAGTACCTCTGCCGGCCTCCTCGGTTTCGTGGTTCCCGCCTCGACCACGCTCGTCCCCGGATCCAACAACCTCTGGTACTACGCGGTCCGCACCCGGGACGTCGCCCTGAACGACGACATCACGGCCCTGGTCCCGGGAACGAACTACACCCAGGTCCTCTATGACACGGTGGCGCCGAACACCCTCGCGGGGAACATCTCGGTGGACTGCTCCGGCTGCTCCAACCTGACGGCCTCGAACCCGGCGACGACCTACATCAATGTCGCCCAGATGGACGCGGCCGGCACCACGCCGCATGCCGGTGAGGTCGCAGGCGATGGCAGCTTCGTGCTCTCGGCGAGCTTCTCCGATGGCGGGGCGGCCGCCCAGAAGGCCGGCTTCAACCTCTCCGGCGCGGCGGCGATCTCCGTTCGTGTCTACCACGTGGCTTCGGCGGGTACCGCTTACGACGTCACCCGCTCCTCGAACAGCGGGGCCACGTTGTTCCAGGTCACGGGTGCCACCAACAACGCCCTCGGTGACGCGGTCTCGGGGACCTGGTGGGCACGCTTCCCGGCCCCGGCCACCAACAACGACGAGGCGACCTCCGGGATCGCCAACATCACCTACGGCGTGGTCGTCACCCTCACGGATCGCTCCGGGAACACCACGACCTGGCCGACCCGCTACCTCGCCATCGACAGCGTGCTCCCGGACGTCTCGGGCGTCACAGTGAGCTACGAGTGCTCGACCGGGACCTGCACGAGCCCGTCGGCCACCTGGGTCAACGCCTCCCAGACGAGCCCCGACTGGACCCTCACCGCGGCCGGTACACCGAGCGATACCGGCGAGGTCGACTTCGACCTCACCCTGGGCGGCGGAAGCTGGATCACCGACTCGAGTTCGGCTGGAGGGTGGTCCGTCAATGCCAGCAATGCGACCATCGGCGGCCTGGAGACGACCACCCTGGGCGTGAACGTCCGGGTCCGGGACAAGGCTGGGAACCAGTCGGTCTCGCAGCCGGGTGCCACGAACATCTCCTTCGACAACGTGCTCCCGATCATCTCCGTCACGGCCCACGAGGCGCCCGACCTGAACACCCACTGCAATGCCAGCTGCAAGGCCGGCGGCATGGACTACACCTTCACGGTCAACGACGGATCGGGCCCTCCCCAGTCCGGTGCCGGGAACCAGTACGTCCGGGTCTACCAGGGCGCCACCAACTACCTGCTCAACGGGGCCAGCGGCGTGACCATCTCTCCCTCCGTGGGCGCCTACGGCGCCGGGATCGTCCGCACCATCGCCAGCGGCGACTGGGCCACCGACCCGAACGGGTCCGTGACCTACACGATCGAAGTCGCGATCCGGGACGCAGCCGGAAACCTGGGCACCGGAACCCGGACCGGGGTCAAGCTCGACTTCGTCGTTCCCACCCTCTCCATCACGGCCCACGAGACCACCGGTGGGACCTGGGCCATCCTCGGCGACAAGACCGATGGCTCTGGACTCGCCTTCACCGTCGACGTGACCGAGGCCAACACGACCGGCTTCCCGACCGCAGAAGCCGACCAGTGGATCGAGCTCTACGGAACGACATCCACCACCCACCGCCTCGACACGGCCGGCAACAACCGGGTCTCACCGGTCACCGCCCTGACCGCCGGCGGATCCGGCCAGACCGTGACGATCGCGACCGCGTCCTTCTCCTCGGACCCCAATGGCTCCGAGGACTACACCATCCGCTACCGGCTCACCGACGGTGCCGGCAATGTCTCGGCCATCGCAAGCAAGACGAACTGCAAGATCGACTTCGTCCTGCCCGTGGTCAACGTCACCGCCTACGAGAACTCCGGTGGGAGCGGCTGGGCCAACATCTCCGACAAAACCGACGGCAGCGGTCTCGACGTCAGCTTCAACGTGTCCGACGCCAACCCCGGCGCCTACCCCACCGGCTCGGCCAATCAGTGGTTCGACGTCTACCGGACCGGCCCGACCAACTACGTGGTCTCCGGCGCCTTCGATTCCAACGTCACGGCTGCGGGTTCCTTCACCCGAGCCATCGCATCGGGAGCATGGAGCCCGAACCCCAACGAGATCTCGGATGCCACCATCGAGGTCAACATCAAGGATGCCGCCGGCAACGTGGGCACCGGGACCCTGACCAACGCCAGGCTCGATTTCGTCGGCCCCACCCTGAACAACTTCTCGATCGTGGGACAGACCTCCCCCTACACGATGTGCCCCGCCGCGGCCCAGTCCTTGCGCCTTGATGTCAGCAGCGGGTCGAACGTCACGAGCACTCTGCAAGTGGACGATCCGGGTGCGGGAGGGTTCGTGACCGCCGCCAGCGTCGGCACCAACCCCAGGGGTCCTGAGGCGGCCGGCAACTTCAATCCCGCCTGGAACATGGGGGCTGGCTTCTTCTCGACCAACGGCGTCTACCTGTTCCGGGCCCAGGTCGTCGACACGCACGGCAACAGCCTGACCACCGGGAACCTCCAGATCACCGCGACCAACCCCTCCGGGTCGATCACCCTTGACGACTGGGAGAACGGCGGCGGCAGCCCCGGCGGGATCTGGGTCAATCGCAACGAGGTCGGTTCCGCCAACAACTGGAGGATCTCCGGCACCTATTCGGCGAGCGCCACCCCTTCGATCTACGTGGAGATCCGCAAGGGTGGAGCTGCGCTGGCTTCCTGGAACGTCGGCTACCTCATCATCACGACCAACGTGGCGAACAAGATCAATGCCAGCAGCGTCACGGGTGGCAACTGGTGGGTCGACATCGACGATGCCGTGCTCGGTACTCTCGAAGCCAGCGACGTCGAGATCCACATCCGCATGGATGTCTGCGGTACCTCGGGGGTGGACACCGCCAGCAACACCACGGTGCGTGTCGACATGGTCAATCCCACCACGACCTGCAACTGGGAGAGCGTTGCTTCGGGACTGGGCGCCGGATGGGCGAACGCGGCCGAGCTTTCCGACGGCAGCGGCTGGCGGATCGACGGGACCGCCAGTGACGGCAACGGAGTCTCCCTGGTCGAGGTCCGGATCAACCAGGGTACCGACACGGCCTACAAGACCGCCTCGGGAACCGGATCCTGGACCTACGACTACCCGGCCGGGAACTTCAGTGCCGTGAACAACATCACCAACGCAACCCTCGACTGCCGGGCCACCGACACGGGCGGCAACCAGTTCGTCCAGTCGGTGACGAACGTGAAGATCGACGGCGTGGCTCCTGTCCTCGGGAACCTCCGGTACGACGAAGAGGACAACCAGGCCGCCGACGAGTGCAACAACTGCACCAACGGTTCGGTCTTCGTGGGGGCGGGCGACAAGTCGCCCAAGGGCAAGTGGGTCCACTTCTCCATCGGCGAGAACGGCCTCGCCGATACGGAGATGAACGGCTACTACTACACGTTCAACAAGGGATCTGCGCCCGCCGACCCGACCGACACGACCAACGACGGCAATGCCGGGAGCGTCGGCACCTGTGCCAATCCCGGTGGAACCTGGCGAGGCGTCTGCTTCAACCGGGCCCAGGATGCCCCTTTGAGCGCCGCCAACGGGGACATCGTCCACATCAAGTGGAAGGGCTATGACAATGCCGGGAACCCCTCGGCGGTGAAGAGCATGGGCTACGACGGGATCACGAACTGAGCCGATCCCACTCCGCCGCGTCCTGGTGCCCGCGGGACGCAACGGCGGGACCTACCCCGGAGACTTGACCCATGGCCAGGTACCTTGCGGCTGGCGGGATCGCCCTCCTCGTGCTCGTTCTAGGAGCCAGGTTCCGGCCGCCGACGCCGGCGGGGAACCCCAGCCTGACGATCCCCCCGACCAGCCCTGGGGGGGCCATTCCCTCGCCCCCTGCTGGAACGCCCGCCCCCCCCCCTACCCCCGAGCCTCCCCCCCTACCCACCGGGCCGTCGATGGTCTACTCGACGCCGATCCAGTACTCCTCGGAGGGCACCCCGGTGTCGCCCAGCCTGGTCGCGATCCCCGCGGCTCCCGAGACGGCGGACGAGCTCACCCGGATCACGGGCGCCCTGGGGAGCGGCGCGCCCGGATCCCTCGACCAGGCCATCCGGTCGCTCGAGACCCTGTGCGAGGCTCAGCCGGAGTTCGTCGAGGCCCAGGGCTGGCTGGCCGTCGCCCACGCCCTGGCCTACCAGCGGGCCTGGATCCGACGCGATCCCCGAGTCCACCACGAGGCCGAGGCCCGGGACCGCGCCGCGATCGCGATCGGCGAGGCGCCCATGGCCGGCCCCCCGGTCGGCGACCAGCGGATCGGCAATGCCCTCGGGCGCTCGGCCCTCGGATTCCTGGCCTGGAGCCAGGGCCAGCTGGCGGAGGCCCGCCGCCAGGAAATCGCCATCCATGTCTCGAAGGACCACACCCCGGTCTTCCTCCTGCTCGCCTGCACCACAGGACCCACCGGGACGGGGCAAGCTCCACTCCAGGCGGCCTCCAGCCGAGGTCTGCCCCTCGACGCCGGCCTGATCGCGATCCACTCCTGGTGGCAACTGGGCAAGGCGCGGACCGGCAATCCCGCCTTCCACGGTACCCAGGCCCTCGAGCGGGCGATCGAGACCTCGATGGTCGTCGACCGGGCGCCCGAGCCCTGGCTCTACGCCTACGAAGTCGCCCGCTGGATGCAACGAGGTCCCGAGGAACTGCTGGGGTATCTCGAGGAGGCCAAGGCCCGGGACCCGGGCTGCCCCAGGGTCCATGCCCTGCTCGCCGACCTCTGGCACTCGAGCGTGCCGATCCCGGGAACCTCGGTCGACGACTGGAGGAGGATCGCCCGGGAGCACCTGGCGGATGCGGTGCGTACCGGCCCGGACCATCCCGCCGTGCTCCATGGGAAGGCCGAGTTCGAGATGGCCGACGGCCGGCACGAGGCGGCCCGGGACTCGGCGGTCGAGGCCGCCCACCAGGTCCCCTGGGACCCCCTCTTCGTGGCCCGGGCGACGGAGTACTGGCAGCGCTTCCCCCCGCTCGTCGCGGCCGCGACCTCCCCGACCACCGGGGTGGCCTCGAGGGCTCCGACCACGGCCCCGGCCATGGCCGCCCCCCCGGTCCCGGCGCCGCTGCCCGCGTTCCTCACCGGTGTCCCCGGCGCCCCCGACCCTCGCCTGGTCGCTCTCTCCCTCGGTCGGCAGATGGAGCAGGCCGGCCGCATCCCCGAGGCGATCGCCGCCTACCGGAAGACCCAGGATCTCGAC
>CAYOHP010000194.1:0-9960 GCA_964403795.1 uncultured bacterium | reverse complement strand
CCCAAGGGGTTCCTGAAACTGGGGGTGGCTCCGATCGTGGAGGAGTCCCTGGCCCGGCTGCAGGCTGCCGGGGTGGTCCGGGTCGTGGTCGTCATCGGGCACCTGGGGGAGCGCTACCGGAAGTGGGCCGGACGGTTCCCGGGTCGGGTCGAGACCGTCGAGAATCCGGAGTACGCCGCCAGCGGCAGCCTGGCCTCGCTGGTGACGGCATTGGGCGTCGTGGACGAGGACTTCCTGCTCCTCGAGTCCGACCTGATCTACGAGCCCCGGGCCCTCGCGGCATGCCTGGCGGCGCCCGGGGACCGGCTGCTGGTCTCGGGACCCACCGGCTCCCGGGACGAGGTCTGGGTCGAGGCCGAGGCGGGCCGCCTGGTCGGCATGTCGAAGGACCGTTCCCGGCTGGGGCGGGATCCTGTCGGGGAGCTGGTCGGGATCACCCGGATCTCGGTTGGACTGGGCAGGACCCTGGTCCGGGTCGCCGGCGAGCTGGCCCAGGAGGACGGCCACCGGCGTCACCACTACGAGACCGACGGACTCGTCCGGGCGACCCGGGACCACCGCATCGAGGTGGTGCTGGTCCCCGATCTGGTCTGGGCGGAGATCGACGACGAGGCGCATCTCAAGCGGGCTCAGGAGGCGGTGTACCCGAGGATCCCGGGGTGCGGGGGACCGACCTGACGGACGGACGGAGGCAGAAGCGGCGATGTTCATCCGGACCTTGCGACGGGTCGGGCCGGGAACCGAATACCGGGTGCGAGGTGTGCGGCACGTCCATCCCGAACTGACCATGGCGGGGCGGGGCTTCTACCTGACCCGGCCGGAACATCTCGAGGAGATGCTGGTCCTCACCGAGAGCGTGCTGGGGATCCTCGGTCGCCATGGGGTCAGGGTCATGGCGGGATTCGGGACTCTCCTGGGGGCGGTGAGGCACCAGGGGTTCATTCCCTGGGACGATGACGTCGATCTGGTGGTGCTGCCGCCCCACGAGCCACAGGCCGTGGCAGGGTTCCGGGAGGATTTCCGGGCCGCGGGTCTGGAGATGATGGTGTGCGGAGAGTCGATCAAGTTCTTCCGCTCCGGGCGTTGGGTTCCGTTCCCCTACCTGGACCTGTGCTTCGGTGTGCCTCCGGTCGCTCCCGAGTCGATCCTTCCCCTGGTGCCGTACCGGTTCGAGGACATCGAGATCCCGGGACCGACCGATCCGCATCCGCTGCTCGGGTACTGGTTCCCGGAGGGCTACATGCGAAACGCCGTCTTCGACGTCCCGCTGCCCTGGGTGAACAGTCATTGGTACGACATGGCCCTGTTGCAGGTCCTCGGCTACGACCGGAAGTCCCGCCTCGACGACTGGACCCGGAAGTGGAAGGACCGGCTGGGGATCGAGACCTGCCGCTAGACCGCGCCGGGCTGACCACCGGTCTCGCCGGCGCCGTCAGGGCGGATCGGCCCGGGGCCGGGTCCGAGGCGCCCCCGGATCCGGGTCTCCGCCTTCCATGTGGCGAGGAAGCGTTCGAAGCGGTGGGCGTAGACGGCCCGGTGGGTCGGATCGGGCCGGAACTCGGCGGTGATCGGGACCCGCTCCTCGAGGTCGTCGAAACGGGCGTGTCCGGTCGCCACCGTTGCCAGCAAGGCAGCGCCCCGGGCGCAGGCGTCGGTCGGCTCCGCCACCTGGAGGATGGGCCGGTCGAGCACGTCGGCCAGGATCCGGCACCAGGTCTCCGAGCGGGCTCCTCCCCCGATCACCCGGAGCCAGGGGAAGGGACGTCCCGTGAACCGCTCCACGTAGCCGAGGAGCCAGCGGGCGTTGAGGGCCACGCCTTCGAGGACGGCCCGGACCAGGTGCGCCCGGGTGGTCCGGAGCGACATCCCGTGGAAGCCGCCGCAGAGCGTGCTGTCGTCGACCGGCGTCCGCTCCCCGTAGAGCCAGGGTGTGAACAGGAGACCGTCGGCCCCGGCCGGGACTCCGGCCGCGGCGGCATCCAGCCTGGCGTAGACGTCGGCCGGGCGACGGGTCGAGTCGCTCCCGATCGGATCGTCGGGGAAGAGGAGGTTCTCGACCAGGTGCCGGAGCGCGCCGCCCGAGGTGGCCTGCTCGTCGATCACCAGGTACCGGGACGGATCCGCCGACGGCAGCGAGGTGAGGCTGTGGAAGACGTCGGTCTTCAGGAAGGGGACATGGCAGGTGAGCCAGGTCGAGGTCCCGATGGACAAGTGCCCGGACCAGGTCCGTACCGCCCCGGAACCCAGGGCAGCCGCCTGCATGTCGGGGGTCCCGGCCACCACCGGGATCCCGGCCGGGAGTCCCAGCTCGGCGGCCGGACCCGGGAGGAGGGGCCCGAGCAGGTCGGTGGAACGGACCAGGTCGGGGAGCTTCTCCCGGTCGATCCCCGTCCAGGCGAGCAGGCGCGGATGGTAGTCGACCCGAGTGAGGTCCCGGTTGTCGGTGACCCAGTGGAGGGCGATCGAGTCCTGGGTCGCCCGGGCCAGCCCGGTGAGGCGGAAGTTCAGCCAGTCCTTGGGCTCGAGGAACCAGCGCGCCGCCCGGTAGATCCCCGGGCGGTTCTCCTTGAGCCACAGGATGTGGGAGACCGGGTCCTTGCCCGAGTGGGTGGGAACTCCTCCCGAGAGGCGCACCCAGTGGAAGAGTCGCCATGCGGAGTAGCCGGCAACGGTCGGGAAGCCGCGGGTCACGGCGCGGGCCTGGGGCGCTCCCCGCGAGTCGAGCCAGGTCAGGGCCGGGGCCAGGGGTTCGCCTCCGGCGTCGACCGCCACCGTTCCCGCCCACTGCCCGGTGCAGACGACGGCCCCCAGGGGACGGTCGTCGGACCTGGCGGCGAGGAGCTCCCGGGTGGCCGAGGTCACGGCCCGCCACCAGGCGGAGGGATCCTGCTCGGCGGCGCCTCCCTCCCCGAGCCGGAGGGCGACGGGCGAGGAGGCACGGCCCACCCTCCGGCCGTCCAGGGAGAAGGCGGCGACCTTGACCTCGGAGGTGCCGAGGTCGATCGCCAGGACCAGGTCCCCGGGTCGCATCGGAGCCGCATGGTAGCCGGGCGCCGGTGACCCCGACCATTGACACCCCGCCCCCGATCGAGCACCGTCTCGGGGTGGACGAGCGGGTACCGGTCGTGGTCGTCAAGGGTCTCCACCACTCCTTCGGGGAGGGCGAGGCCGTCGAGACCGTGCTCCGGGACACCCAGCTCACCCTCGGACGGGGCGAGGTGGTGGTCCTGACCGGACCCTCGGGGTCGGGGAAGACCACGCTGCTCACCCTGATCGGGGCCCTGCGCTCGATCCAGCAGGGGAGCATCGAGTTCGCGGGGCGGCAGCTCGCGGGACTCTCCGCCCGGGCCCAGGAGGAGGTCCGGCGACGGATCGGTTTCATCTTCCAGACCCACAACCTCTTCGATTCGCTCACCGCCTTCCAGAACGTGAAGCTGGCCACCGAGCTCTTCCCCGAGCGGGTCGGCGACGCCGATGCCAGGGCCCGGACCATCCTCGAACGCCTGGGACTCGGCGAGTACCAGGGGAAGAAGCCCCCGAAGCTCTCCGAGGGACAGAGGCAGCGGGTGGCGATCGGGCGGGCCCTGGTCAACGACCCGGAACTGGTGCTCGCCGACGAGCCCACCGCGGCCCTCGACCGGGCCATGGGCCGGGCCGTCGTGGAGGTGCTCCGGGAGCGGGCCGACCGGGCGGGCACCACGGTCCTGATCGTGACCCACGACAACCGGATCCTGGACGTGGCCGATCGGGTGGTCGAGATGCTCGAGGGGAAGGTCGTGGCGGAGCGGGGTTCCCGGTGCTGATCCCTGCCGGCCCGCCGGCGTGGTAGACAGGAGGAGGTCGCTTGGCGATCCGATATCTCGAGCTGGTCGCCGAGGTGGTCCGCAGCTACCGGCCCGAGAAGCGGGACGAGGAGCGGCGGCTCGACCTCCTCTCCTTCCTCGTGTTCCGACCTCTCTCGTTCCTCGTCACCCCGGTGTTCCTGCTCGCCGGTTGGAGTGCCGACGCGGTGACCGGACTCGGGTTCGGGATCGCCGTCGCCATGCCGACGATCGCCATGGCACAGGGGCCGGAGGCGGCGCCCTGGATCTCCGCCCTCGTCTTCGGGAATCTCGTCCTCGACTGCGTGGACGGGAACGTCGCCCGGGTGACCCGCAGGTCCAGCCGGATCGGGGGAATGCTGGACGGACAGGCGAGCCTGCTCTTCTGGGCCGGGTTCTTCGCGGCGGTCGGGGCCATGGCGGAGGACGGCAGCGGCGGGAGTCTGGCCCTGCACGGCCGGGAGATCGGGTTGGTGCTGGCGGTCCTGTTCCTCGCCCAGCGCTCGCTCGAGGACAAGCTCGAGGACTGCGTGGGCGTGCGGGTCCGGTGGGAGCCTCCGGCGGGAGGAAGTGTGGGGGAGGGTGCCCCCGGGGCCGCGCCCTCCGCTCCGCCGGGCGGCCAGGCGGCGGTCGCCCGGGTGACGCTGGCCTCCCTGGGGAGACCCGTCGAGCAGGCGCTCGCCATCGCCGGGCCGCTGGCGGCCGGCAGGTACGGGGTCCTTCCCTGGTTCCT
Source organism: uncultured bacterium (assembly GCA_964403795.1). Lineage (GTDB taxonomy): Bacteria > Muiribacteriota > UBA6191 > CAZXTJ01 > CAYOHP01 > CAYOHP01. The sequence continues at coordinate 5,406 of CAYOHP010000194.1, read as the reverse complement.
CGCCGGAGTGGCGACCTACCAGCTCTCCCTGCTCGCCCTCTGGCTGCCTCGCTACGCGAGCGAACTGCGGCGGCAATCGGTCGCGGGTAGCGGCGGGGCCTGAGGGTCGCGTGGCGGACGTCCCCCTCCTGCTGCGGGCCGAGAAGCTCCTGCTCGGTGGGCTGAGCCGGGCCCATGCCGCCTGGTGCCGTTTCCGGTCCCGCATGCGCCCGGCTACCGCTTCGGGTCAGCGGGGGCACGCCTGCCACTGTGCTCCGATGCAACCCCACCTGCTGCATTCGGAGGCGCTGCGGGAGGCGGCCGACTTCGTGGTCGACTTCGGGTCGAACGTGACCCACCCCGACCGGCCCCAGGTCCCAGTCGAGCTCCTGGTGGCGGCCGCCTCCGAGGTTCCCGACGGTGCCGTGGTGCACGTCAAGGCGGACCTGCTCGGGGAATTCGTCCGGTACCTGCTCCCGGTGTTCCCGGGGCGGATGGTGCTCGTCACCGGGGACTCGGACGCATCCCCGGATCGCGAGTTCGCGGATCTGCTGGAGCATCCTCGCATCCTCCACTGGTTCGCCCAGAACTGGGACTCGCCCCTGGTGCACCCGCGTCTGACCCGGGTGCCGATCGGGTTCGACAACCCGGTCTACACGAAGCTGGAGAAGCGCCTCGGCTTCCTGCTCGCCATGGCGCGTGGTCGGATGCCCTTCGATCCCTGGTGCCGCAGGAACGACATCGGCGACCAGCAGGGACTGCTGGCGGCGCGGGAGGCCCTGGGAAGGCCCACTCGCGAGCGCCCCCTCAGGGTGCTCGCGACCTTCCACCAGAACCAGAAGCTGGTGGCCCCGTTCATCGCCGACATCCCCGACCGGGTGGCCGCCCGCGACGCCCTCGAGGGCAAGCCCTGGTGCCACTTCGTGACCTCCCGCATCCCGCAGCGCCGGTGCTGGGAACTCCATGGGGACTTCGCCTTCGAAGCCTCGCCCCGGGGCTATGGTGCCGACTGCTTCCGCACCTGGGAAGCGCTGGCCCTGGGGACCATCCCGATCGTCCGTACCTCGCCGCTGGACGCCCTCTACCGGGAGCTCGACCTGCCGGTGGTGATCGTCGGGTCCTGGGACGAGGTGACCCGGGAGAACCTCTCGACCTGGCATGAGCGGCTCGCGGGTCGCTTCGATGCCGGGCTCTTCGAGGCGCTCACGGTCGAGTGGTGGGTGGAGAGGATCCGCCGGGCCCGGTGCTATCCTCCGGGTCCATGAGCGAGCCGGTCTTCGACCCCGAGGGGATCGCCGCCTGCGTCGCCGACCCCGGACGCCCTCTGGTGGTGGTGCGGGACCGGGACGGGCGACTCGGGGTGGTGTCCGGGGGTGCGGGGGCCAGGGGACCGGGCGAGGTGGTGGCGGTGCTGCCTCCCGCCGGCGCCGGGACCCTGGGCGATCCCGGGTTCCGGAGCCGCCACGGTCTCGGGTATGCCTACCTCGGTGGGGGCATGGCCCGGGGCATCGGTTCCGAGCGACTGGTGGCCGAGCTGGCCCGGGCCGGCATGCTCGGGTTCTTCGGGGCCGCCGGTCTCGCTCCCGCGCGGGTCGAGGCAGCGATCGAGACCCTGGGCCGGGAGCTCGCGGCGAGCGACGCACCCTGGGGCGTGAACCTGATCCACACTCCCGACGACTCGGCCCGCGAGGAGACCCTGGTCGACCTGTTCCTGGCCCGGCAGGTGAGCCGGGTGGAGGCGGCGGCCTACCTGGAACTCACCCCTGCCGTGGTGCGGTACTCGCTCAGGGGATTGGAGGCGGACGGTGCCGGAGGGGTACGACGTCGGACCTCCGTGTTCGCCAAGGTGTCGCGGCCCGAGGTGGCCCGGCATTTCCTGTCGCCGGCGCCCGCCGGCATGGTCCGGGCCCTGCTCGCAGGCGGGAGGATCAGCGAAGCCGAGGCCGGACTGGCGGCCCGGGTGCCGGTGGCCGAAGCGGTGACGGTGGAGGCGGACTCCGGGGGCCACACCGACAACCGCCCCCTGGGACCGGCGTTCGCGGCCATCGCGGCGTTGGCACGCAGGGTGGCGGGTGAGCATGGTTACCCGGTGCCAGCGCTCGGCGCCGCAGGCGGACTCGGCACCCCCGAGTGCCTGGCGGGAGCCTTCGCCATGGGCGCGGCCTATGTGCTGGTGGGGTCGGTGCACCAGGCCTGCGTCGAGTCCGGGACCTCGCCGGCGGTCAAGGCGATGCTGGCGGCGGCCGGCCCGGCCGACGTGGCCATGACCGCGTCCGCCGACATGTTCGAGCGGGGCATCCGGGTCCAGGTGCTGAAGAAGGGCACCATGATGGCGGCCCGGGGCAACCACCTCTACGCCCTCTACAGCCGGTACGGGGGCCTCGAGGAGATCCCCGAGGCGGACCGTACCAACCTGGAGCGGAACCTCTTCGGGAAGCCGCTCGAGGCAGTCTGGGACGAGACCCGGGGCTACTTCGAGGAGCTCGACCCGGGCAGGATCCGGGCCGCCGAGCGGGATCCGAAGGCCCGCATGGGGCTCGTCTTCCGCTGGTACCTGGGGAACTCGAGCCGGTGGGCCATGGCCGGCGACCCGGACCGCAGGCTCGACTACCAGGTCTGGTGCGGCCCGGCCATGGGCGCCTTCAACGAGTGGGCCCGCGGGGGCGAACTGGAGCGCCCCGAGGCCCGGAAGGTCGGCGTGGTGGCCCGGAGCCTCATGGACGCGGCCGCGGCCCTGACGCGCCGGGTCTTGCTACGGGGGCTGGGAGTGGCAGTCCCGGAGCCCGGTCCCGGTCGGGCATAGGGACTCCCCGTCACTCCTGTCGCTCGGCTCCCGAGAGGAGCAGCCGGCGGGCCCGGGCGAACCGCTGCAGCGCGGTCAGGTGGGAGAGGAAGGCGATCCCGGCCACACCCCACCAGAGGAGGTAGCGTCCCGGGACCAGGCCGTCGACGACCAGGACCAGGATCAGCAGCACCACCCGCTCGGTGCGTTCCAGCAGGTCGGGCCAGGCGTTGTTGCGGATCGGCATCTCCATGGCGACCCGGGCCTTGGTGTAGCTGACGAGCAGGCTCCCGGTGATCACCGCGAAGGCCAGCGCCCAGGCGTCCTGCACCCGGGCGATGGCGGCGTAGACCAGGATCTCCTGGTAGCGATCCACCACCGCGTCCAGGTAGGCGCCGTAACGGCTGGCCGAGTCGGTCAGACGCGCCACCGCGCCGTCGAGAGCGTCGCCGGCGAGCGTGAGCGCCAGGAGCAGGCCGAAGGCCAGCGAGTTCCGGAACCAGAGGAAGTGCAGGCATGCCAGGGCCACCGCCACCAGGCCGAGCAGGGTGACCTGGTTGGGGGTGAGGCCGAGCCGCACCAGGGTGCGCGCCAGTCGGTCCCAGAGCTTGTCGACGTGGGACTTGTAGAGTCCGTCGATCATCCGGTTCCCTCGGATCGGAGACGGCTTCCCGGGACGGGAGGCCGGGAAGGGACATTAGCAGGTGACGGCCGGACCGCGTCAGTCGACGCCGAGGTCGGTGCTGGCGGTGGGCGGCGGTGCCCTGGCCGCGGCCTGCCTGGCCGGGGGAGGAGGCATGTCGGCCGGCCTCGGCCTGGTCGGGGTCTCGGCGTTGGCCGCCGGTGCGGTCCGTCGCCTGACCGGGGGGTGGCCCCTGGTGGGGATGCTCGACGAGTTCCGGCTGGCGGCCACGCGGTGGGAGGAGCTGGTGGCGGCCTTCCACCGGAATCCGCGGATCGCACCGGTGGAGGTCTGCGTCACCACCATCCCGAGCCGCATGGATTGCCTGGAGCTGGCGGTGCGGAGCCTGCTCCGGCAGACCGTGCGCCCCCGGACGATCCGGATCCATCTCCCGGAGTGGAGCGAGCGGGAGGGCTGTGCCTACCCGGTCCCGGACTGGCTCGACGACCCTGGTGTGTTCACCCTGGTGCGTTGCCCGGACCATGGCCCGGCCACCAAGCTGCTGCCGGCCCTGGAGCTGCCGGCGGGAACCCGGATCCTGGTGCTCGATGACGACCGGATCTTCGGGCCGCGCCTGGTCGAGGAACTCGCCGCCTGGTCGGAGCGGCTCCCGGGGGCGATCCTCTGCGGGTCGGGCTGGGACGCCCCGGAGGACCTGGTGGATCGCCCGACCACGCTCGAGGCGGTGCTCCGGGACGAGCCCTACGTGCCGGTCCTGGGGTCGAACCGGGAAACGCCGCTGGAGGTCGACGTGCTCCAGGGACTGCAGGGATACCTGGCGCGACCGGAGGACTTCGACCGGGAGGGGATCCTGGACCGGACCGGTGCGCCCGAGGCGGCGCGCTGGTGCGACGACGTCTGGATCAGCGCCCACGCCCGGGCGAGGCGGGTGGTGGTGCCGCTCTCCCGGGTGAGCACGCCGCACTGGACCGGCCGGGCCCGGATCGACGCCACCAGCCTGGCCCGCAACTTCAACTCGAAGCCGGATCCGGAGGCCCGCTCGAACTCGGTGCTGTTGCGCCACTTCGCGGATCGCTGGAAGGTGCGACGACGCTAGGGTCGAGCCGAGGAGAGGGACGGCCGGAGGGGTCCGGGCGGGAAGCCAGGCGGGCCGCGTAGGCTTCCAGCGCGGCGCGCTGCGCGCCCGAGAGGCGGATCCAGGGTCGGGCCTCCCGGAGCGAGGTCTCGACTTCGCCCGGGGAGGAGGTCGGGCTCCCGGCGAGGACCGCGGCGGCCGCCACCAGGGCGCTCCGCCCGTGGCCGTGGGCGCAGTGGACGAGCACCGTGCCGCCCCGATCCTTGACGGCCCGGCACCAGGCCACGGCCTGATCGAGGCGATCGGGGCCCGGGCAGGTGGCGTCCAGGACCGGGATCCGCCTCCAGCCGCGACCTCCCACCCAGAGGGACGACCAGGGGCCGAACTCGGTGGTCATGTCGAGCACGTCGGTGATGCCTGCGGTCCGGAAGAGCGATCGATCCCAGGGCATGGGCAGCGCTCCGACCCAGATCCGCGGAGCCACCTCGTCGGCGGTGCGTTCCCCGGCCACCAGGCGTTCGACCAGCACCACGGCCAGCACCAGCAGGGTGTGGGGGAGGAGGGCGAGGGCCGCCGCGGCGGCGAGCGCGGGAGCGTCGTCGAGGGCGGCCTCGGGCTCGGCGCCGGCCCGCTTGGCCAGGTAGGCCAGTGCCAGGAGGGTCGAGGAGAGGCCCGTCCACAGGACCGTGACGGTCACCAGCGAGGCCGACGGCGTCCCGGCAGGGAAGGGGGCGAGGCTGCCCGTACCCCAGAGGGCGACCAGGGAGAGTCCCAGGAGGATCGATGCCAGCGAGGTCAGCATGCTTGGAACCGGTCGCCCGGTCCGATCATCATGACACACGGGCGACGCCGGAGCGCCCCTGGCTCCGCCAGGGGGAGCAGCGGTGTGTCTGGCATGTCCGAGAGCCCGGAGGTGAGCGCCATGTA
>CAYOHP010000193.1:0-10039 GCA_964403795.1 uncultured bacterium | reverse complement strand
GGGGGACACCACCGGCGCCGGCTGCGACCTGGGGCGCCTCCAGGTATCGCTCAACCGGTGCCGTTGGCTCCCCGAATCGGAGAGCCGGGGAACGGTGGAGGTCATGCTCCGGATCGGGCTCCCGATGCCTAGGGAGGGGGAGGCCGATCCCGACCTCGACCTCGACGTGGTGCTCTACGAAGAGGCTCTCCCCGGCAAGCCCGTAGGGGAGGGCCACGAGATGCAGATGGCCCGGGTGCGGAGCGGCCAGACCTATGCGTCGTTCCGATGGACGGGCCTGTCCGCGGACCACGGCCGGTTGTCGATGGGGGTCCGGGTCTCGAATCCGAAGTGCGGCCGGGGCGAGAGCTTCCGCTTCGACCTGGCCGAGCCCGGGGCCCTGGCGCCCCCGGCCCGGAAGCAGCCGGGATCCTCGACCGAGCCGAGCCGGCCCCCGGAACACCCGGGGACCCGCCCCGGTTCCCCGGAGATGCCGCCGCCGTCTCCTCCCGAGCCGGGCGACCCGCCGGCCAATGCCGACCTGGCCGACCGGGAGAGCGGGTTCCTGGGACTCTGACGTCGGTTGCGGGCGAGCAGCAGGCTGGCTGGCTGCCGGGTGCGATGCTCTTGCGGCTGACCCGCCGCCGCGGTACCGAGGAGGCACGACGCCTCGCCGAGGTCGCGAGGCTGCCGGTACCTCCGGCGGAAAGGGGGGTCGCAATGCGTCCCTTCGGTCTACGCGGTCTGCTGTTCCTGGGTGCGATCACGGGTGTGGGCCAGGTCCTGGCTGGTCCCTTGGACTCGGCCCAGGTGGGGCAGTGGGTGGTCGAGAAGTCGACCGCCTCGGGGATGACGAGCCATGTCCTGAAGTGGGTCTCGAAGGTCGAAGGGAAGAAGCTCACCCTCCGGACCCAGATGCTGAATCCCGATCTCACCACCGGAATGCTCCCGGCCAACGAGATGACCATGGATCTCGGAGCCACGCCGATGCCGGGCGCGGTCCCCTCGGTCCCGGCCCCGGGCGGCCCCGTCCCGGAGGCCAGGATCACCGAGGAGTCCCTGACGGTGGGCGGCCGAGCCGTCCGCTGCAAGCGCATGGAGGTGGAGATGGGGGGCATGGTCTCCCGGAGCTGGATGTCCGACCAGATCCCCATCTCGGGCCTCGCCCGGGCGGTGACGAGCCAGGGCGGCAGCGAGGTCTCCCGACTCGAGGTCGTGGATTTCGGGACCTCGGGCGGCGCCGACCGACCGGTCGGCGGCGGGGCGACCCCGGGGATGCCCGGCTTCATGGGGAACTACGGGAAGGCCCCGGGGTATCCGACCGGGGAGGACTCGGAGGAGGATCGGTACGGCTCCGAGGAGGTCAGCCCCCCCGGCGATGGCAGCGAGGAGTCGGCCGGAAGCGAGGAAGGCAGCGAGGAGACTGCCGAGGCCGAGGAAGGCCACGAGGAGTCCTCGGTCAGCGGGTCGGAGGCCGGCATCGGGATCGGGGACGCAGTGGCGGCCCTCTGGATCCACCCGGACGGGGAGAAGCAGGCCTGGTACCTGGCCCAGATCACCGACGAGGAGGAGGGCGAGTTCGGGGTCGCCTATGCCGACGGCGAGACCGGCAGGGTCGGCGCCGAGCGGATCAGGCCCCTGGTCTCCGCCACCGACGTGTCTGCGGGCGATCGGGTCCTGGCGAGCTGGGAGGGCAAGGCGCGCCTCTATCCCGGCGAGGTGGTCGAGGTCCAGGACGACGCCATCGTGGTGCGATGGGACGACGGCAGCGAGCCCTCGGCAGTGGCGAGCTTCGCTTTCTGCCGGGAGTAGCCGGCCACAGGCCCGTGCCGGGAGCGCCCCCTTCCCCGTCGGGGAAGGGGGCGACTCGCTTGCGGGCCCCGGAGCCGGTCTCAGCGCGAACTGCCGCTGCCGGCCTGGGGACCGCACACCACCGGCTGGCGGGTCCGGGTATCGACGGCTCGCTTGCCTCCGGTCTGGTCCACCAGGTCCTGGTTGCGCACCCCGAAGGGGAGCGGGCCGATCATCCGGTCGATCCTGAGGTCGGCCGAGCGGTCCAGGAAGAAGGTCGCCTCTCCGCTGGTGCCGTCGGAGTTCCCGGTCTGGGAGTCGGTAGCGGTACGGGTCCAGCGGAACCGGACCGAGAGACCCTCCGGCCCGGAGACGACGGGACCGGGGAAGGCCTCCACCCGGATGTCGTTCTGCTGGCCCAGCTCCTCGCGGATGGCGTTCTCGAGGATGCCCTTGTCCTGGGAGAAACCGGGGGCGAGGTGGCGCCGGATCCCGCCGAGGTCGCCGTCCTGGTAGGCATCGAGGAATTCCCGGATCCGGCGTTCCGCTCGTTCCAGCGAGTCCTGGTCCGGGGTACCGGTCCCGGACGGCCGCCGGGTCGGCATCGGCGTGGGGACCCGGGTGGGCGCGAGGCGTGAGTCCCGGAGAGGAGTCGGGGTGGGGGTGAGAAGGACCCGGGTGGCCGGCGGTGTGGGCGTCGGTGGTGGCCGGACCCGGCGGGAGGGAAGGGGGGTGGGGATACGGGTCGGAGCCAGGGCCGAATCCCGGGGTGGAGTAGGGGTCGGCGTGAAGACGTACCGGGTGGCCGGAGGAGGGGTCGGCGGACGGGGCAGGCGGGTGGGTTTGGGGCTGGCACCCGTGATCGGGGAAGGCGTGGCGGCAGGCGGGATCGGATCGTCACCTGAGTCTCCTGGAGGGGTCGGGTCGTCGGCTTCCTCGCAACACTCCCGGTAGCGCTGCAGATCGCGCTGGGCCTTGGCCCAGGCTGCGTCGCCCTCCATCTTGTTGGCCTTGGCCATGGCCGAGAGCACTCCCTGGCCCTGGAGGCCGGCGATGGCGGTGGCGGCGTTGTCCATCTTCCCGATGACGTTCATGGCCCTGCCGAGGAACTTGCAGACCTTCAGGGTCTTGCTGTTCTTCCAGCCCTCGAGCTTGGCCTTCACCTTGGGAACCTTGCCGGCACCATGGAGGGCTGCGTCCAGTCCGAGTCCGGCCGCTTCGTCGACCGCGGCATCGAGCGCCTGGGCGTAGCCCTTGGCCTTGCTGTCGTAGATTCCCGCGGCCCGGTCGTAGAAGCGGGCCGCCTCCTTGGCGTTCTCCAGGTAGCTGGCCCAGAGCGCCTCGAGATTGCAGTCCTCCCAGATGTCGGCGTGGGCCGCAGGCAAGGAGAGCAGACCGCAGGCCAGGACCAGGATGGCGGGACCCGCCCGGAAGGCCGGAGTCGAGCTGGAACGGATGGATGTCATGGATCTCCCTCTCGGCCCAGGGCGGGCCGACCGGGCTCGGGTCGCTCACGCGCCTCCGGCCCCGGGGAGCACAGTGCCGCATGGACGGGGGCGGTTGCGAGGGAAGGGTGTCGGCGCCCGGCGCGGGTGTCCCGCGACCGGCCCGGGAGGGGATCCGGCCGCTGGCGTGAGGATTCCCGGGTTGGTGCCCGGCGGCGAGCCCGGCGCCCCAGAACCACCTGGGCCGGAGGTAGCCTCGCGGGGGATCGCCCCCGATCGGGGAGGCCATCGTGGCCGTCATCGAACTCGGACGCCGCCGGCACGACCACGGGGGATGCCTGGGTACCCTGATCGGCGCCTTGTTCGGACTGGCGGCCCTGCCCTTCGGGGTCTGGTGCTTCCAGTTCGCAGGGCGGCTGGCGGTGGAGCGGGATCTCTTCCTGTCGGCACCCCGGCTCGAGCCCGGCAAGATCCCGACCGAGGGCCAGGTGGTCCGGATCACCGGGGTACCCCGCGGCGAGTTCCCGAGGGAACCCCGGGTCGAGGCCCCGGTACTGATCGCGAAGTTCCAGAAGCGCCACTTCAAGAAGGTCACCCGCCAGGTCCGGTACCGGCGCTCCGAGGGCGGCTACGGGTACCGGACCGAGACCAAGGATGAATGGGTGGTAGTGAAGAGCGACGAGATGAAGGCGCGGGAGTTCCAGCTGGGCGGGGTCCGGATCGACGGAGCCCACCGCGATTGCCAGTGGCTGCAGGGGACGCTCTTCGAGAAGAGCTACTTCGACCAGCCGGCGAGAGTCCCCGGGGCCGCCGGGGCCCCCACGGGGTTCTCCTGCCGGGAGGAGGTCACGGGCATCCGGGCCGACCGTCCCGTGACCGTGATCGGTCGGGTCCGGGGCGGGGTCCTCCGCCCGGACGGCGAGGTCGGGGCGGTGATCTCGGGGCTGGTGGAGGACCTGACCATGGAGCACCTGGCCGGGAGCTATCCCTACCGGATCCTGGCGATCCGGGTGGTGGCAGGCCTCAGCCTGTTCTTCGGGGTCCTGTGGTGGAGGTCGTGGCTCCCGGGACGGGGAACCGGGTCCGGGAAGGCGTAGGTCCGAGTCGCACGGTGCCTATCGACCCGGGAGACCCAACCCGATGCCGTAGATGCTCGCCCCCGGGCGTCCGAACACCGGTCCCACTCCGGTGATGGAGCCCGCCGGAGGGACCGTGGGGACCGCCACCATGCCGGTCGGGTAGCCGGAGTAGCGCGGATCCCTGACGCCGCTGATCGTCCCGAGGCCCGAGGTGGGATACAGGGTCGACGAGTTGGGATAGAGCGTCGAGTTCGGGTACAGGGTCGAGTTGGGGGAGAGCGACCCGGTAGGGGAGTAGATCGACCCCGGGACGTTGGACCCAGGGTAGTTCGGGTAGCCCGAAAGGCCCCCCATCGCCCCCGGAGCGACCGTGCCTCGGGTGGCCATCTGGGCGACCTGTGCCATCGCCATGAGCACGGCCTGGAGGGCCTGCTGCTCCTCGGGGCGACATCCGACCGAGCCGGACCCGAGGAGGCCGAGGAAGCCGACCAGCAGAGCCTTCCCGATCCGCCGCTGACGCCTTCCGTGGCTTCCCATCCCGCCCGTTCCCTTCGCTCCCCGTCCCGGATCCTCGCTCGGACCCGCTGCGGGCGCCTCGCCGGGCCGACCTTTGCATGGCCCGTGCCAAGCCGCTGGCAGCCTTCCCATGGCGGCTACCGCCGCGTGTCTCGTGTCGCATGCGGCGTGTCGCATGCGGCGGAGGCACCCGCCTGCGACACGGGACGCGATAACCTCCGGCCATGGACTACATGCCCGTCGCCGGCATCCTGTCGCTCCCGGTAGGGGAGAAGGGCGCCGGCAAACGCCTCGACCTGTGCGTGCTCGGCATGGCCCCGAGCTTCTCGCGGGCCTTCTGGGCCAAGGCGATCCGCAAGGGCCTGGTGCGGGTCGACGGGGCCGTTTGCCGGCCTTCCAAGACGGTCCGGGAGACCGAGATGGTCGAGATCGACCTCTCCGGCCTGGGACTCCCCGAGTTCGATCTCGATCCCGCCGAACTCGGAGACCCGGTCCACCAGGACGCCGAGATGGTGGTCCACGACAAGCCGGCTGGGTTGCTCACCCATCCCGCCGGGCGGATCGTGCTGCGCTCGGCGGTGGTGCTGGCCTCGCTCCGGGCCGGGATCCCGCTCCACACCTGCCACCGCCTCGACAAGTACACCTCGGGTCTGCTGGTGCTCGCCCGCGACCCGGCTTCCGCGGCCAGGATCCAGAACGGATTCCTGGCAGGGACCGTCAAGAAGACCTACCTGGCTCTCACCCGCTTCCCTCCCGAGAAGGACCGGTTCACGGTCGACCAGCCCCTGGCCCAGACCGGCGAGGAGCATGTGAAGCTGAAGATGCTGCCGAGCGCCGAGGGCAAGCCGGCCCGGACCCGCTTCGAGGTCCTGGAGCGGCTGCCGCAGGGTGCCCTGGTCGCATGCTTCCCGGAGACCGGTCGCCAGCACCAGATCCGGGCCCACCTGTGGATCGCGGGATCCCCGATCGTCGGCGACCTGCTGTACGGACCGGAGGAGGACTGGTCCTACTTCGACGACTTCGACGAGCGGAAGCACTCGGGATCCGACGGTCGCTTCCACGCCCTCCACGCCTGGAAGCTGACCCTGCCGGGCGCCTGCCGGGCCTCCGGCACCGGGCTCGAGCTCACCGCCCCGCCGGTCGGCCCCTTCGCCGCCCTGCTCGACGCCTGGCGTCGCCGCGACCGACGCTGCTAGTTCGTCTGCAGCTCACCCCAAGGAGTTCGCTCGCGGTCGGGCTACGCCTGAGCTGCTCCCCCGGGGTGAACCCGGGGCGCTTCGGCTCCGCCCGAACCAGCGGGACTCACACCTGCCGCCTTCCCGCCAGCTGGCCGCAGCCTCCCGCCACCTCGACACCTCGGCTCCAGCGCACGGTGGCGAGCGCCCCCTCGGCCGCCACGCCCTCGCGGAAGGCCGCCGCCTCCTCGGCGGTCGGCCGGCGATAGGGCGCGGCCTCGACCGGGTTGTAGGGGATGACGTTGACCAGGGCCCGCCGTCGCTTGCCCTCCCGGCCGAGCGCCGCGGCCGCTTCGGGACCGTCGTTCACCCCGGGGAGCAGGATGTACTCGAGCACCAGCGGCCGTCGGCTCCAGGCGGAGTAGGCCGAGGCCTCGTCGAGAAGCCGGTCGAGCGGTACCTTGCCGGTCACCGGCATGAGTTCGCGCCGGACCTCGGGGTCGAGCGAGTGCAGCGAGACCGCCAGGACCACCGGGATCCCGAACTCGGCGAGCGCCCGGATCCCCTCGACCACCCCGATGGTCGAGACCACGATCCGCTTGGGGCTCATGTCGAAGCGCTCCCGGTCGGTCAGGATCCGGAGCGCCTCGAAGGTGCCGGCCCGGTTGGCGAGCGGCTCGCCCATCCCCATGAAGAGCAGGTTGTGCCGGTTCACGGGAAGGCCGAGAGCCCGGATCCGGCGCCTCAGGTCGAGGACCTGGCCGGCGATCTCCGCCCCCGTGAGGTTGCGGGAGAGCCCGAGCGAACCGGTGGCGCAGAAGCGGCAGGCCATGCCGCAGCCGGCCTGGCTGGAGACGCAGAAGGCGGGGACCCTTCCCGGGGGTCGCATGAGCACGGCCTCGACCCGGGCCCCGTCGGCCAGGGCGTAGACGATCCGGGTGGTCGCCCCGTCCGGGCTGGCGACCTCCTCGACCGGGAGGGGGAGCCCCGGGACGGTGGCCTCGGCGAGTCGGGTCCTCTCGGCCTTGGTGAGGTCGTCGAACCGGGCCGGATCGAGCTCGGTGCGGGCGTGGACGTGGCGGAGGATCCGTCCCGCCTTGGCCGGGGCGATGCCGAGCGAGACGCAGAGCGCCTCGAGTTCGGATCGCGAGCTGGTGGCCAGGGGGATCATGGGGCAGGGAAGCTAGTGTCCCGTTCCCGAAGTCCGCCCGCTTGAATGCGGAGCGACTCGGCGCCCGCCGTCGTCGCAGCGACGCCGGAGTGCTGGACGCACTTCAAGGAGCTGCGGCGGCGGCCGGCGTCGAGTGAGCCCGTAGAATGTGGGCGGATTTCGGGAACGGGACACTAGTGTGCCGAGCGCCGGACGGCAAGGTCCGACCCAGGGGTGCTCCCGAAGCCGGGGCTCTGCAGGGCCGGGCCGGAAGCCGTACCCCTGCTCACTGGCCGAGTGGGGTCTCCTGGCCGGAGCTCCCCCGGAACCAGTCGACGGCCCTCCCGCCGAGATCCATCAGGCGCTGGCCGACCCCGGAGACCGCCGCCACCTCGTCCCGGTCGAGGCTCGAGAGGCTGATCGCCAGGAAGGCGCTGCCCTGGCCCGGGTCACCCCCGGGTCCGTAGACCATGTAACGGCCCAGGGTGTAGCGGAAGACCGGGGGGCGGAGCTGGCGGGTGCCGTCCACGACCAGCGAGAAGAAGCGGCGGGTCACCGGGTCCGGGCTGTTCTGGAGGGTGACACGGTAGAGCCACTTCTTGTTCCGGGACACCCAGTCCCGGTTCAGCACCGGCTCCACGTTCCCGGGCGTTCCCGAGCCCGGGGTCGCCACCAGGGTGAACATGTCATGGGTCCCGGTCGAGGCCCGGAGGTCGGTGAGCTGGCGCAGGCTCTGGATGTCCGAGGCCTCGTCGACCTCGGGGGCCAGGCAGTAGACGAGCACGGTATCGACCAGCTCGCCGCCCGCCCGGTCGGCCCGGCCGCCGCCAGCCACCGTCCCCATGCCCCGACGACGTTCGAGAGCCGCGATCGTCTCCGGGTCGATCGTGAGCGAGAGGGTCCGCTCGCCGGTGGCGGTCGGGATGGTCTGTTGGCGCGGGAAGCGCTCCTGGAAGAAGCCCAGCAGGGGCACTCGACTCCCGTCCTGGAGCACGTGGTAGACCTTCCCGCCCTGCTCGGCGAGGAAGAGGTAGCCCTCGCCCCGGTAGACGCGCCACTCGCCGGGATAGTTGGCCGGGGCCTCCGAAGGGTCGGCCCGTTCGACCTCCACCTTGGCCGAGTACATGAGCTTGTAGTCGTTGTACTGGAGGACGACCTGGCGGCGGCCCATGCCGTCGATCACCGAGATCTCGGCCCACTTCGAGAGGCCGGTCATACCTGCGGTCTCCCGCAGGGCCTCCATGACCTGGGCCGAGCCGGAGCCCGCCATGGCCAGGAGGAAGGAAAGAGCGGCCAGGCTCCGAAGCCATCGCCGGATCCGGTCGGGGCCTTGACCTCGAGACGCACCGAAGCCCATGGGTTGACCCTCCTGCCTCCTCCTACGGAGGGCACGGGCCTCGGGTTCCTCCCGGGAGCGAGGGAGCGAGGGCCGCCTTGGCGACCTCGGCCGCCAAGCCATCGCCGCACAGGGCCCGCACCAGCTCCAGGGCGAAGGCGAAGGCCGTGGCCGGGCCCTGGCTCGTCACCAGGCGGCCGTCCACCACCACCGGCTCGTCGACCCAGCCGGGGACCTTCTCCCGCAGGGAGGGATAGCCGGTGGCGCGCTTGCCGGCGAGCAGTCCGGCCGGGGCCAGGACCACCCCGGGGGCGGCGCAGATGGCCCCGACCAGGCAGCCTTCCCGGGTCGCCCGGCGGAGCAGGTCGCGGATCCTGGGATCCTCCGCCAGTCGCTCCGACCCGGGTCCGCCGCCCGGGATCACCACCGCATCGAAGCGCCCTACCAGGGCGGCGTCGAGGCTGGCATCGGGGATCACCACCACCCCGCGGGAGGCGCGCACCGGGCCTTCCCCCAGACCCGCCGCCACCACCTCGATCCCGGCCCTCCGGAGCACGTCGATCACGGTGACGGCCTCGATCTCCTCGAAACCCTCGGCCAACGGAACCAGGACCCGGATCACCACGGCGCGTCCTCCTCGAGCCCACCTCTGTCCAAAGGGTACCTCCGCCCGGTCGGAGTGACCGGTCAGGCCGAACAGACTCGATGGGGAAGGACCGGAGACCGGCTCGGGGAGCGACTGGCACGCACCATGCGAAGCCATGGGGGCCGAGACCCAACCCCCCTCTCGAAAGGTCGCCATGCCCATGCGGTTCCGTTGGCTCGTCCTGTCGTCCCTGCTCGCCGTCACCGCCCCCGGGGAGGCCCTCGCCCGGGAGCCCTTGCCTCCAGGGCCCACGCCCCGGGTCGAGTTCCCGACGCCCTGGCCGGATCCGCCCATGCCCTGGCCGGAGACCCCGACCCCCACGCCCTGGCCCCAGCTCCCGACACCGAGGCCCTCCCCGGGACCCGGGAGCGGGTGCGGCCTCGGGATGCAGCTCTCCCCGCCGGTCCGGATCCGGGAGGTCCGGGTCCTCGGCAGCCAGGCTCCCGCTCCGGGAATCGAAGTGGATCTGGCGGTGGAACCATCCCCGATCCCCGAGGGGCTCCTGGTGCGAATCCAGGTGACGGTCCCGGAGCCTCCCGGGGTGCTGCCCGGTCTCTCCCCGGCGAACCGGCTGGCGTCGCTGGAGGTGGCGATCCTGGACCGCGGGACGACCGTCTACCTGCCGATCCGGGTCGAACCCACCGCATCCCACCTGACGGTGGAGATCACCGCCCGAACCCCGGCCTGTGGCGTCCTCGGCGGGGACTCGCGCCGGGTCCCCTGGCAGAACCCATGGCTGGGACCGGCGAGTGCGGAGCGCTCCCCGGTCCCGACCGGGGTCGTCTCGGACCAGGAGCGCACCCGGGATCGGGGTCGACCACCGGCCTGTTCCGATCGGAGGGGTGCCGGCTGTCGGGAGGAAACGGGGGTCCTCGGGCTCTGAACCCGGGGGCGCGCGGAAGAGCCCGGAGACCTCTCCGGG
>CAYOHP010000192.1:6059-10266 GCA_964403795.1 uncultured bacterium | reverse complement strand
CGAGCGGTCGATCGGCGGGGGCTCGAGGGTCTGGCTGCCGGCGATCGCCAGGAACGATCCGTCCCCGAAGTAGTCGATGGCGAACCGGCGGATCCCGGCCATCGAGTACTCGACATCCGAGAGGGCGAGCACGTTGGCCAGGGTCCCGGTGGGCTTGCGGTTCAGGAGCATGGAGGTCTCGGAGAGGGTCTCGTCCAGGTCGATGTAGACGACCTTCTTCCCGAACGACTTGGCCAGGCTGAGGCCCAGGTTCAGGGCCACCGTCGATTTGCCCTCCCCGTCCTTGCTGGAGACGAAGGCCAGGGTCGTCCCCGGCTCCCGGGGGCCGGCGAGGCTGCCTTCCCCCTCTTCGCCGCCGCGACCATGGAAGGCAGCCTTCAGGAAGTCCCGGGTGCGCTGGCGTTCCCGGAGCGCGGCCTCCAGGCGGGACTTGAACTCGACGACTCCCAGGGGCTCGGGCAGCACCGCGTCGATGCCGCGTGAGATGGCCTCCTGGAGGAAATCGAAGTCCTTCTCCACCACCCCGATCAGGGTGACGATCCGGGGAAGTTCGACCTTGCCGACCGAGGCGAGTTCGAGCGCTTCCCGGGGCGGGATGGACGAGTCGACGAAGATCGCGTCGGGGCGGGAGACCTGGAGCATGGCCCGGTAGTCGCCGGACGAATCGGCGATCCGGTAGACCCCGGCGATGTGGAATTCCCCGGCCTTGACCAGGAGCGGGCGGATCAGCCCTTCCCGCTCCTGGTTCCGGCACACCAAGAAGATCCTGCGTTCGGCCATACCTCCACGGTAGCAGGCCCGGCGAGCCGGAGCGGGAGCGGACCCGAGCGGTCCCGGGCGGGCCGATCGTGTCCTCCCGGGGTCGGGGGAAGGCCCCAGGACAGGCTTGCCCGGGAGGGGGCATGGTGATACCGTTTGCTCGACGACCCCGAGAGGGTGGCTGGTGAGCGACATCGACCTCTCCAACCTGCTGAAGAAGTCCGGGGAATCCGGCAAGCGGGAGGAGAAGAAGGACCCGAAGCAGGACACGGTCGATCGCGTGCGCCAGAAGCTCGACGGCCAGATCACCGAGTACACCGAGGGTACCGACAGCCAGGGGATCGCGGACGTCGAGGCCCTGCTCGCCGGGGATCCCGACAACCCCGATCTGCAGGACTGGCTGGCCTTCCTCTACTACACCAACAATCGCCTCGACCAGGCGATCGAGCTCTACCGGAAGCTCCTGGCCAAGGGGCACAAGGTGGACACCCAGTACTTCTACCTGGGCAACGCCTACTACAAGAAGGGCCTGACCCAGCTCGCCGTGGAGCAGTGGAGGCGCAGTCTCGAGACCGGCCCCAACGGGCCCATGGCCCGCAAGGCCCAGGCCCGCATCCACGAGGTCGAGGGCCTGAAGAAGAAGTAGCCGGCGCGGCTGTCCTCCCGCTTCCGACCGACCGATATCCAGGAGGATGGATTCCTCCCTTCGGCATCGCTTCGCGTCCTGTCTGGCGGTGCTGGCGGTCGGGGGGCTCTGCCGGCTGCGGGCAGAAGCCCCGGTGCCCCCGGCGCCCCGATCGCCGGGGAAGCGGATCGAACTGGCCTGCGGGGTTTCCGGAGCGGTCGCCCACCTGTTCGCGGTGGATCCGCGCAGCACCGGCCGGAGGCCTCGCCTCAGGCTGGCCGTCCACGACCCGGACGCGGCCCTGCTGGCGCTCTCGCTCCGGCTCGACACCGCCCCGGGCGTGCTGGTCGACCGGCGCGGCCCGGTACGACCCGGCGGCGATCCGGTCGGGTTCGAGGATGCCGACGTGACTCCCTGGGTCGGGCTGCCGACGCCGCCCCGGGGAGGGCCCCACCGCCTGCGCATCTGCGCGGTGCTGCGGGAAGGCGCCACGGTGGACCGCCATTCCCTGGTGGTCGACCTCCTGGGGGGCGTGTTCTTCGACCCGGTGCTCCACTACGAGGCCATGCGGGACCTCTCGGACATGCTGAGCCGCCGCTACCGGGATCTGCGCGACCTCGACCTGGCGGTGCGACGGATCGATTCCCGGGGCGACATGCGGCGGGCCCACGACACCGAGTACGACCACAGCGGGGAGCTCGAGACGGCCACCGTCCGGCGGGGAGCGGTGTTCCACCTGGGGCTGGTGGACGACCTGACCTTCCGCTCGCTGCGCAGCAAGGTGGATCCGGTCGAGTGGCTCCGGGAGGGCGTGCTGCGAACCCGCTACGTGCACGAACACTGGATCGACGCCCCCTCGGGAGGCCGGATGGCGATGATCTACCAGATGGTCCCGACCCTCTACGAGCCGTTCGACGAGGTGTCGGTGGCCCTGGCCCGGTTGCGGGAGGCCTACTACCGGCTGGCCGGGCTGACCGAGGACGGCACCGGGTGCGGGGCCGACGAACAGGCCGATCCGCTCTCCGCCATGGTCCCGGCGCTGGAGGGGGCCCGCACCACGCTCGAGCGGTTGATCGAGGCCGCCCGGGTCGCTTCGGGGCTGGTGGAGGAACGCGCCGAGGAGCTGGCCGGGGACTTCACCTCGCCGGCCATGAAGTATCCCAAGGCGGCCGCCATGTGCCGGGAGGGGAAGCTCCGTCCGCCCCGCAAGGGCGAGCCGCGCCGGGTCCGCCTCGCCGGGGACGCCTGGGTCGAAGGCCTCTCCGGGGTGGGCCTCGCCGAGGGCGATCCCTGCTGCCCGGGCGGAGAGCCCCAGCTCCGCCACACCGGCGATGTGCGGACCGACCGGCTGGCCGCCGAGCGGGCCCATCTCCAGGGCTACTTCAACGAGGTCCGGGAGCTCGCCCACCACGACCTGCACCTGGTCCGGCTGTGGAAGGCCCTGCTCACCTCGGAGCCGCCCGCCGCCCTGCCGGTCCCCAATCCCGGCTGGGTCCCGACCGGTGGCCTGGGGCGGCTCCGGGCCAAGGTGGGCGGGTCGCTCGAGTCGGAGACGCCGGGCGGGGTGCGCTTCTGGCCCCTGGGAGCCGGCGAGCGGGTGCGGAGGGTGGCGATCGAGTGAGCCGCGGTCATCGCGTTCCCGGTTGGAAGGCGGGGCTCCTGGCGCTCGGCGCCGGTTGCTCGGTTGCCTGGCACCTCCCGGCCGCGCCCGGGACCCTCGAGGTCATGATCGATGCGGTGGACGCCTCGAAGTTCCCGGTCCTCGACCTTCGGGCCCTGGTGATCGACCACGAGGGATACACGCTGCGCAATCTCGACGGTCGGCACCTGGCCCTGTGGGAGGACGAGACCCTGCTCGAGGTCGACTCCATCGCCTTCGAGAAGGATCCGGTCTCGGTGGTGCTGGCGCTCGATTCCTCGGGGACCATGGTCCCGGCCGCCGACCAGGTGAGGAGGACCGCCGGCGACATCCTCCGGATCCTCGACCCCAAGGATGCGGTCTCGGTGCTCGAGTTCTCGAGCGAGGCCCGGTTCCTGGCCCGGTTCGGGGAGGAGCGGGGACGGGCGATCCAGGCCCTGGCGGCTCTGGTCCCCTACGGACCCACCGCCCTCTGGGACGGGCTGTACCGCTCGCTGCTCGAACTCTCGGGCCGGCCGGGCAAGCGCAACGTGATCGTGATCTCGGACGGCAAGGACCAGAACAAGGCCGACACCGGGCCGGGATCGCGACGGACCCGCGAGGACGTGGTGACCCTGGCGCGCCGGCTCGCCATCCCGGTCCATGGGATCGCGCTCGGACCCGAAGCCATGAAGGCGGAGATCGCCCGGGTGGCCAAGGAGACCGGGGGGCGGGCCTTCCGGGCGCCGCGTGCCGAGCACCTCGAGGACCTCTACCGGCGGCTGGTGGCGCACCTCGAGGGTCGGATCCGCATGGTGGCGAAGACCGCCCGGCCCAAGCTCGACGGTGCCCGCCGGAAGCTTGTGCTCCGGGTGAGGGCGGGGGAGAGCGCAGGCGAGGCCTCGGCCCGCTACGCGGCTCCCGGCCGCTTCGTGGTCGACGTGGGGCCGGTGAGCTTCACCGACCGTCGCGAGCTCCCGCTGGCGAGCCGCGAGGTGCGGGTACGCGATCCCGAGCTGGCGGTGCTCGAACCGGGCGACCGGGCGGGCCTGCTGGCCTTCGTGGAGAAGTTCTTCCGGGAGGACGGGCCGACCGGGCCATGATCTAGCCTGCAGCTCGCCCGCAAGGGGCTCGCTAGCGACGGGCTACGCCTGTCGGCCCGAGAGGAGCAAGGCCGCCCGGGGGTTTGGGGGTTCGACCCCCAA
>CAYOHP010000192.1:0-6033 GCA_964403795.1 uncultured bacterium | reverse complement strand
CCGCCCCGCGGCCGGCCCCCGGGGAGCGGGCCCCGCGGCCCACCCCCTGTGGGGACCCCCCGCCCGCCGCCGGGGGCGCTCCGGCTACGCCCGTGTAGCCTGCAGCTCGCCCGCGAGGGGCTCCTTGGGAAGCGGGTGTCCCGCTCGACCCGACGCGACGAGGCGCGGGCCCGAGGGCCCGCCCCGAAACCACCTCAGTGCGCCGTGCTCAGACCATCGGCTTGCAGTACTTGCGGTGGAGCTTCTCCAGCCCATCGGGCTGGTCGAGGAGCCGTACGTCCTCGCCCAGGGTCCGCGTGTAGTGCTTCTTGATGAAGTGGATCATCTTCTCCCGGACATCACGGCCCGGGAGTTCGTCGAGGGAATCCATGTGGCCACCTCCGTGTCGGTTCCTCGCCATGGTTTCGACACGGGTTCCCCTGCCGCTTAGGGCGGGGCGAGGGAGCGGCGGGGAAATCAGATGCCGGCGACGGCTTCCCCGGAGCTCCCGTCGGAGGGTACGGGAGGGCTGGCGGGGTCGGGTCGGCGGGCGGTGTGGCCGATCTCGCGGGCGGCCAGCGCCTCGTACATCAGCAGGGAGCGGGTGACCTTCCAGACGTATTCGCGGGTCTCGTCGCGGTCCATGGCATCGAGGAAGTCCAGGAAGGAGTGGCCCGCAGGGAGTCCGGCGCGGGAACGGCGTGCCCATCCCGGGCCGCCATTGTAGGCGGCGATGGCGACCAGTTCCGGCTCCGGATCGTCCTGGAACATCTCCAGGAGGTGGGTCAGGTACCAGGCGCCGAGGTCGGCATTGGCGGCGGGCTGGTACAGGTCGCGCACCGGGGGCATGCGGCGGACCTCGGCGATCCATCGGGCCGTCGAGGGCAGGATCTGCATCAGGCCTCGGGCGTCGGACCAGCTCTGGCAACCCGGATCGAAATGGGACTCCTCGCGGGCGATCGCGAAGGCCAGCTCCGGGGCGACCTCGTGCTGCTTGGCTCCGGCCTCGATCTCCCGGGAGTAGCCGCGCGGGAACAGGCCCGAGAAGAAGGCCGACTCGAGGATCACGGGTTCGGCGGGAGGACGGGGGACCGAGGCGAACAGCACGATCGCTTCGCGGGGGCGGCCGGCGTTGGCCAGGGCGAAGACCCGGGCGGCCCGGGTCGCGAAGCTCGGCGACGCCGATCCGGCCGTGTGGTGCTCGAGTTCGTGGGCCAGGTCCTCGTAGAGGCCCACGGCTTCCAGGGCCTCGACCCGGTCCCGGGCGATCCCCTGGATCTCGGGCCCGGGGGGCACCCAGATGGGGCGCATCGAGGCCTGGGAGGGGATCCGACCGAGGAAGAGGTCCCAGCCCGGTCCCCGACGCTCCCGGAAGGAGACCTCCTCCACTCCGGCCAGGCGCTGGGCCGAGAAGAGCGAGAAGAGGTCGGGGACCGCCGGGAGCTCGAGGGCCTCGGTCCAGAGGCGACGGGCGGTGAGGACCGCCTTGCCTCGGAAGGCGTTCTCGCCGGCACGGAATCGGGCTGCGTTGGCCAGCCGATGGCCGGGGAAGCGGCTCGTGAAATCGAGGAAGCCGTCCTTGGCCTCGGCGAACCTCCCGGCGGCCTCGTCCTCGGCGGCCAGGGTCCAGGCGGCCTTGGAGGCGAAGCGGCTCAGGCCGTGACGGGCCACGATCTGTCCGAGGCGGGACTTGCGGGAGGCGCGGTCGCCGTTCCTGCGGTCGATCTCGGCGAGCTGCCAGAGGGAGCCCGCAGCGAAGTTCCCGCCCAGGACCAGGGCTCCCTGGTAGGCCTCCTTGGCTCGGGGGAGATCGCCGGCCAGGAGCAGGCTCTCGCCTCTCCGGTACAGGGACTCGGCCCGCTCCGGGGAGGTCCGGTCGAAGAGCAGGGAGGCCCGGTGGAATGCGGCCGCGGCCTGGGGATGATGGCGCCGGCGGTCGTGGACCTTGCCCACCAGGAGCTCCGCCTTCGCTCGCTCGAGCTGGGTCGAGACCTTGGGGGAGCGGATGACCCGCTCCACGACCTCGAGGGCCAGGGCATGTTCGCGGTGCTCGAAGAGGGCGTCCCCGAAGGCCAGCAGGTCTGCCGGCCGGGAGGGAACCGGGAGGAACCGCCTGGCTCGATAGAGGCGCTCCAGGCGTTCGATGGCGGCCCGGGAGCCGATGGTGCGGGGCGCCCGGAGGACCAGGGCCATCAGGATCCTGGCGGCCTCGGTGCGCCGGCCGGCCCGGAGGTGCTCATCGGCGAGGTCGATGTCGCCGGGCTCGCCGACCGGAACTTCCGGCTTGGGGGCGCCCGGTCCGGGGCTGGCGATCGAGGCCAGCATCCGGACCCGGAGGCGGTCGGCCCGGGCCCGGGTCGGACCGGGCGGGATCGAATCGAGGAGGACCAGGCCGGGCTCGTTGCCTCCCTGCTCGTGGAGGAGGGTGGCGGCGTGCAGGGCGAACAGGTCGGCAAGGGGACCCTTGGCCTCGGCTCCGGCCCGGAGCGCCGGGAGGTCCCGGGTGGAGAGGGCTCGCGCCAATTCCTCGGCGGGTTCCCGCAGATTGGCGGCCGGCACCGGTCCGGCACCGGCGAGCAGAAGGAGCAGATACACTGCGGCTCGTGCCCCGGGTAGGGGCTCGCTACGTCTTTTTCGGGTGCGGGACATCCGTACAAAACTACATCATTCCGAAAGAGAGTTGAAGGAGATCCGTCCAAGGTGAGCCTGGACCTGCTCCGGGACCTGCCGGCCGGGGGGATCCTCGGTCTGGCCGTCGTCATGGTCGTCCTCCTGGTCCTCCTGGGCCGGGTGGTGATCATGCCCGCGGTCCGGGCGGTCCGGGCGCGCCTGGGCAGGCCTCCTTCGGGTCCTGGGGCGGCCGGCAAGCAGGCGACCGATCCTGCCATGGGGCCGTTCTTCGCGGATGCGGCCGAGCCGGGACTGATCCTCGACGATCCCTTCCCTGCGCCTCCTCCCGCAGCCTCGGGTCCTGCCGGCTCGCGTCCGGGACGGGTGGCGACCCTGGTGCCCGCCGGGTCCGGGGCCGGGGCCGGGCAGGCCGCCCCGGGAGGCCTCGCCCCGTCACCTGCCGCGGCAGCCGGCCAGGAGGATCGGCTGGCGAAGATGCTCGCCGACGTGGCGGCCCAGAAGGCGGCAGGTCCCCGGGCCGCGCTCGGCGACATGGAGGCCAAGGCCGATGCCGAGGCGATCCGCGATGCCGAGGCCACCCTGGTCGGGGACCCCGACAATGTCGAGAAGCTCGACTGGCTGGCGTTCATGTATTACACGAACGACCTGGTCGAGAAGGCTTCCGCCACCTACCGGCGACTGGTCGAGCTGAAGCCCCACAAGCCGGACTACCGGCTCTACCTGGGCAACTGCTACTTCAAGGCCGGCCTGTTCTTCGATGCCATCACGGTCTGGAGCCAGGTGATGGACATGGATGCGCCCCCGCTGATGAAGCAGCAGGTGCAGGCCAGCCTGAACCAGGCGCAGGACCTCCTCGCCAAGTGGGGCGGGGTCGAGCCGCGCCCGCCCCCCGTCGGGATCGAACTCCCTGGGGCGGGGGCCACGGCCGGTTCCCCGCTGCCGGGCCCGGCTGGTGCGGCCGCGGTGCCTGCGGCCGGATCGGTGCCCGTGGCGCGCCCGGGTTCCTCGGCGGGTCGCCAGGTGGCACCGGGATCGGTCCCGGGGGCTTCCCCGGCCAGGAGCGCGCCTCAAGGGGAGATCGCCGACGTGCTCACCCAGTACGTCGCGGGGGATGGGTCGGGGATCGCCGAGCTCGAGGGCAAGCTGGCGAAGGATCCGAACAACGTCCAGCTCATCGACTGGCTGGCGTTCATGTATTACTCGAACGGCCAGTTCCGGGAGGCCCAGGAGGCCTACGAGCGCCTGGTGGCCGCGGATCCCGAGAACCAGGCGGGCTTCTACTACCTCGGCAACACCTACCTGAAGCAGGGAATGCCGGCGGAGGCCCTGGGGATCTGGGAGTACCTGGTCGGCCGCTATCCGGAGGGACGCTTCACCCGCAAGACCCGGCGGCGGCTCGACGAGGTCCGGCGGCGGCTCGAGGAGGAAGGGCAACAGGTCAAGCCCTACCGGCCTCCGTCGTCGGGGAGCCCGAAACCGTCTCCGGGTGGTCCTGCCGACGAACTCCCGGACCTGGAATCGGAACCCGACCTGCCCCCGGTCGCCCCGGCCCCGGTCGCGCCCTGGGCCGGGGCCCGAGGCGGGACTCCGGGACCGGCGGCCGTGCCCGGGGGGCGGGCGCCCTTGCCCGATCCCCTCGGGGCCGGCGACGACGACTTGCTCCGGGAGATCGCGACGGCCTCCGAGGTCGAGGGCGACGCCCTGTCCGAGGCACTCTCCCAAGCCGGCGAGGTTCCCGAGCCGGAGGCTCGCGCCGAGGCCGAGAGCATGCTCGGTGCGGAGGGAAGGGGCTCGCCGCGGCCTACCTCCCGGGCCGAGGTACGCCCACCGGAACCGGAACCGGAACCGGAGCCCGACCTCGCTCGGCTGCCCGATCCGGCCCCCGCGGCCGCAGGGGGGCGAGGAGCACCGGTGCCCGAGCCCGTGCACCCGGAGCCCATCCCGGAGTCCGAGCGGGAGGAGGTCTTGGCCCCTCGGTCCGCGGTGCTGGCTGCCCCGGGTCCGATCCCGGTCCCCCCGGGACCGGTGGCCGGCACCGATCCGCCGTTGGCGCCCAGCAGTCCCCCGATGGCACCGCCACCGCCGGAACCCCCGCCGGTGTCACCGGTGGACGCACCCGGGATGGCGGAGGGGGAGCAGCCCGTCGCCGAGGCCGGGGAGCCGGAGGTGGATGCGGCCACCCGGGAGATCCTCGACCTGGAAGCCCGGTTCCTGGCCGATCCCAACGACCGGCGGGCGCACTTCGAGTTGGCCGAGGCCTACCTGGCGAGGGGGCGGGCGGGGGATGCGGTCGAGGCCTTCCGGGAGCTGGCCCAAGCGGCGCCGAGCCCGGGTGCGTATCTCGGCCTCGCCCGGGCGTGCCTCGGCGCCGGGCTGGTGGGGGACGCGGTCCCGGTGCTGCAGGAGCTGGTCCGCATGGCTCCTGCCTCCCCGGAAGCCCGCAAGGCGCGGGCCGTTCTCGGACGGATCCCCGGGGTCGAGGTCCCCGAGGCTCCCGTCGGGCCATCCGTTCCGCCACCCGCTGCAGCGCCCGGTCCCCAGGCGGGTGCGGCGCCGGTTCCAGGACCACCTCCTGCCGCGGCTCCCAAGGTCGCACCGGTGGCCGCGGCTCCGGAATCCCCGGCTTCGGTCCCGGCCGCGGCCCGCGCCTCGGTGCCGCCTGGGCCCGGGAGCGACCAGCCACCGATCGGGATGGAGCGCCTGGAGGCCATCCTCACGACCTTCCTCCCTGACGACCGGGACCGCTGGCTCGGGTTCGCCCACCAGGTCGGAGGCTTCGGAGTAGGGGTGCTGCGCACCATCCAGAGACTGGTGGAGCAGGATCCCGGGAACCTCCCGGCTCGCGAGTTCCTCGCCTTCGTGCATCTGTCCCACGGGAGGGCGGCGGTGGCGGCCAAGGTCTTCGAGACCCTGATGGACCGGCGCCCCGATGACGCCCGCTATCCGCTCTACCTGGGGAACACCCTGCTCGCCGCGGGCGAAGCCAGGGCCGCGGCCCAACGTTGGCGGGAAGCCGCCCGGCTGGACCCCGAGAGTCCTGCGGGGCTGATGGCGGCCTATCTACTCGAGACCCTGAAGGGCGCGGTGCGGTAGGCGGAGGTCCGGAAGCGGGAGCGCAGGAAGGACCGCGTCCGGGCCCCGGTTACCTGCCGGTCCTCGACCAGGGATCAGCGCTGGAAGCTACCCCGACTCGATCCCAGGGCGCCGTCCCCGGTTCCCCGGAAGACGCCGAGGCGATCCTGCTGGAAGGTGCCCCGACCCGCCTGGTGACCCGTGGAGGGCACCGGGGATCGGACCACCGGCTCGACGACCTGGGGGGATCCAGGGGCTGCCGGGCCCTGGCTGCTTCCCTGGACGATCCCCCACTGGGCGCCGCGCATGGCGGCGAGGAGGTCCGATGAATCCGACGAATCAGAAGAAGAA
>CAYOHP010000191.1:0-10378 GCA_964403795.1 uncultured bacterium | reverse complement strand
ACGCTCCCCATCATGGTCTCCAGCTATCGCCGGAAATCTGATGACGGATCAGGGACGGCCAATACCCCTTGACGCTCGGCTCACGGGCCCTAGTGTGGATCCGATGCGCGCCACCCTCATGCTCGCCGGCCTGCTGATCGCCACCCTCTCCGGTCCTGGAGCCCTCCGGGCCGAGGTCGCCCTGGACGACCCCGAGGCCGACCGCAACCTCCTCTCCACCATCGAGAACCTGTACCGGAGCGGCCCCCTGGCCCCCGGTGCCTCGGGGGACACCACCCGGACCCCCGAGGTCGATGCCCATGTGGCGGTGCGGGAGGCCCACGCCCTGCTGCTCCACCGGCCCCAGGCGCCGGAAGCCTCCCGGCTGGCGGAGCTCTTGGCGGTACCCGACTTCCTGGACCGTCCCGATGCCCCTTCGGCTCCCTCGGCGGGCCAGCCGGCGGCCCTCAAGACCCCCCACTTCCGGATCTTCTGGTACGGCTCGGGCGAACACGCGGTCCCGGCCGACGACGGCGACGGCAACGGCATCCCCGACCGGGTCGAGTGGGTGGCGGAGGCCTTCGAGCTGGCCTACCGGCGGGAGATCGAGGAGTTCGGCTACCCGGCCCCGCCCGACTGCCCCGAATACCGGGTCGTCCTGAAGCGCCTCGAGGTCAACGCCCTGACCCATCCCATGGGCGGCGGCCGCACCTACTGCGAGTTCAACTTCGCCATGCGGGAGAAGGGCACCGAGGCCCAGATCCGCGGCAAGTACCGGGCCGTGGCCGCCCACGAGTTCTTCCACGCCGTCCAGGCCCTCTACAACTGGGAGGAGGAGCACTGGTGGTCGGAGGGCTCCGCCGACTGGATGAGCGAGCTGGTCGACCCGGGCAACGGCTTCTTCCGTCTGAACGCGGCGCTGCGCTTCCAGCGCCCCGAGATCGGCCTGGCCTCCACCGAGCCCTTCTTCCCCTACGCCGGGAGCCTCTTCGCCGGCTACCTGACCCCGGTCGGCACCAAGGGTCCCGACCTGGTCAAGGACGTCTGGGTCGAGGTGGGAAGGCGGCAAGCGGCTGCCCAGGGCCAAGGCTCCAAGCGCCGGAAGTTCGTGCGGGAAGCCATGGACAAGGTGCTCGGCTCCTTCGAGGCGGCCGTGGTGCGGTTCTGGCCCCACGTCTACCTGCGGAACTTCCCGGGCGGCAAGGACCTTCCCCGGGCCTCCCGGCTGACCCTCAAGGACTATCCCGCAGACGTGGCGGCCAGCAGCCTCCCCCGCCCGGATCCGCTGGGCGCCAACTTCTTCGAGCTGCATCCCCCGGCCGGCGGCGGCGCCTTGAAGATCCGGGTCGAGCCGCTCGACCAGGGTGCCCGCTACGCCGCCCGGGTGGTCGCCCTCTCGGCCGAACGCTGGACCTCCAACCCCATGGAGCCCGGGGCCGACGGCGCCCCCGAGATCGTGGTCGAGGGGCTCGGGACGACCTGGCGGGCGGCCTGCGTCGTGGTCGTCAACCTGGGGCGATCCAAGTCCGGCTTCCGGGTCCGCGCGCAGACCGTTCCCTAGCCCCGGGCACCGGAAACGCTCTCCGGGAGCGGCTCGAACCTCACTCCCTACGCCTGCCCCCACCCGCCTCCGCGCGCGTCCCCTCCCTGCCCCGGCAGCTCCGCGCGCGGCACCGGACCGGGAACCCCGCCATGCAAGCCGGCATGGCATGCGCGGATAGATTCGGAACGAAGGCCACCCCCCTCTTCCGCGCGTAATCGTCCCGGACGACCCGAAGCCGGCCTTCAGCCATCACAGCCGGTCTCCAACCCATCGATTGCATGCGCGCCCCAGGTTCCTCGCGGAGACGGAATCCGCGCGGACCGAAACAAATTCCTTGGATTCCGCGCGAGTCGTGGGCTACAAGATGCATGCAGAACGTCGTACCTTTGTTCCCTCCGGGTGGGGGGGAGCGGGCCACGGCGGAACGGAGGAATGATGTCCAACACCCCGACCCTCAGGCGCCCCAGGGGCAAGGTCTCGATGTCGGAGGCGGCCTTCCTGCTGCTCGCCGAGTCCGACGAGCCCATGCACTACCGCACCCTGACCAAGGCGGCGCTCCGCAAGAAGCTCATCCTCTCGGCCGGCCGGACCCCCGAGCAGAGCCTCCGCAGCCAGCTCGCCATGGAGATCCAGCGCAAGAAGGCCAAGAGCCGTTTCAAGGCCAAGGGCGAGGGCGTCTACACCCTCAGCCGGTTCGGCAAGCGGCTGGCGGAGACCCCCGGCGCCGAGGCGGCCTCGGCCGGCGCTCCTGCCGGGGAAGCGCCCCAGCGCACCCGCAAGGCCCGCTCCGGGGCCGACCGGTCGCTGAAGCGGTCGCTCACCCCTGCCCCCTGAACGGGACGCCCCTCGCCCTCGCCCTTGCGGCGGGGGCGACTCGCGTCCAGCGGCGACTCGACAATCGGCCCGCCGCATGGAACGATGGGGGCGGATCGACCCGCCTCCGGACCGCGGCCTGAATCCGCTCCAGGAGCTGATCTCCAGGAAGGAGAAAAAAATCTTTCCGAAGGCTAGGCACCTGTCGAGCGGATCCTATACTCGTCTCTGTTCCGAGGGGCCCGTCCCCGAGGGACATACCCAAACCTGAACCTCGTAAACGTGTGGGAGACCACTGTGAATAAGTTCGTTGCGTCCCTTACCCTCGTCGCTGTCGCTGGTATGACCGTAGCCCCCGCTGTCCAGGCCGGAGAGCTCGCCGATGAGCTGCACCGCGACCACCAGCGGGCCGGTGCTCTCGCCGCCGAGAGCGGCAAGAAGGCCCTCCAGGCTGCTGGCAAGGCCCTCGAGCCCGTGATCTACGCCGGCAAGGCCGTCATCAACGGCGTCGAGTTCGTACTCCTGAAGACCGTCGAGGGAACCATCATGGTGATGGAGACCGCGGTCCGCGGCGTCGAGTTCGCCGTCGAAGGCGCCAAGTTCATCGCCCTGAAGGCCAAGGAAGGCATCATCTGGGTTGCCGAGAAGGCGATCCAGGCCGGTGAGATCCTGGTCGACCTGGCGGTCGACACCCTCGAGATCGTCGTCGACGGCGTGATCTACGTCGCCGCCCGCCTCGAAGAGGGCATCGTGTTCGTCGCCAAGAAGACCTGGGAACTCGCCCAGAAGACCGGCGAGCTCGTGGTCAAGGGCACCAAGTTCGTGGTGCGCAAGACCAAGGAGGGTCTGATCTGGGTGGGCCACCAGGCCGTCAACGCCGCCCGGGCCACCCGCCGGGCCGCCCTGGTGAGCGAGCTCCGGATGAACCTCGTCTCGGCCCTC
The DNA here is from genome assembly GCA_964403795.1 of uncultured bacterium. Classification (GTDB taxonomy): domain Bacteria; phylum Muiribacteriota; class UBA6191; order CAZXTJ01; family CAYOHP01; genus CAYOHP01. The sequence continues at coordinate 7,101 of CAYOHP010000191.1, read as the reverse complement.
TCGGCCGGCGGCGTCTCCGAGCGGACGATGCAGTACTTCAACAGCCGGGCCTCCGACAGCGACGCCACCGTCGCCCGGCTCGCCAAGGCCTGCCTGGCTGCGGCCCAGGCCTTCAACAGCACCTACTGATCCAGTAGCTGCCTGAAGTCCTACGACCCCCGGAGGGCACCGCCCTCCGGGGGTTTCTTTCATGAAGGTCACGGGGGAAGGGTCCGGCGCAGGCCGGCCACGCCGGCCTCGCACCGGCGCTGTCTACATCACCCGGGGGACGCGGAAGGCTCCGGCGTAGGGGTCGGGGGCGTTCTCCAGCACCTTCTCACGGGGGAGCGAGGGGCGGGGCTCGTCGGGGCGGAGGCCGCCCACGTTCTCCACCGCATGCATGGTGGGCTCGAGACCCGAGACGTCGAGCGCGGCGAGCTCCTCGAAGCGGCCGAGGATGCCCTCGAGCTGACCCACGTAGCGCCGGACCTCGTCCTCGTCGAGTTCGAGGCGGGCGAGCTCCGCCAGCTTGGCGACCAATCCGGCGTCGATCTTCATCGAGTCCTCCGCCCCGAGCCTAACCCGGGGCCGCGCCGCCCGGCGAGGGCCGACCGCCCGCCGCTCTCCCCGCCGGACCTGCCTCTTCCTACAGCCAGCGCTGCCAGAAGGAGGACTTGGCAGAGGTGTCCGAGATCTCGACCCCGACCAGGGCACCGGCCGCCTTGCGCAGGCCGCCCGCCAGGGGCGAGTTCGGAGCCGCCTCCAGCAACAGCTTGCCCAGATTGCCGGAGGTTCGGGCCGTCTCGTCCAGGGGGAGGGTCGCCAGCAGCTGGCCGGGCAGCTTCTTCTTCACGTACTCCACCGAGGTCTGGTCGGCCTCCCCGACCTTGTTGACCAGGATCTTCAACCCCTCGATCGGGAGCCCGATCCGTTTCACCACGTCGATCCAGCGGGCCGCATTGCGGATGCTGGTGACCTCCGGCGTCACCACCAGGATCGGGGTACGGGACATCTCGTAGAGGTCGAGCGTCACGTCGTAGAGCCGCCGGGTGGTATCGCAGAGCACGTAGTCGTAGCGGTTGGCGAGCACCGTGAGGAGTCGATCGACGAAGCCCGCGGCCACGAACTCCCCGTCCTCGGGCTTGGCGGGTGCCTGGTAGACGTCGACCCCCACCCGGGTCTTCTGGGCGATCTCCTCGACCGCGGCGTCGTCGATGGTCTCGGCCAGGATCAGCTCGCTCAGGGTGAACCCGCCGTCGATCCCGCAGACCGGACCGATGTCCCCGAACATCAGGTCGAGGTCGAGCACGGCCACGCTCTTCTTGGTGATCTCCTTGATGTAGCCCGCCAGGTTGGCGACCAGGGTGGTGGTGCCGGCGCCGCCGGTGGCCGAGAACAGGGGCAGGATCCGTCCCTTGGTGGCGGGGCGGCTGGCCCTGCGGTGCTGCCGGGCCTGGTCCGCCTTGAAGCGGCCCACCATGGTCTGGAGGACCATCTTCGAGATGTTGGGGCACTCCTCGGTCAGCTCCCGGAAGGCATCGCCCTCGAGTTCGATCAGATGGACGATGCCCTCCGCCACCGCCGAGGCGGTCCGCTCGGAGCCCTTGATCACCCCGATCTCGCCGAAGATCCCGCCCATGGTCAGGCTGGTGAAGGTCTCCTCCACGCCGTCGACCACCGCGAAGATCCGGACCGTTCCCCTCCGCACGATATAGGCATGGGTCGAGGGGTCGCCCTGGCGGAACAGGATCTCGCCGTCCGCCAGCTCCCGGTTGGTCATGATGGCGGAGAGCCGCTGCAGCTCGTCTTCGCTCAGGTTCTGGAAGAGCGGGATCTCATGCAGCCTCGACATGGAACCTCCTGGAACGCCCGGTCCGAGGCACCGTACCTCGGCCCCTCCGACCGGGGCGACTACTTCTTGGTCGCCACGAAGACGCCGTTCCAGTCGTCCCCGGGCGGAGCCTCCAGGTAGCCCTCGGCTCGCGACTTCATCACCTTGGCGGGCCCGTCGGCCGGCGACAGGGCGAGCACCCGATCGAAGCGTTCCAGGGCCTTCGTGAAGTCCCCGGCCCGGTATGCAGCCAGCCCCTCGGCGTAGAGCCCGTTGGCCTCGATCCGCTCCGGGAGGAGTTCCCGATCGACGGTGCCCAGCAGCTCGAAGACCCGGATGCCCTTGGCCTTCCCCTTGACCGCCACGGTGTCGACCTCGCGGACCAGGAAGTCGTTGCCCACCAGCTCCCGGGTGTTCTCCCCGATCAGGATCCGGGTGCCGTACTGGCCGTTCAGACCCTCCAGCCGGGATCCCAGGTTCACGTTGTCCCCGAGCGCCCCGTACGAATAGCGGTAGCTCGACCCCAGGTTCCCCACCAGCACCACTCCCGAGTTCACGCCCCAGCGCGCGCCCAGCCGGGGCCGGCCCAGCGAGACCCAATGGTCGGCGAGTTGCTCGAGCCGGGCGTGCATGGCGAGGGCCGCCTTGCAGGCCCGGGCGGCGTGGTCGGGCTGCACCAGGGGAGCCCCGAACATCGCCATGATCTCGTCGCCCACGTACTCCTTGAGCAGTCCGTCCTGCTCGTAGATCCGGGCCGTCATCTCCTCGAAGTACTCGCACATGAGCTCGACCATCTGGCTCGGGGTCAGTTTCTCGCTCACCGCCGTGAATCCCGACAGGTCCGAGAAGAGGACCGTGATCAGGCGCTCCTCGCCGCCCAGCTTCAGCTGGTCGGGGTTGCTCATCATCTGCTCGATCACCCGGGGCGCCACGTACCGACCGAAGGCGCCTTCGATCTGCTGTCTCTGGTCGCGCTCCTGGAGGTACCGCGACAGGGTCAGGGTCAGGTAGGCGAGCACCAGGGCCAGCACCGGGTACAGCGTGGTGAGCGGCAGGCCGAGCTGCTGGAAGGCCCAGAAGTTGACCCCCACGTACCCGGCACCGGCCACCACCGTGAGCAGCAGCTCGGCCACCACCCCGAGCCGCCCCAGGAAGAGCGAGCCGGCGGCCGCCATGGCGACGAGGATGAGGAGGTCGACGAGGTCGAACCAGGAAGGTCGTTCCAGGACCCGACCCTCGACCAGGTTGTCGATGATGGTGGCCTGGATCTCCACGCCGGGATGGAAGGAACTCATGGGGGTCTTCAGGTCCCGGGTCAGTCCCTTGGCGGCCGATCCCACCAGCACGATCTTCCCCTCGAGGGCCCCCTTGGGGATCCTCCGGGCGATCACGTCGGCCACCGAGAGACGGGGGAAGGTCCCGGGCCCCCCCAGGTAGTTGATCAGGATCTCGCCGCGCTCCGAGGTGTAGACGCTCCGGCCCTTCCCGATCTCGATCTGCTCGACCTCGTTGGCGCCGCCGTAGATCCCCAGCGAGAAGGGCCGCCCGAAGTACTGCCAGGCCGCCTGGACCGCCAGGGACGGGTAGTAGGCACCCTCGTGCTCCAGGGCCAGGGTGGCGCGCCGGACCCCGCCATCGGCATCGGCCCAGATCTGGAGGAACCCGGCCCAGGGGGTGGCCTGGGACAGCACCGGCACCGCCGGCTGCGGCAGGTAGCAGGTGGGCACCGGAGGACGCAGCTTGCCGGCCGGGAGATGGGTGATCTGGAACCGGGAGGCCTCGATGCGGGCGGACTGTGCGGCCCGCTCCTCGGCCGAGAGGTCCACCGCCAGGTCGTCGGCCCGCTCGTGGAAGAGGTAGGAGAGGATGACCGAGGACTTGCTCTCCTGGATGGCCCGGGCCAGGGCCGCGTCGGTGTCGGCCGCGGCTTCCAGGCGGGAGATCTCTTCCTTCACCCCGGGCGCGGCCACGCCGTGGGCATCGAGCGCCCGCCGCAGGGACTCCATCATGTCGCCCGAACAGCGGGTGTCGGGCTCGATGAAGGCCATCTCGAAGGCCACCACCTTGGCCCCGGCCTCGTCCAGCGCCTTGACCAGTTCGGCGAACACCGAGCGCGGCCAGGGCCACCGCCCCAGCTCGTGGAGCGCCGCCTCGTCGATCATCACCAGCGCCACCTTGTCGCTGGGGGGCGGCGAGACCCGGCTCGAGAACCGGAAGTCCGAGAGGATCAGCTCCAGCCTGTTCAGGACCGGGAGATAGCGGCTCGAGAGACCCCAGACCAGCAGGCCGAGCCCGAACGCCAAGAACCGCACCTTGCGCGGCACGTTCGCCTTGGACGTCCCCGCCTTGGGCTTGGCGCCGCCAGCAGGGGTGTCGGTCGTAGCCATCTGCTCCTTCAGGACCCGACGGTAGCCGTTCCCGGGCCGGGTGCGAAACCCGCTCGTCCCGGATCACACCTCGTAGAGCACGCCCTGGCGGAGCGGCTCGATCACGCTCTTCGCGGGGTCGAAGTCGTCCGGGAAGTGGATCAGGCGCATGCGTTGGCGCACATGGGAAGGCAGGTCGGCGAGTTTGGCATACGGGGTGTGGATCCCGTAGGCCGTCTCATGGACCATCACGTCGGCGGCACCCAGCCACTCGATCAGCCCGGGATCGAAGTAGGTGTCGCCGGAGTACCCGAGGGCCTTGCCGCCGGCCGAGACGCGGATCGCGGTCGTGGGGATGGGATGGATCGTCGGCCGGCACTCGATGGTGAAGGGTCCGATCCGCACCGGCTCGGTCTCGGTCACCGGCCGGAGATCGAAGTAGTCCTCGAAGCTCTTGGTGCTCCGCTCTTCCCCGATCTCCTCCAGGCCGAAGGTGTCCATGCCTCCGGAGAGCGTATGGCTCCACAGCCGGGCCGTCACGGTGGGGTGGGCCACCAAGGTGGCCCGGCGCTTCAGGACGAAGTGCGAGAAGAACGCGAAGCCCTCCAGGCCCGAGGCGTGATCGGCGTGCTGGTGGGACAGGCAGATGGCGGCCACGTCCCCCACGTCGAGCTTCAGACCGGCAGCCTGGCTGCCGTCCCGCATCATCTTCCGGATGGGATGGGGACAATCGAGCAGGAGCCAGCTCCCCTCGGCTTCCACGGCCAGGCAGCAGGTGTAGTAGCGGGCCGTGAATGCATCCCCGACCCCCAGCGGCAGATATCGCAAGCACGCCTCCCTGGGTGGCTAGCCTACTCCGGGCGAGGCGCCCGGCCTTCCCGACCGAATCGGGATCGTGATAGCCTCTTTTGTACTTCGCAACGGAGGCTCGGGTGCTGGTTCGGCTGGGGAAGACGCTCCTCCTGCTGCTGGTGGCGGCCTTCGTCCTGCTCGAGATCCGGGCGGCCGCTCGACGTGCCCTCGACGGCTACTTCCGCGGCGACACCCTCCTCTGTCCCGAGCTCCGCGGCCTGCCCCTCGAGGAGGCGAGACGCCAGGTGGGAGACCGGTTGCGGCTGGAGATCGCCCGCCAGACCTACGATCCCAAGGTCCAGAAGGGGATCGTCATCGCCCAGGATCCCCCTCCCGACATCCGGGTCCGCAAGGGCAAGACGATCTTCCTCCGGGTCAGCCGGGGAGCCGACCTCCAGGAGGTGCCCGACCTCTCCGGGCGGGAGCTGCGCAAGGCGAGCTCCCGGCTCCGCAACGCCGGCCTCCAGGTGGGAGCGCTGTGCTTCATCCGGGACCCGTCGGCCCGCAACGGAACGGTGCGCCTCCAGAGTCCGCAGGCCGGGAGCAAGCTGGGGAGGAGCGGGAAGGTCGACCTGCTGCTCGTCTCCAATCCCGGCGAGAAGGGAGGCTTCCTCCCGCGGGTCGAGGGCCTGCCCCGCTCCGAGGCATGGTCGGCGCTCAAGGCGGCGGGCCTGGCCAGGGTGAACCAGCTCGAGGTGATCCGCGACGACCTGCCGGCCGGGATCGTCACGGCCCAGGAGCCCCCGGGAGGGTCGCTGTTCGACGAGACCACGGTGCCGGTCCTGTCGATCTCGATCGCCTCCGGTGGCGCCGCCCCGAGGAAGCTGCTGGAGCAGACCTTCCAGGTGCCGCCGGGTCTCTCCGCCCGGACGCTGGTGGTCGTCGCCACCGACCAGGCCGGACGCCGGGTCGTCCACCGTTCCCGGCACCTGCCCGGGGACCGGGTGGCCTTCCCGGTCGAGGCCACCGGGGAGGTCCGCCTGGAGTACTACCTCGACGACTTCCTGGTTCTCGAGGAGACCTACTGATGGCGGCCGAGGCCCTTTCGCAGCCGGAGGCCGCGGTTCCCTCCGGTGGCGAGGATCCAGGGGGAGCCCGGGGACTCGTCTACAAGGGCAAGTGGCGGGTCCTCCACCCCCTGGTGGAGACCGACCGGTCCTATCTCTTCCTGGGGAGCCCCGTCCAGGGCGGGCGCCCGGTAGCCATCAAGGTGCTGAAGGAGCGGCGGGCCCGCGACACCCGTTTCATGAAGCTCCACCACGCCGACATGCAGGCGGCCATGGCCTTGCCCCGGCACCCGGCCCTGGTCCAGGTCCTGGACGCCGGCTGGGTCAACGGGCGCTATGTGGTGGTTTCCGAGTTCGCTCCCGGCGAGCCGATCTCTGCCCGTCTGGGCAAGCCCCGCGCCCTGCCCTGGCCCGCGATCCTGGCCGCCACCCGCCAGCTGGTGGCGCTGCTGGCCTTCGCCCAGGAGACCGGCATCCGGTTCCGCCACGTGGAGCCCGAGCACCTGCTGCTCGAGGAGGACGAGCGCCGGGTCCATCTGCTGCGCTTCAGCCTCCCCCGCTCCGCCCGGCTCGGGATCGATCCTCCCCGCGGCGTAGGACCGGACCTGCAGCTGGCGGGCGACCTCATGCTCCGCATGGTGCTCGGGGACGAGAAGCTGGACCGTAGCCGCGCCGCCACCGCCGAGCTGCTGGGCGACCGGTTGAAGGAGCGGATCGCCCGGGTCTATCCCGAGGTCACCCCTGACGAGGTCCACGAGATCGCCGACCTCTACGTGCGGTCGGCGACCCGCGACGGCGCCCGCCGCCTCGAGTCCTACGCGGCCATGGATTCGCTGCTGGCCCACCTCGAGGGCAGCCACCGGCCCCTCCAGGAGGAGCGCCGCCGCCGGGAACGCGAGGAGCGCCGGGAATCGCTCCTGGCAACGGCCTACGACACGGTCATGGCCCTGACGGGTCGGGAACCGGCCAGGGTCGAGGCGGCCCTCGCCGAGCCCCTCCCCGAGGAGGACGACGACCTGCGGGAGCGTCGCATCCAGGTCTTCCTGCTGGTGGGGACCCTGGCCTC
>CAYOHP010000190.1:0-10645 GCA_964403795.1 uncultured bacterium | reverse complement strand
ATGAGCGGCCGGGCGAGCGAGGTCCCGAGGTGGTACACGCCCTCGTAGAGCGCATTGGCCCGGTACATCGGGAACACGAAGTCGCGGACGAACTCTTCCTTGAGATCGTCGATGAAGATCTCCCGGACGCCCATCTGCTTGGCCTTGGCCCGCACCGGCTCGAGCTCTTCGCCCTGCCCGATGTCGGCGGTGAAGGTCACCACCTCGCACCCGTAGTTCTCGCGCAACCAGTGGAGGATCACCGAGGTGTCGAGGCCGCCCGAGTAGGCGAGCACGATCTTCTTCACGGTCTGGGCCACGTCCGCTCCCGCTCTTCCGGGTGTCGCCCGGAGCGGCACTTCCTACCACGGCGCGGGAGCCTTGGGAAGGCGGCCACCGCGCCCCCCGACCCAAGAGCGGGGCCGCCCCTGTTCACCCCGTCCCCGGGCCTGGGCTACCCTCGGCGCCGGGAGGCCCATGTCGGCGACCGCATCCGGCTTCGAACCTTCGGTCCCGTCCCATGGCGGCCCCGATGCACCCGTGGAGCAGGGCGGCCATCCCGCCCGCCACGGCTTGGCCGCACCCTCCGGATTCCTGGTCCTCGCCCTTCTCTTCGCCCTGGCCTTCGCCGGCTCGCTGCTCCTCCCGGTCCCTGCGGCGGACGCCCCCGAGGCTCCTGCCGCGCAGCTCCTCTCCGACCCGGGCCGCCGGATCGAGCCGGCCAGCGTGTTCTACGTCCACGACCTGCTGGCGCGGATCCGCTCCGAGACCGGCTGCACCGTCATTGTCCGGGTCCTGGGTCCCGCCCCCGAGGAACCGGTGCCCGCCTTCCGCGGTCAGGAACTCTCGCTCGTCCTCGACGTCGGCCCCCGTCCCGCCCCGCCGGTGGTGCGGGTCTCCCCGGCCCTGGCCCGGCTGCTCCCGGAAGGAGCCCCGGGGTTCGCCCGGGATCCCCGCTTCCGCTCCTCGCTTGCCGGGGGAGCCCCCGGCCTGGCGCTGCGCTCCGGCCTCGAGAACCTCCGGCGCGAGCTCACCGAGGCCGCTTCCCGCCTCGAGCCGGGCACCCGCAGCCTGGAATCGGCCAGCACCCGGGCCCGCACCCGGGCGGCCTCGCAAGTCCTGTGGATCGGGCTCGGCCTTTGCCTCGGCATCCTGCTGCTCCACCCCGGCCTGCGGGCCGCTTGGCGCGGCCGTCGCCCCCCCGGCTACCCGGGCCCGCTCACCGCCCGCCCCTTCGCCGGCGGCACCGGCCGGGGCGGTTTCGGGGCGGGCCTCCGGGGCGGGGGGAAGGGGATCTCCTAGGGGCGCGGCGGCGTCGGGACGGTTCGCTCGGACCCTCGGAGTAGGATCCGCATCCGGAGGGGTCGATGATCCAGGTCGGTTCGAGACAGTTCGCATGGGTCCTGGCGGGTGCTGCGCTCGTGGCGCTCCCCGGTTGCGGGGTGAGGGTCGACCAGGTCTACCGGCAGCACCAGGCGGTCCTCGAACCCATGCAGGCCAAGGTCTCGGTGCTGGCGCAACGCCTTCCCGACCCGCCTCTGAACCCGGGTCCGGCCCCCAAGCTCGATCCCAAGCCCGAGGCCAGCGACCAGAACTGGAATCTGGGCTTCGCCCACGTGGCCACCATCGCCGACCCCTCGGTCTGGGAGAGCTCGGTGGCCGAGCCCCAGATCTACCTGGGGTCGGGACTCGACTTCGATGCGGTGCTGCGCACGGCCTCCGAGAAGGGGGCCAGCCTGGTCGGCAACGACTCGGCCTACGAGGCGGCCCGGATCGAGACGGTGGCGGGTCTGCGCTACGCGATCCTCTACCGCTATCTGGAACGCAACGACCCGTCCCGCTCCTCCGACGCCTCCGGGGTGGTCGCCACCTGGCTGATCGACCTGCCGAAGGCCGAGATCGCCGACAGCCTCCGGGTGCGGGTCAGCGGGGGGGTCTCTGCCGAGGAGATCCGGGTGGCCTGGGCGAAGCGGTACGAGACTCGGATCCGGGGCGGTGCGCCGCCGGTCTTCGACGCCATCGGCGAGGCCGCCCAGGCCTCCGAGCGGCGCCTGATCTGGGGCGTGATCCTCGCCATGCTGGTCCTCCCGCTGGCGCTGCTCAAGTTCCTGAACCTCCGCATGGTCCGCGAGGTCCACGCCTTCGCCGCCCGCTTCGGACTGGCGGTCGAGGAGAACCGCTGGCTGGGCCTGGCCCACCACCCTTCGGCGCAGGGCGAGGTCCAGGGACGCAAGGCCACCTACCGGAGCTACTCGACCGGCCAGAAGGGCAAGGGCACCACGGCCGTGGTCGAGGTCGCCTGTGCCGCCACCGGCGTCCCCGAGGCGGCGCTCGCGACCGCTTGCCAGGAAGCCGGCCTGGGGTCGGACGTGACGCTGACCCTCCGGGACGGCCTGCTGGCCTTCCGCTTCGAGGGGACCCTGATGACCTCGGCCTCCGAGCGGGAGCGCTTCACCCGGGCCCTGGAAGTCCTCCCGGGTCTCGCATCCAAGCTGGAAGCCCCCTCCGCCTGACAGCCCGGGGGAAGGGGGGCACCGTCCCCCCTCCTAAGGCGTCCGGTACGACGGCTCCTCGAACCGCGGCTGGATCCCCTCATGCTCTCCGGGGAGCAGGGTCGGCCGGGGCGAGACCGGGAAGGGATCCACGAAGGAGTGGTCGAGCCGGTCGATCAGGACCCAGTCGGCCCGGGGTTGGTTCTCGAACAAGCGGTGCATGAGCCGGATCTCGAAGCCCTCGAAGCGGGGCTTCAGGAGGTATCGGTAGAAGCGGGTCTCGGCGGGTCGGATCCTCGTGTTGGTCTTGGCCATCAGGTACTCGATCTCGTGGTCGAACTCGAGGCCGTTACGATCCGTGAAGACGGTCTCCAGCACCAGGGCCCGCTCCGGCCCGCCCGGGAGCATGTGCCCGGAGGCCTCGTTGGTGAGCCAGACGTGGAGGAACTTGCCTTCCACCCGGGCGTCCAGGGCCACGGCCAGGCGCAGCACCTCGGGCTCCCGGCTGGCGTCGATCCGGTGGCTCCGGCCCTTCCTCGCCGGATAGGTGGGCCGCACCAGGTCGACGCTCGAAGCGAAGACCTCGGGCATGTGGCAGCTCTGGCAGGTCTCCCGCCGGCGCTGGGGCGAGTGCAGGTAGTCGTGGACCTGGCCCGAGCCGTGGTCCTGGCACTCGCAGGGTTTGTCGTGGCAGCTCCCGCACATCCCGACGCTGCGGATGGCGCCGTCCCGGAGGGTCGGGTGGGCGGCGTCGTGGGTGTCGTGGGGACCCACCATGTGGATCCCGTCCCGGTGGCAGGAGATGCAGTTGACGCCCTCCTCCTTCCACTCCTTGCGGGCCAGCGGCACCCGGCCCAGGCCGTGTTCCCAGACCGAGCCCGGGGAATGGCACTTGAGGCAACTCTCCGGCCTTCCCCTGGCCCGGTACTTGGCCTGGAAGACCGGCGAGTCGAAGGCCCGGGCGTGGCTCGACCCGGCCCACTCCTCGTAGATCCGGGTATGGCATGCCCGGCACGAGAAGCTGGTTGTCGCATGGGCCAGCAGCGACCCCGCCCCCGCCAGGAGGGCCAGTCCGGTGCGCAGGAACGTTCGAATCGAGGGAATCACCTCACCCGGAACATCGGCATCCGGGCACCCGACGGACAGGGGGTTGGCGCGGCCCGAAATGTCCTTAGAGTGGGGACGCCGACCCCGAAGGATGTCCATGCGATTCCCCCGCCGCTGCCTGGCTCTCGCCCTTGCCCTGGTCGTCCCCGCCCTCCACGCCGAGCTGACGGTGGAACAGCGCCTGGCCGACTTCGACTTCTTCTGGAACACCTACCAGGACGGGTACGTCTTCTTCGACCTGAAGAAGGGCGACCACGGGGTCGAGTGGACCCAGGTCCGCGACCAGCTCCGGGCCAAGGTGGCAGACTCCAAGTCCGACCGCGAGCTCTACGCCGCCATCACCGAGGCCCAGGTGGCACTCCGGGACGGCCACGCCTACAACGGCAGCTTCCAGAAGATCCGGGAGACCGATCCCATCCACTTCCAGCGGATCCAGTTCGTGCTGGTGGAGGAAGGCCGGGTCGCCGTGGCCCGGGTCCCCGCCGGGACCGCCTTCGCCGAGGCCGGGATCGAGCCGGGTGACGAGCTGGTGCGCTTCGACGGCAAGACCATCCGCCAGCTCGCCGACGAGGCCCAGCGCTTCCAGGCGGCCAGCTCCGACGGCCAGTTCTGGAACCAGTTCGTGGGCCAGCTCTACATCTTCAACCCCCTGAAGGGGACCCCCGAGGCCGAGACCGCCACGTTGGTCTTCGAGAAGGCCTCCGGCGAGACCGTCGAGGTGACCTCGCCCTGGCAGCTGGCTCCCCCGACCGGGCCCCAGACCGAGGACCCGATGGGCTTCGCCCCCACCCCGGCCGACGGCGTCGACCTCACCAAGGCCGAGAAGCTGGCTGCCGAGGGCCCGCTCCCGATGGACGCCCGGATCTTCAAGGACTGGAACATCGGCTACCTGGCGATCGAGACCTGGATGAAGACCGACGACCCGCTCGCCCAGATGGACGACGTGATGACCAAGCTCGCCGGCACCGACGGCCTGGTCCTCGACATGCGGGGCAACGGCGGCGGCGTCGGCACCTGGGGCGTCCTGTTCACGAACTACTTCGTGAAGCCGGTCGACAAGTCGCCCAACGACTCCTGGATGGAGCGGCTCCTCTCCAAGGCGCTGTTCCGGCGGGCCCTCCCCCAGGCCACCGAGGAGCAGCTCGAAGAGCTCTTCACCAGCCCCGAGACCATGCACTACGTGCTGACCAAGGGCTTCGGTCTGGAGATCACCGTCGAGGAAGTCACCACCAAGCACTTCAAGGACGGACGCTTCCAGCCCTTCTACCTGACGATGCCCTTGAACGACCAGGTCGGGAACGTCCCCACCTACGACAAGCCGGTGTGGGTGCTCTCCGACGGCGGCAGCTACTCGACCACCGACATCTTCATGACCATCCTCGACGAGTTCAAGCGGGTGAAGATCGCCGGCACCGGCAACGGTGCGGGCAGCGGCTCGCCGCTCCCCTTCGTGCTCCCGAACTCCAAGCTCACCGTCTACGTCCCCCACGCCCGGGCCTACCCGCCCTTCGGCTCGATGATCGAGGGCCGTCCCCGGACCCCCACGATCCACGCCCCCCAGGGGCTCGACGACCTGCGCAAGGGCCGGGACACCGCCCTGAACCAGGCCGTGAAGGCCCTGTGGGAGACGCTGAACCCCAACCTGCTCTTCGCCACCGCCGAGACCGACTTCGACGTGGGCAAGGGCGAGCCGGTCTTCGGTGCTCCCGCCCCGAAGGCCGTGGACTGGGGCAACGTCCCGACCCCGGGCTGGGCCATCGACGCCAAGCTCCGGGCCATCGAGCTGATGGAGAAGGTCTCGCTGCCCAGCCGGCGCTAGGCGCCTGAGCCGGATCGACCCGCGCGGAGCCTCGCACCCCAGGGTGCGGGGCTCCTTCGCGATTGAACCGGGGACCCATCGCGGTGGTCTCTGATCGTTGCCGGCACGGGAACGGGCTACCGTTCCCGGCGCAGCGAGGAGAGCCATGAGCGAGACCGAACGGATCAAGGCCCGGGCCACGGTGGGCGCGGCCTTCCTGGGGATCTGCTTCGGGGGGCTGGTGGCGTTGCGGGCCCCGGCACCCGGGATCCTCGCTCCCAGGGAGCACCCGGTGCAGGAGCTCCCCGCCGCCCTGGCCCGGCCCCGGGCCGAGCTCCTCGGCTACCCGCTGTCGGGGGTGGCGCCCTGGTCGCTGGCCCCGGCGCCCGAGATGGGCGAACTCTGGGCCGAGTCGATCACGGTCGGAGGCAGGATCGAGGGACCCGTCGCCGGGCTCTCGATCCATCGGGTCTACGCCCATCGTTCCCGGCGCTCCGGGCCTGGGGTCGAGGTCACCGACTCCCTGCACCTCCCGCCCACCGCCGCCTTGCACTCGTTCTGGATCACCGAGAACGGGAAGCGCATCGAGGGAGCGGTCCGGCCTCGCGGTGAGGCCCGGGCCGACTACCAGGCCACGGTGCGCCGTTCCCGGGACCCCGGTCTGCTCGAATGGACGCAGGAAGGCCGGGTCTCCTTCTCGCTCTTCCCGGTGCTCCCCGACGGGACCCCCAAGGACGCGGCCTGGAGCCAGGACATGCTCCTGTCGGCCAACCCCGAACGGCGGGTCGAGCTCCCGCTCTCCCTGGGAAGGCTGCCGATCCGGCGCCTGGAGATCCGGCTGGAGGTCCACGAACCGGGCGGTGTCTCCGCTTGGCACCTGCCGGGAGGCCTCACGGTGGCCGATCTCGGCACAGGGCACTACCGCCTCGAGGGCGTCCTCGAGAACCGACAGGGCCGGGAGGACGTGGTCCTGGCCTGGACCCTGGCGGGACCGGCCCGCGGGATCTGGAAGCTGTCCGGGGGAGGCTTCGCGGCCCGCCTGGTCGAGAGCCTGGTGCCGGACGAGGGAGTTCCCCTGGTGGTCCTGGGGAAGGGGGAGCCGGGCCTCCTGGCGCTCACGCCGCGGGGCGTCGACGGCCAGCCGGCCGGGATGCTCGAAGTGGCGCTCGACGCCGTTTCGGCGACCCTGGAGGTCGCCCCCGAGCTGCGCGACCGGCTCATGATCGCCAACGCCATGACCCGCCTGCACCACGCCGGTGTCCGGCCCGGCGAGGTCGCGACCCTGGCCCTCCGGGAACGCATGGTCGGGCCCCATGCCTCGCTCTACGCCAAGCCCGGCCTGGAGCGGGACGCCACCGCCGCGGACCTCTCGCAGGACCCCGGGGCGGCCCCCGAGGGCGCGCTCCCCTCCGGCAACCTGCCCTCGCCTGCCGACCCGGCGCCCTCGGGATGGTTGGCGAGCGGGCCGGATGCGGGCCTGTCCCTGCCCAGCGTCTCCGACTTCGGGTTGCCCTTCGTCCCGAACTTCAAGGCGGCCCGCGAGCGGGCCAACTTCCGGGCCTGCTTCGCCAACCAGAAGACCATCGCAGGGGCCCTCGAGATGTACAACCTCGACCGGGAACTGACCCTGCCGCGCACCCTGGAAGGCCCCTGGCGTCGGGGCCGGAACTGGCGCCTGGGCAGCTTCGCGGCCGGGGATCCCGGGGGCACGGAGCTGCCGGTCGAGTTGGCCCATTGGCGGACCTGGGTACCGATGGTGGCTCCCCCGGAGCCCACCCCGGGGGCGGAAGTACCCGAGATCCTCTTCCTCCCGGAGATCGCCGACACCTTGAAGGACCAGGGCTACCTCCAGAGCATCCCGACGGATCCGGGCGCTCCCCGGGGTCCGGGAGGCGACCCCCGGGCGACGGCCTGGAACTACCTGTTCCTCTCCACCAGCGGCGAGGGCGTGTTCTGCCTCTACCATGGAGCCATCCGGGGCGAGGGCAGCGCTCGCCAGCAGCTCCACGCCATGGGGCTCCGCGATCCGGACCTGCTGGCCCGGGCCGCTCCGGTGCGGCACGCCGGGCCGCGCCCGTGGAAGACCCACGAGGCCTGGGCGGCCTTGTTCGCGGCGCTGATGGCCGTCTGGTCCGTGCTGGCCGTGCTACGAGGCCTGTGGGCCTCGGTCCTCCCGCCCGGGAGCGAGCCGGAGAAGACCGCGTAGGCACACACCCGCCGCCAGCAGGGGAACGAAGAGCACCCAGGGCGGCAGGCTCACGGCCCGGGTCCGGATCCAGACCGAACCCAGGTCCTCGACCCGGGCGAAGGCGTCCCAGCGTTCCCCTTCCTGGGCCGGTCGCACCCCGGGCGAGACCTCCCGGGGCGGCCCCGCGCCGGACTCGGGTCCCGCGGACTCGAGCACCTTCCCCTCCCGGTCGAGCCAGGCCGCGGCGGCAACCGAACGCCCGGCAGCGAAGCGGCCCAGGAGCCCGGGGAGCCCACCCCAGCGCTTGCCGGCGTGGTGGGCCTCGACCTCGGCGGCCAAGAGGCGCGCCAGCTCGCTGGCGTGGATCTGCTCGGCCACCTGTCGTCCCAGATGGAGGCCGAGGAGGCCCCCGAAGCCGAGCAGGGCCAGGAGGCCGAGGAGCAGGCGGAGGCCGGTCTTCACGGCGCGCTCCTGGCGGGATCCGGGCCGGGGGCTCCACCCGGTGCGGGAGGCGGGAGCCGGGCCGGGCCGAACCCGTCGGCCCCCAGGCGGGCCAGGAACAGATCGCCCCTCGGGTCCCCGGAGAGGCGGGAGAGCGCGTCGGAAAGCCTTCCCAAGGCTTCGGAAGGGGTGCCGCGCCGATGGAAGAGTCCGAAGCGCACCCCGGTGAGCGTCAGGGCGTCGAGGCGCTCGGTGACGGGGCGACCCCGACTGCGGGCGGCGGCGAGCAGGCGGGACGGGACCGCGGCCGAGGCCAGCAGTCCGTAGACGGTGCCGAACAGGGCGTCCTCGGAGGACGGCACCCGGATCCGGTCGCCACCGGTCGCCATCGGCAGGTCGGGACCGACCGCACCCGGGAGGGGCCGGGTCGGGGGCGAGGCAGGCGTGACGAGCACCCAGGCGAGGTCGGTGCCCCCCTGCCAGGTGGCGAGCGTCGCCGGCTCCCACTCCCCGGGGCCTTCCAGCTCGGTCTCGAAGCCCAGGAACCATGCGGCGTCCGGGGCCCGGTCGGGTCGGGCGATCCTGGTCCCGGTCACGTTCTCGAGGTAGGCCGACAGGGCGTCGGCCGCCGAGCCGGTGCGGGCGTCGGGGTCCTGGCCGGAAGCGGGACCGCTCGTACCCGAGGCCGCGAGCAGGGCCGCGGCCAGCAGGCGGCGAGCCGAGGGACTCACTTGTCCTTCCGCATGATCACGACCCAGGGCAGGGTGAAGACCATGGGAGCCATCACCAGGATGAGCGCCGTGAAGGGGTTCGAGAAGTTCAGGACCCGCAGGCACAGCGAGAGCACCAGCAGGTTCGAGAGCAGGCAGAGGACGATGCAGACGAGCTTCTTCACCACGGCGATCCGAGGGTAGCCGATCCGGCGGCTGGGGAAGGCCGGGAGCCGCGCCCTTGGCCCTCGATCAGGTGCCCGGGTGGGCCGGCAACGCCTGGTACTCCAGCGTGATCGGACCGCCTTGGACCCGCTTCACCCACGCCACGCCGGCGCCGGTGGGCGAGACCTTGAAGGAGAGCACGTCGGTGCCGGACGGAAGCTGGCCGGCCAGGCGCACGGCCTGGGCCGAAGCCAGGTCCCGGAACCAGAGGCTACGGGGCTGGCTCCACACCACCGCCGACCGGCCCGGGACCGGGGCGAACCACTGGACCTCCTCCCGGTCGGTGCGGGACGAGAGCATCTCCTGGGACCCGTCGGCGAGCCGGACCGCGTACAGCTCGAAGCCACTCGGACCCTTCTGGCCGCCCCGGAAGAAGAGGGCCCCTTGCTGGTCGTCGAGCTCCGGGAAGAGCGAGCCCTTCTCGTCATAGGGGATCGTGAACCGGTGGCGGCGGAAGTCGCTCCCGTCGAAGGCGGCGGAGTAGAGGTAGCCGCGCACGTTCGGGCTCTCGAGATCCCCGAACCAGTAGACCCGGCCATGCCTGGGACTGGGGAGCGCCTGGTAGCTCCCCTGCCAGCCGGTGGCCGGGGGATGGAGCGGGCGCAGGGTCGAGGTGGCCAGCTCGGCGACGAAGTGGTGGGACTCGGGGGTGTGGGCCCGGATCACCACTGCGTCGCGCTCCGGGATCGGCCAGAACTCGAAGGTGCCCTCGCCCCGCTCGCCGCGGAAGACCTCGGTGACCGGACCGCCCCCGAGCGGGACCACGAAGAGATGTCGGGGATCGAAGTGCCCGAAGCCGGTGGCCGGGTCCTGGGCGGTGAAGAGCACGCCCTCGGTGGTCTCGAGCAGCTTCACCCCGTCCTTGTCATGGTCCCGGTCGGAGCGGCCCGGCAGCTCGCCGTGGACCACGAAGTCGCGGGGCAGTCCGGCCGAGAGCTCGACCCGGGTCTCGCCCCGGGGATCCACCCGGAACAGGCGGAAGTGCCCCGGCCGCTCGTCGTCGCCCACGTAGACCACCTCGCCGGTGGTCCGGGAGCGGAGCATGAAGGAGATCCGGGCGGCCTCATGGTCGGGGCGGGAGAGCCGCACCAGGGCGCCGTCGGCGTAGTGGTAGGCCAGGAGCTCCTCGGCCCCGGCCGGGTTCCGGCGGCGGAACACCACGCAGTCGTCGGCCACTGTGCCGTTGCCGGCGAACAGGGCGGTCACGTCCTGGAAGCCGGTCACTGCCCGGATTGCGCCGGTGCCGTCCCGGTTCACCAGGTAGAGGTGCTGGAACTCGGGGTCATAGCTCCCCTGGACCGGGAAGCTCGAGACCAGGATCCGGCTGCCGTCCGGGGTGGCGGCGAAGAACGGGCCGTTGACCTGTTCGGACTCGGGGAGGCCGAGCTCGAGCCTCCGGGTGGTCCCCGGGGCGAACTCGTGGAGGACGAGGTCACGCACCTGGCGGGTCGAGGCGAGCAGGGCGTCGCCCTGGGGGGTGAACCCGAAGTAGCCGTCGGCGTCCTCGACCAGGGTGAGGGCGGGGAGACGGGGAACGGCCAGGAGAGCGGCGAACAGGAACCCTAGGACGAGGCACGTCGGTGGAGCGATGCGAATCATGAGCGGGCGAGGATAGGCGGGCCCTGGTTCCCTGGCAAGCCCCTGCTTCCGGCCAGAATCCGCCGCCTCGGTCTGCCCTACGGGGTTCAAGCCGTTCCAGGAAGCG
>CAYOHP010000189.1:0-10695 GCA_964403795.1 uncultured bacterium | reverse complement strand
AACACGATCACCAGATCCACGCCCGAGACCTCGAGCTCGGCGCCTTCGGGGAGCGCCGCCAGCGAGAGCACCAGGCCCTCGAGCTCGGCAACGGCGAGGTGGGCCCCGGCCCCGAGGTCGCGTGCCACGAAGTCCACGGTGCCCTGTTCCCGGACCTGGATCTGGATCATCGCTTCTCCATCGGTCATCGACTCGCTCCGAGCGGGTAGCCCAAAGCCGCCCACTGGGCCAGACGCTGGAAGACACTACCGGACATCGACAGGTCCGGACAAGACCCTTTGGGACGGCCTCGGATCTGGCCGAAGTCCACCGGCCAGTCCATCCGGGACAGGATCGCGGCTCGCTCGCTACCGTCCGCCCGGAGTCCCCACCGGCGGCCCCACCGGAGCCCCACCGGCCCCCGGCATCGCCAACCCCCGGGGCACCCGGACTACCCGCTCGGCCACGGCCAGGGCCGCGACCTCGGTCTCCCCCTCGCCCGCGGCCCGGGCCTCGCAGGCAGGGCGGGACACGCGGCCGGAGAGGTCCTTGGTGCGGACCCGGTAGGTATAGGTGCGCCCCGGGTAGGCGGTGCGGTCGACGAAGCTGGCCGCCGAGGCCGGCAGCAGGTCGGAGAGCTGGATCCAGCGCTGGGGCGCCAGGTCGGCACAGGCCGAGGCGTCGCCCTGGATCCGCTCGACCACGGAGTTTCCGGTGCGACCCGGCACCGTCCACCGGAGCGTCACGGCATCCGGAAGGGCGATCGACTCGGTGACGGTAGGCGGGTCCGCGAAGGCCCGGATCGGAGCTCCGTCCATCGGCACCGAGAAGGGCGACGCGACCCCGCCCCGGCTCACCGCCAGCACCGCGTACCAGTAGCGCTCCTCGGGGACCACGTCCCGGTCGAGGAACCGGACAACGCTGTCCTCGCCGTCGGTGACCTCCTCGGGTGCGACGGCCTGCAACTCGAAGCGCAGGTCGAGGAGCCGGCGGGCGTGCTCGACGAAGGGCGCATCGAGGTCGAAGGAGCCGAAGGCGAGCCTCCCGCTTGCCAGTCGGGCCGGACCTCCTCCGGCTCCCGAGGCCCGGGAGCCCACCCGACGGGCGGCCTGGGAGCCAGCCGATGCCTGGTTCCCGGCGGCCGCCACGGCCGCGGCAGCTCCCGCAGCGGCGGCAGCCGCCCCGGCTGCCCCCGGGACCGGCACCAGCCGACGCGGCTCGCGACGCCGCCAGAGTTCGTACCGACCGACATCTTCCAGGGGACAGCTGGCCCGAGCCTCGATCCGGAGGTTGCCGTCCTCGGTGGCCACCACCGAGAGCAGGGTGGGTGCGGCGGGAGGCGCGGTGGACGGGACCTCGACCATGACCGTGGCCGGTTCCCCGATCACGCCCCAGCGGTTCACCGCTGCCACCCGGTAGGCCCAGGACACCGCCAGCGAGCGAGGCAGGCGGTCCTGGAACATGATCCGGTCGGGGGCCGCACCGGTGACCACCTCGATCGGCGGAAAGCTCTCCCAGTAGCGGTCGGTGGCCGCGTCGACCACCGGGTAGACCAGCTTCAGGACGTTGTCGCAGCGGGAGCCCTTGCCGGTGGGGACCCGGATCGGCCCATCCGCCTCCACCTCGGCCGGAGCGAAAGCCGCCACCAGGGCGAGGGCGAGTGCGATCACCCGGGTCGGGTGCCTGGGTGCCGGGCCCGGCCAGGTCAGGAACCTCGATCCCGGATCCGATGCCACGATCACGGTCCGCCTCCCGGCCCCGGGAGGTTCCGGGAGCCGGAGCCCCCGGAGGCTCCCGCGCCGCCGGTCCCGCCCAAGGCCTCCCGCGCCGCCGCGGTCCCGACCTCGACCTGGATGTCGACCTTCTGCATGGCAGCTCCCGCCGGCAGCACCTCGGTGCCGAGTTCGACCTTCAACCGGTCGAGGAGCTTGCCCTCGCGCATCCGACCGTCCAGCGGGAAGGTGCCCCCGAGGTACGCCCCGGACCGACCCACCACTTCGGTCTTGAAGGCCCCATGGGGAATCCCCGTGATCTCCTTGACCTTGCCCTTCACGGTCTGCTGGCCGGTCACCAGCGGGGGTGGCTTCGCCCCGGCGGCCTCTGCGATCTCCTCGCGCAGATCCTCGACGGCCTCGCCGACCGCCTCCCGGGCGCGATGCGACACCACCTGCAAGCCGGAGACGTCGATCACGTACTTGCTGGCCGGGGTCCGCCACACCCGATACGAGGTCGCCCCCGGTACCGGGGACCAGGAGAGGGAGACCGCCACCCCAGGCAGCGACTCGACATCCGGATAGGCGCCCACCATGGGAAAGCGAGGCACCTGCGCCGAGGTCAGGATCTCCAGCGGCCCGGTGGAGAGGCTCGAGGGGGCCGCCAGCCGGGAGTGGTCGGGGACCGGGACCAGCCCGGTCGGCTGGGGCTCGGAACGCCGACCGTTGGCGATCGACTCGGCGACCACCAGGTAGCGGTAGTAGGCGTCCCGGGGCGGTGCCCGGTCGACGAACTGGAGCCAGCTCGGAACCAGGCTGGCCGGGGTCGCGGCCGCCGCACCAGCCCCCCCGGCAGCCGGGAGCAAGGGCTTCCCTGCCCCGCCCTTCGGGTCGGTCCCCTTACCGGCCCCTCCCGGAGCGCCCACGGCCGCCAGCCGGGGCGGGCGACTGCGCGCCCCGGCCGCCACGACCCGGGCCAAGCGTGGCGGCAGCGGCTGTCCCCGGGCCACCGGCTCACCCGGGACCAGAGCCTCGGTCCGGCTGACCGGATCGCCCCCCCGCTCGGTGTCCACCCGGAAGATCCGGTACCCGACCGGCTCGGCCCCGACCGAAGGCGCCCAGAGGACCCGCACGTCCTGGCCGTCGAGCTCGGCCTCGGCGAAGGCCACCGGCGAGGGCGTTCGCCAGTCCTCGACCATGACCGAGACCTGGGCCGGCGGGCTCTCCCGCCCGAACATGTCGAGCATCGTCAACCGGTAGCCCACGGTGCCCACCGGGGCCTCCCCGTCGAGGAAGAAGGAGAGCGGCTCCTCCAGCTCGTCCCCCCCGGCCTCGGACAGCCGGTCGAGGATCGACACGGGCTTCCGGTTCAACCGGGCCTCCCGGCCGGCCGCCACCCGGGCCAGGTTCCACCCCACCAGGTCGCCGTCCGCCATGGCCTCGGGGCTCGGCCGGTCCCAGCGCAGCTCCACCCGGCCGACCCCGGTCTGTTCCGCCCGCAGGCCGGTGGGTGCTGCGGGGCCTCCCCCGGACCTCACCGACACTTCGAGCCGGCCGATCTCCAGGCTCAAATCGGTGGCCGGGCTGCTGCGCCGCACCGAGTACTGGTAGCGGGCTCCCGAGGCGACGTCGTCGTCCTCCCAGGCGAGTCCCGCGGCCAGCGCGGCCTTGGGATCCTGCATGGCCTCGAACACCACCTTCAGGCGCGCCGAGCGCACGTAGTCGGCCTCGGTGCGCAGCCTGCTGGGCGCCTCGGGCCGCACCGGCACCAGGGCCGCGACCGCCTTCGGAGGAAGGCGAGGAGCGGCGCCCGGAGTGGCCGACCGGGACTTCGCCTCGGCAACGTGGGTCCCGAACTCTCCGACCCGGCTGGGGGGCCGGCGGAAGGCCCTTTCCAGGGTCGCCGGGCGCGCCGCCGTATCCGGGACCCGCGCCTGGTCCATCCAGGCCCGGAGCTTTCGCGCCTGGAGCGCGGTACCCAACGCCTTCATCGGGGTTCCCTCGAGGTCGTAGCTCGGCTCGATCGGCGCAGGGTTGCGCCTCACCCACTCCCCCGATCCCACCCGACGGAACACGTCCAGGCCCTCGGGGGGCAGCCAGTCGGTGGTCGGGAACCAGAGCAGGCGCACCCGGGGCCGCCCGTCCCGGAGGACCGGGGCGCCGCGGATCCGGAGGCTCGGGGCAGCCGCCGAGGTCGCGGGAGGTGCGGCTCCCGGCTTCCCGGTCGGTGCCGGGGTCGCGCCCCCCCCGGGAGCCGCCCAGGATGCGATCGGGCCCGCGGCCGCCAGCAGAGCCGGGAGCGCCAGCCGCAGGTACGTCTTCACCACAGTTCCACATCCGCCTCGGTCACCTCGAAGCCGTTGGGACGCCCGCTCTGGATCTCGACCCGGGCCTCCAGGCAGCCGCTGAAGGGCCCGGCCCCGGCGCAGCCCTCGATCATCCCCGAGAGCTTCAACCGGTGCGCCTGGTAGCGGGCCCGGATCTCGGCCGTGATGCTCGCCTCGATGCCGGCGTCGATGGCACCGTGGACCCGGCACCACCCGTCGAACTCGGAGAGTTCGATCCCCCGGTCGTCCATCACCGCCCGGGCCTGGACCGAAGCGCCGAAGTAGGCGTCGATCCGGACCAGATCCGAGTCGAGGACCAGTTCCTTCTCGATCCCCACGAACACCTCGACCTCGTGGCGCTTGCCCTCGACCCTGTGCCCGACCCCGATCCCGGTCCGGACCTCGAACACGTCCAGGATCGAGAGGTTCACCATGCGGTCGCGCTCCCGCTGGAGTTCCGCCTCACACTCGCCGCGCTCCCCCGGCTGGCTCAGCGGGTCCAGGTGACGGCAACGTGCCGGGTGCGGCAGCGGACCCCCGACCCGGACGTACTGCTCCCGGGGCGAGAACTTGAGTTCGAAGTCCCCGGTCCCGGTGATCAGGTCATGGCTCCGGCTGGGGAAGGCCACGTCGGCCGCCAGCTTGGCCGTGAACGACGGCGTACCGCTCTCGTACTCGAGCTCGGCGGCACCGGTGATGGCCTGCCGACCGAGGGTGCACTCGTTGCCGTTTCGGGCCTCCAGCAGGCAGAGATCCCCATGCAGGTTCACCCGGACATGGGGCCGGGTCTGGACCACCAGTTCGAGGTCGCCCCACATCGAGTAGAGATCGGGGGTCCCGATGTCGACCCCCGCCAGGAAGACGAAGCCCCCCGGCTCGCGCCGGATGTCCTGGTAGGTCACTCCCTTGTCCTGCCAGTTCTCGCGCAGGCGCACGTTCTCGCCCATGCCGGCGGTGATCGCGTACAGCTGGAGTCCGGTGGGGCCGAGCGGGACGCCGGTACCGGGAAGGCTCAGCGTCCCGGCCGCGAACCAGTAGCCGTTCCCGACCACGAGCTGCATCCCGCCGCCGGCGACCTCGGGGCCGAGCACCGGGAGGCTCAGGTGCACGCCGCCCCTAATCTCGTCCCGGGTGATCTCGTCGAGGGCGCCTTCGAAGCGAGCCACCCCGGGAACACCCGCGACCAGGTGCATGCCGCCGATGGTCAGGGAGGGCCGGCCGTCCTCACCCCGGGAGATGGTGAGGCCGTCGAAGCCGGCTCGCTCCACGGGGAGCCCGTCGCCGAAGTCGATCCGACCGGTCAAGGTGAGCGAGGGAGCATCGCCGTCGAGGCCCAGCTCCACGCGCTGGACTCCCAGGCGGAAGAACCCCAGGTCGACCTCCGGGGGACTGCGGACCCCGAGGCCGCCCCGAGGCAGGGCAGGCGGTCCGTCGGGCCGGAAGCGCATGCCCGCGAAGTCCAGGGTGGTGCCGGCGAGCGCCGGGATCGCCTCGGTGAACACGAAGGCGCCGTCCAGGGAGAGCGCCGCGCTCACCCCGTCGGCGGCCACCGTGAGGGTCCCGCCCCGCACCACCAGGTCGAAGCCCAGGTCGGGCTGATCGATCACCAGGTCGGTGTCGAGCTCGACGCTCACCGCCCCGGTCGCCGAGAGCCGGAGCACGAAGGGGAGCGCGGCATCCTGGAAGAAGGGCAGGAGGATCTCCCCGGTCACCCGGCTCTCGACCACCTCGCCGCCCTCGAAGCGGACGAAGCCGCCGAGCAGGGCGCCAAATCCGAAGAGTTCGAACTCCGTCCCCTCAGCCAAGGTGAAGCTGCCGGTCAGACCGTCGCGGTCGAGGAGCACGCCTGCGCCCGTGAAGGCCGGCGCCCCGTGGCCCTGGCCCAGATGGGGCATGCGGAGCTCGAGGCGGGGAAAGAGGATTCCCACCCAGCCAGGGAGCAGTACCCGGGTGCGGACCCGCGGCTCGAGGTCGGAGGCCCCGGGCCCGAAGACCGCGTCCTGCTCGGCCTGGGGCAGCACGGTGTAGCTCGCCTCGGTCGAGAGGTCGACGAGCACCCGATGGGCCTGGAGCGCGAGGTCGCCCCATGCCTGGTCCACGGCGAGGGCGGCAGGGTCCTCGACCTCCCGGGGGAACAGGGTGACGAGCGCGCCCGGAGTGTCGAACCGCAGGGAGTCGAGGACCAGAGGATCCCCGACCGGGGTGGGCAGCGAGAGGTCGGCCTCGAACCGGAACTCGCCGAGTCGGCCCCGGACCACCTCCAGGTCGACCATGCGCGGCAAGAGCGAGAGCCCGTCGACCTGGGGGATCTCGATGGGTGGGATGGTCACGTCCCCCACTCCCCCCCGGGGGGCGAACTCGAAGGCCCGGAAGCTCGGCAGCCCGTCCCGGTCGATCCGGAGTCCCTCGCCCGGGGACAGGCCCTCGGCCTGGACCGAGAGGGGCAGGGCCACCTTCCCGAGGATCCCGGGCAAGCCCATGTCGATCGGGAGGTTGCCGAGGTCGAGGTGGAAGTCCTCGCCGGAGAACCGGATCCCGAGCTGGTCCAGGCGGAGATGGTAGCCGGCCAGCGAGAGGCTGCGGGAGGCGGCCGGGACCTGGAGGCCGGAGAGGTCCAGGTCCAGGCAGTCGGCCCCGATCGTGAAGCTGCCGGAGCGGGAGAGCCGGAGCCGGTTGCCGGATCCGTCGCGCAGTGGCGTGACCGCGGTCAGGGTTCCCGAGAACACCGCCTGGCCGGACTCGAACCGGACGGTGCTCCCGGAAGCGAGCTCGATGTCGACCCCCGAGCCCCGCAGGTCGTCGAGCCGGAGGGGGGAACCGAGGGTGAAGGTCGTGGGAGCCGCAGGCGAGACGGTCCCCGAGACCGCGACCGGCGTCCCGTCGAGGGTCACGGTGAGCGTGCCCGAGGCGCCACTGGTCGGAGGATCGAGGCGGGCCTGGCAGGGAGCCGCGCCGACGGTCAGGGCCTCGGCATGCGCCGGGCCGGCGACGCGGAGGAGGCCTGCGACGACCCCCGCCAAAGCCGCAACCCTCGCAGGAACCGAGGGAGACTTCCGCCCCGAACCCGAGTGCCGAGCCTTGATGACCCGAACCCGCCCTTGGACGCTGCACGGCCCCGCACCGGGGGTGCGGACCCGCGCCGGGAGTCTGTCGCATCCGGGTCGCCCCCGATGCCCCGTACCCCTCGCCGCGCCTTCGAGCGTAGGGTCGCGCCTTCGCCGGCGTCAATGCCGGGCGGGCGCGCACCAGGCCGCTACCGTCGCCCGGCCTCGACTCCGGAGAAGACGACCGGCCCGGTTACCCTCTCGGCATGGAGTCCGCACCCCGATTCCCGGACGCGCTGCGCGGCGCCTTCGAGCCGATCTCGGTGCTGGGCGCGGGCGGCTTCGGCACGGTCTGGAAGGCCCGGGATCGGAAGCTCGACCGACTGCTGGCCCTGAAGGTCCTGACCGTCGACCTCGACCTCGCCGGCTGGCGGCGCTTCGAGGACGAGGCCTCGGTGCTGGCGCGCTTCGCCCATCCCGCCCTGGTCCGCCTCTACGACGCGGGCCGGCTGGAGGACGGCGCCTGGCTGGCCCTCGAGCTCCTCGAAGGCGAGACCCTGGATCGCGCCGTCAAGGCCCTCGACGACCCGGGCCGTCGCCGGGACCAGGCCTACGCCTGGCTCGTGCATGTGGCCGAGGGCCTGGCCGCCATGCATGCGGAGGGCGTGGTCCACCGGGACGTGAAGCCGCCGAACCTCATGGTGACCCGGGACCGCCGGGCCGTGCTCCTCGACTTCGGGCTGGCGCGTCCCATGGACCGCACCGCGGTCACCGCCGAGGGCCGCATGGTGGGGACCCTGGCCTTCTCGGCTCCCGAACGCCTCCGCGGCCGGGACGCCACCCCGGCCTCCGACTGGTACGCCTGGGGCGTCACCCTCTACGCCGCCATCGAGCGCCGGCTCCCCTGGGGCACCGCCACCATGCTCGAGGCCCTGGGGGGAAGGCCGCTGCCGCGCCCCGGCTTCCAGACCCTGGGACCCGGGGATCCTCTCCGCGCCCTGATCGAAAGATGCCTGGCCACCGACCCCGGCGACCGGCCGGCGAGCCTCGCCGAGCTCCGCGACCCGGCCCCGGCCGGCGCCTCGGGCGAAGCCACGATCCGGGAGGAGCGGGTCTCCTCCGCGGCCCGTCCCGGGACGCCGCCGGCGATCGCGATCACGCCCTCGTCCCCCGGGCCGGCGCGCCGTCCCGTCGGTGCGGCGCTCGCCCTGGTCGGGATCGCCTCGGTCCTCGGATTCCTGGCGGGAAGGCAGGCGGAGAGGCCCCCCGGGCCCCTCGCCCCGGCCGAGCCGCCACCCGCGCCCAGGCGTGCCTCCGGGCGGGCCGAACTGGAGGAGGCCCGGGCGCGGTTGGCCGCCTTCCACCCCCTGCCCGATCCGCTGGCGGGACGGAGTCTCGGACGGTTCGAGGTCGAGCTGGCCCGCTGGCTGACCGGGGGCGACGCGGCCGAGGTCCTGGGGGACATGACGGTGGCGGTGGTGTCCTGGCTCGACGAGCGGGACCGGGCCGGGGACTGGCCGGACGGGCTCCCGGAGGAGGCCGTGGGTGCGCTCTCGGGACTGCTCCTGGTCGAGCTCGACAAGGACGCCATGGAGGTGTTGGTGGCGGTCGGGGCGCTGGCCCGGGGACGCAAGGCGTCGGAGCAGGCGCTGCTCGGGGATCCTGCGGTGCTGGCGACGATCCAGGAGAAGCTCGAGGAGGTGAAGGGTCGGGCCCGCTCGGCCCTCTCCCGGATCGAGCCCTGGAAGGGGGACCGCGAGCCCCTGGCGAGGCTGCTCGCCCGCACCCAGCTGGCGGCGGTGTTCGCCCGCCACCTGCTCGAGGTGGAGGCCGAGGCGGTGCTGGCGCGGCTGGAGGACCTGGCCGACCCGGTGGAGCGGGCCCACGCCACCCAGACCCTGCTCTCCTTGGTGGGATGGAACCCGATCCGGAAGGTCCTGCGCTGCGAGGACACGGAGCGGGTCTACCTCACGGCCCGGGCCGAGGCGCTGGCCTCCCGGCTACCCGGGGACGGTCCCGAAGGACGGGCGGCCCTCTTGGCCCGGACCCTGTACCGCTGGATGCGGGTGGCCGACGATTGCACCTTCCCGATCGACGAGGAGGCGCTGGCCCGGCTCGCCGAGGTGGCCGACGCCCTGGTGGCCGACGGGGAGGCGGGCCGGGGCTGGAAGCTCGCCATGGAACACTTCGCCAACATCCATTCGAACCACCCGACCCTGTTGCTGCGGCTTCCCCAGGAGGCCACCGCTTCGCTGGTGAAGGTGGCCAAGCACCTCTACCCGGTGGCCGACGGAGCCCGCCGCAACGATCCATGAGATAGGCCGCGGCGCTCGATCCGGTACCCTGTCGACCTACCCCCGAGGAGGACCGCTGATGCCGTTCGCCGCCCTGTCCCGGACCGGAGGCCGACCATGCTGACCCCGATCGCCCTGGGCCTCTCGATGGTGGTCTTCGCCACGGTCCTGAACAGCGTGGGGATCGTGGTCGAGCGCTCGATCTCGGAGTGGGGCATCGGCAAGGGGGTGGGCGGCACGCTGGAAGGCTGCAAGGACCTGACGATCGCGGCGAGCTCGCTGTTCCTGGCGTCCCGGGTCCCCTCCTGGGGATACCGGCGGGTGATCCGGGTCGGGCTCGGTGCGGTGGGCGCGGCCTGCCTGCTGCTCGCCCTGGTGGAGCGGTTCTGGACCGTGCCGATCCTGTTCGTGGCCTGCGGGGCCAGCTTCGCCCTGGTGAAGGTGGCGGTCTACGCCGCGGTGGGCCTGATCGCCCCGGAACCGGCCGCCCACGCCACCGCCATGAACCGGCTCGAGGGCGTCTACCAGGTCGGCGCCCTGGCCGCTCCCCTGGTGTTCGCGGAGATGATCGCCCGGGGCAACTGGCTGTGGACCTACTGGCTGGTGGCGGGCCTGGCCGGTCTGGCGCTGGCGCTCTGGCTGGTGACGCCGCTGCCCGAACCGGAGCCGGTGTCGCGGCAGGGCGGCTCGGCGATGGGGGACGTGCGCACCCTGCTCGGACGGGGCAGCGTGCGGCTCTTCCTGGTGGGGGCGGCGGTCTACGTGATGATCGAGCAGAGCCTGGGGACCTGGCTCCCGACCTTCAACACCGAAGTCTTCCAGCTGCCCCCCGAAGAGGTGGCGCGCCTGCTCAGCCTCTACTTCGGATCGGTAGCCCTGAGCCGATTCCTGTTCGGGTGGATGGTGCGCTTCGTGTCGCCGCTCCGGCTCCAGCTGCTGCTGCTCGGCTCCGCCTTCGCCATCCTCTCCGGGGTGCTGGTCTCGACCCGGGGCGGGCCCGGAGGCCGGACGCTCGTCTACCTGCTGTCGTCGATCGGGTTCTTCATCGGTCCCATCTACCCGACCCTGTGCTCGCTCATGCTGAGCCGGCTGGAGAAGCCGCTCCAGAGCGCCATGACCGGGCTGATCATCGTGGCCTCGGCGCTGGGCGGGACGGTGGGCAGCCAGCTCCTGGGCCTGCTGTCGGAGTCCTTCACCACCCACGCGGCCTTCCACTTCCCGCTGCTGCCGATCCTGGTGCTGGCCGGGCTGCTGGTGGCACTGCAGGACCAGGCCACGGGACCTACCGGGTAGTCCCGCCCTCGCGGGTCGGGGTCGGGCCGAGCGCCTTGGAGAGCTC
>CAYOHP010000188.1:0-10726 GCA_964403795.1 uncultured bacterium | reverse complement strand
GGCGCTCTCCAGACCCTGGATCCTCTGCAGGCCGCCCCGGACCTGCCGCTCCGTCTCGCCCGCGGGTCGCTCCGCCAGGGCAGCCTGATAGGCCTTGCGGGCCGACTCCAGGTCGCCCCGCTCGACCTCGTGGATGGCGCCGATCTTCGCCAGGACCTCGCCGGCCGGAGGCGAGAGCCGCGGCAGCGTCGGGACCCGCTCCAGCATCAGCACGGCTTCCTCGGGCTTCTGCATGCGGACCAGGACTTCGGCGGCCTCGTAGTGCGCCTTGAGCAGGAGCTGAGGATCGTCCCCGCTGCGCAGGAAGGTCCGGTAGTTCTCCAAGGCCTGGGGGAGGGCCCGATACCGCTCGGCCAGGACCCGGGCGGTGTGGAGGAAGACGGTCGGGTCCCTGGCGCCTTCCCGCACGGCCTTGCGGTCGAGTGCCTCGGCCTCGATCCGGTTGCCCACCTCGGGAGCCTTGGTGGAGGCGACCAGGTACCGGGGCCCTCCGGAGTGGTCCCGGGTCAGCCGCTCCAGGAGGGTCCGGGCCGTCTCCAGGTCCTTGCCCTCGGCGAGCAGGAGACTGGCCCGCCGGAACAGCGCTTCCTCGGCGGTGGGGGTTCCCGGGGCCAGCTCGGACGCGGTGCGGAAGTCGGCGAGCGCCCGGTCGGGTGCCTGTTCGGACTCGTAGTGGATCCCGCGGGCCAGCAGGGCCCGGGCCCGTTCGGCGGGAGCGGGAGCCACCTGGACCGCCAGGTCGAGGAAGGCGATCGGGCCCACCGCTTCGGGCGCCGGGGAGGCTGCGGCCTTCAGGACCCTGGCGGCCAGCAGCGAGGCCTCGAGCTGGGTGCGGCGGTCCCGGATCCGCTTCAGGGCAGCCATGGCGAGGGGACCGTCCTGGAAGGACGCGGCGGCCAGCTCGACCTGGCGTCGGTGGGAGCGGTCCGGGTCCCCTCCGTGGCGCGCCTCCGCCTCCAGGCGACGCCATTCCGGCAGGCCGTTCACGAGCGCCATCCTGGCCCGGAAGCGGGCCTCGAGGGCGGGAGGGAGCCGGCGCTCGGCGAGCTCGCGGAGCACTGCCTGGGCCTCCGCTTCGCCTCCGGGCGCCAGGGCGACCAGCCGCAGCAGGGCCAGGCCCGCGTACATCCCGACCACGCCTGGGTCCTCCTGGTAGAGCCGCCGGTAGGCTTCCGATGCCCGGCCCGGGTCCTCGAGACGGTACTCCAGGAAGCGGGCCGCAGCCAATCGGTCACGGGGCTCGGGAGAAGCGGGGGCCCGGGGGCCCGCGGGCGCTTCGGCTCCCGACCGGGAGGCGGCCTCGAGGACCGGGAGGCGGGCCAGCAATGCTTCGGCCGAGCGCGCCTCGGGGGATCCGGGGAAGAGCTGGAGCAGGTCCTGGAGGCGGGTAGCGGCCGACCGGTAGTCCTCGAGCGGGTTCACCAGCAGCTGGGCAGCTCGCCAGATGCGGGTCAGGTTGTCCCTGGACTCGGGATCGCCCCAGTTGACCGCACCCAGCAGGGTGGCGACCTGGGCCCGGGCCGAGGCCTTGCGCAGCATGGTCCGGATCGCCTCGGAATCGGGTGCCGAGGGTGCGCTGGCCAGGAAGGCGCTGGCGGCCGAGCTGACCCGGGCGTCGCGCCCGGCGGCGAACAGCTGCTCCAGGCCGCGGAGGGTGGCAGCCGAACGCTCCGCCGGATCGGGCAGGCGCTCGGAGAGGCGGAGCCATTCCTCTCCCGCCTTCTCCGGCTGTCCGAGGTCCTCGAGGATCCGGGCCAGGCGGGTCTCGAGCGGAGTCCTCAGGCCCGGGTCGGTGAGCCGGGAGGCGCCCTCGGCCAGGATCTTCGCCAGCTCGGCGGCGTCGGCTCCGGCCTTCTGCCGCTGCCGTACCCGATCCTCTACCAGGGCGGCCCATTCGCCCTGGTCGAGGACACCCACGGCCAACGCCGATTCGGTGAGGGCCGCCGCCCCGGCCGGGTCGCCGAAGGCCTCCTCGAGGAGGCGTGCCCGGGCGCGTCGGGCCCGGACCCCGATGCGACCGGCCTTCTCCCCGGCCCGTTCCAGCGCCGCCAGCGCACCGCGGGGATCCCCGGTGGCCGCCAGGTTCTCCCCCAGGGCCAGGAGGGCTTCCTCGGCCAGATCCTCCGGCCCGGCAGCCGCCAGCTCGAGCCAGGGTCGGGCCGCCGCCGGGTCGGCCAGCCCTCCGGCGAGGACCCCCGCCACCCGAAGGGCGAGTTCCGGCGTCGCCTCGGGACGGATCGAGGCCAGCAGGGCATCGACGGCCGGGCGCACCACCGTCTGTTCGGCGTCCGCCAGCGAGCGGAGCGCCTCTTCCAGGGCGTCGACCTTGCGCTCCCCGGGGACCCGGGAGCGGGCCAGCTGGGAGATCCGTTCGGCATCGTCCGCGGCCAGGCGCTTCCGGGCGCGGGCCGCCTCGGCCGTCGCCGGCCAGGCTTCGACCAGGCGGGTCCGGGCGTCGCGGGCCCGGGCGCCGGCGCCGGCCTTGTCGTAGAGGTCGGCGACCAGCTCGGTCAGACGGGGATCGGGAGCCAGTTCGCCACCGAGGTGCCGGAGCAGCGAGAGGGCGGACTGCGCTCCCCTGGCCTCGGCCTCGTGTTCGACCAGACCCGGCACCAGGGTGCGGACCTTGTACCCCGCCTTGACCAAGGCGCGGCGGATGGAACGGGCGGATTCCGGTTCGAGTTCGGCCAGCCGTCCGGCCTTGAGTTCGAGGAGCGAGAGTCGGTCCCGCTCCGGCAGCTCGGGGCGAGCCAGGGCCTCCTCGAGGATCTCCCGGATCCTCTCGGGACGCGCCTTGGTGACATGCAGGAGATGGGCGAGGAGGGCGGCGGCCCGGGCCGGGACGGAGGCCTCGGTCCCGGTGGAGGCCCTCGCTTCGCCGGAGCCGGAGCCGGGCGTTGGACCGGAACGGCGGACCCCCTCCAGGAGCCGCTCGACGGTCCCGGTCTCGCCCAGTCGCATGTAGAAGTAGGCGAGCCGCAGGCGGTCCTCGGGATCGATCG
The DNA here is from genome assembly GCA_964403795.1 of uncultured bacterium. Taxonomy (GTDB): domain Bacteria; phylum Muiribacteriota; class UBA6191; order CAZXTJ01; family CAYOHP01; genus CAYOHP01. The sequence continues at coordinate 7,724 of CAYOHP010000188.1, read as the reverse complement.
GTTCCTGGCCTCCCGGGGCGAGGGCCTCGACCCGGGCGGAATCCTCGAGCCTACGGATCGCGGTCGCGACCTCGGGCCGGTCCGGCAGCAGGGTCTGGTAGACGCGCAGCGCATGGTCGATCGCCCGATTGCGCTCGAGGGTGGTGGCCAGCGCCAACAGCACGCGGGGTCGGTTGGGATCGAGGGGATCGAGTTCGTCGGCCAGGTCGCGGAGCAGTCGGACCCGTTCCGTGCTCCCGTCCTCGGAATGCAGCAGCAGGCCGCGCAGGGCCGGCAGCGAGAACGGGTCCCGGGCGTCGAGTTCCCCACCGAAGGCGTCGGTGGGACTGGCCCCGTGAGCGAGCCGAGCCCGAGCCAGGCGCCAACGGGCCTCGGCCCGGTGGGAGGGAGCGAGTCGGGTCGAGGAGGCGAGGCTCTCGAGCTCCCCGAGACCGGCACCGAGTTCGCCCCGGTCGTCCTGGTCCAGGGCGGCCAGGCGCAGTCGGGCCCGTTCCTCCGGGAGCGAGCCCGGGTGGTCCCGGACCACCGCCTCGAACTCCTTCCGGGCCCTGGGCTGGTGCCCGATGCGTTCGAAGAACCTGCCCACCCGGTAGGCCCTCTCGGCCGGATCCGTGGTGGCCAGGATCCCGTCGAGGGCTCCGGAAAGCGCCTCGATCCAGCCCTTGGGGACCTCCTCCGAGCCTTCCAGCCCGGAGAGGACCTGGCGGGCCTGCGGGTAGTCCGAGATGCGGGCCATCAGGAGGAGGGACCGGTGGAAACGCGCCAGGTCGGAAAAGGTGCCGGGCGTCCGCTCCAGGTGGTCGAGGAACCGCAGGGCCCGGGGCCCATCCTCCAGGTAGTAGCCGGAGAGGATGGCACCCAGCAGCGCGCCCTCCCGGCTGGCACCGTCCTCGGGAGCAATCCCGGAGACGTGCTCCACGGCTTCCTCGAGGCGCCCCCGCCCGGCCGCGACGAAGGCCCGGACCACCGACGCCAGGCCCAGCAGCGAGCTGTGCGGATGGGCCTTGGCGAGATCCTCGAGCAGCGTGTCGGCACCGTCGGGGTCGTCGAGAGAGAAGCCTCGGATCAGGGCCGCGTGGAGCCGGGCATGGGCCGACCGGTCACCTTCGGGGCGTTGCTTCCAGACCTGCTCCAGGGCCTCCAGGGCGGGCCGGACCCGGGTCAGCCGGACTCCCACCGAGAATCCCATGAAGTAGACCAGGGCGTCCTGGTCGAGGATCAGGGGATCCTGGGCGAGGAACTTCCCGATGGCGGCCCGGAAGCCCTTGGGGTCCGGGAGACCGCGTGCCTTGAGGGCCGCCTTGGCGTAGAGGGCATCGTCGACCCTGTCCCCCTCGGGGTCGGCGTCCATGGCCCGTTGGAAGGCGAGCAGGGCGAGGCCCTCCTCCTCGAGAGCGGCGAGGGCCTCCCCCAGTTCCAGCGACAGGTCTGCCGCGGCCGGCCCCTGGTGGGAACGCAGGACCTGGTAGCCGCGTCGGGCCGCGTCCAGGGCGCCGCGTCGATCCCCGGCGGCCAGCCGGACCCGGGCCAGGGTGGCGAGCGCGCTGCCCTCCCTGGCCGGGGCGGAATCCGACGGCTCCCGGGGCGGGCCGGAGGCAGGCGGAGGTGGGGGAGTAGGACGGGCGGGGCGCCGCCGCGCCTCCAGGCCGGGAGCGCTGAGACCGACGAGGAGCAGGACAGGGAGCCACGTCGGCTGGCGCGTGGGGTGCGGCACGGCGGATCCACCGGGGCGGGGCACGGCAGGTCATCCTACCGCGACGGCCGGCAGCGGTCCGGTCCTACCCGGGTGTCCGGTCGGCGGGAGGCGCGGCCAGCCCGGGGAGGAGCGCCGGGTCCGGGAGGTCGAGCGCCGGCCGGGGACGGAGCCGGTCGCCGGGCTCCAGGGTCTCGGGGGGATCGAGGGCCAGCCTGACCCCTTCCGGGAGCGGGCGGACCAGGGCCACCCAGCTCTCGTCGCCGAGGCGGGGTTCCACCGGGAGGAAGGACGCCCGGTCGCCCTCGAGGGTGCAGACCGACCAGCCCCTGCCGGTCCGGAACATGGCCCGGCGCGGGATCAGGGGCGCGGCGCGGGCGATCTCGAGGGCGGCGCGCAGGTTCAAGGCGTATCCGTGGCCCAGCCCCCGGGGAGGCTCGGTCGCGAAGGTGAACCAGACGTGGACCCGGGATTCCTCGACCCCCAGACTCGAGCGCTTGATGAAGCCCCGAGGCGAGACCTCCCGGAGGCGGACCGGACGCTCCCCTTCGCCCAGGGCGCCTCCGTAGACCCCGTAGGCCCCATCGGGGAGCAGCCTCGCCGCGTCCTCGGAGAGCAGGTCGGCCTCGATCTCGAGGGTGGTCGGATCCCCCAGCTCGAAGAGCGGGGTGCCCCGGGGGAGGAAACCTCCGGAGCGGTGGTGCACGTGGAGGATCTCGCCCGGGAATGGGGCCGCCACCTGGACTCGCGAGCGGTCGTCGGTGGCGGGGACCATGCGCGCCTCCAGGGCGTCCACCCTGGCTTCGAGCTGGGCGATGCGGGGACCCTGGGCTGCCAGCAGGGCCTCCGCTTCGACCCTCCGGGCCTCGGCCGCAGCCGCCTCGGCGGCCGCCGCGTCGACCATCGACCGGGAGGCCGCCTCCACGGCCCGGGTGCGCTGGGCCTCGTTCTCGACCCGGTCGCGATCGGCGCTCGAGGCGGCCCCCCGCTGGGAGAGGTCGTGGATCCGGGTCCGCTCGAGGTCGGCCTGGCGGCGCATGGCACCGGCGGCCTCGAATTCCCGGCGGCGTGCCTCGAGCGCGGCGCGGGCGGCCGTCTCGCCCGCCCTGGCGGCGGCCACCCGGGCAGTGTCGTCGGAGACGTCCCGGGCCAGTTCGAGCTCTGCCCGCCCCGCCGCCAGTTCGGCCTTGAGGGACCGGACCAGGGCTTCGGGGATGTCCTCCTGCACCTGGGCCAGGAGGTCGCCGGTGGTGACCCTGGTCCCCTCCTCGGCGGCCTGGGGGGCCAGCCTGCCGTCGATCGGCATGGTCACGGTGAAGATCGTCCGGTAGCGGGTGCGGGCTTCCTCCCGGATCACCCGGGCGAGGTCGCCGCGCCGGGGAGTCGCCACCAGCACCGGGACCTCGGGTCGGGACCCGAAACCCCACATCCAGATGACGACGGCGAAGCAGGCGATCCCGAGCCACAGACGCCAGGAGTTCATCGGCCTCCCACGGTACCCGAACCCCGGGTCGGAACGACCGCCGGCCGGGGACGGCGTCCCGATCCCGGCGGGCTCACCAGGTCACTTCCTCGGGAGCGATGGGGTTCTCGACCCGGTGGTCGTCGGCGATGCGACCGGACCGGATGTGGATCACCCGGTCGGCCATGTGGGCCAGGGCCCCGTTGTGGGTGACCAGGATCACGGTGGTCCGGAGCTCCCGGTTGATGGACCGCAACAGCGCCAGGATCCGCCTCCCGGTGTCGAGGTCGAGGGCGCCGGTCGGTTCGTCGCAGAGCAGGACCTGGGGCCGCTTGGCGAGCGCCCGGGCGATCGACACCCGCTGCTGTTCGCCTCCCGAGAGCTGGGCCGGGAAGTGGTCGCGGCGGTGGGAGAGCGAGACCCGGGAGAGGGCTTCGTCCGGGGGCATCGGGTCGTTCGCCAGCAGGGTGGCGAGTTCCACGTTCTCGTAGGCCGTGAGGGTGGGGATCAGGTTGTAGAACTGGAACACGAACCCGATCCGGTGGCGGCGGTGGGTCTCGAGCTCGGCCTCGCCCTTGAGCAGGTGGCCCTCGTAGCGCACCGTGCCGCGGGTCGGCTCGTCGATCCCGCCGATCAGGTTGAGCAGGGTGCTCTTGCCGGAGCCCGAGGGGCCCAGGAGCACCACGAACTCGCCCCGCCCGATCTCCAGGTCGGCGCCGGCCAGGGCGACCACCTCGAGGTCCCCCATCGGGTAGGTCCGATGGACGTCGGTGAGACGGAGCAGGGGGGACCCGGTCATCGCCGCCATGGTATCAGGTGCGGCAGGCCCCTCCAGGGAGTACGCTCCTCACGGCCGGGTCGGGGGCACCCGGCCGCGGGGAGGTCGGGTGGACGGGTCGGCTTCGAGATGGGCGGTCGGGATCCTGTTCCTGGCGGCTGCCGGGCTCCGTGGCGAGGATCTCGATCTCCGGGCCCGGCTGGTCGAGGTCGAGGCCCAGGCCGAGGCCCTGCACACCAAGGGGAGCCTGCGGGAGGCGCGGGAGAAGCGCATCGAGGCCCTCGCCCTGGTCGAACGCATGGGCGAGGGCGAGGTGGAGGCCGGGATCGACCGGATGCTCACCCTGGCCGCCCTGGAACGCGACATGGGTCGGTTCTCGGCCGCCAGGGGATTGCTCGAGCGGGCGATGGCGGTCGCCTCCCATACCTGGTCGCCGGACGATGCCCTCTCCCAGCACCGGCTGTTCGCCGACCTGGGTGAGCTCATGATGGCCTGGCACCGCTTCCAGGACGCCCTGCCGCCGCTGGCCAAGGCTCACGAGCTCTCCACCAGGATCAAGGGCGAGGACCATCCGGATCTGGTCTGGGGTCTCATGTCGCTCGCCAAGGCGAACTGGATGGTCGGCGATCGGAAGACCGCCCTCAAGGTCGGAGAGCGGGCCTTCGCCCTCGCCAGGGCTTCCGGGGACCCGGACCGGTTCCGGGACGCGGGCTACGCCCTGGCCGAGTACCTGAAGGGCGTGGGGCGGATCCCCGAGGCCGAGAAGGTCCTGGCCCAGCTCCCCAAGTAGGGAACGCCGGGTGGCGTCTAGATCTGGATCAGGCCCTTGATCTCGGGGATGGCCTGGCGGAGCCGGGTCTCGATCCCCATGCGCAGGGTCATCGAGGAGCTGGGGCAGCCCGAGCACGAGCCCCGCATCGAGACCGACACGATCCCGTCCCGGTAGCCTGCGAACACGATGTCGCCGCCGTCCATCTGGACTGCCGGACGGACCTCCTCGAGGACCTTCAGGATCATCTTCTCGACCTCGGTCGAGCCCTGGGAGCGCTGGATAGCGGTCTCGCTCACGAGCGTCTTGCCCGACTTGATCGCCTCCCGGATCAGGGGGCCGATCTTGACCGCGAACGGGCGCCAGTCGCCGGTGCCCTTCTTGGTCACGGTCACGATGTTCTCGCTCACGAAGACGCCCACCACGTCCTCGAGCGTGAACAGCGTCTCGGGCAGGGTCGAGCCGGCGGCTTCCTCGGCGGTGCCGAAGTGCACCGACGCCATGGGGAGGAGCACCCGATCCACCGTGAACTTGAAGCTCGAGGGGTTGGGGGTGGGCTCGGCCATGATCCCGATCTTGTCATCGGGCTTGGGGGCCGGCGCCTTGTGGTCGTGGCCGGAGCCGGAACAGCACTCTGCGGACATGGATCTCCTCCTCGGCGTCCAAAGGATACCTCTCCGGTACGATTTGGGGGAAGGCCGGGAAGGCCGGTCTTCGGCTACCTTCCAGGGGATGGGCTCGGAAGACCTCGATCGGGATGCCTTGTTCTCGGCCCTGGCGGCTCGCCTCCGGTCCGCCGGGATCGAGGCCGGCACCCGCATGGCGGCGTTGCGCCGGGCGGGGAACCTGCTGGGTTTCGACCACGCCCATGTGGAGGTCCTGCTGCGGCAGCCCGACGATCCCGCTCCTCCCGAGGCCGGGGAACTCTACGAGGCGCTCTTCGAGGTGGCCATGCGCCGGGCGATGTTCGACGAGCTCGACACCCTGCTGCGGCTGGGCGGGTCCCGGGCCCTGGGCGTCGGGATCGAGGAGCACGGGGAACGGGTGGCCCGCCTGGTGGAGGCACCGCGGGTCCCACCCCCGGCGGAGCGTGCCGGCGAGGGCTTCGGGCGGCTCGAGCGCCTGGGCGACGGCGAGGATCCCTTGCTCCTGGGGGACGACCACGGTCCGAGCGCAGCCTGCCCGGTGTGTACCGCACGCCTCCGTCTGCTGGAGACCGATTCCCGGGAGGAGACCAAGAGCGGGGTGGCGAGCGTCCATCCCTTCGCGTGTTCCCGGTGCCGGGCCCGGGGTCGGGTCTCCCGGTTCCATTCCTTCCGCTTGAGGGGCCACCGGGACCACTTCGAGATCACCTGGTCCGGCCTCCTCGGTCCGTTGGGCAGCCGTGCCGCTTGCCGGCGGACCGGCCTGGCCCTGCTGGGGGCGTGGCTGCTCTTCCTGCCCGTCGGCCGGGACCTGCCAGGCCTGCTGCTGGCTGGGCTCTACCTGACGATCCGTTCCGAGAGCCCTCCCGGCCTCTGGCGGGTGGCCGTGGAGCTCACCGGCCTGTCCGCCGCGGTCCTGGGGCTGGTGGCCGAGGGTCCGGGCCGGGGCTTCGAGCTGGCGCTGCTGGCCAGCCTGCTCGGGAGCCTGCATGCGGCCTGGTCCCTCGGGGCCAGGCCCGAGGCCTGGGGTGAGGAGACCCCGTAGGCACCGGGCCGCGAGGCTGGGGTCCGCGGCAGGAGCGACATGGAACCTTTGGATCGGGACGATCGTTGTTGTATTTGTATGGGTGGGGACGGAGGAGAAGGGCGACCCGTGGAGAGCGACCCCGCGATCGACGGCCTGATCCGTGAACTCGACGGCCTCCCACCCGAGGACCGGGTCGAGTTCCTGGCGAAGCGCACCGCCGAGGACTGTCCGGTCGCGCCTGCCGTCCTGCTCCGCACCCTCCTCTCCTCCCCCGACAAGGCCCACCGGGATGCGGCTGCCGAGGTCGCCAACCGGCTCGGGATCAACCCCTTCGCCGACGAGCCGCTACCGGACCAGGTGGTGGCCGAGGAGCCGATCCTGGTGCTCGGCTTCGACGAGGACGGCACCTCGGCAGCGGTCCCGGTGCCCTCCCCGCCGGCCTCCCGCGACGAGGTCGTCCTGCGCTTCGAGTGCACCCGATGCGGCGGCCCCCTGGTGGGGGCGGAGTGTCCCGCCTGCCGGTCGACGCCGGCCCCCGGCTTCCGCCTCATGCGCCGGCTCCTGCTGGTCGGCGCCGCCATGGTCCTGGTCGGGGTCTGGTCATGGCTCCCTCCTTCGGGGACGGGGCGACGCCAGGAGGCGGAACGCTGCGCCGCCCAGCGGGCCAGGCTGGAAGCCGCGGTGGCCCGGTACAAGGCGGCCGACCCGGCCGGGGAGCTGCAGGGGCGCTTCCTCTCGGGCAGCGACTTCCAGGGACGCCTGATGGCCGGCGGCTTCCTGGAGGAGACCCTGATCTGCCCGACCTCCGGCGAGTCGAGCTCCTACTTCTTCCGGCCCCAGCCGCTGCCGCACGTCCAGTGCCGCACCAAGGGACACGGCTCGCCGCGATGACCGGCGGCCGGTTGGAGTGACGCGGTCGCCCTCGGCTTGAACCTGCCTCTGCCGCGCCGGTAGGGTGGATCGAACCGGGACTCCCGGTCCCGACGCCGGGACGGGTTTCGCGCAGGGAGGCCACCGTGACGGACCGCTACCGCAAGGATGCCCTCGAGTACCACGAGAGTCCGGTCCCGGGGAAACTCTCGGTGCAGCCCACCAAGCGTTGCCGTACCGCCGCCGACCTCTCGCTCGCCTACACCCCCGGCGTCGCCGAGCCCTGCCTGAGGATCGCCGAGAATCCCGACGACGTCTACCGCTACACCTCCCGGGGGAACCTGGTGGCGGTGGTGTCCAACGGAACCCGGGTGCTGGGTCTCGGGGACATCGGACCGCTCGCCGCCAAGCCCGTGATGGAGGGCAAGGCGATCCTCTTCAAGCGCTTCGCCGACATCGACGTCTTCGACCTGGAACTCGG
>CAYOHP010000187.1:0-10726 GCA_964403795.1 uncultured bacterium | reverse complement strand
GACGACGACTTCGATCGCGACGATGACGACGACGACGATGACGACGATGACGATGACGGCGACGACGACGGCGAGGACGACGACGGCGACGACGGCTGACGTCCGCCGCGAAGCCCGTTCCGTCCCGAGACCCGGCGTTTGGACGACCCGCATCCCATGGCACTCCTCGGCAATCGACGAGCCTCCGCCGCTTCGGAACTCGACCGCCTGCTCCGCAGGATCGCCGGTTCCCCCGATGAGCCGGACGGCTGGCTGGAACTGGCCCGCTGGGTGGAACGCACCGGGCAGCTCCCGCCGGGCGCCCTCGACTCGGGCTCTCGGGAACGGCTGCTCGGATTCTGGTCCCGGCATCCGGCCGAACGCGGCCTCGCCCGCCTGATCCTGCCGCTGCTCGGCCTGGAGCCGGTCGCCGTGGGGGGGCCCCCGCCGCCGGGCTGGGAGGGGCTGGCCCGGACCGGACCCGAGGGCGGCTACGAGGTTGCCACGGGTCTGCCTCTCACGGTTCGCTGCGCCACCAGCGGCATCCTGCTGGGGCGGATCCCGGAGGGCCGCTTCTCCATGGGAAGCCTGGCGGCGCCCGAGGAGGAGCCGATCCGTACCGTGTCGCTCCCGGGGTGCTGGCTGTCGCTGGCACCGGTCACCGTCGCCGAGTATGCGACCTGGCTGGAGTCCGGTCGTGGCCAGGCCCCGCCCGACTGGGAGGTCCAGCTCGAGGAGCCGGATCGACCGGTGGTCCAGGTGAGCTGGGACGAGGCCAGGGCCTTCGCACAGTGGTCCGGGGGAGACCTCCCCGGGGAAGCCCTCTGGGAGTACGCAGCCCGAGGACCGGAGGGCCGGATCCACTCATGGGGCGACCGGGAACCCGGTCGGCGCGTCGCCAACCGCAATGACGGGACGCGCAGCGCCCGGGACTGGGACCGCCACCTCCGCCCGGTCGGGACCTCGGGCCTTCCTCCGGCGCCCTTCGGCCACCTCGATCTGGGCCTGAACATCGAGGAGTGGTGTCGCGACGGCTTCCTGCTCCGCTTCGGCCGGGAGACCCCGGACCACGATCCGGCGGGCCCGGAGGAGGCCCGGGAGCGCAGCCTACGGGGGGCCTCCTGGTTCGAGACGATCGAGTCCCCGCGCCTGAGGGCCTCGGCGCGGGCCGCGGCCCTCCCGGGCGATCGCCAGCCCTGGAGGGGGTTCCGGGTGGCGCTGGACGATCCCTCCGAAGGCCGCGCCGATCCCGTGCCCCGGCGTCCGTACCAGGGGGCTTGACGCTCGTCTCCCCATCGCGAAGCTGCCTCCACCATGCAGCCGGCCCTGGAGTTCGTCCCCGCGCTCCCCTCGACCCGGACCCTCGCACCCGACACCCCGGGTCCCGGCCCGGGGCTCGATCCCGTCGCCGACGCCCCCGCGCCCCGTCCCCTCGACCTGGACGCCTTGCGCCTTCCCGGGGAGCGCACCATGCTGCGCCGGACCCTCTTCGCCCTGGGCGCCCTCTACCTCCTCTGCACCGGGCTCACCCTCTCGCTCTTCCTGGCCTGGCTGGTGCTCTCGGTGCTCACCGTGAGGGTGCTGCGCAGCCGCTTCCAGTCGGACTCGATCGAGGTCGGTCCGGAGCAGGCCCCCGAGCTCCACGCCCTGGTGGGACGGGCCGCGGCCCGCCTCGGGGTCGAGCGCCCCGGCGTGTTCCTGGTCGCAGATCCAGGCCCCTGGCCGATCTTCACGCTCCCCTTGCCGCGCCCCAGCCTGGTCATGAGCGCCTGGTGGGTGAAGCACCTCGCCCCCGACGAGCTGGCCTTCTTCGTCTACCACGAACTCGCCCACCAGGCCCTCGGGCACCGGCTGGTGCTGAACCCGGTGAACGCCCTCGAGAACGTAGGGGCGGTGAGCTGGATCCTGGCCACGCCGCTCGAGGTCGCCCGCTACGCGCTCCGGCCCTGGATGCGCCTCGCCGACTTCTCCGCCGACCGGATCGCGCTCGCCTGCGTGGTCGATCTCCGGGTGGCGGCCCGGGCCCTGGCCAAGGCCACGGCCGGGGACGAGCTGGCCGAGACCGTCCGGGGCGATGCCTTCCTGGAGCAGGCCCGACGCCTGGAGGGAGGCTGGGCCCTCTACCTCCACGAGATCACCTCGGGAAGGCTGGGAGCGGCGCGCCGGCTGGGGGCGCTGGATGCCTTCGCGGCCAGCGACGACTTCCAGCGCCTCGTCCTGGGCTCCGAGCCCCCGCCCCGACTTCCCTGGTGGAGGCGGCTCTTCTCCCTCCTCCCCGGCCTCGGCGCCTAGGCGCCGGACCGCGCCGCGATCCAGGCCTGGACCTGGCTGCCCAGGACCTCGAGGCCGACCGCCCCGTCTCCGAGCAGGCAGTCGTGGAACGACGCCAGGTCGAAGCGGTCGCCGAGCCGCTCCTCGGCCTCCCGGCGCAGGCGCAGGATCTCGTGCTGGCCGATCTTGTAGGAGACCGCCTGGCCGGGCATCACCACGTACCGGTCGACCTCGTTCTCGATGTTGTTGGCGGCGAGCACGGTGTTCGCCAGCATGTAGTCGATCGCCTGCTGGCGGCTCCATCCCAGGGCATGGAGACCGGTGTCGACCACCAGCCGGGCTGCCCTCCAGGCATCGAAGCTGAGCGCCCCGATCCGGTCGAGGTCGCCGCCGTAGAGACCCATCTCGTCGGAGAGCCGCTCGGTGTAGAGGGCCCATCCCTCGAGGTAGGCGGTGACTCCCCCGTGCTTGCGGAACTCGGGCATGGCCTCGAGCTCCTGGGCGATGGCGATCTGGAGATGATGACCGGGGATCGCCTCGTGGAAGGCCAGGACCTCGGCCTCGTACCGGGGCCGGGTGGTCGGCGCGTAGGTGTTCACGTAGTAGACGCCCGGGCGGGAGCCGTCGGTAGCCGGTCCCCGGTAGTAGGCGATGGTCGAGTCGGGCGCCTCGTGCTCGGGGATGGGGCGCACCTGGCACTCGGCCTTGGGGAGCCGCCCGAACCATTTCGGGATGGCGCCCCGGGCCCGCTCGACCGCGTCACGCGCCTTGGCCTCGATCGCCTCGGCGGTGTCGAAGTAGAGCCCAGGGTCGGTGCGGAGACGGGCCTGGATCCCGGGAAGGTCGGAGATCCCGAAGGCCCTCGAGGCCACCCGGGAGAGCTCGTCCTGGATCCGGGCCATCTCCTCGAGTCCGATCCGGTGGATCTCCTCGGCGGAGATCCCGAGCGAGGTGTGGACCTGGAGGACCGCCTGGTAGGCGAGGTGCCCATCGGGCACGTGCACCAGTCCGGGCCGGTCGTCGGGCCGGGCCGCCGGGAGGATCTCCTGGGAGAGCATCTCGCGGTAGCCGCGCAGCGCCGGTTGCAGACCGGTGGCGAGCGCCTTCTCCACCTCGCCGGCGAGCGCCTGGGCCGAAGGGGTGCCGAGCGTCTCGGCGGCGGCCTTGGCGTGGCGGGCCAAGGTCCACTCCCCCACCTTCTTGGCCAGGATGCCGGCGAGCTGGGAGAGGACCCGTGCCACCGCCTTGTGGTTGGCGACCTTGCCGGCGACCCGGCACCGCCGGAGCCCGTCGATCCGCTGGCCGAGCTGGAAGGGCATGGCCCGCACCCGCCCCAGGTAGGCGGCCAGCTCGTCCTCGCTGCGCAGCGGCTGGATCTCGGGAAGGTTCATGTAGGAGTTCTGGGGACCCGAGAGGGGACTCACGATCCACTCGTCGATCCCGGCCCGGAGCATGGCGAGATCCCGCGAGAGGTGCCCGATCAGTTCCCCCCGGGTCAGGCGGTCGGCGGGAGAGAGACCAGCTTCGTCGACGGCCCGGACCTTTCCCATCAGCTCCTCCGCCATGCGGATCTCGGCGGTACGGGCCTCGGGAGAGAGGTCGGAGAGCTTGTCGTCGTAGCGGCGGTCGCCCAGCGCGGTGGCGGTGGTCGGGCTCGAGGCCAGGGTCTCCTGCCAGTACTGGTCGGCCAGGGCACGGATCATCGCGGGTTCCTCCGGTGTCGGGATGGTACCCGCCGGGTTCCTCCCGGGGCGAGACCGGTGGGGCCGGCTCGCTCCCATCCCGACGGCCCATCCCATCGAGAACCGGGCATTCACCTCGGAGAGGGGCTGGAAGCGGATCCTTCCGCCCTCGGCCCGGAAGCGGTAGGCGTCGATCCCGAAGGCGCCGAAGTATCCGGCGCACCGCAGTCCGGCGGCAGCCCGCTCCAGGGCCTCCCGGAGGGTGTCCTCCTCCCCGGACCCCAATTCCCCTGGGGCCGCGATCCGGCTCTCGACCCAGGTGCCGTGGGCGTCGACGATGCTGGTGGTGGGACTGCCTCGCACCAGCGCACCGTCGGGTCCGAGCCAGCCGTGCAGGCCGAAGTCGGCGAGCCGTTCCCGCCACGGTTCGATCAGGACGCCTCCGTCCTGGGCCAGCGCGGTCCGTGCAAATGCCAGCAAGGAGTCCCCCGGAGCACCGGGAAGGAAGCGGCGATGGCCCCGGGCCGCGAACCCGTAGCCTCGCTTCAGGACCCACGTGGCGCCGGGGCCGGCCCTCCGGGTCGCCTCCTCGAGGGCGCCTGCCAGCTCCGCCTCGCCCTCGATCCACAGCGATTCCCCGAGCCCGTCCCCGAGTCCCGCCGAGAAGCGTCGATGGAGCACCCGCTGGAGGACGGCCAGCGAAGGTGCCGCCGGAAGGTGGGCTCCCGCCTCGGCGAGCCTCCGCAGGGCCGAGGGCGTGGGGCACCAGGCCATGCCCTGCATCCCGGCAGCCGCCGCGCCCTCCGGTCCGCCGCCGGCCTCCGGGTCGGCAGGATCCAGGACCAGGTCGCGGCGGTCGACCAGGCCGTCGATCCGGGCCGCGTGATGCCGGATCCGGGCCGCCATCGCCGGGCTGCGTCGGTAGCCGTCGGGATCGCGGAGTTCGTCCTCGGCGTCGAGGTTCAGGATCCAGGCGAGTCGGGCGACCAGGCGGAGAGCTCCTCGAGGAAGCGCGGGTCGAGGCCGGCGCGGCCCCGGTCGCGGGTGTTCAGGACGTGGCCCCGCATCAGCAGGGGCGAGAGCGGAGGTGGGAGGCTCCGGGTCCAGGCCGAGAACTCGAGCCCGCCCGAGAGCTCCCGGAACCAATGGGCGGCGAAGGCCACGTGGCCGATCTCGTCCTCCCGGACCGTCTCCAGGATCGCCACCGCACCCTGGTCGCCGGCGGCCTGGAACCACTCCTCGTAGCGCCGGCAATGGTCGAGGTTCCCGCCTTCGAAGCCGATTCCCATGGTGGCCACGAAGGCGAGCGGGGTGGGAGCGGACGGCACCCGACTCCAGAACCAGTCCCGGATCGGGAAGTCGCCGAAGCGGTGTCCGATCGAGGCCAGGTAGTCGAGGTAGAGCCCGAGGTGCCGGAGCTCCTCGCCGGCGATCGCCAGCAGGCCCCGCCGCATCGCCGGAGGCGCCTCGGGGAAGGCGAGCAGGGCCCAGGCCATGAGTTCCGCCGCCTGCAGCTCGTGGTGGGCGAAGGTGTGGACGAGTTCGGCCCGCCGGGCGGGGTCGGACAGGGCTCCCTTGCGGACCGACCGGGGCGCCTTGGCCACCACCTCCCAGGCCGCCGGTCGTCCCGGTCCGGACGGCCTGCGGACCCGGGGAGCGGATTCCCACCGGGTCGGCGGAGCCGGCGGCGTGAGCTTCGTCACCGCATCGGTGGTCTCGATCAGCTCCAGGCACCAGGCCTCGACGGTACCCGGGGTCGGCGGCGGCGCGGCGTCCACGGTCCGAGGATAATCCCCGGGACCGCCGCGGCGTACCCTGGGGGAGGATCGAGGCCCTCCATGTCCCGCACCGAGGCTGGATCGCACCCGCCTTGCCACCCGGAACCGGAACTCCCGGAACTGCCCGAGGGGCTCCGGAACCGCTTCCGCATCGGGTCGCGCCTGGGGTCCGGGGCCTACGGCGAGGTGTTCCGGGCCCGGGAGGCGTCCTCAGGGCGGGAAGTGGCGCTGAAGATCCTCCGCGCCGGGGCCAACTCCGAGGCCGTCGAGCGCTTCCTGAGGGAAGGCCGCCTGGCTTCGAAGATCCGCTCCCCGAGGGTGGCCGAGCTCTTCGCCCATGGAATCGAGGGGGAGATCCGGTACCTCGCCATGCGGCTGGTCCCGGGATCCGACCTGGAGAGGTACCGGCTCGCCCACGGCGGCAGGATCGAACCCGGGGAAGGCGTCCGGATCTTCCTCGACCTGCTCGAGGGACTGGCGGCCATCCACGCCGCCGGGATCGTCCACCGCGACCTGAAGCCCCGCAACGTGCTGATGGAAGCCGGTCGCCCCGTGATCGCCGACTTCGGACTGGCCCATGGGGTCGACGAGACGACCTTGACCCGGACCGGCCAGGTCGTCGGCACTCCGCTCTACATGCCGGCCGAACAGATGGAAGGAGGTTCCGCCGCGCCCCTCTGGGACCTCTACGCGGCGGGGGTGATCCTGGTCGAGCTGGTCGGAGGCGAGCCCCCCTTCGGGAACGACACCTACCAGAACGTCTATGCCCGCAAGTGCGCCGGTCTCCGTCTCCCGCTGCCGGGACCCTCTCCCGTGCTCGCCGAACCGCTCCCGGGGATCCTCTCCGACCTCCTGGGACCCCGGGAGGAACGGAGCCCCTGGACCGCGACGAGCCTGCTCCAGGCGGTCCGGGCAGGTCCGCAGCCGGCTTCCGGACGGACCGGGGCCCGGCAGCGTCCCGGGAGTCCTCCGGGCCCCATGGTCGGGAGCGCGATCCCGGCTCCTGCCTCGGGGCCCGCTCCTCGCGGGCGGACGGGACTCCTCCGGGTGGCGGCGCCTTCCGTGATCCTTGCCCTGGGCCTCGCGGTCGGCCTCTTCCTCCCGGAGACCCATCCGGAGGTAGGCCCGACCGCCGCGTCCCCAGTCGACCCGGGTGGATCCGCAAGCGGTCCGGCAGGCGAGGAGGTCCGGCCGGTGGCCTCCGACCCCGGCGGGGACGAGCCTGGCCCGGGCGCGGCTTCCGGCGAGGGGGACGAGGCCCCGGGGCGCGTGCTGGCGGCGCAGCTTGGCGCCCTGCTGGACGACTCGGAGTTCGCGCCCGTGTTGGCCCTGGCCGAGCGCGACGACTCCTCGTACGCGCTCCAGGTCTTCCGGGTGGCCCGGGCCGCCTGGAGGCGCCGGGCGACCGCCATGACCCAGGCCCTGGCGCGTCTGCCCGAGGGGATCCCCTCGCGATCCGACTATCGGACATTGGTCGAACTCTCGACCCTGGAGCGCCTGCTCGAACACCATCGCCAACGCGGCGAGGAACCGCTCTATCCGCCCGGCGGGCCGCGGCCACCCCTCTCGGCCTGGCTGGCGACCGGACTCGGGATCCAGACCGTGACCCTGGACCCCAAGCCGGAAGGCACCCGTGCCGAGACCTGGTCGGCGACCTATCGGACCTTGCTGGCGGGGTTCCCGGGGACCTGGACGAACCTGCCGTTGCCCCGGGGAAGCACCCTGCTCCGGATCCAGAACCCGGCCGGGGAAGGCTTCGCGGATCCCGCTGCCCGGCTCCCCAAGGTGGCCCTGGCGATCCGCAACGAGGTGGGTCCGACCCTGGAGGACGCTCCCCTCGAGATCGAGATCCCGCTCGAACCCTCCACCGGGGACCTCGAACTCTGCCTGGTGGTCTACGACTGGGAGGAGACGTCCTGCCTCCGGCTCGACGTGTTGGGTCGCGACCAGACCGCGCCCTTCGTGGCCAGCGTCCACTCGTCGGGGGACCAGGCCGGTGACAGCGAGTCCTTCACCCGCCTGGCGGTCTTCCTCCGGATCCCGGCCTCCCTGATCCCGGAGGCGGCGCGCCGGGCCCGGCTCACGGCCATCGGCCTGCAGCCGATCGGAGATCCCTCGGTGACCGTGAACCTGGCGGCCTGCTTCCAGCGGACCGGCCGGTAGGACCCCGGCCCGCCGGCGCGCCTACTCGACGACCTTGATCTTGACCATCTTCACCGGCGGCGAAGGGCGGTCGCCCGGTCCCTTGGGGCACTTCTCGATCTTGGTGATCACGTCCATGCCCTTGGTCACCTTGCCGAAGACCGGGTGCTTCGAGGGCCCGGGGGTGAACCAGTCCAGGTAGCTGTTGTGCACCGTGTTGATGAAGAACTGGGAGCCGCCGCTGTTGGGCGCCCCGGTGTTCGCCATCGAGAGGGTCCCGGGCTCGTTGGAGAGCTTGTGGGCGGCCGGGTGCTCGTCGGCGATGCAGCCTCCCGGAGGGCCGCCGGTTCCCGCCTGCCGGCTGTTGGGATCGCGGCTGTGGGGGCAGCCGAATTGGCACATGAAGCCGGCGATCACCCGGTGGAAGTGCAGGCCGTCGTAGAAGCCGCTCTTCGCCAGCTTGATGAAGTTCCCGGCCGTGATGGGCATCTTGTCCATGTAGAGCTCGACCTCGAAAGTGCCGAGGGACGTCTCGCAGATCGCCTTGGGATTCGCCATCGGGAGTCCTCCTCCTGGTTCCCCGGGGCACTGGGTGGGCGTCCGGGGAGTCGGCGCCACTGTAGACCGGCCCGGAGACCAGTGCGAGGCGAGTCCCCGGTGCGAGGGAAGAGTCCGGGGCAGGCGATACACTCCGGTCCGGGGCGGCCTTCCCTCGGGCCGCGGACGGGAGACCCGGCGACGTGAGCGGGAGCCTGCCTCCGGGCCTGGCGAGCCGGTTCTCGAACGCCCGCGAACTCGGCAAGGGGGCCTTCGGCCGGGTGGTCCGGGCCGTCGACGACAAGCTCGCCCGCGAGGTGGCGATCAAGCTCCTCTCCGAGGACCTCCACAAGGAGCGCGAACTGATGGAGCGCTTCCTCCGGGAGGCGCGCCTGGGTGCCCAGATCAAGAGCCCCAGGGTGGCCGCGGTCTACGACTTCGGGGTGGTCGATGGCCAGGCCTACATCGTCTTCGAGTTCGTCGAGGGACCCACCTTGAAGGTGCACCTGGCGCGCTCGGGCGGGAAGCTCCCGGTCGAGGAGGCCACCCGGCTGCTCGGCCAGATCCTCGACGGCCTGGTGGCAGTCCACAAGCAGGGCATCGTCCATCGCGACCTGAAGCCCGACAACATCCTGCTGGCGCATGGGCGGGACGCGGTGCTGGCCGATTTCGGACTGGGGCGCGAGGTCTCCGGCGGCGGCCTCACCAGGACCGGGGTGGTGGTGGGGACCGCCCAGTACATGGCCCCCGAGCAGATGCGGGGCGGCGCGCCTTCCTTCGACTGGGATCTCTACGCGGCCGGGGTGATCTTCTACAAGTTGGTGACCGGCAAGCCTCCCTTCACCGGGGACTCCTTCACCGACCTCTACGCCAACAAGTTGAAGGGCCTCGAGCACGGTCTCTCCGACCAGGGGTTCCCGGTGCCCGCCAGCATCGACCATGTGCTCGACCGGCTACTGGCGCCGACCCAGGAGGACCGGGCCCGGGACGCCCGGTTGGCCCGCGAGGCCCTCGACGACGCCTTCGTGAAGGCCTCCGGTCTGCTGCCGGTGCCGTCCCGGAGCGACCCGGGCTCGGCGCCGGCCAGCGGTCCCTCCGAGGTCGCGGCCTCGACCCGGGGCCTGGCGCCGATCCCCGGGACCTCGGCGGAGCGCGCCGCGGGACGTCGTCTCCCGCTCGGCCCCCTCCTGGCGATCCTCGGCGGGCTCGGCGTGATGTTCGCCGCCCGCGGCTTCTTCCCGGAACCCGGCTCGGAGGTCCTCCCCTCCAGGGCGACCCCGCCGGCCGACGGACCGGCCCAGTGGCGGAACGCCTTGAACCGGATGCGGATCCGGGTCGAGACCCATCCCGAGATCCGGGAGAGCCTGGGTGCCCCGGGGAACCTGGACGCGGATACCGCACTCGAGCTCTGGATCCAGGCACGCTCGGCCTGGCAGGAGGCCACCGAGGGGCTCCCGGATCTCGCCGCCAAGCTCTCCCGGACCGGTCTCACCCCCGGACTCCACGACGACGCGGTGGCCCTGGCCCTGGTCGAGCGGCTCCTCTCGGTGACCCGACACAAGGGGATCCCACCGCTCGCTCCCGGGCCTTCCGGCCTGCAGAGGATCCTCGCCCAGGGATCCCGGATCCGGCGCGAGCCCCGCCTCGACGGCTATTTCCCGGAGGACTGGAGGGAACGCCAACGCGAGCTGCGGCGCGACCTGGGCGGCGGAGTGCGGCGGTTCCATACCCTGCGGGCCTACCAGGACCTGCTGGTGACGCGCGACTCGGGTACCGTGCTCCGGCCCTGGGTGGTGCGCACCACGGTCTTCGGTACCCGCTTCGAGGACTCGAGCGAGGGTTTCGGGGACGTGCTGCGGGGCGGGGCGAGGAGCATGCTGGGCGAGGACCTGACGCTCACCAGTCCCGACGAGCTGCGGTTGCCCTTCGAGCCGGTCGAGGGCGACCTCGAACTGCTGCTGGCCGTGCAGGGTTGGGACGAGACCTCCACCGGCGTGCTCGAGGTGCTCGGCAGCGAGGCGACCGCCCGCTTCCTGCTGGTACCCCCGGTCGACGACCGGGCTCCCCGGCGGGAAGGACGGATCTCCTTGGTGGGGTTGGGCCTGCGGCTGTCCCGGACCCTGCTCCCGGCCGCTGCCCGCAGCCTCCGGTTCACGGTCCGCGGCGTCGAACAGATCGGTACCCCGGTCGACACCGTCCGGGTGGAGGAGATCTACCAGCGGGTGCAGGGCCCGCCGCTCCCCGATCTCGACCTCGGACTTCCCTGAGGCCGGGCGCAGGAGGATCGATGGAACGGGACGACGCCGACCTGGAGACCGGGATCGAGCGGGTGGCCCT
>CAYOHP010000186.1:0-10850 GCA_964403795.1 uncultured bacterium | reverse complement strand
GGGGAGGCGTCCGCACTCCGTCGGGGTTCCCCACCCGGGCCAGGGACTCGACCTGTGGGCTGACTATCCGCCTGCCTCTCCCTGGGTGTAGGCGCTCGGGGCCCGGGTCCAGGCGGCGTAGGCCACCAGCAGCATGATGGCGAGCAGGCTGCCTTGCAGGGCCAGGAAGCCGAGCACCTTCTGCCAGGCGAAGGCGGGATGCACGAAGCGCACCAGCCAGCCGGCGCTCTCGTCGGCGAGGGCGCCCAGGAAGGCCATGTCGATGAGGATCTTCTTGGCCCGGGGGGGACCCGGGACGAAGAGCAGCAGGTGGGTGGCGGTCACCAGCCAGATCCCCATGGCGAAGAGGTGGAAGTGCGAGACCTCGAGCAGGCTGCGGTAGCTCCTGGGAGGGCGGAAGCTGGCCTCGTCGCCCAGGTAGTGGGCCACCACCGAGCCGGGCGTGAGGTCCATGGCATGGAAATAGAGGAGCCCGTTGGTGATCCACAGCAGGGCCATGAACGCCAGCAGCCAGCCCATGATGCGCATGAGCAGGCGGTTCCGCGTCCACTCCCCGGTCACGGCGAATCGCATGGCGGGAGGTCTCCTTCCGCGGACACGGGTGGCGGTGCCGCCAGGGTATCGACCAGGGCGTCGAGCGCCTGGGCGCGGCGCACCGCGTCCGCGACCGCACGGGCGCTGAGCGTCGCGCCGGAGAGCCCATCGAGATCGTCGCCCAGGCGCAGCGGGGCCCCGGACCCGCGGCCGACCAGGCGGGTCAGCCAGCGCGCCGAGGGCAGGTAGTCCTCCGGCTCGTGGAAGGCCGCCACCAGGACGCGCTTCACGGTCCCGCCCGGGGCCAGGACCACCACGAAGGTGCCCGAGAGGCTGCGGACCGGGCGGGTGTCGAACACCGCCCGGCCGAGCCGGCAGGCGCCGCGGCGGCCCTCGTAGAGGGTGACGAGCGCCGAATCGAGCCGCTGGCGCGCGGCGCGCTCGACGCCGGCCACTTCCTCGGGCGTGAGCACCATGTCGCGGGCGCGCACCTCGGTAGCGTCGGGGAAGGCGCGGGCCAGGGCCTCCTTGCGGGACAGGAGCACCCCGGCCCACGAGGATCCCGCCCCGACCAGCAGCACGGCTGCGAGGAGGAGTCGCATCAGAACATCCACCCCACTCCCAGGTTGATCTCGTCGGGACGCACGCCGGCGCCCAGGGAGAAGTCGCGGTGGTCGAGCTTCAGGACCACGTCGGGGTGGGGTCGGTACTCGAGGCCAAGGGTACGGACCAGGAGATCCTGGGAAGCGTCACGGGCGAATCCTGCCGGAACCCGCGCCTGGGTGTCGAGCGATTCGTAGCGGAAGAACAGGTTCAGCTGGCGGTCGGAGTCGGGGTCGAGGATCCGGGTCAGGTCGTAGGCCACCTCGCCATAGGCGCCATGCATGCGCTCGCCGACCGGACCCTTCCCGCTCACGGCCTGGGCGGCCGAGAGCACGTCGGCGTCCGAGAGCCGGGACCTGGCCGCCAGCGCCCGGAGACGCCAGCCGCGGTGGCGGTACTGGGCGTGCGCCTCCACCAGGGTGAGGTCGGCGTCGGGGGTGGCGGTGGCGCCGCCGGCCGTCACTTTCACGGCCTCTCCCTGACCCTGGGCCCCGGAGTACATCGACGCCCCCACCGTCAGTCGCGGCGAGACCTCCAGATCGGCGCGCAGCGCCAGGGACCAGTCGTTGGCGTGTGCCTCGGAGCCCTGCTGGCGTCCCGGGCGGATGCCTGCCGAAGTGAACTTCGAAGCCCGCAGGCCGTTCATCAGGTAGGCCCGGTAGGTGAGGCCCGGCCGCGGCTCGCCGAAGATCCCGAAGCCGTTCTCCCTCCAGGTGGAGGGGATGATCCGTCGCTCCACCTCCGGTCGCTCGTTGCCGAAGTAGGTCGGCGGTTCGTGCATCTCGTTCACGAACCCGATGGGCGCCAGCAGCAGCCCGGCGCGCAGGTTGGCTCCCTCGGAGAGGAGCCAGTCGATCTGGGCGAACTCCGCCGACACCGAACCCGTCCCGCTGGTGGCGTGCTCCCACTCGAGCTCGGCGTTCATCACCAGGCGGTCCGAGAACTTGTATCCGGTGTAGAGCACGAAGCGCGTCCAGTCGAACGAGTCCCGGCCCACCTGGCGATCGCCGGTGCGGCGCGTGTACCAGCCCTGGCCGTAGCCGCCGATCGAGAAGCCGCGCTCCACGCCGTACACCTTGCTGGCGGCCGGCCCCATGCCGTGCTGGGGGACCAGCTCGGGGGTGCGCGGCAGCTCGCGGTCCTCGCGCAGCTCGCGCACCTCGGTGGTGAGGACCTCCTGACGTCGGGTGCGCTCGGCCTCCTTCGCCTCCATCTCCTGGAGTCGCTCCGCCAGCTGGCGCAGGGCCGCGAGCTCGGATTCGAGCGCCGCCACGCGGGAGGCCAGGGCGGCGGCGTCCAGGGGTGCCGGGTCGGGAGCCGAGGCGAGGGCGTGCGGCGCCGGGGCGAGGAGGGCCGCCAGCACGCCGGCGCTCGCCAGAGCGCGGGTGGCGGGCCGAGGGATCGTCGGGGATCGCAAGGATCGCTCCTTCCACGTCGGCCTCGCGATCGCGAGGGCCGGGCACGGACATTCCAGCAGATATTGATAGTGGATATCAAGATCATTGATTGCGGGGGGGGCATCGAGGGCTCCTGCTCTGGCGGACCGTCCATTGCCGGAACCTGACGTTCGTGAGAGATCTCACGAGACGGGATCCGAGCGAGACGGGCGACGCCGGAAGCCGCAGAGGGGGACGGCAGGGACCGGGACCCGACCCTCAGCCGGCGCGGATCCGGCGCAGCCGGCGCTTCAAGGTCGCCAGCGAGATCCCCAAGGCCTCGGCGGTCTTCCTCTGGTTGCCGCCGCAACGCGCCAGGGTGGCTTCGATGAGGCGCCTCTCCTCGGAGGCCACCGCGCCCCGGAGTCCCTCGTCGCAGTCGTCCCCGACCTCGCTACCGGTGGAGTCGGCGTGGGCCTCGGGGTCACCGGCGCGGCTCCGGGCGGGTGGACGTCCGGGCCCTTCGTCGAGGTGCTCGGGTCGGACCTCGCCTCCGCCCGAGAGCACCAGGGCCCGCTCCACCGCGTTGCGCAGCTCCCTTACGTTGCCTTCCCACTGCCGGGCCACGAGGACGGCCAGCGCCTCGGGGGAGAAGCGACCCGGGGTCCCGAACCGCTCGGCCAGGGTGGCCACCAGGAGCGGCACGTCCTCGCGGCGGTCCCTGAGTGGCGGGAGGGCGACCCGGAAGGCCGCCAGCCGATGATAGAGGTCCCGCCGGAAGCTGCCTTCCCGCACCATGGCTTCGAGGTCGCGGTGGGTGGCGGCCACCAGTCGCACATCGACCGGCACCGGGCGGTCTGCCCCCACCGGGGTCACCTCCCGCGACTCGAGGACCCGGAGCAGGCGGGGCTGGAGATCGAGCGGGATCTCGCCCACCTCGTCGAGGAAGAGGGTGCCCCGGTGGGCCTGGCGGAAGGCGCCCTCCCTGGCCCCGGCGGCACCGGTGAAGGCTCCCTTCACATGGCCGAAGAGATCGCTCCGCAGGAACTGGGGGTCCGAGGAGGTGGCGTCGAAGACCACCAGCTCGCCGTTGCGTCCGGAGAGCTGGTGGAGGGTGCGGGCGGCCAGCTCCTTCCCGGTGCCCGATTCGCCCGAGAGGAGGACCGTGACCGGGGTAGGGGCCACCGCCCGCAGCAGGCCGTAGAGGTCCTGCATGGCGGGGCTCGCGCCGATCAGCTCCCCCAGCCGGTCGCTCTCGTCGAGCAGGGTGCGGCTGGTCCGGGTGGCGGGCTCCACCCGGAGCGTGGTCTCGCCGACCCTGAACTCGTCGCCCGGCGAAAGGAACACGGTCTCGACCCGGCGCGACCCCAGGAAGGTCCCGTTGGTGCTCCCCAGATCGCGCAGGCGCAGGCCCGCCGGGGCGTCCTCGAGGATCGCGTGCCGCCCGGAGACGGTCGGATCGGTCAGCACCAGTTCGTTCTCGGGCGAGGTCCCGATCCCGACGCTGGGGAGGAACAGGGTCGCCTCCCGGGGCTGGTCGGGCCCGGCGACCACCTTGAGGCGCACCGCCTGGAGCTGGACCTCCAGGTAGCCGCGCCCCCCGGCCTGGACCCGCTGGGTCCGCGCCACCCCGCGGTCACGATCCTCGGATCCCATGCCTGGGGACGGTAGCACGGGCCTCGGACCACCGATCGCCGTCGTCCCGGACCCGAGACCTCCGAGACCCGGGAGGTGTCCGTGAGACCGGTCCGGGGATCCTCAGGAACGGGGCATCCCGGCGAGCACCCGGTAGAGGGCATCGGCCATCTCGGGGACCTTGCCCTGGTCGTCGTCCCGGCTCATGGCGATGACGACCACCACCTCGCTCGCACTGCCGCGCAGGTAGTAGGTGGAGACGCCTGCCACCGACCCGCCGTGGGTCCAGAGGGTCTCGTCGACCCCGGGGAGGAGCTGCCACCCCAGCGCGTACCCTTCGAGGAGCGGGCGGTAGGCCTCGGTCCGCGAGCGGGCATCGAGGATCGCATCCCCTCTGAGCGCCCGGTCCCACCTCCACATCCCGAGCACCGAGGCCAGGGCTCCCCCGGCGCCGCGATAGCCCCAGGCGAGCTCGTCGCCGTAGGCGAACCGCGGTCCGGTGCCTTCCTTCGAGAGCGGGAGCCGGTCCAGCGGAAGGCCCGGCATCCCGATGAACGAGGCGTCGGCCATGCCCGCAGGCCGGAACAGGTTCGCCACCAGGAAATCCTCGTAGCGTCGGCCACTGGCCCGTTCGAGCACCGCTGCCATCACGCAGTAGGCGTGGTTGTTGTACTCGAATCGGGTCCCGGGCGCCGCCACCATCGGATAGAGCAGGAAGGACCGCAGCACGTCTTCCTTGCTCCCGTCGCCCAGCTCGACGGTGGCATAGAGGTCGACGCCCGAGGTGTGGGTGAGCATGTGGCGGAGGGTGATGCCCTGCTTCTCGGACGGGGTCCCGGGCAGCCAGCGCGCCAGCGGGTCGTCGAGGGAGAGGACGCCCCTCTGCTGGAGCACCAGGAAGGCCGCAGCGGTGAACTGCTTGGTGACCGAAGCCCAGTCCCAGAGCGCATCCGAGGGCATCGGTCGGCCCGTGGCCGCGTCCGCCAGCCCGGCGCTCCGGTGGAGGACGATCTCTTCGCCCCGGGCCACCAGGATCGATCCGTGGAACGGACCCAGGCCCGCCAGCTTCGTCCCGAGGACCGTCTCCAGGCGGGCGCGGGTACCCGGGTCGAGGGGAATGCGCGATCCCGCCGGGGCCAGCAGCAGGGCGCTGTCCGCGAAGACGATGCCCTCGCCGGGGGCCGCCACCAGCAAGGCGGGAACGAGGCAGAGGACCGGAACCGGAAAGCCGCAGGATGGCAGAGGCATGGGAGCTTCCTCCTGGGCCTTCCTCTCAGCAAGCTGCGTGCCCGGTTCCCACAGGCGCGGCTCACATCCCCGGTTCGCCCTCCAGGCTCCGCATCAGTCGGAACCCCAGGGAGGGATTGCGCGAGGAACGGGACCAACGATCGTAGCGGTCCACCCGCAGCACCTCGGGGAAGCTCATCCAGCTCCCGCCGCGTACGATGCGCAAGGCCAACTGGTCGGTCGGTTCCCTCGGGGGGCCGCCGTCGCTGCCTTCCCAACACCATTCGTCGACGTTGCCGGCGAGGTGGAGGATCCCGTAGGGACTGGCGCCCGCCTCCAGGGTGTCGACCGGGAAGGTCTGGTGGGCATCGAGCATCCCGGGATCGCCGACGGCCTGGTAGCAGTTCACCAGACCCGGAGCCGGAGGCGAGGAACCCCAGGGATAAGGCCGGCCTTCGGGCCCGGTGGCGGCCTTCTCCCACTGCATGGCACCGGGAAGGCGGCCTCCCGCCCATCGGCAGTAGGCGAGGGCCTCGTCCCAGTCCACCCCCACCACGGGACGGTCCGGCTCCAGGATCTGGAGTTCCCAGAGATTCGGCGGGGCCGCCCCGGTGGCTTCCATGAACCGGAGGTAGCGCGACCGCGAGACCTCGTGGCGGTCGATCAGGAAGTCGGCGAGTTCGACCTGCCGCTCCCCGCCCCGTCCGTCGCCGTCGCCGGAGCGGCTCGGGAAGGGACCCGCCGGGATGCGGACCAGGACCGCCCCGTCCTTCTCGTTGCGGTACTCGTCGAAGCCCTGGCGGTTGCGCCCCAGGGGGACGAGACCTTCGGGAAGGCGGCCGGTGCTGGTCGGGGCCTGGGGGCGCGAGGTCTCCGCCTCGGGGGTGCGGGCGCACCCGGGGAGGAGGACGAGCAGGATCGCCATCCCGACCAGGGACCGGGCAGGGCTCACGAGCCACCCGCCACACGGCGGAGCTCGCCGGCCAGGGCCTTCGCCCGTTCCCGTTCTTCCGGTCGGAGCGGATCCAGGTCCTTCTCCAGGTCCTCGGCAAGCCCGAGGATCTCCCGCGGATCCAGCCCGGGAAGGCCCGCCCGATCGAGCAGGCTCTTGCCCAGCCGGAGGCGCGCCTCCGCCACCGCCCAGCCGGCGAGACCCGAGGAGTCCCGGGGCCTGTCCCGGACGAGACGGACCAGGTCGCCCGGCCGGTCGTGCGGGATGTGGCACAGGACCTCCACGTGCCAGATCCAGGGAAGGAGGTCGCGGCCCGCGGCATCGATCCGGGCCATGGCCGAGGCTCTCGCCAGGAGGCGCGGGACCTCCGCCTCGGCGGCCTTGTACTCGAGGGTCCAGACCCCACGCGGCACCCTGGCGAGGTCGAGGAAGCGGGCCCTGAGGAGCAGGAGGGGAGTCCCGGTGGCAGCGCCTCCCAGCACCACCTCCGGCTCGCACATGGCCAGCGAGGAGTACAGCCAGAGCCCCAGGTCCCGGTACCGGGAATCGACCAGCACCAGCAACCAGGGGGCGGTGGCCGGCTCGTCCCTGAGGCTGCGCGCGGTCATGTACAGGAGACGACCGGCGGTGCGGTTGGGCGCCTCCAACCAGGAGGGGAGCTGGCGCCGGACCCCGGGGTCGCCGGTGGTGGTCTGCAGGAAGGATCGGAGTCCCAGGGTCCGGACCTGGAGGAGCCGGCGATCGTCGAGGGGACTGCGGATCTCGAGCTGGCCCTTCGCCGTGCCCTCGATCACCCGGCGCTGTTCCTCCATCTCGGCGAGGCATGCGAGGGAGGCCGCCAGCCAGCCGCCGATCCGGTCCGGGACCGGAATCCGGGCACTGGCGATCACCAGCTGCTCGGGACGGGTGGGCGCCCGCGAAGCCGATTCGGGGAAGGCATGCAACCAGGGGTCCAGCGGGGAGGCCAGGCCCAGGGCCAGGTACGCCGCTTCCACCTCGAGGAGTTCGCGCCGGAGCCGGGCCTCCAGGAACTCCGGACGTCCCCCCCAGCCGATCCACTCGTGGAACTTCGCGAGCGCCGGGAGGTGGGCCCGGATCCGCGGCCAGGCCGCCGGGTCGGTATCCAGGAGGCGGGTCGTTCCCGAGACCGCAGCCTCCGATTCCACCAGGTCGCCGTTGCTGTCGAGCCAGAGGCGCGCGGCTTCGGCGAGCTCCCGATGCAGGGTTCGGGGATAGGCCTCGCCGAAGGGGTCGATGCCCGAGGGGGCATCCCGGACCGTTCCCGGGGCGGGAACGGGGTCGCGGGGGTCGACCGGAACCGGCCCCGGAGCCGGCGCCAGGAGCCGGGAAACCAGGTGGGCGGCCAGCAGGAGACCAGCCGCCAGGACGACCCCGGGGAGAGGGCGGGGCGGAGAACCGGGAACCTGGGCCGGTCGCGATTCCGGGAGACCCGCCGGCGCGGTCGGTGCCGGTCGGGGCGCCTCCCGCGTGCCTGCCTCGGAGCCCGAGGGACGCCTCCCGTCGAGGGAGGCGAGCCGGGACCTGGCCATGCTCGCTGACCCCGGTCGCTCGTCCCGCTCCTTGGCGAGCAGGTCCATGACGAGGGTCGCCAGGCCGGAAGGCACCTCGGGCCGATCCCGGTCGGGGCGCGGCGGCACCAGGGCGAGGTGGCGGTTCAGGCAGTCGGTGGGGATCTCGGCGGCGAAGGGGTTGGCCCCTGCCAGGAGTTCATAGGCGATCACCCCCAGCGAGTAGAGGTCGTCGCGGGGATCCGCTCCCTGGAGGAGGATCCGGGCCGGAGCCGCATAGGCCGGGGTGAGGTTCAGCTCGCCGCTGGCGGTGGCGGGATCCTCGGGGTCCCACAGGCGGGCGATCCCGAAGTCGATGAGGATCACGCCGCGCTCCCCCCCCAGGAAGACGTTGGAGGGCTTCAGGTCGCGGTGCAGGACCCCGGCCGCATGGATGGCCTCGAGCCCCTCGAGGATCTGATCCAGGATCTCCCTGACCCGCCCGAGGTCGAGCCGCGGATCGCGGGCGAGGACCGCAGCCAGGGTCTCGCCGGGGAGATACTCCATCGCCAGCCAGGCGTGGTCCCCCTCGCTCCCGAAGTCGAGGATGTGCGCCACCCGGGGATGGACCACCCGGGCCAGCAGGCGGGCCTCCTCGGCGAAGCGGCGGGCCCAGTCCGGACCCGGCGCCAGGCCCGCACGCAGGATCTTGAGCACCACGTCCCGGTCCAGGCGTGCCTGGCGCGCCCGGTAGACCCGTCCCGTAGCTCCCTCGCCCAGGATCTCCCGGACCTGGTACCCGGGCGGGACGCGGAGACCGGCTCCCGGTTCGAGGGTCGCGGTGTCCACCGCGCCCGAGGGTACACGAGGGGCGCGTCAGGTGGACTCGGCCGCGGCCCACCCGGAGGACCCGTCCCCGGTGGGGAGCCCGGTCTCCTGGCCGGTGTCCGCGCTCTCGCCTAGCGCCACCCGGGGTTCTGCGTGCGCTTCCACGGATGGAACCGTCGCCACCGGGAGGAAGCCGGACTTGCGGAGCGGCCGGGTCGGGGCAGGAGCCGGAGGCGGGAGGCCCGGCGTCCCCGGAGGGTGGGGCGCAGGAGGCGTCGCACCCGCAGGAGGCGGAGTCCCGGTGCCCGATCGACCCAGCTGGCGTCCCCTCACCCATCCGTAGTTGTCGCGATCGGTCCAGACCCCTCGCCACGAGTCCCAGAGGAGCGCACCGTGGACCGGATGGTGGCCGATGCGGGCCTGGTCCCAGGCATGGACCCGGATCGTCTCGAAGCCGGTCATGGCCCCGGTGATCTCCGGCCCGAAAGTGTTCTCCCGGGGACGGGCGATCCGGTCGTTGGTGACGAACCCCTGGGTGTACCCGTAGGGATCCTCGTCCCGGAGCTGCCAGCCCGAGGGTCCCCACGGATCCCACCACTGGCGGCGTCCGTCCGGGTGGACCCGGACCCAGACGTTCTGGCCCAGGCGTACCTGGTAGAGCACGAAGTCGACGGGCTGGCCGGTCTGCCGGGCATAGGCCTCGGCGGCCCCCGGAGCCCGGGAAGGATCGCTGCCCACCGGGAGCGCACCCAGGCGCTGGTCGCCGCGCCAGAGATCGAGGTGGCCTCCCTGGGACCCGGGACCGGTGATCCAGGTCGGGACCTGGGGTCGGACCGCGACCCCGGCGCCCGTCGCCACCGCACCGCCTCGGATTCCCGAGGTGAGCGAACCGAGCAGGGTCCAGAGCCAGTCCCAGCCACCCGCGCGGGGCGTGGCCGGAGGGTTGGCCGGGGGCCGGACCACGGGGGTCCGGTCGGGTCCCGCGGGGGGCGCCGGGTTCTGGCGCGGCGGGGGCAAGCGAGGGGTGTTGCCTGTAGCGGTCGACTGTGCGGCTGCCAGGCTCGGCAGGACCAGCGCCCACACCGCCACGACCATCCCCAGCCTTGGCTTCCCGAACCTGCGGATCACGACTTGCCTCCCTGATGACCGCGACCCGAGGGTCCGGCTGTCAGGGGAGTCGCAAGCAGGGGGCCAAGTCGCCCTGGAGCCGCAGGAAGGCCGGGAATCGGGGACCCGAGGTCGCCAGTCGGCTCGATGGAAGCTCGGGAGGGGTCAGATCGGACCCCGGCAGGGGTCGCCCCTGAGCCGGACTGCTATCCTCTCCCACGTGGATCCCACCGCTGTCCAGGACACGGACCACGAGGCCGAACGCATCCGGATCGGGATCCTCCGGGCCATGAGCCCGGCCCAGAAACTCGCGAGGATCGGCTCCGCCTGCGCGCTCGCCCGCGCCCTGGTGATGTCCGATCTCAGGGCCAGGCACCCGGGCGCGGGACCAGGGGAACTTCGTCGCATGCTCCTGGAGCGCTACCTCGGTGCGGACCACCCAGCCACCCGGCGGGCCGCGGCCGAGGCATGACCCGATCCGTCGACGAGGCCGAGATCCTCCTCTGGATGTGTACCGTCCTCGAAGAGCTGGGGATCGAGTACGAGATCGGCGGATCGGTCGCGAGTTCCCTGCACGGCGACCCCCGGCAGACCCGGGATGCCGATCTCGTGGTCGACCTGTCGGCCGACCGGGTACGACCGTGAGGCGTTCCGCCGCAGGGTGCGCCGTCGCCTCCAGGACGATCCTCCCCGGGACGTTTGGATCGCCTCCGCCGAGGACGTGATCCTGCGGAAGCTCCTCTGGTACCGCATGGGCAGGGAGGTCTCGGACCGCCAATGGTGCGATGTCCTGGGCGTCCTCAAGGTCCAGGGACCGGGGGTCGACCGCGCCTACCTCCGGACCTGGGCCAGGCCCCTGGAGGTCGCGGACCTCCTGGAAAGGGTCCTCCTGGAAGCCGACACTCTCTGAGCGCCGTCCAGGACACGAGGTCTCGGCTCACTCTCAGGCGAAGTCGATCAGCTCCACCTCGAAGATCAGCACCGCGTCGGGAGGGATCACGCTGCCGGCGCCCTTGGAGCCGTAACCCAGGGCGGGCGGGATGATCAGGGTGCGCTTCTCGCCCTTCTGCATGTCGAGGA
>CAYOHP010000185.1:0-10912 GCA_964403795.1 uncultured bacterium | reverse complement strand
GTCCCTGCGCCGGTCGGAATCCTCGGAGAAGGTGCACCGGGCCAGGCAACGGCCCCGCGAGATCAGGAAGGGAAACGGATACCTCCGGTAGCACTCCTGGGCGCAGGGACTCGCCGAGCCGGAACGTCCAGGATCACGGCCCATGCCTCCCGAGCTCCCTCGATCGTCCTCGATCCCGTCCCCGTCCACATCGGGTCCGCCCGCGAGGGTGTCCGGGTCCACCACCCCGTCCCCGTCCCGGTCGATGTCCCCGCTGGGAGCCGCGGTGCCCTCCTCGCCGGTCCTGGCCACCTGCTCGTTCCACTCGGTCTCGATCTGCTGGGGAGTCTGCCCACTGTCTCCCGGCCAGGCTCCCCAGCCGGTCGCGGGGTCCGAGACGAAGCCCGTGACCTCGTCGGCTCCGACCGGCGGGTAACCGCTGTCGGGTAGTGGCGTCCGGGAGGCGATCCGGACCAGCACGGGAGTCGAGTCGAGGACATCGACCAGTTCCTCGACTGCGTCGTCGACGGTCTGGGCGCCGCCGTAGATCCCCGCTCCTCCTGCCGCGGCGGTCGCCTGGGCCAGGGCCTCGCCCCGCCCCGCCTCGTCGCCGCGGGCGTTCCGGATCCGGGCGGTCTCGAGGTGCACCGTGGCGGCCAGGGTCGGACCGATGCGACTCCGGGTCGCGGCGTCGGCCCCGGCAAGCCGGGTCGCGGCTTCCTTGAGCACCGACTCGGCGGCTTCCAGCTGGCCGGCGCCCGCCGGCGAGGCGGGTCCCTGGTGCCAGGCCTCGGCCAACCGGGCCCGGGCCTCGGCCATCGCCGCCAGCAGCCAGAGGTCGAGCTGGTCGCCGGCCTCCGCCCTGGCGCTGGCCAAGCGGTCGACGGCGTCCCGGTAGTTGGGAGCGCGACGCAGGAAGCGCCCGCGCTCCAGGGGCGGCAGGAGGCTCTGGAAGCCCCTTCCTGCCTCGCCCAGGAGGTGGATCCCCTCCTCCAATCGGGTGCGCGCCTTCTCCCGGGCGCTCGCCTCGCCGGCACCACTCTGCCCGAGCAGAACCTCGGCGAGCTCGCCGGCCGCCAGCCTCGGGTCCCCGGCGCGTCCGCCTGCCAGGGCGACCGCCAGTCCCTCGGGGAGGCCCCGCAGGCTGGCCTCGGCCCGGCTCCGGTTCTTGCGGGCAGCGGACATCACCCGGGTGGCGACCTCGGCAGCCGCGGCCCGGCCCTCCGGCGTGGAGACGTCCTCGCCGACCCGGGAGAAATACTCGACCTCCACTCCTGCGGTCCGCAGGATCGAGGTCTGGAGGATCGAGACCCGATAGAGGAAGCTCCGGGTCAGGCCTTCGAAATCCAGGCGCAGGAAGAGGTCCACCAGACCCGGGACCGCGGGAACCGCCCCGAACCGGACGTCCTCGATCCAGAGGTCGTAGATCCCGCCCCGGTAGAGTCCGGCCGAGCGGGCCTTCCAAGGCCCCGTCCCCCACGGTCCCTCGGCGTAGAAGCGCACCTCCCACGGCCGCTTCTTCAACCGGTTCATGGTCCGGGCGACGACCGCTTCGGCCCGGTACAGGTGCTCGGCATCGAGGGCCATGGCCCGGGTGAGCTGGCTCTCGCCGAGCGTCCGGGTCCGCAGGCCGGCCACCAGCATCGCCAGTACCCCGACCAGCACCAGCACCACCGGAAGGGCGACCCCGGACCGTCGCATGCCGGACCTCCCTCGCCACCCCGCACTCAAAGGTATCACCCCGACGCGAGCCGGCCGAACCGGTAGGCAGGCCCGGGTACACTCCGCGTCCGATGCCTCCCGCCCCGGAATCCCAGCTCCCCGAGATCCCGGGGCTCCGCCTCTCCGCCCGGATCGGCGGCGGCTGGTCGGGCGAGGTCTACCGGGGTCTGGTCTGCGACGGCTCCCGTCCGGTGGCGGTGAAGGTGCTCGGGGCGGACCGCCTCGACGACCCGATCCGACGGGCCCGGTTCGCCCGGGAGGCGGAGCTCCTGGCCCGGCATCCCCATCCCGCCATCGTCCCCCTGGTGGCCTCGGACCTGTCGGGGCCCCGCCCCTGGATCGCCTTCGCCTGGATGCCCGGCGGCGACCTGGCCCGCCACACCCGCGCCCCGTCGCTGCTGCCGACGAGCCGCGTCCTCGAGACGGGAGCGCGGCTGGCTTCGGCCCTCGACCACCTCCACCTCCACGGGGTCGTCCACCGGGACCTGAAGCCCGCCAACGTGCTGCTCGACGCCGCGGGCCTGGCCCATCTCGGCGACCTCGGCCTGGGCAAGGACCTCGGCGCCGGCTCGCTCACGGCCTCCGGCGAAGTCGTCGGGACCTGGCTCTACATGGCCCCCGAAGTCGAAGCCGGGGAACCGGCCGGACCCGCGAGCGATCGCTGGTCGCTCGCCACCATGCTCGTCGAGCTCCTGTGTGGAAGGCTGCCATGCCGGCGCGGCACCGGCAGCGAGCTGCCCGCCGAGTTCGCCTCCCTGGGGCTGGGTGCGGACCTGGCCGGGGAGCTGCGCGCCCTCCTGCTTACCGAGGCCGAGGACCGTCCGACCTCCCTCGCCGGTCTGGCGCAAGCCCTCGCCGAGGTCCCGCGGGGAGCGACGCCTTGAGCGGACGGAGCACGGTGGTCGCCACCCGCGACGGTGCCCGCCTCGAGTTCGACCGGGCCCGGTTGCTGGTGGAGTCCGGCCCGGACCGGGGCACCGAGCTGGTGCTGGCGGACCGGGCCGTCGTGATCGGCCGGGACGAGGAGGCCGACCTCCGTCTCACCGACCCCGGGGTCTCCCGTCTCCACGCCAGGGTGAGCCCCGACGAGGACGGATGGCGCCTCCGCGACCTGGGGAGCGCGGGCGGCACGCGCATCTCGGGCACGCCGGTCGAGGTGGCGCGGTTGGTCCCGGACTCGGTCTTCGAGATCGGGACGACCACCATCCGCTTCCGGGTCCGTCGCGCCGAGGTCCGGACCCCCCTCCTCGACGAGGGTGGTTTCGAGGGGCTGCTCGGGGAGAGTCTCGCCATGCGGCGACTCTTCGGGGTCGTCTCCAGGGTTGCGGGCCTCGAACTGCCCGTGCTCCTGCACGGGGAGTCGGGGACCGGCAAGGAGAGCCTGGCACGGGCGGTCCACGCGGCGGGTCCCCGGCCCGAGGGTCCCTTCGAGACGGTGGACTGCACGCTCCTCGAGCGCGAACACCTGCGGAGCGAACTCTTCGGGCATGTGAAGGGCGCCTACACGGGGGCCGAGACGGCCCGGAAGGGGGCCTTCGAGCGGGCCCACGGGGGCACCCTGTTCCTGGACGAGATCGGCGAGCTGCCGCTCGAGATCCAGCCGGTCCTGCTCCGGGTCCTGGAGGAGGGCGAGGTCCGGCCCCTGGGGAGCGACCGGGCGCAGCGGGTAAGGGTGCGGGTGGTCGCCGCCACCCACCGCGACCTGCCGGAGATGGTGGCGGCCGGCGGGTTCCGCCGCGACCTCTACTACCGGATCTCGGCCCTGACGGTGGACGTCCCGCCGCTCAGGGAACGCGAGGGGGATCACGCGGTGTTGGCGCGCGCCTTCCTTCCCCCCGACCGGGAGCTCTCGGCCGAGGCCCTGGAGCGACTCGCCTCCCACCCCTGGCCGGGCAACGTGCGGGAGCTTCGCAACGTGGTGCAGAGGGCCGCGGCCTTGTCCGAGACGAGGCTGGTGGGTCCCGAAACGATCCGCCTCGATCCCCTCCCCTCGGCGGGGTCCGGCGCGGCGGCGCCCGTCGCTCCCGGAACGCCCGGGATGGCCACGCCATCCCAGGCCCGTACCGGAGTCGACCCGGAGTTGGCCCGGGCCCTGGCCGAGGCCACCGGGGACCAGGACGAAGCCGCGGTGCTGCGGCGGGCCATCGAGCTCTGCCGGGGGAACCGCAAGGCTGCCGCGGCCCGGCTGGGGATCGGACGCTCCACCTTCTACCGGAGGCTGGAGCGACTCGGCATCTCGGCCGACCCCGACGAGGGGTAGGACGGTTCGAGCCGGATCCCGAGGACAGGATCCTCGCCGGGGTCGGGACCGTCGACCAGCTGGTAGATCTCCTCGACCTCCAGGGTCGCCTTGGGACTCCCCAGGGCCTGGACGCCGACCAGCCGCAAGCGCAGCTCCCGCAGACCCTCGGGGACCAGGTCGGCACGGAGACCGAGCAGGAAGCCCTGCCGGACGTTCATGTCCCCGACCTTGGCCGGCCCGTCGACCGGAGGAGGGGAGAACAGGAACGGGGTCTCGGCACCGGTGCCGAGCGCGTCGAAGCGGAGATGCACGGTCGGGCCCCAGCCGTGGAGGATCAGGGCCAGCCAGAGATCCCGGTTCCGGGGATGGGGCCCGGCGAGCTCCATCACGGCTTCGGTGGGAGCCCTCCGTTCCCGTTCGAGCTCGTCCTTGCCCCAGAGGTCTTCCACCAGGAAGACGCCCGACTCCGGGTAGGCGGAGACATAGGGCTCGCCCCGGGGCTGTACGACCCGCAGGTTGTCGAGCGGTCCGAGGAGCGGACGGTCGGCCGGAACCAGGGACTCGAAGGACCGGATCGCGACCCATCGCCGCACTCCCGATTCCAGCCAGGGCAGATAGCTGCGGCGTCGCTCCGGAGGCGGCGAAGTGGGAAGGTGCTCGAGACCGGTCGCCCTTCGCACCGCCACCGCGGACGCCAGCCGGGCGTCGACCCCGGGGTTGGTCCCCTGCCACAGCGGCGCGGTGCGGGGCAGCGTGCTCTCCCCAAGGATCCGCTCGAGGAGGCCTAGCCGGGTCACCAGGGTGTGGTGGCGGACCACCCCTCCCGGAGGCGGTGGACGCGCCAGCAGCCCCGCCAGGCCCCGCGACGACGCGATGTCCCGGTAGGCCCCTTGGGCACGGGCGAGGCGATCCCGGACCTGTTCGAGCGGCGCCTCGGGTGCGCTGGTCACCAGGGCGACGATCCCGGGATCGTTCTCGATCCTCTCGACCAGCTGCTCCAGGCGTTCCAGGGTGCGATCGAGCGCCTCTCCCGGGGCCGGAGGCGGCTCCGAGGGCGGGGACGGAGGAGGATGCACTCCTGGGCCCGGGGCGAGGACCCGTAGGAGAACCAGGCCGGCGGCGATCCCGGTGAGTGCCGCTAGCGAGCGGACCCGGGGGGACCACCGGCCGCGCCCGCGAGCCCAGGGCCGCCCGACCCCGGGAACGGCCGAGGCGAGGTCGGCGGACTCGATCCGGGCGATCGGTTGGCTGGTTCCGGCCCGCCCCGCCAATCCGGCCCCCGGCCCGCCCCGCCCCTCCGCCCCGGCCTCGACCCTCCCCTTCGTTTCTTGGTTGGTCATCCAACCCACATGAGAGGCGGCCAGGGGTCCGGGTGCCAGGCGGGCCAGGGCGGCTCCCAACTCGAGAGCCGAGCCCGGACGGTTCCCGGGTTCCGGATCGAGGCAGCGACGCAGCAGATCCTCCAGCCCGGGCGACGCCTCGACCCCGTCCTCGGCCAGGGTTCCGGTCCAGCCCTCCTGCTTCTGACGGTGCAGCGCCGGCAGGGTCACGGCGGCCAGGGGGTTCCGTCCGGTCAGCAGCTCGAGCGTGACCAGTCCGACCGCGTAGAGGTCGAACCCCACCGACATCGACGCTCCCTCCATCTGCTCGGGAGGCATGTAGAGCGGCGTCCCCACCAGGCCTCCGGTACGGGTGACCGTCATGTCGCCTTCCGAACGGCCCAGGCCGAGATCGATGACGACCGCCCGCGAGTCCTCGACCATGGCGTTCTGGGGCTTCACGTCGCGGTGGACGATCCCTACCTCGTGGAGGGCGGCGAGGCCCTCGAGGAGGTCCAGCGCCAGCCCGATCGCCTCCGTTACCGGGAGCCTCGAGTCGGGGCGCACCAGTCGATGGCCGAGCAGGGTCCGGCCCGACACCAGGCGCGACACCAGGTAGGGCGGATCGCTCCCGGCATCGAAGTCGAAGACCTCCGCGACCCGGGGCGAGCGCACCCTGGCAGCCAATCGCGCCTCCCGCGAGAAGCGGGCCCGGAACGGTTCGAGGTCTCCGGTCGCCGGCACCAGGAGCTTGAGCGCCACCCGACGGCGCAGCTCCCGGTCGCGAGCGCGTACCACGATCCCGCTGGCGCCCCGTCCCAGCACGGCTTCGACCTCGAAGCGTCGGGCGAGACCCTCGGAGAGCTCCGGCAGATCGCCGACATCGGGGACTCGGGGCGCCACGGCCATCAGTGTAACGGTCGCCTCGCAAGGAGCCCGGAACCGAGGCCCCCGTCTTCGAATGGCGAGCGACTCGGGGTGGCTACCAGGCTTCGCGAGGTCCGTTCCATGAGCACCGGATCGCACCACGGGCAGAGCGCAGAGGGCCGTCCCGAGCCTGGGGAGACCTTGGCGCAGGCCTTGCTTGGTCCGATCCATGGGGCAGGCACCCCGGAATCGGAGGGCGGTCTCCTTGCTCGATGCGGCGGTCCGAACCGGGGTCGCAGCCCCGTCCGGTCCCGGTACCTGGACTTCGCCTGGTCATGGGTCCTCGCGCCGATTCGTGCTCCCCCTGGGGTCCTTCCGATCCCTCCTGCATCGCCCCGAGACCACCCTCCTCGAGGTCGGGTACGGGGATCGCGACGCCTGGCTGATGCGTCGGATCCCCGGCTCGCTCCACCTCGACACCTGCGAGTTCGAGGCTCCCCCGCTCTGGAATCGGCGCCCCCCTGCCGAGCTCTTCCCGCATCTGGCGCGTGCCGGCCTCGTACCGGGTCGTCCGATCCTGCTCGCCTCCCGTGACCCCATGGCCCAGTACCGGATCGGCACGCTCCTCGACTGGCTGGGCTTCGGCCCCCTCGCCTTCCTCGACGGGGGGACCGAGGAGTGGTTCCAAAGCGGCCTCCCATGCGACTCCGGACGCCCCGCAACGCTCCCGGCTCCAGCTCCGGAGTACACCCCCATCCTGCGTACCGGTCGGATCCTGGACCGATCCCAGGTCGAGGCCGGACTCGCGAGATGCGACTTCCAACTGATCGACGTCCGCTCCCTGCCGGAGCGCTGCGGAGTCACCCGCGGGTACGCGGAGATCGAGGCCCGGGGCACCATCCCCGGCTCGATCTGGGGAGGTGGTGGGAGCCGCGCCACCGAACTCGAGGACCTCAGGGACCCCGGGCGACGTATGGCCGAGCCGGAGCGTCTGGCACGCCTCTGGAACTCCCTGGGTCTCGATCCTGCTCGGGAACTCTGCTTCTTCTGCGGCACCGGATGGCGGGCCAGCGAAGCCTACTGGTACGCCCGGGAGCTCGGCTTCCCCCGGGTCTCGCTCTACGACGGCGGCTGGTTCGAGTGGAGCCGGGCGACCCCGGAGACCTCACTCGAGGGCGGCGGGAGCGCGATCCAGGAAGTGGATCATGCGAAACGGCGGTCCCTGTCGATAGGCCGCCCGGGACCCTCGACAGAACTCGATGTCCGGCACGACCTCGCCCTGGTGGTCCAGCGAGAGCCCGTCCCGGAGCAGTCCTCCCGCCCCGGCTTCCGCCAGGACCTCCCAGTCGACCCGGG
Source organism: uncultured bacterium (assembly GCA_964403795.1). Classification (GTDB taxonomy): domain Bacteria; phylum Muiribacteriota; class UBA6191; order CAZXTJ01; family CAYOHP01; genus CAYOHP01. Next base: position 3,427 of record CAYOHP010000185.1, on the reverse strand, counting down.
CGCGGGTCTCGTAGAGCGCCCGCTCGGCCGCCTCGCAATCGAGCAGCAGATGGTGGTGGAAGAACCAGAGGTACCCGGCCTCCAGCGCCATGATCTGACGGAAGGCTGCATCCGGAGCCTCGCGGGGCACCTCCGCCAGCCGCCGCATCGCTTCCCTGAGGTCGGGGATCCGCGCCGCCAGCGGCAACCCGTAGCGACGACCGCTGCCGGGGATCCGCCAGTCGGCCACCACCCCGAGCCAGGCCTCCAGGACGGTCCTGAGTTCCCGGTCGAGGTTGGCTCCCGCCATCCCTGCCGCCAGATCGGTCCGACGTCGCTCCAGCTCCCCGGGATCGACTCCCACCCGGAGTGCCTGCTGCACCAGCGCCGTGTAGCCGAGCTCGAACCAGACCTTGAAGAGCGGACCTCCGCGGCGGGCCGGAGGTGCGAACGTCCGGACCCGTTCCAGGCGACGCAGGAGATCGTCGTCCTCGATCCGCCGCACCAGACCGAACCCGGAGCGCAGCCTCGCCAGGACCACCAGGGGATGATCGGCCAGATCGCCCGCCCACTTCTCGAGGTCGAAGCCCGGTGGAAGGCCGTATCCGAAGCCTGCCATCTCGACCAGGGCCCGTTCCGGCATCTCGCTGATCGTCCAGCTGCGGAGCTGCCAGAGGATCTGCTTCCCGGGAGGTCCCGCCGGCAGCGGGTCGAGACCACTGCCCTCCTCGGGGGAACGGGCGGCGAGCTCCTCGAGCCGGCGCCCGGCAGCCTCGAGCCGGGTGAGGTCGGCGGCTCCCCTCCCCTCCCTGGCCGCCGCCAGCAGACGGGCGGCCCGGTCGACCCAGACGCGAGCCGGCCTCGGACCGCCCGCCAGCGACAGCTCGCAGGCCAGGTCGAAGGCCAGGAGCTTGGCCTCGGGGTCGAACAGGCCCCGGAGGCGCAGGGCCTCCAGCAGCCGTCGGCGCAGGCGATGGGCACTGGCCCTGGCACCGGCACGATCGGCGACGCCCGCCTCCTCCCGGACCTGGCGGATCCAACGCAGCCAGGCCGAGGGCTCGGCGGTGGCCTCGGGCATGGAAGGATCGGGAGCGGCGCCGGGAGCGGCAGGTCGAGCCGCATCGGCCCTCGCCCCGGCCGGAGAGGCCGGCGGTGCGGCGACCAGGACGACCTCCGGAGCGGGCGCCCGCGGGACCGAGCTCCGGACCATCACGGCCGCCACCCCCGCCAGGACGAGCGCCGCGAGGATCGCCAGGGCACCCTGACGATTGCCGGCGAATCCCGGCCTGTGCATGCGCAGCGAGACGCTGAGGCTCGGCCCGGCCGCGCCGATCCCTGAGAGGGGAAGGCTGACGGACTTCGAACGCAGGGTGCCGAGCAGGGTCTTCACGTGGGCGGACCGGACCTTGGGATCGGCATCCATGAGCCCGAGCGCCAGGCGGGCCAGGCGGTGATGCCGATGGGGGCCGACGGGAGCCGGCGGGGGCGTCCATCTCCGCCTTCCCACCATGGCGAAGACCTCGCTGTTGCCGTAGGGGACCTTGCCTTCGAGCACCCGGTAGAGCGAGACGCCCATCGAGTACCAGTCGCTCTCGGGCGTGGCCGCGCTGCCGAGGAAGACCTCGGGGGCCAGGTAGGCGACCGTCCCCACCACGTGGCCCCGCTGGGTGAGCCGGGTGGCGTCCTCGATCCAGGCGAGCCCGAGATCCATCACCACGGGCCGGTCGAACTCGTCGATCATGATGTTCGCCGGCTTCAGGTCCCGATGCAGGATCCCGGCATGGTGGAGGGCCGCCACCGCACTGGAGGCTCCCGCGAACACGTTCTCGATCCACTCGACCTCGCGGGGCCAGCGCTCGCGGATCGCCTGCGAGAGGGTGCGCCCCTCGACCAGTTCCATGGCGACCCAGGGCGTCCCCTCCTCGCTGCCGGCGTCGTAGACCTCGATCAGGTTGGGGTGGCGGACCCGGGAGAGGAGCATCGCCTCGCGGCGCAGCCGGGCGAGGTGCTTGTCGTTCGAGGAGCGCTTGACGACCTTGACGGCACACGGCTTGCCGGTGGACGGCAGGGTGCCGAGGAACACCGCCCCCATGCCTCCGAACCCGAGCACCCGGCGCAGCTTGAAGCGGCGGCGAAGTCCTTCGGGAGGTGGCTCGACCCGGCTCTCCGAGCTCTCGTCGTCGTCGGCCATCGGTGCCCGCCAGTGTAGCGGACCCGAGCGGGTGCCGCCGGATGCATCCGGGAAGTAGCATCCCGACCATCATGGACAGCTTCGTCATCGATCCCGACATCACCCGGGCCCGCACCCTGCCGGCCGAGGTCTACACCGATCCTGCCTGGTTCCGACGCTCCCTCGACCGGGTCATGGCCCGCGCCTGGCTCCCCCTGGTCGATCTCCCGGAGCTCGCGGAGGCAGGGAGCGTCCATCCCTTCACCCTCCTCCCGGGAGGCCTCGACGAGCCGCTGGTGCTGGTCCGCGGCGAGGACGGCCGGCTCCGCTGCTTCTCCAATGTCTGTCCCCACCGGGGCAATGTGGTGGTCCAGGAGGGCGGGATCCGGAACCGCATCCGCTGCGGGTACCACGGGCGGCGCTTCGACCTCTCGGGCCGCTTCCTGTCCATGCCCGAGTTCGACGGCGTGGCCGGCCTCTGCCCGGAGGACGAGGGCCTCCGCGAGCTCCCCCTCGAGAGCTGGGGACCGCTCCGTTTCACGTCGCTGGACCCGGCGATCCCGTTCGCCGAGTGGATCCGACCGGTCGAAGAACACCTCTCCGGGTTCCCGGTGGACCGCCTGGCACTCGATCCCGACGACCGCGCCGACTACCGGATCGACGGGCACTGGGCGCTCTACAACGACAACTACCTCGAGGGCTTCCACGTCCCCTACGTCCACCCGGCGCTCTCCGCCGCTCTCGATCCCAAGGCGTACCGCTACCAGGCCTTCGACCACGCCACGCTCCAGGTCGGGATCGCCCGCCCCGGCGAGACGGCGTTCGAGACCCGGCTCCCGGCCGGGCACCCGTTCGAGGGCGATCGGCTGGGCGGGTTCTACTTCTGGCTCTTCCCGGGAACCCTGCTCAACTTCTACCCCTGGGGCCTCTCGTTCAACTCGGTCGAGCCGGTGTCGCCGGAAACCAGCCGGGTGGTCTACCGGACCTGGGTCTGGGACCCCGCGAAACGGGGGACGGGTGCCGGAGGAGACGTCCACCAGACCGAGCGGGAGGACCAGGCCGTGGTCCGGACCACGGCCCAGGGCGTGCGCTCCCGCCTCTACCGGAGGGGCCGATACTCACCTTCCCAGGAGATCGGCGTGCACCTCTTCCACCGCCTGCTCCAGCGCTACCTCTGCGGAGAGAGCGTCTAGGAGACGGTCGCACACCGGCGCCCTCGGCCCGGCCTGGGATTCGGAGTAGCGGGGAGTCAGCGATAGGGGAAGGCAGGTCGCCTTC
>CAYOHP010000184.1:0-11114 GCA_964403795.1 uncultured bacterium | reverse complement strand
GGTAGCGGCGGGTGAGCAGCTGGTAGCCCTGGAACTCCTCCCGATGATCGCCCGGCCATCCGGGCGTGATCGGGGTCGCCGGGCAGGCGGCCACCAGCACCAGGGCGCCGGTCACGGCCTTCCCCAGTCGAGCGGGATGCAAGCGTCGCGGGACCATCGAGTAGAAGGTACCGGCTGGACCCCGGTCCCGGGAAATCCCGGGTCCCGCGCACCTTGCAACCCGTGGCTGCCCGGGTTACGTTCGCTCCGTGGCGATCCGAGTCCTGGTGCTGGCAGCCGGCAAGGGCACCCGCATGCGCAGCCACCTGCCCAAGGTGATGCACAAGGTTGCCGGGATCCCCATGCTGGAGAGGGTCCTGGGGGCCGCCCGAGGCCTGGGACCGGAGCGGCTCGCAGTGGTCGTCTCCGATATGGTCGACCTCTTCGAGCACACCTTCGGGGGGAACCAGCCGCCGATCGAGTGGGTGCTGCAGGCCGAGCGCCTGGGGACCGGGCACGCAGTGCTCCAGGGACGGACCGCCATGGAGCGGGGGGGCGACGCCGATCTCCTGATCCTCTGCGGGGACATGCCGCGCCTTCGGACCGAGACGCTGGAGCGGTTCCTGGTGCGGTGGCGGGAGTCCGGGGCCGACGCCGTGATCGCCTCGACCAAGGTGCCCGACCCGACCGGCTACGGGCGGATCCTCCGCGATGCGGGTGGGCAGTTCCGCGGCATCGTCGAGGAGCGCGACGCCCAGCCGGAGCAACGGGTGATCCGGGAGATCAACACCGGGATCTACGCGGCCCGGACCCACGAGCTCATGGAGGCGCTGACCAAGGTCGGCAATTCCAACGACCAGGGCGAGTACTACCTGCCCGATGCCTTCACCGTGCTGCTCAAGCAGGGCGCCAGGGTGGAGGCCATCGAGCTCGCGCCCGCCGACGAGTTCGAGGGTGTCAACGACCGGGTACAGCTCTCGGCGGCCAGCACCTGGGTCTTCGGCCAGAAGGCGGGCGATCTGATGCGCCGGGGGGTCAGCATCCTCGATCCTCGCTCGACCTACATCGAGGACGGCGTGCAGATCGGTATGGACACCCTGGTCGAGCCGGGGGCCATCCTGGCCGGGAACACCCGGATCGGCGAATCATGCCGGATCGGCGCCTACTCGGTGCTCCGGGACACCGTGGTGGGGGACGACGTGGAGATCCTCGAGTTCTGTCACCTCGAGGGTGCCGAGCTGGGACGGTCGACCCGAGTGGGTCCCTATGCCCGTCTCCGGGAGGGGACCCGCCTGGGGGAGCGGGCCCGGATCGGGAACTTCGTCGAGACCAAGAAGACCGATCTGGGGCCGGGGGCCAAGGCCAATCATCTCGCCTACCTGGGAGACGCCACGGTGGGTGCAGGGGCCAACATCGGGGCAGGGACCATCACCTGCAACTACGACGGTGTGCGCAAGCACCCTACGGAGATCGGGGCCGGCGTGTTCGTGGGATCCAATGCGACCTTGGTGGCACCGCTGGCGCTGGGGGACGGCGCCTTCGTGGCCGCCGGCTCGGTAGTCACCCGCAGCGCCCGGGAAGACGCCCTGGTGCTGGGGCGGGCTCGCCAGGAGACCAAGGACGGCTACGCCAAGCTGCTCCGGGAGCGTCTCCGCGGGGAGGGCGCCGGGGACGAGCCGGGCGGCGGATCCTGAGCGGCCGGCTCGCCTGGTTCGGGACCGACGGGGTACGGGGGGTCGCCAACGTCGCTCCCATGACCCCGGAATGCCTGGTGCGCCTGGGGCGCGAGGTGGCAGCCATGGTACGGGGTCGGGGACTGCCGCGATCGGCGCTGCTGGCCAGGGATCCCCGGCGCAGCTCGCCGATGGTGGCGGCGGCCTTGTCGGCGGGGCTGGCCTCCGGCGGGGTCGAGGTACGGGACGCGGGGGTCCTGCCGACACCGGCCGTCTCGTTCCTGGTGCCGAGGACCGACTCCGGAGTGGGGGTGGTGATCACCGCCAGCCACAATCCGGCCGACGAGAACGGCGTCAAACTCATGGGGCCGGGGGGCGACAAGCTGGATCCCGAATGGGAGGCCGCTCTCTCGGAACGCTTGGCGACACCCGGAGAAGGAGCCGACCCGGCGGTGCGGCCGGGGCGGATCGTGCCCTGGCCGGAGGGCGAGGCGGAGTACCTTGCCTCGGTAACCGCCCGCTTCGGTCGCAGCCTCTCGTTGGCCGGGCTCCGGATCGGGGTCGACGCCGCCCACGGGGCGGCCTTCCGGACCACTCCCGATGCCCTGCGCCGGCTCGGGGCCGAGGTGGTCGAGGTGGCTTGTGCTCCCGACGGGGACAACATCAATCGCGACTGCGGGGCGGTCCATCCCGAGCTCCTGGTCGACCGGGTCCGGTGCGACCGCCTCGATCTGGGCATCGCTCACGACGGCGACGGGGATCGCGTAGTGCTCGTCACCCGCGAGGGGCGGGTCCTGGACGGCGACGACATGCTCTTCGTGCTGGCCGGCGGTCCCGGTCCGGAACCGAACGGCGGCGGAGGCCCCGCCGTGGTGGTGGGAACGGTCATGTCCAACGAGGGCCTGGCCCGTGCCCTGGCCGGACGGGGCATATCCCTGTATCGCACCCTGGTCGGTGACCGGAACGTGAAGCTGGCCATGGATGCCCACGGGGCCCGCTACGGTGCCGAGCCGTCGGGCCACGTGCTGGCGACCGATCTGGGCCCTACGGGCGACGGCCTCAAGGCGGCCCTGGCGGTACTCGAGGCGGCCAGGTTCCCGGGACAGGCCTTGGACGCGGCGCTCTCCGGGTTCCATCGGTATCCCCAGGTGATGCGGAACCTCACCGTGGTCCACCGACCGCCCCTGGACCAGCTCCGGGGCTGGCACGCGCTGCTCGAGAGGGTCGAGACCGGATTGGCCGGACGAGGGAGGGTGCTGGTCCGCTACTCGGGTACCGAGCCCAAGATCCGGGTGATGGCGGAAGCCGAGGAACGCGGCCAGGCCGAGTCCGCGGTCGCCGATCTCTGCCGGTTCCTGGAAGCCGCACTGTCATGATCCGGGCCGCGGTCCAGGTCGTGAACCGCAAGGGCATCCACGCCAAGTGCGCCAGCCAGCTCGTGGAGCTGGCCAAGCGGTTCCGGTCCGAGCTCACCGTGCACCGCGGCACGACTTCCGCAAGCCTGAAGAGCATCCTCGGGCTCATGCTGCTCGAGGCGGAGTGCGGCGCCGAGCTCGAGGTCGTGGCCCAAGGGCCGGACCAGGAAGAAGCCCTCGGGGCGGTCCTCCAGTTGTTCGCCTCGGGCTTCGGGGAGCCGGCGGGCGAGGCCGGAGCGGACCCGGGCCAGGCCGGCGGCGGACCCGCCCCCGGGGCGGGGGGCTAGGCCGCCCCATGGCGATCGAACGACGGCTGTCGGGGGTCGCGGTCAGTCCCCGCAGCGGCCGCGGGCGGGCTCGGGTGGTCGGTCCGGTGGGCGAGGGGGAGGCCGTGCCCCTGAGGGCCGACGACGTGAGGACCGAGCTCCTCCGTTTCGACACCGCCCTCGCCAAGAGCCGGGATCAGCTCGAACACATGCGGGGGAGGAGCTCGAACCCCGAAGCGGACAACGTGGTCTCGGCCCAGCTCGAGATGCTGGCCGATCCGACCTTCGTGCGGTCCGTCCTCCAGCGCGTGAAGGGCGAGCACTGGAGTGCGGTGCGGGCCGTCGATCATGTGATCGGGCAGCTGGCCCGCCGCTTCGCCGAGATGTCCGATGCCTACATGCGGGCCCGGGAGGCGGACGTCCAGGACGTCGGCTCCCGGATCCGGCGGAACCTCCTGGGCCGCGACCCCAACGAGCTCTACGGGATCGACGCAGGCGCCATCCTGGTGGCCCGGGACCTGGCGCCCTCGACGGTCGTGCAGCTCGAACACGTGGCGATCGGAGGGATCGTCATGGAAGGCGGGGCTGCCACCTCCCACGCCGCGATCATGGCCCGGGGAATGGGGATCCCCTGCCTGGTCGGGGTAGCCGGATTGTTGGCTGCCGTGGGCAACGGCGATCTCCTGATCCTCGACCACCGCTCGGGCGAGGTGGTGGTCGACCCCAGCGAGGCGACCCTGGAGGCGATCGCACCCGTGCTGGCGGCCCAGGCTCCCCCCGAGGAGCGCCCTGCCCAGGAGGCGGGCGAGCGGTCCGAACTGGTGACCCAGGACGGGGTGCGGGTCCATCTGCGGGCCAACGTGTCGCTGGGCGCCGAGGTCCGCAGTCTCCGGGCCTTCGGAGCCGAGGGGGTAGGCCTCTTCCGCACCGAGTACCTGTTCATGGGCAAGCCCAGGCCGCCACCCTTCAAGGCGCAGCTCCGGACCTATACCCGCGCCGTCCAGGATGCCGCCGGGGAACTCGTCACCTTCCGGACCATCGATGTCGGCGGGGACAAGGACATCCCCTACTTCGGCAGGCTCCGGGAGCCGAACCCGGCCATGGGACTGCGCTCGATCCGGCTGTGCATGCGGGAGGAGGCCACCTTCCGGATCCAGCTCAGGGCCATCCTGAGGGCCTCGGCGGAGGGCCCGGTCCACCTGATGTACCCGATGATCGCCTCCCTGGAGGACCTGGAGCGGGCCAACCGGATCCTCTCCGAGGTGGCGAGCGACCTGGTCGCCTCCAACGAGCCCTTCGATCCCGATCTGCGGGCGGGGATGATGGTCGAGGTCCCCGCGGCGGCACTCTCGGCGCGCCTCTTCGCTCCCCGGGTGGCCTTCTTCTCGATCGGGACCAACGACCTCGTGCAGTTCCTGATGGCCGCCGACCGGATGAACCCCGAGGTGAGCGAGTACCTTTCGGGGGTGCCTCCGGCCCTGATCGACCTGATCCGGACGGTGGTCGCCGCGGCCCGGGCGGCCGGCATCCCGGTGTCCTGCTGCGGGGAGCTCCCTGCCGAGCCGGTCGGGTTCACGATCCTGCTCGGGCTCGGGATCCGGGACTTCTCCATGAACCTCTTCGCCGTGCCGCGGATCCGGCAACTCGCTGCTAGGCTGGACACTAGGGAGCTCGAGAAGCTGGTCTCGGGGCTCTCCGAGGCGTCGGGTGCCGGGGAGGTCCGTCACGCGGTGGAGTCCTACCTGGTCGAAAGGGGCCTCCCGGTCGTCTGACAGGGTCCGATCGGGAGGACAATCCGGGCCGAGGGCGGCCGGTTCTTACGCGAACCCTACGGGAATCCCGCGTCCGCACCGATGTTCCATCGGGAGCCCCTTTCCATGAATTGTCCCAGCTGCAACTTCAAGAACCTCGAGGAGAACCGGTTCTGCATCATGTGCGGGACCCCGATCGAGGGAGGCGGGCTCGGGTCGGACACGACCGGCTCCCTGGACCTCTCGGCCAGCCTGCCGGGCGGCGCCGACATCGACTTCTCCGGACTCATGGACCAGGTCCGCGGGGACGGCGGGGGCCTCTTCGACGATCTCGACGGAGGCCCGGGCGCGGGCGGCAAGGGGAAGCCCGACGGCGGACTCGACCTCATGCTCTCGGACTTCGAGGGGAACCTCGCGGCCCTGGCCTCGGGTTCCAAGAAGCCCGACAAGGGAGCCGTCCCCCCCCCGTCGGGTGGCGAGGGATGGGGCTCCATGGCCGGCAGCCCCTCCGACGACTTCAGTTTCAGCGACCTCGGTGCCCTGGACCCCAACCGCAGCGAGGACGTGAAGCTCCCGGGTGGCGCCGCCAGCCAGGACCCCCTGGACTTCAGCTTCGGTGGGGGCGGAGCCGCGGGAGCCTCCGGCAAGGGTCCAGGATTGTCCTCCGGACTCTCCGTGAGCGACTCCGGAGGGCTGGACCTCGGGTCGCCGGAGACCGGCGGCGTGGACGACCTCTTCGGCCCGCCCGGGGCCTCGGGCCAGGCCCAACGCTCGATCCTCGATCTCGACGGGCTCCAGGGATTCGCGGAGGCTGCCACGGCTCCGGCTCCGGCTCCGGCGGCCCCGGCAGGACGCAAGCCTGCCCCGCCCCCGAGCAGGGGCCCGGTCAAGGGCGACGAGGACCTGAGCGACGATTCGATGGTCGAGCTTGCCCGCTTCGAGGGTCTGGCCAAGCCTCCCCAGGCCGGCGGAGGAGCCGGAGGGGGCGGGGACGACCTGGAGGACCTGCTGGCCGAGATCGAGGACCTTCCCTCGGCCTCCAGCCGGGGTTCCACCGGCAAGCAGGCAGCTGTCGGAGGAGGCGGCAAGGCCTTCGACCTCGGGGCCGAGACCGCCGGCGGCGAGGACGGTTTCGAGGATCTGTTCTCGGCACCGCCCGCTCCGGCACCCGCCGCCAAGGCGGGTCCCCCGAGTGGCAAGGCGGCGGCCCCCAAGGGTGGGACGCGCTCCCAGCCCAAGGTCCCCGACCTGGCGGAGAGCGGGCTGGTCTTCGAGGAACCCCCACCGGGTCGCCCGGCACCGAAGCCGGAGCCCGACCAGTCGGTACCCGGCTTCGACGAGTTCGACGAGCTCTTCGAGAGCGGGAAGTCGGACTCGCCCTCCGCCTCGGCACCGGCCTCCGGGAAGAAGGCGGCCGTGACCCCCAAGGGCGGCGATGACCTCGACGACTTCCTGGCCGAGCTCGAGGCCGATTCCCCGGCGGCCAAGGGATCGACCCGCAAGGGAACCCGGGCGCCCGCCGCGCCGCTCGAGGAACTCGACCTCGACGGGATCCTCCCGGCCACCCCCGAGACCGAGGCGGAGCGGCCAGCTCCCGCCCCGGCCCGGGCCGGCAAGCCGCCCGCCCGCAAGGCGGTGGCGTCCCGCCCGCCGCCCCCCGAGTCCGAGGACGAGGAACCGGTCCCGGTCCGCGCTCCCGCCCGCCGGTCGGCGGCAGCCCCTGCCGGCGACGCCAGCGACGACGAGATCGCGGCCCTGATCGGTGCCATGGAGATCCCGGCCGAGGGATCCGAGGACGAATCCGAGGTCCTGGACGCGGGCGAGGTCGGACCTCCGACCGGTTCGAGCCTGGACGACTTCCTCGACGAGCTCACGGTGGGAGCCGCCCCTCCCACACCCTCCCTGCTGGGCCGGTCCCAGCCCCTGCAGTCGATGCCGACCGCCCTCACCCCGGTTCCCGCCCGCCTCGAAGAGGTCAGTCCCAAGCGGCTCCTGGAGCAGCTCGAAGCCACCCGGGACGAGGACCGGAGGTACCAGATCGTCCAGCGTCTGGCGCAGCTCCAGAGCCCGGAGACGGCCTCGGCCTTCCTGCGGCTCCTCGACGACGCCAATCCCGATATCCGGGAGTGCGCCGCCGAGGCCCTCGGCTCGCTGGCCTCCCCGGAGGCGGTGAAGCCGCTCCTGAAGGCCCTCGCCTCCGAGCGCGGCAACCTGCGCTACCTGTGCGTCGAGGCCCTCGGCCGGATCGCCGACCGGGCCGCCACCGAGCCCCTGATCCAGCTCCTGCGCGAGAACGACGAGAACATGGCCTATGTGGTGGCCGAGGCCCTGGGGCGGATCGGCGACCAGAAGGCGGTACGGCCCCTGATGGGGCTCTCGGGGGCGGCCGACAAGGACCTCCGCTACATCATCGCCAAGAGCCTGGGGGAGATCGGCTCCGACGAGGCCACGCCCCTGCTCCTCCAGCTCCTCAGGGACAACGACCGGGAGGTCCGCGAGGCTGCCATCAAGGCGCTGGGCGAGATCGAGGATCCCGACGGGGCCGGTGCCCTCCTCGACTTCCTGGACGAGGACGAGGACCCCGAGCTCACCCTGGCCGCGGTCCGGTCGCTGGGGAGGATGAAGAGTCGGGCTGCGGTGCGACCCCTGCTCGGGTTGCTGAAGACCATGCGGGAGGACCTGGCCGTCGAGGTGATCCACTCGCTCGGCAAGATCGGCGCTCCCGAGTCGGTCCAGCCCATCATCACCCGGCTCCAGGACGACCCCACCTACGCGGTCCAGGTCGCCGGCATCCGGACCCTGGGCGAGCTCGGGGACGGGTCCGCGGTCAGCGCCCTGGTGGGGCTGCTCGAGGGAGGGCGGGAGGCGCTCAAGGTCCCGGTCGCGGAGGCCCTGGCCAAGCTCAAGGTCCCGGAGGCGCTTTCCCCGCTCGAGGAGCTGCTCCAGGACGCCGACGTGGTGGTCCGGAAGCACGCCGTGGAGGGGATCGGTGCGCTCCAGGATCCGGCCTCGGTCTCGCACCTCCAGAGGCTGGTGGGGGATCCCGACGAGGCCGTCCGCCAGGCCGTGGCGCGGTCGCTCGGGTCGATCGGCACCGAGGAGACCCTTCCGCTCCTGCTCAGGCTCCTGGAGGACGCCGACAGCGGGGTCTCGGATGCCGCCATCGACGGGCTCGAGTCGATCGGGACGCCCGCGGTCGGCTCCCTGGTGAGTGCCCTCTACGAACACCAGGACGAGGCCTCGCTGGTGGTCAAGGTCGTCAGGGTGCTGGGTTCCATCGGGGACATCCGGGGGATCAACCCGTTGCTGGAGGTCTTCGACGACGCACCCCGGGATACTGCCGTCCGCATCGCCGAGGCGCTGGTGGCGATCGACCGCAAGCTCATGGACGGGGGACGCATCTCCACCCTGATGAAGGAGGGCTACGCCTGGATCCGGTACCGGATCGCCACCGCCCTCGGGAGGCAGGACATGCCCGCGGCCGTGGAGCTCCTCCTCGACATCCTGGAGGAGACCTGTACCGCCGAGGACGCGGCCCGCCTCCGCAACTTCCCCGACGCCGGGATCGTGCTGGTCAACCGGGAGGCGCTCGAGGGAGTCCGGTCGGCGGCCGCCTCGACGCTGGGCGAGCTCAACCTGGCCGACACCGTCAAGCAGGTACTGGCCAGGCTGGTGAAGGCCGAGGGCGACACCCGACTCTGGCTGGTCCGGACCCTCGGCCACGTCCAGAAGGAAGCCTCGATCACCGCCCTGATCGAAATCCTGAAGCGGGAGGACTCGGGGATCCCGGCCGGGTTCCTGGGCCGGGTGCTCCGGCGCATCCCGCTCAAGGTCACCGTCGACCGGGTGCTCACGGCGGTGGCGACCGCTTCCGCCACGGTGCGGGCCCGCTGTGCCCATGTGCTCGGGATCCTCCAGGATCCCAGGGCCCTGGGGAAGCTGGCGGAACTCACCCGGGACGCCGACGAGGAGGTTCGCCTCTCGGCCCTCGGAGCCCTCGAGAAGATCGGCTCGAACCAGGCCTTCGAGGCGCTGGCCAAGGCCGTCAAGGACGTGAGCTCGGCCGTCCGCAAGCGTGCCGTCGAGGCACTCCTGACGCTGCCCGACGACCGCTCCATCCCGGTCCTGGGGACGGCCCTGCAGGACCGGGTGGCGGAGGTCCGGGGGGCCGCCGCCAAGGCCCTGGGCTCGATCCGGGACAAGCGGGTGGTGCCGATCCTGCTGGCCGGCTTGAAGGACGAGTCCTCCGAAGTCCGGCACTCGATCGTCGGGACCCTGGGGAAGCTGGGGGACCGCGCCGCGGTGAAGCCCCTGATGCAGATGCTCCAGGACATCAGTTCGGAGGTCCGGCAGGCGGCGGTGCGCGCCCTGGGTCGGATCGGTGACGTGGAGGCCGTGCCCTCGCTGCTCCGGTCCATGCATGACCACGACCTGTGGGTGAAGACCGAGTCGAGGAAGACGCTCCTGGCGATGGGCGACGAGGCCCTGCCGGTCAAGGTCGACTGCCTCGGGAGCGAGGAGGAGCCGATCCAGCAGGCCGCCGTGGCGGTCCTCTCGGAGTCCCCGTCGGCTCGCCTCTATGCCCTGCTGCTCGAGGCCTTCGGACACCGCAACAAGGACATGCGGGCCAACGCCGCCAGGGTGCTCGGGATCCTCCGCGAGACGAAGGCCGTCGTTCCCCTCATCCACCTGCTCGACGATCGCGATTTCGAGGTCCGCGAGAAGGCGGCGGTGGCGCTCGGCGAGATCGGCGACATCAGCGCCTCGGTGGCCCTGAAGCACGCCCAGAAGGACCAGAACAAGGACGTCCGCCTGGCGGCCCAGCAGGCCCTGAAGCGGATCATGGAGTTGGCTGCCGTTGGATAGGATCGCCCGGATGCTCCTGCCCTGGCGCCTGGCCGCCGCAGTGGCGGCGTTCCTGGTACTCGGGTGGAGCGGGGGCTGCGGTTCGCCGCCGCCGCCGCCCCAGGCACCGCCGGCGCAGGGGCCGGACACGGCCATTCCCGAGGAACGGGTGTTCTTCCTCGGGCGGATCCCCTTCCTCACGGCGACCGAGGTGGTGCGCAGCAACGAGGGCCTGATCGGGCGCCTGGCGAGCGGGCTGGGAGTCGACCGCGTCACCATGGTGCTGGCACCGAGCTACGACGGGGTCCTCGATCTGCTGCTGGCCGGCAAGGTCGACGCCGCCTGGCTGGGGACGGACGTCTACCGGGACGCGGTGCGTCGCAAGCGCCCGGTCGAGGCCCTGGCGGTCCCGAGCCGCAACGGCCGGACCTGGTACGAGGGCGTGGTGGTCTGCCGGGCCGATTCCGGCTTCATGGCGCTCTCCGACCTGAAGGGGCGCCGCTTCGCCTTCGTGGACCCCCACTCCTCCTCGGGATACGTGGCGCCCAAGGCCTTGCTCGAGGCCTCGGGCCTCAAGGTGCCCGGGGACTTCGTGACCCGGGAATCGGGTAGACCCGACTTCCTGGGCAAGCACGACAACGTCGTCCTCTCGGTCTACTTCGGGAAGATGGACGCCGGGGCGGTCTACGACCAGGCCATCGAGGAGACCTTCAAGAACGAGCCCACCCGTCAGGCCGAACTCATGGCCCTGGCCCGCACCGGCAGGATCCCCAACGAACCCATCGTGGTCCGCGCCGACCTTCCCAGCCGTCGCAAGGAGAGGATCGTGGCAGCCTTCCTCGGCCTCGAGATCCGGCCCGAGGAACAGGCCATCTTCGGCGGTGTGGAGCGATTCCTGCCCTATTCCGAGGAGCCCCCGGCCGGCCGGTAGAGGCAGGATGGCCTCCGGGGTACAGTCGGAGGGATGGCCGCCGACAAAGCCCTGGTGCCGGTCTCCGAGGGGCCGGTCATGCCGCCGGGGGAGTCCCCTGCGACTCCTGCCGAGCGGGCCTGGAGTCCGCCCTCGCGTCGGGTGGGGATCAAGGCCCAGCTCATCCTCTGGTGGTCGGCCCTGGTGGTCCTGGTGCTGGCCGGGACCGGGCTCATGATCTATCAGCAGCGCCGGGAGTTCCTGGAGGAGCAGCT
>CAYOHP010000183.1:0-11382 GCA_964403795.1 uncultured bacterium | reverse complement strand
GTGCTCTTCCTGGACGCCGGCGACTGGGCGAGCGGGACCCTCTACGACCGTGCCACCCAGGGCGAGGTGGTGGCGAGGATGCTGGCCGATCCACGGCTCGGCCTCTCGGCGACGGTCTTCGGCAACCACGCCTGGGATCATGGGCACGAGCCCTTGATGCGGTTCCTGGGGATCCTCGAGGGCAAGGTCCCGGTGTTGACGGCCAACGTCGCCTACCACGGGGCGCGACCCCGGGGTGTCCAGCCCTGGCGGGTGTTCCCGGTCGCGGGCCTCCGGGTGGCCGTGATCGGGCTCGTGACCGGGGGAGCGCTCCAGGCGGCCCATGGCGACGGGACCCATGGATGGACGGTGGAGGACGACCTCACGATCCTGAAGCGGTTGCTGCCGGAGATGCGGGCCCAGGCGGACTACGTGATCGCGGTGACCCACATGGGTTTCGGTCGCGACCCCAAGAAGCGGGCGGCGCTCGCCGCCCTGGACGATTCCGATCCGGGCCTGAACGTCGACCTGGTGGTCGACGGGCACAGCCACCGGGACGAGTCGTATCCGGCCGACGACGATACCTGGGTGGTCCAGGCCGACCACTACGGGGTCAAGCTGGGGATCGTCCGGGTGCCGCTCGACGAGCACGGACGGCCGGGGCGGCCGGTGACCGAGCGGGTGGTCCTCGATGCCCGGCGCATCCCGCCGGACCGCGGCATGACGCGCCGCTACCGCGCCGAGATGGCCGCCGCCGCCCGCATGGAAGGCGAACGGATCGTCGAGGCCGACCCGGGTGTGAGATTGCCGCATCGACTGCGTCATGACCCGGGACACCACTCGGTGATCGGCCAGGCCATGGCGAGCGCCTTCGTGGCGGCGGCCTCCGGGGAGGGGAAGGCTGCCGACCTCGGCCTCGCCTACCATCCCGGGACCCGGGCCGGGGTCTACGCCACGGACGGGTGGATCACCGCCGGCTCGCTGCATGCGGTGAGCCCCTTCGGGGGCGAGGTGTTCCGCATCGAGGTCCCCGGCAAGGTCTTGGCTCCGGTGCTGGAGCGAGGTGTCTCGCTGCGGGGCCGCATGTCCTACGCCGGTGCCCGGGTCACGGCCAGGGCTGCCGGCGGGGACCTGGAGTTCGTCACGGCCGAGATCGGGGGCGCACCCTTCGATCCCGCCCGGAAGTACGCGGTGGCCTGCGACGAGTTCATGGCCGGCTGGTTCAAGGGCGAGGGCGTGGCGAAGCAGGGCCTCGGGATCGAGCCCAAGGAGGCGCTCCGCCGGTGGCTGGCGGGGCTGGCCGGAGGGAGACGCCTCACCCAACGGGCGGTCGATGCCCGGACCTCCCCGTCGATCACGGTCCTGGGCGAGGCGGGCGGCAAGGCCCCGGGACCGGCCGCGGCCAGGAGGCGGAAGTGAGCCTGCTGCTCCGGAACGCGGAGCGGGTCTTCACCATGGACGGTTCCGGCCGGGAGCTCGCCGGGGCCGACGTGCTCTGCGCGGGAGACGGGATCGTCGCGGTAGGCGTCGGGCTCGCGGCGCCCCCGGGGGCAGAGGTCCTCGATTGCCGGGGAACGGTGGTGCTCCCGGGGCTGGTGAACACCCACCACCACCTCTTCCAGACCGCCACCCGGGCGACCCCGGTGGCCCAGGACGAGAAGCTCTTCGAGTGGCTGGTCAACCACTACCCGATCTGGGCCCACCATGACGGGGAGAGCGTGGCGGCGGCCGCCCGGGTGGGTCTCGCCGAGCTGCTCCTGACTGGCTGCACCAGCGCTGCCGACCACCACTATCTCTTCCCCCGCGCCGCCGAGCCCGAGCTGCTCGACCGCACCGTGGCCGCCGCCCGCGAACTCGGGATCCGGTTCCACCCGACCCGCGGCTCGATGAGCGTCGGGGTCTCGGGGGGCGGCCTGGCACCCGACGGGATCTGCCAGGACGAGGACACCATCCTGGCCGATTGCGAGCGGGTGATCGCCCGCTGGCATGACGCATCCGCGCGCTCCATGACGCGGATCGGCCTGGCACCTTGCGCACCGTTCTCGGTCAGCCCCCGGCTGATGCGGGAGACCGCCGAACTGGCCCGGCGCCATGGCCTGCGCCTCCACACCCACCTCTGCGAGACCGCCGACGAGGAGGTGTACTGCCTCCGGGTCCACAAGAAGCGGCCCTTCGAGTTCATGGAGGAGGTCGGCTGGGTCGGGCCGGACGTCTGGTACGCCCACGGGATCCACTTCTCGGATCGCGAGGTCGTGGAGATGGGGCGACGGGGCACCGGCATCGCCCACTGCCCGACCTCCAACATGCGGCTCGCCTCCGGCACCTTGCCGTTGGCGCGCCTCCTGGCCGCCGATGTCCCGGTGGGTCTGGGGGTCGACGGCAGCGCCTCCAACGACAGCTCCGACATGCTGGGCGAGGCCCGAAACTGCCTGCTCTCCCACCGGCACGTGGGAACGGCCCAGGCGATCACGGCCCGGGGAGCCCTGGCGCTGGCCACCCGGGGAGGGGCGAGGGTCCTCGGTCGCCTCGACCAGCTCGGCTCGATCGAGCCCGGGAAGTGCGCCGACCTGGCGGTCTTCCGGGTGGACGGGCTCTCCTTCGCCGGCTCCGGACTGGACCCGGTGGCGGCCCTGGTCTTCACCGGCTTCGACCACCGGGCTTGGTACACGGTGGTGGGGGGGCGGGTGGTGGTGGACCAGGGACGCCTGGTCACCGCCGACGAGTCCGAGGTGGCGGCCACCGGACGGGCCCAGGCCCGGGCTCTCTGGTCCCGGGCAGGACTGGCGTGAAGCCGGTCCTGCCGCCGGTGGTCTGGGTGGGTGCCAAGCCCGGGTATTCGGTCTGGGAGTGGACCGGGGGGCTGATGGCAGCCCGCAAGGCGGGCGTGGCCCTCCAGATCCTGGTGGTGGCCGAGGGCGCGCCGGTGCCGGAACTGCGCCTCCGGGGCAGCCTCGAGGTCGTCACCGTCCAGGCGAGCGACCTCCTGAAGGGTCCGGCCCCCGGGATGCTCGGGTCGTTCCAGCTCGGACTGGAAGCCCTCGGCGACCGCCTGCCGGGGCCGGTCTTCCTGGCCCTGGCGGCGCGACCGGCGGCCGCCGGGCTCACCTATGCGAAGCTGGTCGAGGGCCTCAGGGCCTCGGAGGGGGCGGCGGCGAAACCCAGGGTGCGCGGCAAGCATGGCCACCCCGTGCTGCTGGGCGCCGAGCGAAGGAGCGAGGCCCGGGGTCTCGACCCCGAGTTCTGCCAGGTCAGGGACCTGCTCATGGGAGCGGTCAGCGTGGATGTGGACGACCCCGGGGTGCTCGGTCCCGGGAGCCGGGCGGGAGGGTCATGACGGTTCCCGGGGAGATGCGGATCGACGCGGTGACGGTGGCCCAGGGATTCTTCGCGTTGGCCACCCTGATCGAGGCGTTCGACGAGTGCACCGAGGCCGGGCGGGACCTGGACGAGGCGACGATCCGGGAAGCCGTGGCGCCCCTGGCCATCGGCCCCGAGGCCGAGGAGGTCGGGTGCCTCGCCGGGCTCGACGACAAGGTGCGCGAGATCCTGGCGCGCAGCCTCGGTTCGTCGCGCCGTGAGCTGGAACTCTCGCTCGCCGAGGGGAGGGCCGGGGCCACCGGCGTCGCGGCGGCCGTGGACGAGGCCAGGAAGCGCCTCTGCGGGGCGCTCCGGATCGTCGCCCGGGTCTCCGGGGAGGCACTGCCCGGGTTCCTCGACGCCTGCTGGACCCTGCATGGGTGCGACTGACAGGGGCTCGCCGAGCACCGGTTCCTGCCCTGGATCCCCGGCGAGGATCCGATGATCAAGTACCTGGGCTCCAAACGGCTCCTGGTCCCTGCCATCCTGGAGACGGTCGCGGGCATCGACGGCGTGCGGAGCGTACTCGACCCCTTCTCGGGGACCGCCCGGGTGGCGGCCGCCCTGAAGCGTGCCGGCTACCGGGTGATCGCCAACGACCACAACGCCTATGCGGCCACCCTGGCCCGCGGCCTGGTGGGGGCCGATCGGACGCCCGCGTTCCTGCGTCGGGTGGAGCGCCTGCTCGGGGAACTCTCCCGGCTGCCGGGACGGCCCGGATGGTTCACGGAGAACTACTGCGTGGCGGCGCGCTACTTCCGTCCCGAGAACGGGGAACGGATCGAGGCGATCCGGGATGCGATCGCGGCCAAGGCCCTGGAACCGGATCTCGAGGCGGTGGTGCTGACCAGCCTGCTCTGCGCCGCCGATCGGGTCGACTCCACCACGGGCGTCCAGATGGCGTACCTGAAGCGCTGGGCGTCGCGGGCCGGGAATGCCCTCGAACTCCGGGTTCCCGAATTGCTGCCGCGCTCGCCCCACGGGCGGGCCGACGTCACCTGCCTCGATGCGGTCGAAGCCGCGGCCGGTGCCGAGGTCGACCTCGCCTACCTGGACCCGCCGTACAACCAGCACTCCTACCTGGGGAACTACCACGTCTGGGAGACCCTGGTCCGCTGGGATCGGCCCGAGGTCTACGGAGTGGCGCGAAAGCGCGTCGACTGCCGGACCCGGCGCAGCGCCTTCAACTCGAAGCGCGGCTGCCGCACCGCCTTCCGGGCCCTGCTGGCCGGCCTCAGGGCTCGGGTCGTGGTGGTGTCGATGAGCGACGAGGGACACCTGGCTCCCTCCGAGATCGAGGCCGACCTCGGGACGCTCTGGGGGGGGACGGCACGGGTCGAGGTACGGGGCTTCGAGGCCAGACGCTACGTGGGCGCACGGATCGGGATCCACAACCCGGCGGGGGTCAAGGTGGGCAAGGTCTCCCACCTCGAGAACCGCGAGTTCCTGTTCACGGCCCGGCCGGGGTGAGGGAGCCGGGGCGGGCTCGGCCTCGGGCAGGGTGCCGCGTGCCGTCCGTCAGGTGCCCGGCGCCAGGTTCCGCTCGAGCAGCTCCAGCGTCGCCCGGAGGCCGGCCTCGGCCTCCCGGTCGATGGCCGCGGCCCGGTCGAGCCATGCCGCAACCTGGGCGCGGTCGGGGAAGTCCTTGGCATTGATGCGGACGTTCAGGT
The DNA here is from genome assembly GCA_964403795.1 of uncultured bacterium. Classification (GTDB taxonomy): domain Bacteria; phylum Muiribacteriota; class UBA6191; order CAZXTJ01; family CAYOHP01; genus CAYOHP01. The sequence continues at coordinate 6,376 of CAYOHP010000183.1, read as the reverse complement.
AGGCGCCGGCGACCGCGGCCCGGGCCGAGAGGGCACCGACCCCCGCGTCCGAGGCCGAAGCCGGGAGCCCGATCCCGGCCATGGTCCGTGCCACCTCCAGGGCCCGGAGCGAGACCTCCATGACGCGCAGCGGCACCTCGATGGCCCTCCGGGTGGCGGCAGTGATCGCCGCCTCACGGGTGGCCACCTCGTCGGGGGTCGCCTTGGAGAGCTTCATGGCGGCCTTGATCCCGTCGAAGGCCCGGGTGTCGTCGTCGACCAGCCGGAGCAGTTCGATCTGGGCCGCCTTGCCCTTCTCGGCCCAGCCGGAGAACTCCTCCCAGCGCTCGTCCCAGCCCTTCTTGTGGGACGAGAGGTTGGCCACCATGGTCCCCAGAGCGGCGCCCATGGCGCCCAGGGCCGCCGCTACCGAGCCGCCCCCGGGCGCCGGCGACTCGCTGGCGGTCTCCTCGACGAACCCGGTCAGGGTGAGGGAGGCGAGCCGGTCCTCCCCGGGCCGCCGCAGGGCGTACTCGACGATCTTCTTCTCCGGGTCGAACGGCGAGAGCTCGTCGAGACCCATGGTCCGGATCGCGATCCGGATCAGTTCCCGGTCCGGGACCCCCAGCGAGCGCTGCTGCTGGCGGAGGTAGTGCCGACCCGCCTCGAGCATGGCCTGGAGCGGCACCAGTCCCACCAGTTCCGAGCCGGTGACCCGGATCCCCCGGGCGAGTGCCGCCCGGGAGACCTCGTCGAAGGCCTCGTGCAGGCGGGTCCTGCCCAGGTCGGTCAGGTTCATGGAGATCTGGGCGATGCCGTACTCCTCGATGAACCAACCGATCGCCTTGACGCCCTGGAGCGTCCCTGGCTGTCGCACGCTCCGGGTCTCGCCCTCGACCTCGTGCTTGGTGACCCGTCCCTGCTCCCGGACATCGAAGGCGACCGCGTTGGCCCTCCGCACCGAGGTGGTATTCAGGTTCACGTTGTAGGCGACCAGGAAGTTCCGGGCCCCCACCACCGTGGCGCCGGAGCGCGGGTTGAAGGCCGACGGTCCGAAGTCGGGCGTCCACTCGGGGTCGGCCAGCTTGGCGGGCAGGCCCTCGTACTCCCCGGCCCGGATGTCGGCGAGGTTCTTCCGTCCCGGCCGGGAGGCGGCGGCCTCGTAGAGGAAGATGGTGAGGCCGAGCTCGTCCGCGAGCCGGCGTCCGAGCCTCCTCGCCCACTCGGCCGCCTCCTCCAGGGTGATCCCGGAGATCGGGACCAGCGGACAGACGTCGAGCGCCCCGAAGCGGGGGTGGGCACCCTTGTGGCGGCGCATGTCGATCCGCTCGCAGCCGGCCCGGGCGGCCCGCACCGCGGCCTCCACCACGGCCTCCGGGGGACCCGCGAAGGTGAACACGGTGCGGTGGGTGGCAGCGCCCGGGTCGACGTCGAGGAGACGGACGCCGTCGACCGACTCGACCTGGGCAGAGATCGCGTCGAGGACGGAACGGTCCCGGCCCTCGCTGAAGTTGGGGACGCACTCGACGATGGGCGACGAACTCATGGGAGGGCCTCCGGGATGGACCGGGAGCGCCGACGGCTGGAGGCCGGCCGCTGCCCGGTCGGTCCCGATGGTACCAAGCCAGGCGGCCTCCGGGTCCCGGGGGACCTTCGATCAGCGAGCCGAGGGACGACCCCGGGGGCGGGAGTGGCCGCGACCGCCGCTGCCCCCGCCATGGCGTCCCCCGCCGCGGCCACCCCCGCCGCCGCGCCGGCCCCCGCCCCCACCGCCGCGCCCTCCCCCGCCTCCGCCGCGCTTGGGGGGAGGGGGGCGCGATGCGGCCCGGGCGCTGTGCCAGGCGTGGTCCTCGACCACCGGGATCGGGAACCGGATCAGGGCCTCGATGGCGTCGAGGTAGTCGGACTCGGTCTCGTCGCAGAGCGAGATGGCGATGCCCTCACGCCCGGCCCGGGCGGTGCGTCCGATGCGGTGGACGTAGACCTCGGGCTCGTTGGGGAGGTCGAAGTTGAAGACGTGGCTCACGTCCTCCACGTCGAGCCCGCGGGAGGCGAGGTCGGTGGCCACCAGGACCGGGATCCGGCCCTCCACGAAGTCCTCGAGGGCCCGGGTCCGGGCATTCTGGGACTTGTTGCCATGGATCGCCTCGGAGCGGATCCCGGCCCGGGACAGCTTCTGGGAGAGCCGGTTGGCGCCGTGCTTGGTCCGGGTGAAGACGATCGAGCGGGTCACCCCTTCTCCCCTGAGCAGCTCGACCAGGAGATCGGTCTTCTCGTCCCGCGCCACGAAGCGGAGCGACTGGGTGATCTTCTCCACGGTCGGCGCCTCGGGAGTGACCTCGACCCGCACCGGATCCTTGAGGAAGCTCCTGGCCAGCTGTACCACAGGCTCTGGCATGGTGGCCGAGAAGAGCAGGTTCTGGCGGTCCTTGGGGAGCTTGGCGAGCACCTTCCGGACGTCGGGGAGGAAGCCCATGTCGAGCATCCGGTCGGCCTCGTCGAGCACGAAGAACTCGATCTCCGAGAGGTCCACGTAGCCGCGTCCCATCAGGTCGAGCAGGCGACCCGGGGTGGCGACCAGGACGTCGATGCCGCGCCGGAGCTCGTCGATCTGGGCCCGCTCGCCCACCCCGCCGAAGATCACCGAGTGGCGGACATCCACGTGCTTGCCGTAGGTCGCCAGGCTCTCGCCGATCTGGGCCGCCAGCTCCCGGGTCGGTGTCAGCACCAGGGCGGAGAGCCAACGGGCCCCGGAGGGAGCCGGGTTCTCCCCGAGGATCTGGAGGATGGGCAGCGAGAAGGCCGCGGTCTTGCCGGTACCCGTCTGGGCGCAGGCGAGCACGTCGCGCTCCTCGAGCAGCAGCGGGATGGTGCGGGCCTGGACCGGGGTGGGAGTCTGGTAGCCGGACTCCGCGAGGGCCTTCAGGATCGGTTTGGAAAGCCCGAGGCTCTCGAAGGACGGGGAAGACGACAAGGGTTCCTCTCAGGTACGCCGGCCGGGGCGCGGGCGCCGCCGGGAAGGTCGGGTCGATCGGTCGGGTTCGGGGGGAGCCGGATCCTCTGCAGGGGAAGGCGCCTCTGCGGCCCGGTCGCGGGCGAGCTCCTCGGCCACCTGGCGGTAGGCATCGCGGAAGGCGAGACCATGGTCGGCCACCAGGCGGAAGGCCCGTTCGGTGGCGTGGAGGGCCGGGTCGGCCGCCAGCGACCGGCAGCGCGCCTCCCGGAACCGGATCCCGGGCAGCGCCCGGTCGGTGACCGCGAGCATGTCGCGGGCCGCGTCCAGGGAACGGAAGAGGGGAGCCTTCAGGAGCTGGAGGTCACGGTGGTAGCCGGACCCGAGCTTCCCGGTGATCCCCAGGATCTGGACCAGGTTGCCCGGCAGCTCGGCGGAGCGGGCCCGGAGCAGCTCGAAGACGTCGGGATTGCGCTTCTGGGGCATGATCGAGGATCCCGTGGTGAAGGCGTCGGGCAGTTCCACCAGGGCGAACTCGGAGGTGGCATAGAGCACCAGGTCGGCCGCCAGCCGGCCCAGGTCCTGGGCCAGCAAGGCCAGGGCGAAGACGACCTCGGCCTCGGCCTTGCCGCGGGAGATCTGGACCGCGGTCACGGGGGACTGTACCGACGCGAAGCCGAGCTCCCGGGCGGTGAGGGCAGGATCGAGCGCCAGGCCCGGCGTGCCGTACCCGGCCGCGGATCCGAGCGGCGAGCACGACAGGCGGCGCCGGCAGGCCTCCAGACCTTCGGCGTCGTCGCGGATGGCGGAGGCGAACCCGCCGGCCCAGAGCGCCACCGACGACGGCATCGCCCTCTGGGTATGGGTGTACCCGGGGATGGGCAGATCGCGGTGGCGGGCCCCCAGGGCGTCGAGACCGTCGGCCACCGAGCGGGCGCCCGCCGCCAGCACCTCTACCTCGTGACGCAACATGAGGCGGAGCGCCGCCAGCACCTGGTCGTTGCGGCTCCGGCCCAGGTGGATGCGCTTGCCGAGCTCGCCCAGGCGGGCCACCAGACGGTTCTCCAGGGCGGTGTGGCAGTCCTCCTCCTCGGGGGAGATGGTCCATTCGCCCCGGTCGTGCGAGGCAGCGATCTCGTCCAGGGCCTCGGCCAGTCGGGTCGCGTCGCCGGCCGAGAGGTACCCCTGGGCCGCCAGCATGCGGGCATGGGCCGCCGAAGCGACCGCGTCATGGCGGACCAGGCGTGCGTCATGGATCGGGTCGTCCCCGACCGTGAAACGGTGCACCAGGCGGTCCAGGGCGCCGCCCTTGTCCCAGAGCCGGCTCACGGCAGCTCGCCTCCCCCGGTCGAGGACACCTCGGCGAAGCACCCGGCCAGGTCGCTGTAGAACCGGGCCCCGGCCAGGACCTCGGACTCGAGCACGAACTCGTCGGGAGTGTGGGAGCGCTCGGTCCGGCCGGGTCCGACCTTGACCGACGGGATGTCCCGGAACCAGACCAGGTCGGACATGGTGGCAGACCCGTAGAAGCGCGCCTCGCCCCGGGCCCGGCGGCAGGCCTCCAGGATGGTGGCGCCGGGAGGCGTCTGGCTGGGTTCGAGGCGCTTGGAGACCACCTTCAACTCGCCCTGGGTGACGGCACCTGAGAGCCGGGCGATCAGCGCGTCATGGCCCAGTCCCGGGACGGTCCGCAGGTCGAGGAAGCAACGGGCCGTCTCGGGGAGCTGGTTGCGCGCCTTCCCCGCCGAGGCCACGGTGGGCTCCATGGTGGTCGAGCCGAGGTCCGGGTGGGCGCTGCCGAGATCGACACCATCGAGGGCGACCAGGTCGTGCGCCATGCCGCGCAGGGCATTGCGGGCACCCAGCGACCGGGCGTTGGCGCTGTGGCACGAGTCGCCCTGCACCACCAGCTCCAGGACCAGCATCCCCTTCTGGGCGGTGGCGACATCGAGCCCGGTGGGCTCGCCTACCACCACTCCCTCGGGGATCCAGCCCCGCTCGAGCAGCCAGGGCCAGGCGATCTCGGTCCCCTTGCCGCCGGTCTCCTCGTCGGGGACCAGCATGAGGCAGAGCTCGACGGGCCCGTCGCCGGCGAGGACCCGGGTGAAGGCATGGATCATGGCCGCCACCGAGGCCTTGGCGTCGTTCGATCCCAGGCCGTAGACCTTGCCGTCCTCGACCACCGGCTGCCAGGGGTCGCGGGTCCAGCGATCGCCGGCCGGCACCGTGTCGAAGTGCGAGTTGTAGAGGAGACGAGGGCCCTTCCCCGCGAAGGCGAGCACGTTGTCCCCGACCCGCTCGACCCGGGCTCCCAGGTCGCGGAGGATCCCCGAGATCCGATCGGCGATCTCGGCCTCCTGATGCGAGATGCTGGGGATCGCCACCAGCTCCCGGTGGAGTGCCAGGGTCCTCGCTTCGAGCTCGCCCAGGGCGGCGGCCTCGGACGAGGCAGCGGCGCCGGGTCCGGAACCGGGCACGGGGTTCAAGGAGCCTCGTCCTCCACGGTCCCGGGGGTGGCCTCGGCGGTGGTGAGCTGGCTCATGTCGGCGACCACCATGGTCCCGCAGCCCTCGTTGGTGAACACCTCGATGAGCAGGCTGTCCGGCAGCTTGTGGGAGATCACGTGGACCCGACGTACCCCACCCCGAAGGGCGTCCCGGATGGCGTCGGCCTTGGGGAGCATCCCGTCCTTGAAGGCTCCCGCCTCGTCGAGGCCCTCGAGACCGGCGGCGTCGGTGTAGGAGACGAGCGAGGCGGGATCCGAGGCGTCCCTGAGGATGCCCCGGGCGCCCGTCAGCATGACCAGCTTCTCGGCCCCGAGCTCCCGGGCCAGGCGGGCGGCCACCACGTCGGCGTTGATGTTGAGGATCACGCCCTCGTCGTCGGCCGAGAGGGGGCTCACGATCGGGACGAAACCGCCCTCGAGCACGGTCCTGAGCAGCCGGGTGTCGACGGACACGATATCGCCGACGTAACCGTAGTCGACCTTCTCGCCGTCGCCGGTCCGGCGGGGCGGCCGCTTCCTGGCCTGGATCAACCCGGCGTCGACCCCGGAGAGGCCGAGGGCGGGGATGCCGAGGTCGCGGCAGCTCGCCACGATGCTGGTGTTCACGGTGCCGTTCAGCACCATGGTTGCGACGTCCCGGGTGCGGGCGTCGGTGACCCTCCGCCCCTCGACCATGCGGACCTCGATCCCGAGCTCGCGGGCCAGGGTGGTCGCCTGGATGCCACCGCCGTGCACCAGGACGACCCGGATCCCGACCCGGTGCAGCACCCCGACCTGTTCCATCAACTGCCGGGTCGACTCGGCGGTCTCGAAGACCTCGCCCCCGGCCTTCAGGAGGAAGGTCTTGCCCTGGTAGTTGCGCATGTAGGGGAAGGCGCGACGGAGGGCGCCGACCACTGCCGCGGGATCGAACTCGTGCTTCAAGGGATCGCCTTTCC